>DATAUC010000062.1:0-96937 GCA_036268485.1 Acidimicrobiales bacterium
GCGGCTGACTGAAAGACCAGAGGTTGGTGGAGCGGCCCGACCCTGGCGAGGTGAACGCTGGGCTCGAGTCGGAGCTTCAGCTCGACGACGTTCGGCGTGAGAGGCCACCAGGACCCCTGAGTGGAGGATCTCGACCAGACCTCCTTGGACTACGACCTCGACCGATTCGCCGGCGAAGGTTGCCCCTACCCGATAGCGAAATGATCCGAGTCCGATCGTGCCCCGTTGGTCCACCCAACGACTCACCCCGCCCGGACGTGGTGCGCGCACCGGTGCCTGGGCGATGGAGTCATGGTCCTCGGCAATATCGCTCATCACTCTGCGCTCTTTGGCCAAGGCGAATCGTTCAATGGGCGCACGATTGCCGAGCGATTGGTGCGGCCGCTCGGTGTTGTAATGCTCGACCCAAGTATCCAACGCAGCTTGGAACTCTTCGATGGTGGCGTGGACCCGGTCGTGATCGACCAGGAACTCAGCCCGAATGGTCTTATGGAAGCGTTCCACCTTGCCGGTTGTCGTCGGTGAATACGGGGCGGTGAGGATGTGTTTGATGCCGTTGTTGGCGCAGATCCGATCGAAGAGCACTGGTCCGGGTCCCGGACCGAATCGGGCCGTGAACACCTTGCCGTTGTCGCTGAGGATCTGATCAGGCACACCGTGAATGCCGAGTGCTCTCTCGAGGGCGTCACAGACCGGTCGGGCCGTTGCTCGGTGCACCAGGCGAGCACTGGTGCAATAACGAGAGTGATCATCGATCCCGCTGACGGCTTTTAGCTCGGTTCCATCGAGGAGATAGAACCGGCCCACGATGTCCATCTGCCACAGATCCATGGCCCGAGAGCGTTCCCAGCGCTTGTAGTCAGAGCGAGATCGCTTGCGCTTGGTCGGCTCTATCAAGCCATGTCGCACCAGGGTCCGATAGATCGACGAGGTCCCTGGCAAAGGAGTGAACCCTTCGCGTTCGAGCTGGGTGAGAATCGATCTCGGTCCCCAGCGCTGGTGCTGGCGGCGCAGTTCGACCACACGCGCTTCGACCACGGGCGCCATCTGATGGGGGCAGGTGCCGGGCTTCGAGCTCTTGTCGGCCAGTGCAGCCAGCCCGCCCTCGGCATAGCGGCGCAGCCAGGTATGGACGGTCTGGCGGGTCACTCCATTGCGCAGGGCGACGTCGGTGACGCTCAACCCGTCTAAGACATCGATGACCGCTCGATAGCGCTGTTCCACGACCTTGAGCTCCACTAACACGACCGGCCTCCCTCGGATCTGTCGACATCTGCATCAACAGCGAAGAAGGTGGCCACGGCCAGATGGTGGACCCTTGTCAGGCACGAGTGTCAAGCAGGTACCGGTGTCAGTGTCGCCCAGGTACCGGAGTCGCGCCGGGAAGTGTCAAGCAGGTACCGGTGCCACGCTGTCAAGCATGAACCGGAATTTCACAATCGCTGCTGATGGTCCACAGCCGTTCGGTGCCGAAGCGCAGCACGTCGACGGTGTGCCAGACGTAACGACTGGCTGACCACAGGCCCGGCCCGACCGCCTCGGCCGGTTCGATCTTGGACAGCACCTCGCCGAATATTCCGACACCACTGACGCACTGGCCGACCAGGTCTTCGAAGTCGAGCTCATCCCAGTCGAACCCGCATTCGCCGCAGAGCCCGTGGTGGATCTCCCAGGCGACGAACCCATCGTCAGGAACGTCGCTCATCACTCCCGCCCGCCGCTTTTGCCCATGTGCCAACAGCGGCAAAAGTCACACTCGTACACGCTGAGGGTGAGACCCGAACTGTGGCGGCGATCGTCGGCCACGCTGAGTGCCTCCTGGCGCGAGTGGAACGCCGTCTTGGGCGCACCGTCGGCCCGCCAGTGCGAACCCATGGCAAACGGTCGATCCCCGTGGGTGGCGCGATGAGCGTGACGGGGCCTGTTTTGACGAGGCATGCCCATAGTTTGACGGCAAATCGCGCCGCCCCGATTCGTTGCTCCGCGGCCTAGCCAGCGGGGACGCGCCCCGACGCGCCGCAATTCGACGGAGGGGGAAGAAGGGGTCGAATCAGGCGCGCCGAGGACACTAAGAGCCTACGGGAGGACTATCGCTTTGACGAGGGGAAAGTTTTTGATTGACTGCGTCACCCGTTCGTCACAAGGCGAGATCAAACAAACGTTTTGTAGGTAGTGACCTGGGATTCCGTATCAGCTAGTATTGAACGTCTTTGCAGCGCATAGTAGCCAATAGCCAAAGAGTTGCCGCTTAGCCTATGTTCTGTCAGTATGGCCTTATGTCAAAAACGGTAATCGTAAAGCTCACAGACGACATTGATGGCGGGGATGCTGACGAGACAATCCACTTTTCCTTAGACGGTAAAGCATACGAAATAGACGTCAATGCAGACAATGCGGCAAAACTGCGTGATGCCTTTGCGCCCTTTATCTCGCAAGGCCGCGCCAGCGGAGCTTCTTCTCGCACCCGGTCGGCCCGTCCCAACGGATCGTCCAGCGAGGCGACGCTGTTCTCCCAGCTGAGCGGTGACGAAAAGGCACGCTTCCGGGCGTGGGCCGACATGGCTACGGCCCGCCGGATAAGCGATAGCCGGGTCGAGGGCTGGGTAGCCGCCGGCAAACCCTAACGCCGTTGGGCCATGGGTTGCTACAGGCCCAATGTCCCGTAGGTATTGCAAAGGCCGAGCGCCTCAATAAGCAGGAACGCAGCCACGACTCCCATGACGACCGGGGTACGCCAGCGCTGACCACTTCGGGCTACGGCGGCGGGCATGTACCACTGCGGTAGTGCGCCGGCAAAGAGTCCCAGGTGGACGTTCAACGGCAGCGCATCGTCCCCGATGGGTGCGGCCGGATCGGCGGCCAGGGCCAGGGCGGTCAGCTCGTCATCGCTTAGCTGATCGGTACCCAGGAACTCGGAGTCGGGCCGGATCGTCATATCGAGCGTGTAGTCATCGGTCATGACGCATCCTCCGCGGCAATCGCACGTGAAGTGAGCGTACCGTCTGGCGCCATAACCTCGGCAGGCGGGAACAATGAAGTGCTGCCTGGCCTGCGGGAAAACAAGCCAGACAGCACGTTCACTCTAGCGACACCCGGACCGGGTGGCCTGGCCTACTGCGGAGGTCCCGACGTCAGCTGCACGGTGGCGGAGTGTGATCCGCCCGAGGTGTCGGTCCAGCCGATCTTCACCTTGTCGCCGGGGTGATGCGGCTCGAGCAGATCAGTGACGTCGGTGGGTGAGCTCACAGTCTGACCGTCCACCGAGGTGATGACGTCTCCCTCGGCAAGCCCAGCTTCTTGAGCGGGCGAACTGGTCACCACACCGGCCACAGTGGCACCGGAAGCGGAGGTCCCTTCGCCGCCGACGCCGCTTTGCCCGCCGAACCCATTGCCATTGAAACCACCTTGATTCTCCGAGGCGGTCGAAATCTCGATCCCCAAGAACGCCGTGGCACCGATGTGGACCGTGGAAGAGGCATTGCTGCTCTCAATCTGCTTGGCGATCGAGAGTGCGGTGTTGATGGGGATGGCGTAACCCTGATTACCCGAGGACTGGAAGGAGAATCCGGCCGAGGCGGCGGTGTCGATCCCGACCACCTTGCCGTCGGTGTTGACCAGGGGTCCCCCCGAGTCACCGGCCTGAATGTCGGCGTTGGTCTCAATGAGCCCCGTCAGCTGTTCGGAGCTGCCGTCGCCCTCATCACTGGCCGTGATCGATTGGTTGAGGGCGGTAACGGTTCCTCCGGCCGCACTCGGCGTCCCTCCGGTGCCGCCCGCGTTGCCGATGCCGACCACGTCCTCACCCACGGAGACGCCCGAAGAGTTGGCCAGATTGGCTGTCTGCAGGCCCGACGCGTTGTGGAGCTGGAGCACGGCGATGTCGCCCGTGCGGTCATAGCCCACGACGCTGGCCGAGTAGGTCTTGCCGTTGCCGACATCGGTGACGCTGATGGTGGTCGCGCCGTCGATGACGTGGTTGTTGGTCAGAATCTCACCCGACGAGGTGAGGACCATGCCCGTACCGGCCGCCTGTTCCTGGCTGTAGCCGAGGGTGGTGTCGATATCGACGAGGCCGGGATCGACCTTCTTGGCGATGGCGGACACGTCACTCGGCCCCGAGGTGGCGCCTCCGCCTGATGATCCCCCGCCGAATCCGAAGCCAGAGGAGCCCGAGCCCGAGCCCGATGGCAGCTGGGACGGAGCGGGAGCAGCCGACGACGTCGGTGCCGACCCGTTGGTCGTCCACGTGACGTGGCCGACACCAACCCCGACTCCCAGCGTGACGATGGCGGCAGCCGCCACCAACGCGCTGTTGCGGAGGCGATGCGTAGTGGCTGGGGTGACGCTCGGCATGGGCGGGGCCGGCCACCCGGGAGCACCGGGGTTGGTGGGCGGTCCGGAGTACGCGCCGTCGGCGGTGGCGCCGAGCCGTGGATTGCCCGCCAGGGCGCCCAAGGCGTAGACGCCGGTGGTCGAAGGCGGCGGCATCGGGGGTGGGGGAGTGGCTGCCGCCGAGACATCGCCCTCGGGCGAACCGAGCTGGTCTGGGCTCGGCTGTTCGATTCCTTCGTCAGTCATGGCATCTCCTCTGCCGGTGCCCACCACCATGGGAGCCCTGGCCTGAGGACATCTGACACCGGCCAGCTGTCAGCCAGGTCAAGGGTTTGTAGGAGCGGGATAAGACTTGGCTGTGGTGCCCGGCCGTGGCCCTTGCGAGGTCGTTCACCGGCACGTCACCCAAGCCGGGGCCTACATTTCGGGTGGCGGCATGACTGCGGAGCGCAGAATCGGTGCCAAGGGAGAGACTTCTCGTGACGCAGGACAGCACCACCGGACAGGGCGGCGACGCTCACCGAATGACACGACGGGAACTGCTGGCCGCCGGCGCCTTCGTCGGGGCCGCATCGGTCGCCGTTTCGGGCGCCACCGGCACGGCGGGGGCGACACCGCTCTCGGCCAATCCGAGCACCTTGGCCGACATTGAGCATGTGGTGATCCTGATGCAGGAGAACCGCTCCTTCGACCACTACTTCGGTTCCCTCTCAGGCGTACGCGGCTTCTCGGATCCGTCGGCCCATGGCAGGGTCGGTGGCCTTTCGGTCTTCCAGCAGCCCGACATCGACTTGGTGCAGAATCCCTCACGGCAACCGTTCGTCCTGCCCTGGCATCTCGATTCGAAGACCACCAGTGCACAGAACGCGGAGGACCTGAGCCACGCCTGGTCGGCGCAACATCTGAGCTGGAACGCTGGATTGATGGATGGCTTTGTGTCGGCCCACCGAGTGGTCGACGATGTGATCGACCGCTTGCCCAAGCCCATCCCGGTCACCGACTACGGCCCGCTGACCATGGGGTACTTCACCCGCGCTGACATCCCGTACCACTATGCGTTGGCCGACGCCTTCACCATTTCTGACGCGTACCACTGCTCGGTATTCGGACCGACCAATCCGAACCGGATCATGCACATGTCGGGCACCATCGATGCCGACGGACGTCTGGGCGGACCCTGCATCGACAATTCGCAACACATCGGCCAGTTGGGTTGGGAGAGCTATCCCGAGCGGCTGCAGCGGGCCGGCATCGACTGGTACGTGTACCAGGAGATCGACAATTTCACCGACAACATGCTGCCGTTCTTCAAGGGATTCGTGGACACGACAACCGACCTGTACCGGCGGGGGAACAGTTTCATTCCCACCCCGGACGGACAGCTCTCTGGACCGGCGCTGGCGGCCAAGCTTCGCCAGGACGTGGTGTCGGGCAATCTGCCGCAGGTCTCGTGGATCGTCGGCAGCTATTTGAACTCGGAGCACCCAGAAGCGGCGCCCAGCTACGGCGCCAACTTCACGGCGCAGGTGATCGATGCCCTGAGGGCCGATCCGAAGGTGTGGGCCAAGACGGTGCTCATCTTGAACTTCGACGAGAACGACGGGTTCTTCGATCACGTGGTGCCACCGACCCCTCCGCTGGGCACGCCGGGCGAGTTCGTCAGCCTCGGCTCCGCCCTGAAGAACATTGTGGGCTCCTTCGGGATTCCGGGCCCGGTCGGATTGGGCTTTCGTGTCCCCATGATGATGATCTCGCCCTTCAGCCGCGGCGGGCTGTGCTCGAGCGAGGTGTCAGACCACACGTCGGTGCTGTTCTTCTTGGAGAAGCGCTTCGGGGTCGAGGTGCCCTACGTCAGCCAGTGGCGTCGCAACACGGTCGGCGATCTCACCTCCATGCTGAATTTCGCGGCGCCGATCGATCTGAGCATGCCGGCCATGCCGAACACGGAGCTCCTGGCTTGGGTGGCGGCGTACGAGCAGGTCCATTTTCCACCTCCGCAAATGCCCACGCACCAACGGATGCCGGTGCAAGAAGCCGGACCGCCGCGGCTCCGGCCCAGCGGGCTGGTCTGAGCCGGGGCGTCTTCATATCGCCCGGCGTAGGCTCGGATGCATGGGTTCTCGAGGCCGGCCGTGAGCACGGCGAGCACCAGACAACTTCAGGTGGCACCGGTGGCCGGAGCCCTGGGCGCCACCGTGACCGGGCTGGACCTCTCGCACGTGGCGCACGCCGATGAGCTGGATGCCTTACGTGAGGCCTTGGACCGCTACTTGGTGGTCTTCCTGCCCGAGCAGGCGCTCGACCTCGATGCCCTGGAGCGCATCGCCGACCTGTTGGGCGGGCGGGACAGCACTCCGTTCGTCAATCCGATTGAGGGTAGGCCGCACGTGATCCGGGTCATAAAGGAGCCGGGTGACGCGTTGAATTTCGCCAATGCCTGGCACACCGACCTGAGCTATCTCCCCACGCCGCCGTCGTACACATTGTTGCAAGCCTGGGATGTGCCCGATCACGGTGGCGACACCGTGTGGTCGAACCAGTACCTGGCCTATGACACCCTCTCGCACGGTTTGAAGGCCACCCTCAAGGGTATGAAGGCGGTGCATTCGGCCGGCATGGCCTATGGCACGGGGGGACTGTTGGACAAGGTGAAAGATCTCACCTCCATGGCCATCGCCCCTTCGCCCGAGGCCTATGAAGAACACGTGCACCCGGTGATCACCGAGCACCCGGAGACCGGCCGTCCGGTCCTGTACGTCAACCCCGTCTACACGACGAGGTTCGCCGGATGGACAGCCAACGAATCACAGCCTCTGTTGGACTACCTGTATCGCCACAGCATCAACGAGAACTTCACCTGCCGCCTGCGCTGGTCGGTGCGGACGGTGGCCATTTGGGACAACCGGTGCACGATGCACAATGCCCTCAACGACTATTCGGGAGTCCGCCGGGAGATGTACCGGACCAGCGTCAAAGGATCAACTCCCTCCGCCGCTTCCTGAGCCCCAAACACAACAATGCCGGGCGACCGAAAGCGGCCACCCGGCATTGTTGCTGTATCCATTGACCTTGGCTAGCAGGTGAATGTGCCCTTGACCTTCGAGTGCGACACCACGTCGGTGCCGGAGAAGGAACCGCCACTGGCGCTGGCCTTGCCGCTGTCCGTGGTGATGGCGACGGGCTTGCCCTTGAGGACCATGCCGATCTGCGCATTCTTGAACTTGCCACCCTTGAGCGTTCCGTTGATGCCCAGGGAGTTGGGCTTGGAGCCCACGCCGACCTGGAGCGTCGTGCCGGAAATCACGCAGGCCCCACCGCTCAGCTTGTAGGTCTTGGAGCCCACGGTGACCTTGGCCTTGGCTGAACCGGGGGTTGCGCCAGCCGTGGTCTGAAGGGCCAAGCCGCCCAGGGCCATGCCAACAACCGCCGCCGACGCAATAATGCGCTTGTTGCCGTACTTCCCAGCAGAACGTCCCATTGTGAATCCTTTCAGGCTGACCCACCCGTTGGCCCAGCAGTGGACACCTTCTACTCATGCGGCGGCTGCGACCTGAGTAGCGACTACTTATTTCGGCGAGCCGCCATCTGGCAACGCGGTCACCCAGAAGCCCATCACGTGGTTGGGCGGGTCTGCGAACTGGGGAAATAAGCCGGCAGCTCGTTGCGGCGTTTAATTCCCAATTTCACATAGACCTGCTGCAGGTGGTTATCCACGGTCCGCACGGACACAAAGAGCCGTTCGGCGATCTGCTTGCTGGTGAGCAGCTGGGCCGCCAGCATGGCGACCTCGCGCTCGCGCTCGGAGAGGTGAGCCGTGCCCGGTCGGGTGACCAGCCAGGGAAGAGTGGCGCCCTCACACCGCTCAAGCAATCGCTGGGCTTGGGCCGCCGCCTCGCTGGCCCGCCGGCGCAGGCCGGCGTCGTCGGCGTACTGCGCCTCGAGGGTGGACGCTTCGGCGGCAAAGAGTAAGGCGCCCATCTCCTCGAACATCCCGCTGGCCCGGGCCGCCTTGTCCATGTCCTGCGCGCCGGCCGCCGCAGCAAAGGCCAGACGGGCGGCCATGAAGTCCCCATCCACCTTGTCCCCGATGCGTTCGAGGTGCTCGGCGGCCGGGTTGACGGCGCCCATGCGGATGAGGTCATGGAGCGCCTCCGCTCCAGTGGCGTATTGGCCCCACTTCTCCGCCAATGCCACTGCATCCCACAGCAGCGTTCGTGCGTTGCTCAGTTCACCTCGAAGCATGGCCATCCAGGCTCGGCCCCGGATAGCACCGACTTCCTGCAGGAGGACGGCGGTGGCGGGGGCGTCGTCCAGTTCCTCGAGTGCCCGCTGACCGGTCACCTTGTCGCCACAGGCGGCGCTGGCCAGGGCGACTCCGGCCAGTCCCCACCGCCGTCCGGGATGGTTGAGAATCCCGAACAAGGTGGATGCTTCCCGGAACATGTTGATGGAGAGCAATGGCTGTCCCTGGGCCAGCAGGATGAGGCCCATCAGGGTTGAAAACCAGGCCTGGCCATCGACGTTGCCCTTCTCGACCGAGACGCGGTAGCCGGCATCACCGATGAGCGCAGCATCGAGCAGGTGACCTGCGTGATACTGCGCCAAGGCCTGGGCCACGGCATAGACGCCGATGGCCGAGAGCTGCTCCTCGTCGTTGAGGTCGGTGCGGGCGGCCAACGCCACACTGGTGTGGTCGATCGCCTCTTTGGTCCGGCCGGCAAAGGCCAGGCCGGTCCCCACATCGAGGGAGGCTTGGGCGAAGGCGGCGTCTCCGGGCGTCTGGAGGATGGCTTCGTCAAGTTCCACCGCCTTGGCCACGTCTCCCGCCAAAAGCAGGAGGTTTCCCCGCAAGGCATCGAGCTCACGCCGGCACGTGGCGTCGGTCACCAGGTCAGAGGCCAACGTGATGACCACGTCGGCCTCGTCTGCCTCACCGAGGGAGCGGAAGAGGGCCGACGCTCGGCGGGCGGCGACGCTCGTTCGCTGCCGATCGGTCGTGGCCAAAGGTGTGGCCACCCGCAACACCTGCTCCGCTTCACGGCAGCGCCCGAGAAAGTCCAACGACTCGGCCAGCACGATCGCCGCGTCCACCGAGCGCGATTTCTCCCACACCGGACGGCTGAGGCGAATGGCCAGCGCGTAGTTCTCGGTGCGCAGCGCCGTGCGTGAGGCCGTCAGCATCGTGTCGTGGCGCCCACCCCCGCCACCATCGAGTCGCCAGACCGCCACCCGCAACGTGTCGCGGCTGTGCACCTCGCCGTGGGACTCGGCGGCATCAGCTAGGGACCGGCTCAGGCGTATACGACGGATGGAGGGCAGATGGGTGCGCACGACCTCGCCGTAGAGGGGATGGCTCAGGCGCAGTTCCGGGCCGGCTTCGCCGCCCAGGACATCGAGAAGGCCGCGATGCTCCAACTGTTCGATGGTCTCCAAGGGCACCAGCTGCTCAAGGAGATCGAGTTGCACCGGGTCACTGAGCGCGACCAATTCGAGCGCCTCACGTTCGACGGTGCTCAGTCCGGCCAGTCGTTGATCGATGAGGTCCCGCAAGCGGGGCGATTGGGCCAGTGAGTCATTCAGTCGCCACAGACCCAACTCCGAGGAGAGCGCGCCGGCCTCCATGGCCCCTTGGATGAGCTCCCGCAGCAGCAGCACATTGCCCGCACTCGATTCAACAAAGGATTGAGCACTGGCCCCTTCCAGCGGGCCGCCGACCGCCAGTTCGGTCAGCGTCCGGAGATCGGCTTCGGGGAGCGGGCCAACGTCGATTCGATGGATGCGCTGGTCCTTCCACTTCTGCACCAGGGCCTGCGCTTCGACCTCTCCCACCCGAAGGGTGAAGATAACGAAGACGCCGTTGTGCTCAACCAGCTGGTCAAGCAGCGTCACGGAGGCATCGTCGAGTTCTTGCGCGTCATCGACGACCAGGACCATTCGCCGATCGCCCCGGCGAACGTCAATGGCCCTGGCCACGGCCCGGAAGAGTCCCGCGTCGAGCTTGGCCGACAGGTCAAAGGCCTCGAAGAGCGGGGCCAAGGCGGCGTAGGGGATGTTGATGGCGCTCTTGGTGGCCCGAACGGACGAGCAGGCCAAACCCCGCTCGACTGCCATGTGCCGAGCCTGGGCGGCCAGGCGGGTCTTGCCGAAGCCGGCGCCGCCGATGAGGGCCACACCCTCACAGTCGCCGTCGTCCAGCGCGGCTCCGATGGCTTCGAGCTCGGGGTTGCGGCCGACGACCGGCCAGGGCCCAGCGGCGGTAGTCAGGCGGGCCATGTCCCCATTGTGCTCCAATCGAGATGGAAGGGATTCGCTCGCCGGCCACTGCTTTGTCAAGCCCGCCCACGCTCGAAGTAGCTGGTTCATGGCATCCGATCCGCGGACTACAACGGACATTGAGTAGTGGCTACTCAGGCGGCAGGTCCCAGAGACGGTGAGAGTGGAGTCAGGCGGAATTGACTGGGCCGGAGCGGAGATCCGTGGGACTTTTCAAACAGATGAAGGACCTGCAGCCAGCTGAGAGCAGCGACGAAGAAGAAGGTCCGACTTCGGCCACCACGCCGGAGAGCGACGATGGCGAGGTGGGGGACGCCTGAGCACGCACCCCCGGTGTGACCTCGCAGTATCCACCAAGAAAGCCCACATCCATGCTTGATTGATAGGCAATGGACGCACTAGAACGGACCCATGAGCGTCACCACGCCCCTCGCATTGAGCGTCAGCTGATGCCGGTCGCCCGGATGAGACAGCGCCTGGCTGTGGCCGGCGCCCTGGCCATCGCGGTCATCGGGCTGGCCGGGTGCGCCAACGGGTCGACCGCAGGCGATGCTGCCAAGTCAGTGGGGACCTCCACCTCGAGCACGGCGGTATCCCAAGCGACAACGACCACCACGGCTCCGTGCCCGTTGTCGAGCCAGCAAGGGGCGGCTGTCACCGTTCCGATCAGCGAAGTGTGCTCGGCCACCGGGGCGCCACATTTCGCCACGCCCAATGCCGCCATGGCCTACCTCTCCACGGCATGGAACGCCGGCAATGTGCAGGAAATTGACTACGTCACCGATCCGGCTGGTCGAGCGCAGATGGATTCGATGGCGGCACAGATGGTGAATCTTCAATTCAAGTCCTGCACCGCGAATCCGGCCGGCGACTACACCTGCTTCTTCAACCACGACATCACACCGTCGGACTCTTCGACGACGTACCCCGATCCGGGGGACTACCCGCCCGGAGAGGCCGTCTTCACCGTGGCCCCGGCCTCCACGCCTGGTTGGTATCTCACTGAGGTGATCCACTGCGGTTGAGCACCTGGTCAATCGGGGAGACCGAGCACCGCCACTGATTGACCCATCATTCCGAGTTTCTCGAACCGTTGGCCGTCCTCAAGCTCTACCGGTTGTGTCAGCGGTATGAAGGGCTTGTCCCCGTCGAACACGTCGACCATCCGCAGATCGAGGTGCCGGGCCCAGGATTCGATGCCGTCGCGGCTCATGAATTGGTTCAGTGGTTGGTCCGAATGTACGCCAGCCACATTTCCCTCAAAGACGTTCCAGTGCGACGCGATGGAGAATTCCAAGAACGAGAAGACGATCCGCCCGTGGCGTCGCAGCACGCGCTTGGCTTCCTGGAGGTAGCAATACGACTCCTCGTGGCGCAGGTGCGTGAAGACACTGAAAAAGCAGACGACGTCAGCGCTCCCATCGGAGGCCGGAATGGAAAGGCCGTCGGCCAGCTCGAAACGCCAGTCCGGGCGCCCGACCTGCTGTCGGGCGTAGTCCAAGAGGTCAGGCACAACGTCAGTGCCGACATAGCCGCCTTGCAGATAGGGAGAGAGCGGAGCGGCCAGCCGGCCAGAACCACATCCGACATCGATCACAAACCCGTCGGGCTGAAGGCCCTGCCAGATCAGAAGGTCCCTCTCCATGAGACCGATCGGTTCGAAGTCACCCCCAATAGCTTGCTGCATGGCCTCGTCTCGACTCTTGCCGCTGGCCAGAAGGTTCCGAACGTGGCCCCGGTAACGGCGCACGCCCGAAGGTTGCTCGTCACCCTCGCTCATTGCGTGCCTCCATTTGCGTCTGGTCGTTCACCGGGCCGATGCATTCTTCCAGCTGTCCCAGCCCCGGAACTTGAATCGGGGATCAGGACCGCCCGGGCGTAGACCAAGGTGGTCAGGCGGTCACGTGAGAGATCGAAGAGCTCCACCTGTACCGGCGCATCGGGGCCGTCGCCGAGCAGGGTGGACCGTGTCCGGACGGGACCATCGCCGGTCTGAGCGAGATAGCGCAGATCGAGGTCGATGACCACAGCGGGGAGATCGAACCGCGTCGACACCAACTCCTCGGCGGCCACCTCGGCCACGAGAGCCACCATGGCGCCCTGAAGCGTGCCCGCCGGATTGCGCAAGTCGTTGGTGACCGGGACTTCAACGATACCGTCGGCGGCCTCGAGCACCATGATGCCGGCCTCATCACGCAGGGGATGCGTCAGGAGGCTGGGACCGCGGAAGAGCGAGGTGATGCGTTCGAGTGTCACCTGCGGCTTGGGGGGATCCGTTTCACGGCGCGGCACCCTGGCAAAGCCGATGGCTCCGGTCCCAACCGGTGCTCCATCGGCGGTGACGAGATCCACCCGGGCGGTGCCCGATCGTCGGCCCCGGCGAAGGATGGTGCTTCGAGTCGTGATGAACGCCGGCGCCGGTATCGGACGCATTCTCACCGTCATATCGGTGGTCAGGGTCCATGCGTCGGGATCGTCGTCGAGCACGATGCCGGCCACGGCGTCGATCATGAACGACAACACGCTGGCCCGTACGGCTCCGTTGCGGATCACTTCGGCGCTGGGCTCCAATTGCATGGTCAGCTCGCCGTCACGGACTTGGGCCGTCACCCCCAGGCGCGACGGCAAAGAGACCGACTCGCCGAGCACGTCAGTCATGGCGATCCGAGCGGGGCATGGTCCGGCGGACGTTACCCGTAGCCCCACCGCGGCCACCAGTTGCCGCCCGCTTATGAGCCAGCCAGCACCATTTGGGTGCAACGGAACAGTGCCATGGTGCGCCCCGTCGTTTCGTTGGTGACCTCTGCATCCCAGACGTGCGTCTGACGACCGAGGTGCACCGGCGTGCACCGGCACACCACCCGTTCACCCACCCGCGCCGATGACAAGAAATTCGTCTTCAGCTCAATGGTCGTGAAGGATGCTCCCTGCGGGATGTTGTTGCCGCACCCGATAGCGGCACACCCGTCGGCCAGCGCGATGACCGCTGGTGCGAACAGGAATCCGGTGCCAGCAATCAGATTCTCCGTGACGTCGATGTGGCCGAGCACGAGGTCCGGGGCCGAATGGTCGAAGACGCACCCAAGCTGACCGGGCACACGCTCTTTGAAGAACTCGGTGACGGATCTGGCCCGTTCGATCGGGTCGTCGGGGTCAGAACTCATGTCGGCAAGCCTAATGAGGCTGCCCCGCTTCTCAGTGCCTGATGCTCCTCACGACCAGTCGGATCGGGTTGCAGGCATGTGACTCTCCCCCAAAGGGCCCGGTTTTACGGACAGGACCTGGTGGATGGAGACGCCACCGTCATCGAAGCCGTTCGCCGAGGCGGCCATGTAGAGACGCCAGATACGAGCGCGCTGGACTCCGACCTCGGCCACGGCCTGGTCCCAATGGGCACTCAGATTCTCGACCCAGGCCTGCAGGGTCTTTGCGTAGTGCTCACGCAGCGACTCGACGTCCCGCACCTCGAAGCCAGCTCGTTCCATGGCCAGGGCCACTTGACCCACGTCGATCAGTTCGCCGTCAGGGAAGACATAGCGGCCAATGAACGAGTTCTTCGCCATGCGCGAGCCGCCGACACTCGAGATGGCGTGGTTCAAAAGTCGTCCCGAATCGTTGAGGAGCCCATGGAGCAATTCGAAATAGTCGGCCATCCTGGCTTCGCCCACGTGCTCGAACATGCCGATGGATGAGATGACGTCAAATTGCTCCCCGCTGACGTCGCGGTAATCCTGGACCCGTATCTCCACCCGATCCGAGAGGCCGGCGTCCGCCACCCGCTGGCGGGCCAGGGCCGCTTGTTCGCTGCTCAGCGTGATGCCCACGACGTCGGCGCCGTAGTTGGCCGCCGCGTGCATGGCGAGCGAGCCCCAACCGCATCCAACATCGAGCATGCGGGCGCCCAGGCGATCGTGGAGGCCGAGTTTCCTGCACACGAGATCATGCTTGGCCGCCTGCGCCTCGTCGAGTCGAGTTGACGGGTTCACGAAGCGGGCACATGAATACGTCATGCTCGGTCCGAGGACGAGTCGGTAGAAGGCGTTGCTGATGTCATAGTGATGGCTGATCACCTGGGCATCGCGGTCCTTGGAGTGCCGTCTGCCTCGGGGTGATGCCTCCTCGGCCGGGGGCTTGAGTGGGCGACTGAGCACGCCGAGTTCCCGGGCCGACCTCACCACATCGAGGATGAGCCGCCCGCTCGGTCGCAGGTCGGGTCGTGCTGCCAGGTGAAGCGCCTTCAAGGTGGCGAAGATGTCACCGGTGAGATCCAACTCGCCCGTCACATAGGCCCTGGCGATGCCGAGTTCACCGGGGGACCACAAGAGCCGACGTATGGCATCTGTCGAGCGCACAGCGACGGTGCCGGGCCCAGTGGAGGATCCCAAAGAGCTGCCGTCCCAGAACTCGAAACGGACTGGCACCGTGCCCGGGAAAAGTGTGGCGAAGACGGGCGCAAGCATTGACGCGGCGGTTTTCGTTCGACGGTGGCCGGGGACCGGGCTTGGGCTTTCAGCTGAAGCGGGCGTCGGCGTCAATGGCGCCTGCTGATTCACGAGGTCGGGCGACATGATCCTCCTGTCCGTTCGGGCGAATCGGGGTGCCGGCAGCCGCCGATTGAGGACGCACCGTCGACCATCCGCTCTGCCCCTCCCCGTATATAGATGTATGATGCAGGTACTTTGGACTCTTTACCCAGGGGGGAGGATTTTCAATCCAGTCATGAATTCTCAACCCTCCTCCGACGTCATCGGTTCGATCGAACTAGAACTCCTCAAACTCGTACGGCAGCTTGAGAGCTTCGGTCGGCGGAGTTCGCTCTATGAACGTGTCGATCGGGCCGGCTACCTGGCGTTGCGAACGCTCGACGAAATTGGGCCGGTGAGTACCAATGCCCTGGCCAGTGAGCTGCAGCTTGATGCTTCGACCGTGACCCGCCAGCTCACCGCGCTCGAGAAGGGCGGGTTGATCGAACGGCGCCCCGATCCGGGCGATGGCCGATCAACGACGATTGTTCTGACGCCCGGGGGGAGGCACGCGATGGAGGGCTTGGAGCGAGAGCGGCGACGCCGCATGGAGCTGGTGGTGGAGGGATGGAGCGATACTCAAATAGCCAGCCTGAGCTCAGCCCTGGCGCTGCTCAACGCCTCACTCATCAAGAGCGTCGGCCCTGAGGAGTGATTGGCCCCACCCGCCGTTCCGTCTCCATCATGATCTGACCTGCCCTCTCGCGGTGGATGCATGCCAAAGTGAGGGAGGGTCGTCCAGCGGGAAGAAGGGAAGCCAAAAATGAGCAGCAAGCCGAACATCGTGAGTGCCCAGGAGTGGCAGTCCCAGCGTGATGAGCTGCTGGTGGCCGAGAAAGAAGCCACGCGCCTACTTGACGGGATTGCCGCCCGGCGACGCCGTCTGCCCATGGTCGCCTTTGACAACACGCGGTACGAATTCGGCTCGCCTACCGGGCCAAGGTCGCTGCTCGATCTCTTCGAGGGGCGTCCACAACTCGTTGTGTATCAGTTCATGGACGTAGGACCGGATGCCTTCTGTCCCGGCTGTACCCATTTCACAAACAACGTGGCAGATCTGAATGAGCTGGCGAATAACGATGTCAGCTGGGCGACGGTATCCAATATGCCGCTGGCGCAGATAGAGAAGTACAAGGCAACAAAAGGTTGGACAATGCCCTTCGTCTCATCGCATGGCACGCCATTCGCCGACGATTGTGGGGCCAGTAATGGCTTCATGCTCAGCGTCTTCTTGCGCGACGGGACGGACGTCTATCGGACTTACTCCACCACCGCCCGCGGGGTGGATCGGCTCTTATTCGTGAACAACCTCCTTGATCTTGCTCCCTACGGGCGCCAAGAAGACTGGGAAGACTCACCAGCTGGCTGGCCTCAGCATCCGACCTACGGCTGAAGGCCGCATAGAAGAGAAGTCAGATGCGGTAGAGCTTGGCCGCGTTCTCTCCGAGCACCTTGCGCTGTACCGCCGGAGTCAGCGCTGACATCTTGTCGGCCACCGTTTCGAGCGGCTTCGGGTAGAGGCAGGTCGGATGGGGGAAGTCGGTTTCAAAGAGGATGCAGTCCTCGCCCACGGACTCGATGAGGGCCGGTACGTTGTTCTTCTCGAACCAGAATGTGGCGAACAGCTGCCGCTTGAAGTACTCCGAGGGCAGCATGGAGAGCTTGTCGAGTTCCTTGGGTGCATTCTCCGACATCTCGTAGTCGAGAGCTTCCAGAATGAAGGGGATCCAGCCGACGCCGCTTTCGACCGAGACCATCTGCAGCGTGGGGTGACGCTCCAACATGCCGCTGAGGATGATGTTGGTCACCACGCGGGCGTTGCCGATGAAGAGGAGGGTGCCGCCGATGGCCAACTTGGTGTCGTCATTCTGGGAGGCCCACGGGTAGGTCCCGAAGTAGGTCATGGTGGTCAGGCTGGCCCCGATGTGGAAGTGCACCGGCAGGTGGAGATCGGCACAGACGTCCCACAGTGGATCCCACTCCAGGCTGGCCAGGTCCGGCGCCCCCAGATCCTGCGTGTCTGACGTCAGGTTGATACCTCGTAGCCCCATGCCGGCCACCCGTTCGGCCTCTTTGACCGAAGCCGCCACGTCCCATGCAGGCATGATCGGCATGGGCAAGAGCCGGTTGTTCGACTCCTCTTGAATCTGGGCGATGGCGTCGTTGTAGATCTGGACGCAGGCCAATCGAAGCTCGGGATCCTTGACGACATCGGACAGCCCTTGGCCGCCCAACCCGACGGAATTCGGGAAGCAAACCTGGGCGTAGATGCCAGAGTCATCCATGACCTCAATGCGGGCCTTGGGGTCGAAGGCGCCGCGGTGGATCTCGTCCTGGGTCCATTCGTAGAGCGCTTCGAGGGCCCGGCCCTTGTTGCCGTTGCGGTCGATAACACCCCCGCCACCGGCGAAGCCAAGTTCGACGCCATCGACGATCCACATGGGCCGGCCGTCGACATCTTCGACATGGGGGACGCGATCGCGGTATTTGGCCGGGGCTCGGGAGGTCCAAAGATCGTGGGCCTCAGTGAGATGCGTGTCCGCGTCAATCACCCGCAGGCCTTCAAGTGCCAGAGCCATGACCCTCCCCAGGTTCGGCGATTCCGAAATACCCTATGACCAAAAGGGGGAGTCATGCCGTTCGAACGAGTCAATGGTCTGGGGATCGCGTACGAGATCATTGGGGTGGGTGACCCGTGGGTAATCACGCCGGGCGGTCGGTTCAGCAAGGATGCTCCCGGCGTCCGTGAACTGGCCGAGGCCCTGGCATCGACCGGCAAGGCGGTCGTGATCTGGGACCGGCCGAATACCGGCGCTTCGGAGATCTCCTTCGACGGTGAGTCCGAGTCCGCCCTGCAGGCTGACGTTTTGGCTGCCCTCCTCGGGCAATTGGACGTGGGTCCGGCGGTGATCGCCGGCGGCTCCGGTGGTTCCCGTGTGTCCCTGCTGGCGGCGGCTCGTCACCCCGAGGTGGCACGCGCCCTAGCCATCTGGTGGATCAGCGGGGGCCCTTACGGACTCCTGACTCTCGGCACCCACTACTGCGGAGACTCCATTGCAGCCGCTTGGCGCTACGGCATGGAGGCGGTGGCGGCACTGCCCGAATGGGCCGAGGTACTCGAGCGCAATCCGGCCAACCTCCCCAAGCTCCTGGCCCAGGAGCCGCGTCAATTCATCGCCAGGTTGGAGGAGTGGATGCTGGTCTACTGCCCGCGACCAGACGAACTGGTGCCTGGGCTCCCTGACGCTCAGGCTCGGGCCATGGACATTCCCGCTCTCGTCTTTCGCAGTGGTGCGAGCGATCCCCACCACACCCGGGCCACGTCCGAAACTCTGGCCGCGTTGCTACCCGGCTCTGAGCTGGTTGAACCTCCCTGGGGTGACCGGGAATGGACGGAGCGGACCGAAGAGACGGCCGCCGGTGTGGGCATCTTCTCGCGCTGGCCCCTGCTGGCCCCCCAGCTGATCGAGTGGGCCGAAACGCTCTAGCGGGTTTGGGGGAACCCGAGGTCGATGGCGCTGGCGGATGGGTCGGGCCAGCGAGTGGTGACCACCTTGGGCCGGGTGTAGAAACGGATCCCCTCCGGACCGTACATGGCGCTGTCGCCGAAGAGGGACGACTTCCACCCTCCGAAGGAATGGAAACCGACTGGGACAGGGATGGACACGTTCACCCCGACCATGCCGACGGTCACGTCGAGTTGGAAGCGTCGGGCTGCCCCGCCATCCCGGGTGAAGACGGCGACCCCATTGCCGTAGGGATTGGCATTGACGAGCGCCACCGCATCCTCATAGGTGTCGACCCGTGCCACGCCGAGGACAGGGCCGAATATTTCGTCGTCGTAGACCTTCATCCCTGGTCCGACGTGGTCGAGCAGCGTGCAGCCGACGTAGTAGCCGGTCGGCCAGTCGCCGCGCCCGTCCACCACCAAGCTGGCTCCTTCGTTCTCGGCTCCGTCGACGTAGGAGAGGACCCGCTCTCGATGCTCTGCTGTGATGAGCGGACCCATCTGCGAAGTCGGGTCGGTCCCCGGCCCGACGACTACCGATGGGATGCGCTCGGCGATGGCCGCCACCAGCGGCTCTGCGATCGACCCGACTGCCACGACCACGGAGATGGCCATGCAGCGTTCGCCGGCCGAGCCGTATCCGGCCGAGATGGCAGCGTCGGCCGCCGCATCGACATCGGCGTCGGGCAGCACGACCATGTGGTTCTTGGCCCCGCCGAGCGCCTGCACGCGCTTTCCTGCCTTGGTACCCGTCTCGTAGATGTGCCGGGCGATTGGCGTGCTTCCTACGAAGGAGATCGCCGCCACGTCAGGATGGATCAGGAGTGCATCAACTGCTTCGTGATCGCCCTGAACGACACTGAACACGCCGTCGGGGACGCCCGCCTGCTGCACCAACTCCGCCAGGAGCAGTGAGGGCGAGGGGTCCTTTTCGGAGGGCTTGAGAATGAAGGAATTCCCACAGGCGATGGCGTTGGCCAGCATCCACAAGGGCACCATGACCGGGAAGTTGAACGGAGTGATGCCGGCGACGACGCCAAGAGGTTGGAGCACCGTGTGCACGTCAACTCCCGACGACACCTCGGTGGAGTGGGAGCCCTTCAGCAGGTGGGGGATGGCGCAGGCGAATTCCACGTTCTCAAGTCCGCGGGCCACCTCGCCGGCGGCGTCACTGAGCACCTTGCCGTGTTCGGCCGTGACCAAGGCTGCGAGTTCACTGCGGTGGCTATCCAGCAGCTCCCGGAATCGGAAGAGGGCGGCAGACCGGGCACTCAAGGAACTGGTTGACCAATCGGCGGCCGCTCGAGCGGCGATGGCGACCACATGGGAAACTTCCCCGGAAGAGGCCAGCTCGACCGCAGCCGATTGCTCGCCACGAGCCGGGTCGTAGACGGCCGACGTGCGGCCTGACGTCCCAGGGGTCAATTTGCCGTCGACCCAGTGACCGATTGAGTGCATGGTGCGATCCTGCCATCAACTGGCGGGGGGAGGGCAGTCTCGGGTCAGGGCAAGGAATGAGCCCGCATACGGTGCTCGCACAAGGCTCGCTGGACCCGGCCTCCATGCCGCAGACCAAAGGCATCACGGTCAGCAAGGTGCCGACAACGATGGCGTGGCCACGTACGACGCCTTCTTGGGCGTCTCGGTCCTTGCGAACTACCCGGCGAGCCACGAGGGCAGCGCCGACCACGGGGGCACTGGGAGTGCGGCCTTGTGGCGACTCTTTGACGGGACCTAACGCGCGCCTGCCATATATCGAAACGTATATAATGCAAAGGTGGATACGGGAACGATCCTCCGCGACGCGCGCCATCGTGCTGCATTGACCCAGGCTGAGGTGGCCCAACGTGCCTCGACAGCGCAGTCAGCGGTCGCGGCCTACGAGACGGGAAAACGAACGCCAAATCTCGATACGTTCCGACGGCTATTGCGGACGTGTGACCACGAGGTCGACGTGGTCACACGCCCGCGAGTGCGGCGAGGGGCGTCGGCACTCTCTGACCTCGCGTCGGCCATCGGACAAGATCTCGAGGCAAACGATGAGCAGAGCGCACTGCGACTCATTTTCGGTTTTGCCGACGATTTCCGAGGGTCGAGTCGTCCAGGTCGGATCGCTCTACTGGGGGACGAGCCAAACGAGATTGGCGATGCTCGCTTTGACGCCATGCTGGCCGCGACGGCTGAATTCTTTGCCGCCGAAGGCGGTCTCGTTGCCCCAAGGTGGACTCAGGGAAATTCTCGGTTTGTAGAGCCCTGGTGGTTTGTGTCCAGTCGCCCTGCTTTCCACGCCTACACCCTCGCCCATACGCCCGCCGTATTCGCTCGGCATGGAGTGTTCATGGCACGCGAGGTGTTCGACCGTGTCTGAGAAGGCCTTCTCGCGCCAGCAGATCATCACGGCCTTGCAGGCACTTGGCGATGATCTGACTCGTCAAGGCGTCCATGGTCAGATCTTCATTGTCGGTGGGGCTGCCATGGCGCTTGCCTATTCCAACAGGAGGGTCACAAAGGATATAGATGCAGTGTTCGAACCGAAAAGTCTTATCTACCAGTCCGCCGGTCGCGTGGCCGAGGCCATGGAGTTACCAGATGATTGGCTGAATGACGCAGTGAAAGCATTTTTGCCTGGCGAAGACGAGAGCGCTCGCCCTTTCCCTGAGGTCAAGGGAATTGAGGTGACAACAGCGTCACCCCGATATCTGTTGGCCATGAAACTCATGGCCATGCGATTTGGGGAGGACGATGAGGACATTCAGATCTTGCTTCGCCAGGCCGGTATCGATCAGGCAGAGGAGGCACTCAATCTGTTGTCGACGATGTATCCCGAACGCGAACCTCCGCTGAAGACCCAGCTATTCCTTGAGGAGATACTGAAACAAGCCTGAAGAGTGATGAGGTCAGTCGGGTGTCAGCCGCACCTGCAACAGTGTCGCGGTTTCCTTTGTCAACTCTTTGAGGTGCCGGGTAGGCCCCAAAGCAGCCGGCTGGAGTGGCAAGGGATCGTTGGATATCTGAGAACCGGGTCGAGCCGGTTCGCGATTCCGACAGGAATGTTTGGTGGATTCGGAATCCGGTAATAACCAAGACATGAAAAATGACGTGTATAGGTGGGAGGAGGTTGACGTGCGGCCTGAGATGGGAGCAGCCATCGTTGCAACCGCCGTCGCTTCTCTCCTCGCTACCGTTACCGTGGGGGCCACGATCGGGATCGCATCGCACGCGCTCCGATCTCATTCTCATAGATAACAGTTGCTGGGGGTTGACGAGATGCTTCGAGCGTCTCGTCTATTGCGTTACCGGACATAGCTGACGCGATGACAGAGCTTGCTTTGTCGCATTGGGTTGCCAATGATTCAATCTTTGTAGGGCGATTCAGTTCGCACGATCGTGACGCCCGGGAACGCTGGATCGTCGCGCCAGCGCTCTAAGTATCCGACGTAGTCGAGCAAGCTTCCCGAATAGGTGAGATTGCGCGCCGCCCGGGTATCGATGGTTTGCTGTTCGCTGTTGTAAAAGCTGGGGGTGCAGTTCGCGAAGTAACGGGCGTGGCCGAAGCCGATGCCGTGAAGCACCGAGAGCCACTCCTCTTCGGCCGCCGTCTCGGGCTCGAGGGCCGCGACGCCCTCCTTTTCGCACGCTTCGATGATGTGGGCCACATGCTTGGCCGCCTCGGACAGAAGGTGGGAGAAGTTGGTACCGAACCCACCTTGGACGAGGCTGATGAGAAGCAGGTTGGGGAACCCGCTGGCCATGACGCCGTGCAATGTGTGCGCACCCTTGGCCCAACGTTCCGACAAAGCAGTGCCCCCGACACCCTTGGGGTCAAATCCCAGGCGTTGGTGCAGATCCGTGGTGACCTCGAAGCCGGAGGCATAAATGAGCAGATCGATCGGGTACTCAGTGCCGCTCACCACGGGACCGCGAGCGGAGATGGCGTCGACGCCACGTCCCTCAGTGTCCACCAGGTGCACGTTGGGCCGATTGAATGCCGGCAGGTAGTCGTCGTGAAAGCACACCCGCTTGCAGTGCTTGCCCCAATACGGCTTGAGTCTCTCGGCCGTGTCGAGGTCCTCCACGATGTCGGCCACCCGCCGTCGAATCGCCTCCATGGTCTCGAAGTCGGCCCGCTCAAGTTCTTCCGCCGCTTCCTCTGACTCCGAGGTTTTCTGGGTGTCGACCCACATCACCTCGGTCCAGCCGTCCCCCACCAGATCCACTTCGGGCTGGGCGCCGGTCACCGCCTGGGTGAAGTTCACGATCCGCTCTTGCTGCCAGCCCGGCTCAAGGCCTCGGAACCACTCTTCGTCCGTGGGCCGCTGGCCCCGGACCCCCACCGCTCCCGGAGTCCGCTGGAAGACGTAGACCTCCTTCGCCACGCGGGCGATCTGCGGCACAACTTGGACGGCCGTGGCACCGGTACCGATGATGCCAACGCGCTTATCGGCCAGCCGATCCATCGGCTCGGTTGGGCCACCACCCGTGTAGCCGTAGTCCCAGCGACTGGTGTGGAAGGCCTTGCCCTTGAAGTCGTCAATCCCCGAGATCCCGGGCAGTTTGGCTTTGTGCAGGATGCCTCCGGCCAACACCACGAAGCGAGCCGACAGGCGGTCGTCGCGGCTGGTGGAGACCTCCCAGCGCAGTGCGGTCTCGTCCCACTCTGCACCCGTGACATCGGTTTGAAAAAGGGCACGCGGGTAGAGGTCGAACGTTCGGGCCAGCAACTTGGAGTACTCGAAAATCTCGGGCGCGCTGGCGTAGCGCTCCGTCGGCATGAAGCCCGTTTCCTCAAGGAGTGGCATGTACACGTACGACTCGACGTCGCACATACAGCCGGGGTACCGGTTCCAGTACCAGGTGCCACCGAAATCTCCCGCCTTTTCGATGATGCGCATATCGCGGATGCCGTGTTTGATGAGGTCGATTGCCGTCAGCATCCCAGCGAAACCACCCCCCACGATCACGACGGTGGTCTCCTCTATGACCGGGTTCCGCGTAAAGCCAGGCTCGGCAAAGGGGTCTCGATCCAGCTCCTCTCCCAATTCACGCCACTGGGCCATGCCGTCGGAGCGGATGCGCTTCTGCTGCTCCTCCCGGTATCGCTGGCGCAGTTCCTCGACGGAGGAGTCATCGGTGCTGTTGTGTTGTTCCACCACTCTCGCTTTTCTTAGAACCTCAACTACCGACACGACCATGCTTGTCGATGCTTCCGGAGCCGAATCGTCAGCGTGTGGCACGGAAGGACCGGAACACACGAGTATCGCGTGGTTCTCTCGACCCCTCGTTTCTGCCGGGCTGAGGCACAGTCGCCACCCTGAGGGGAGGGTGATGCTCCAATTGGGCACGTCGGATACTTAAACGATGCGAGGGTATCGGCGCAGCGCCAAAAGTCCTCGTGGTGGCCTGTTGGGACCGAAACTCCTGGCTGCTCTGGTTCAGCTGGGATGGGCCTGATCAACGGGAAGGGGAGGTCTCCCCATAGCCCTTCGTGGGTGGATCCTTCACTATGCGGGGAGGCCATACGAAGTGGTGAGGCGACAGTCAAGGAGAAGTGCAATGTTGAAGGCGGCGACATCCCAGCAGGAAAGCAACTCTGAAATCGAATCGGGTCAGAAAGTCAGTGGAGCGCGTGTCATGGTTCGGGTGGGACTTGTGGCGGTGACTGTTGCCCTGGCCATCGGATTGCTGACATTGTTCGTGTCTCGACCTGCCGCTAAGTCGCCGCATCTGGCGCAGAGTCAACTGGTCGCAGAAATTGCGGCCATTCCCGGCACTACCCCGATCACCCCTCCGCCCCCGGCAATGACACCCGCCACAACGGCACCTCTTCCGACGACTCCTAGGACTCCGGTCAGCATCGCCGCCCCGACCACGGTGCCAATCCCCACTGTGATCACGGGCACCGTACGGGACGCATCGGGCGATCCGGTGTCGGGGGCCTATGTCGTTGGCCTCAACTCGCTCGATGTGGCGGTCACAAACGCTCAGGGGCAATATTCAATTCCCTGTGCTTCGGAACCTTTGGTGGCCTCGGAATGGCTCTTGCCGATTCAGCGGGACTCAGGCGGCGGCATTACCTACGGGTCGGACAGTACGAACTACGGTCCTCCTCCCACATCTTCAGGAGCCGGCTATTCCTTCTCCGGCGGCGCCACTGACGCAGACAGCGCCGCGCCGGTACCGTGCGGCCAGACCACGGACTTCGTACTGAACACTGGCGGCAACGTCGACATTCAGTTCGTAGATTCGAGTGGAAATCCCGTCACGGATCAGAGTCTGCCGATAGACAATCTCTATCTGCCGGGCCTCGACCAGTTCGCAGGCCTTGAAACAGCACCCCTGACATCTGAAGGCTTCCAGGACGTCGACCAACTGGCGGCGGGAACGCTCAGGATTGACGAAGTGAGTGCCAATCTCACCTGCACGGGACAAGGAGTGGTCGATGAACCCTCGTCTGCGGTGATCACGGTCACGGTTGTCCCCGGAACCACCGTGCCAGTCATCTGCACGGTGTCGTAGGAGTCATTCGCGTGGCCAGTAGCCGGAGAACGGCTCATCCCGAGTAGTGCGCGAACCAACGTATGGGTTGAGGGCCAGTGCTGCTCCAAGGGCGGTTGGTGTCCTTGTGATGGTGCTAACGGACTCCGATCAGCCATTTGACTGGCACCGATCAGCGGGAGGCCCGCCTAATCGAGTATTTAAAATGCCTGAATCAAGAGGTTTACTTTCTTGGTTAGAGCATTTAGAATGCTCGATATGGATTTCCAGCTGAACGCGCTTGAGGAGGCGCTCGAAACACTTGGAGCCGTTCTTCAAGAGCGTCGGACCCCGTTTGAGCTGCTTGCCATTGGAGGCAGTGGGCTGCTGTTACTCGGCCTCATCGACCGCCCTACGGGCGATGTCGACATCATCGCCCTGCTGCAGAGCGGCGCCTTCCACAAGTTGGAGTCCCTTCCTGAGCCCCTCGAATCAGCGGCGATGCAAGTGGGGGAGGCGCTCGGACTCGGCGATCGTTGGCTCAATACAGGCCCTTCCATGCTGATGGACTTCGGTTTGCCCAATGACTGGGAAAGCCGGCTAGTGATGAGGCAGTACGGAGGACTCTGTCTGTACCTACCGTCACGAGAGGATCAGATCTGTTTCAAGCTCTACGCCGCCGTTGATCAGTTTGGCGGCCAAGTCTGGGGAACCGAGGACAAGCACTACATGGACCTGAAAGCCTTGGGGCCCACACGAGACGAATTGATCTTTGCAGCGAAGTGGACGGTGACGCACGACCCGTCAGAGGGATTTGGTGGCGAACTGGTGAGGTGTCTGGTAAGTCTCGGCGTTGAGGTGTCCGATGTCGAACTTGGATAAAAGGGCGGGAGAGGCTCTGCAACGAGAGGTCCAGAGGTTCTACTGGGGCGTGTGGTCGGAGCTTGGCGTTTCTGGTTGGGGACGGACCCACGAAGACTGGGCGATCGACCCCGAACCGCTAATTGTCTTTTCACCATCAGTCATGGCTACGGAACCGCGTCTGCGGGATGAGGTGATCGACTGGTGTAGCGACAACTGGCGACACGTGTCGGCAGCGAGACTCCGCAATCTATTGAATGACAACGAGATCGAACAGACCAATGCTTGGGGCCAGTTCGCCGCCACCGTGAATCGGTACTCGGGTGCAGCCAAATGGCCGCAGCCAAGTAGCGAGCGAAAGTTTGCGAGAACGGGTAGGTCTTCGCTGCGTCCGCTTTCTGATCCATCCATGATCTATCTGCGCATGCGTTCGATCTTCGGTTTGAGCGCTCGAACCGAGGTACTCCGCTACCTGTTATTCACTCGGGAGCGATCAACCGCGGCGATGCTTGCTGTCCAGGCGAATTACACAAAGCGAAATGTGGCAGAGGCGTGCGATTCGCTGACACGAGCTGGCGTTCTTCAATCGAAGCAGATCGGCAATCGCCTCTACTTTTCACTAGTTGATGAGCCGGCGCTATCCGCGTTCCTAAAACCATCGGCTTATCTGCACCCCGACTGGCCAGCGTTACTCAGGATTGTCAATGCGCTCTTTCGCTGGAGTCATACTGCCATCTGCTCGGAGGAAAGAGCTCTCGTGGTCGAGACCCACCTTCTGTTCAATACCATTCAGGAGGATCTTGAGACACTGAAGCTCGAGGCGCCCGATCGCGTGACGGGCGCAGAGTTCCTACCAATCTGGCGTCGCTGGTCAGTTCGACTCATGAAGGCGCTGGCTGGAGGTGAATGGCCGGCGAATATCAGCGAGGCCACTGTCCAGACCACCAAACCGAACGAATCCAATGCATCCGCTCGGAGTGAGGCTCGATAGGGATACGACATCTGGGATCCCCGCGACACCAGTACGAGGGCATCGGTACACCTCCAACAGCCATCACGATGTCTCCTGATGACTCTTGGGGTGTTTGCACAAAAGCATTTCCCCTGGTGGCGGGCTGTGGCGGCGGGGCCGGGAAGGCGTCCTTTCCCAGCCGGAAATCGATTTGGTCCCACGTCCTCACCTTGGCCTTCTCACCAGGGACAACGCAGGAAATGACCCTCTGTCTTGTGTCCATAGTCACAGTGTCGGTCCCGGATTGCCGCAATGAAGCCCCGGTTAACTATCCAGCATGTCCCATTCGTACCCAAGGACCCATCGGATCGCCGAGACCTTGCCTGAGAGGAAGCCCCAGGCCCAGTCGCTCTCAACGTCCTTTTCGAGAAGTTCGATGCCGTACTTCTCCTCAACCTCGCGCTGCGCAGCGCGCATACCCGCGACGATCTCGGGCTTCCAGTCCTCCGGATCGGGGTCATCACGATGCGGCTTGCGGCCGTACCACAGGCGATCGAATAACTCGGCCTCGACGGCGAGAATGTCGGATACTCGGCGCAGCGTCTCTGTCTGGACGTCGTGCCTGAAGGCAACATCCAGGTGTTCAGCGACTAGACGCCTCAGTTGCGGCATCTCCCAGGTTCGGATCCGGAAGGGTGGGTGTGAGTTCGCTTCGTACTGAGCAATCCAGTCCTTGGCGCCATTGGCGAAGTAGCCAGACGCAATGAACAGGACCGTCGCAGGTCGCTCAGCCTGGGCCCAGGTGATCGTGCCCTGGAGTGCGTCGGGCGGCACGCCTCTCTCGTAGTGCTTGCAGTCGACGAACCAAGTTTCAAGGTACTGGTGACCGTCTACGTCAATTCGCGGGAGCTGGGCCACGATGTCGCGACCACGATCTGCCGGTGAAGCATCCTTCGGCGTCCCCTTTCGCCAATCGACGTTCACGAAGTCAGTCTCCGACATGAGGTCGAAGCAGAACTCTTCGAACTCCGTGGAATTGAGCCCATCGAAATTGATGGCGCCGAGCATCCCGTCTTCCCAGCCCTCCTCGGAGACGTCGCCGATGTCGGCCGGATCGACTTCCTCGGGGTCGGGGGAGATGCTCGTCACGTACATATGATGCCGCCTCGTTCGCTTTGGCGCATTCTCTCGGCCTTCCGTGGCCGAGTGCCGGGGGACGTAACGCCGCCGCCACGCTTTTCTTGGTCATCACCCAGCTAGAGCATGAGCAGGGCCATATCGACCCGACGCGGAGTCCAGGCGACTCCAGTCGGAACAGTGAGCTCTTGGGCCAGACGCCGTAGGTGGTCGAAGTACTCGGGAAGGTAGGTCCAATCACAGGCGCAACGAGCGTCAATCACTGTTGGGAAGTGGGCGTAGACGAGTTTGTCGAAGACGCCGTACTGATCAGGGTTCCATGCCGTCAGCACGACGGAGGTGAATGCGCCGCCGGCGCGGTAGCCGGGTAGTGGGGCGAGGGCAGCTATTCGCTGCGAATCAGTCAGGTTGGGCGCGAAGGCGGCCGCCGATGCCGCCGTCACTTGGATGTCGGGAATCCCATTGAGATCGGTCATCCAGGGCGCATTTTGAATGTGCTTCCAGAACACCAGCCCGCCGAGGTCGAGCTTTGTTGCATGTCCCTGCGTGAGGAGTCTGTCGTGAATCTCCCAGAAGATCTCGTCGTACTCGGCGGGATAGGTGGCAAGGGAGTTGGTCAATGTGCCAGCAGCCCCCGCCTGAAGCAGCGCTGGTGCCAAGCAAGGCATGTCTGTCCTTTCGTGACCACCGCCTCATAACCGCCGCGGTGCCGGTGTCAAGTCTACGTACGCAGGCTGCTCGCCGGCCGCCGCGTTTTCATGCAGCGAGGGGCTTTCCCATTGTCATGCTGATGTCGCAACGCGACAGCGGCCACGCTCCCGAGGGGCACGGCCGCTGTCATTTGCTCGCCTTCGCCGAGTGCAGGGCGTTAGCGCTTTCGCTCTGATCTGATCTGGCGTGCACTGCCTCATGCGGCATCCCCAGCGTCTGCGTAGGCCATTTGGCGGTAATTGTGCCGGGCCGAGCCGTGTGCCAGCTGGGTCGGACGGTACCGCCGGGCTGCATAGCGCTCAAGCCATCCAGCGTCTTCCCATGACGCCTCAACGGCAGATCGCTGCGGGTACAAGTCGCCCCAGCCCGCCGAACGAAAGCAGAGGATCTCCGCTGTCGAGCGCAGCTCTGTCTTGTAACTGGTCGTGCCCGAGGTCTTGGTGATGACCGCGGCCAGCATCTCTATCGTGGTGCTCTCTTGCATGGTGTTGCCTTGCCTTTCTCTAGGTCGGGCCGGGGTTGTTCCCGACGCCGCCCTTTTACGGTCAGCTCACGCGGGCCCCAGGCAGTCGATCCAAACAGGCGGTCGAGCCGGCCCGATCTCAGGGGCTCAATCGGCTGGCCAAGATCGCCACTCTGGCCCCAACACACGCCGGGGCCGCCG
Organism: Acidimicrobiales bacterium; assembly: GCA_036268485.1. Lineage (GTDB taxonomy): Bacteria > Actinomycetota > Acidimicrobiia > Acidimicrobiales > RAAP-2 > Bog-473. Next base: position 29,436 of record DATAUC010000062.1, read on the forward strand.
CCGACAGCCTGGTTGCTGTCCTTGTCGGGCGGCGCCTGAACTTTCGTACTGGCGATGGGCGAGGGGCCGCACTATGGAGGTATGCAACGAAAAAGGGCCGACCCCGTCGGGCCGGCCCTCATTTGTGGTGACCAGCGGCCACCAGCACCTCGCTACGAAGTACTCGGCGCCAGCTTGAAATGAACGAGGAGCGTCGCATCCTCGGAGTAGGCAAACTCGATGACGCCGGGCTCAAGCTCAGCCACCTCTACGACTTCGAGGAACTTCTTGGCCAGATTGCTGCACAGCGTGGCCAGCTCGGGGTCCATCCGCTCGACGAGGCAATCGGCCAATCCGGCCCAGGTCGAGGCCATTTCCGACGATGGGAGCCCGTTCACGTAGACGCGTCCCATGAAGAGCAGTTCGAAGTCGCTCATTTCGTGGTCGAAGTCGAAAAACTTCACGAGAGTGTCTACCGGGGTCTCGTAGGCATGAAACAGGGTTTGTGTCACTGCTTGCTCCTTTGTTGTTGAGGGACTGGATTGTCCCCGCGACCTGATCGTTCCGGGCCAGTGGGCCCGGGCAGTCGCGCCAAACATGGCCCAAGAAGCGCTGTGGGCCTGTGCCCCTCTTTGGTGAAGAGGGGCACCAAGAGCGGTCAGCCACCCTTGGTCTCAAGCCGCCGCCGGAAGATCGCGGCGGCTCTCGATCACCGCATCGCGCTCAGCCTCGCTCAGCATCATGAACCCGTAGTCGGGGGTGGGCTCGGCCAGGAGCGGATGGAAGGGGTTGCCCCCGGCCGTCCGCTCGTGCCAGTTGCGCGTCATCCGCAGGTTGTACGAGACCACGGCGATGCCCGCTCCGAGGTTGGCCATCATGATGCCGGGAAAGCGCGAGTAGCCTCGCCGTACGTCTTCGGTACCGTCGTTCTTGCGGTTCCCGTAGGAGCCTTCGACATAGGTGCGCTTGCCGTAGTACTCGTCCCAATCCTTCGAACCCCACAGGTAGTACTGATTGGACTTATGCACCTTGGCTGGGAGGTGCAGGGTCACCGCGGTCTGCGTGCACACGGCGGGGTGATCGTCATCATCGATGCCGGGGATGATGTTGACGCTCGCTAACCCAACCGCATTGGCTGCCTCCACCGTGCCGGCTCGCCGCGGGCAACCCATCACGCCCTTGAGCGCGGGGCAGACGCCGATCATCTTGCCGTCTCCGTCGGGTCGGACCTTGTAGATCAGGGCGTAGGACTCACGCAGGGCGAAGCGAGCCCAGGACTCCTGCTTCTCCTCGAACGTGGCATTGGGCCCAGGGACTCTGAGGTCGTGCAGCGACAGTGGCATGTGCTGGCAGAACGGCTGCCCGTCGAGGTAGATGACCCCGTCGGCGTAGATGGCGCCATGCTCATCGTCGCGCAGATCAAGATGCTGTTTGATGCCGCGCCGGGAGAGCTCATTCTTCCAGCGCACCAACTTCTTGTAGCTGTAATGCTTGTCGACCAGCAGGTCGGTGATACGTGCTCGCAGACGATCAATGAGTGACAGGCTCACATCAACGACGTCGTAGCTGGCTGGCGTGAGTTCGAAGCGGCTGATCAGCGCCGGCTCAGATTCGGCCACCTTTTGTCTGCCCTTGCCCTCTCCCTCATAGGTGACCTGCGGCACCCGCACCAGCGTGTGCTCGTGGTAGCCGAAGAAGTTTTCCTTGCGGCCGCTCTTATGCGTTTTGGCACCCGGTTGGGCGTCAGGGTCGTAGCCTGCGGATTCGTCGGTCTCTACGGCCTCTTGACCCTCTGCAGCCTCGTCGTTCTCTGCGCCCTCTTGACCCTCTGCAACGGCCTCATCAGTGTCTGCGTCGGCCGCTTCTCGATCGGCAGGTTGTTCTTGAACTTCGGTTGGCTCGTCCGCAGCTGGAATGGCCGCTGGGTCGGCTCCACTCGTGTCCGCGGTGTCCTCGCCAGATTCGGCGTCTTCGTCCTTCTCCCCAACGACGTGGCGGTCGTACTTGCCCTTGCCCCATGACCAGTAGCCGGTGGCGTCGAGGGCGGTGATGACGCTGGGGAATCCCTCACCGTCCGCCGTGATGGTGGGATCGATGAAGACGTCGCAGAGCGCATCGGTGACGTCGCAGATGACCCGATGGCGCCGACGGCGTTCGACATCGTCGAGTTCTGGCGCCGAGCCGAATCCGTAGGCGAACTGCTTCTTGAGGACCCGCACAGCGTTGTAGAGCTCGTGGCGGGTCATCAGCTCGATGTGGGGTCCGTCGCTGTCGATGTTGCGCTCAATGACCCCGAGCTCGAACTGGATGTCGACCGGTAGCTCAGTCGTCAAGGTCTTGTGAATTGCGGTCACTTTGAAGCCGTGGCCATGCATCACGCTCAAGAACGAGCCGAGGAAGAAAAGCTCCAGCGGCTTGCGGTTGGATTTCAGGCCGCGAGGATTGCGGCGCATTCCGTCCTCGAGGATGCCCATCATGTTGGATTTGGCCATGATGTGTTGGACCATCTCGACGTCGCTTCGTGGGATGCTCATTGTCCGCCTCCCCGCAAGATGTGCAGCGGCAACGTCGTCTCGGGGAGCTGGCTGATCAGCTCGCACAGGGTGCGCGCCGACTGGAGCCCCGCGGCCTGCAAAATGACATTGAGCGGCACGCGTTGCAAGAGCAGCCACGTGAGCCAAGTCGAGCGCAGCCGGGACACCTCTATGTGGGGGACGTCGCCGAAGATTTCGGCCCGCTCGACGATGGCGGCGCAGATGTTGTGAGCACTGCCCTCTGATCCGGCGAGCAGTTCGTTGGGCTTGCGGTTCGCAACGGCCATCCGGACGATGGCTTCGTAGTCCCGGCGCACCATGACCGAGCGGGCCCGCTTGCCGGGCACATCGACCCGAATGCCATCTTGGCCGAGGTCGAAGACGTGATGGGGCCGGAGGAGCTTGATCTCGGTTGAGTCCAGCCCGGCGCCGCCGGAGAACCCGACGATTACGCACATGTTGCGTCGGGGCACCGGTCGCCGTTGGTGCAGCGCGGTTCTCTTGATGGCAGTCTCCTCTTTACGCGAGTAGCCAGGCTTGGCTACTTGGTGTCCCAATGGGATGACGCCCGCCGGCGCACCGCTGGGATTGACGGCCTTGGCCAAGGAGCGCAGCCGGCTGCGCAGGTCGTTGCGGCTGCGCAGTTCATAATCGGCCATGCCGCGGGCGTAGTAGTCATCGATGGCGCCGAAGTCCAGCGCGTCGATCACTTGGAGCGAGAGCCCCTGTTCGGAACGAAAGGCGAGATAGCGGGCCAGCTCATGACAACGCTTGCGAATGCTCTCATCCCCCATGCCGCACCGCTCCAAGATGTGGCGGTGCACCGGTGCCACGGCGGCCCAGGTCTCCTCTGAGAGGGAGGTGGGTCGGTAGCGGTCGAGGATCTCCTTGGCTTTAGTGGAGAGGACCGGGACCTGAGTCGCGCGGGCAACTGCTTGAGCCGTTGCCCGCTGTACCGCTGCTCGTGATGGTCGTTTCTTGGTCATTCGGTTTTCCTTGGTCTGGCCCGCTCTTCGCCGGCCGCATCGAACCGTGCCGGGGCGGCCGGTCGGCGCAGTCACCCCGTTACAGGCCCTCGCTGCAACACAAGCGCCGGCTCAGGGAGCACGCCTTCAAGATGGCGGGTGGCGGCATCGACCACGGCGTAGCCCAGGCCAAAGGTTCGGATCACCAGCGCGGCAGGTAGGTCGAGCCTCAGGGCAGGGACGGCAAAGGTGAGCCGAAGGCGCGGCGCCGTGAGGGACTCTCCGTGGGCGGCGAACCCGGCCCGGGCCGCGGTCCAAGCGGCCTTGTCGAGCACGTGGCCGCAGAGGGAATCCGAAACTGCCGGCCTCTGAGGCAGTCGAGGGCGGGTTGATCCATCGGCCATCATCAGGACGATCTCGCCGTCGATCTTCTCCAAGTGCGCTCCAGCTGACATCGGCGGGATGACGCCAAAGCTGACGCCGGCCACGATCGCCGCCGCGGCGGGAGTGCCGTCCAACGAGGCCACGGCCGCCCCCACCAGGGCTCGCTGGTAAGGAAGGCCAGCAGTGGGCTTTCGGCCGGTTCCTTTCAGATGAGCGGGCAGCCCGTTGCGGGCCCGCAGGACGCAGTTGATCCAGCGCAGGTAGTGATTCTTGGTGCCGTCGTTGGCGGCCCGGTCGATGTTGCGGGACCAGTGGGCCACGTTCTTCTCACAGAGGTGGTCGTCAAGCGTGCCATCGAGGTGTTCCATGTCCTTGGCGAACAGGCAGGTGGCGAAGAGGATCTTCTGGGCTTCTTTGGCCGTGGCGGGACCTACACCCAGGGTCAGCTCACGTACCCGGGGGAGCAGGGCTTCATTCTGGTCATTCGTTAGGGCCGAACACCGATACGCCGCCACAAAGGTGTGTACGGCTGGCGGAATGTGAACAACTGGGGGTTGAGGTGGGGTGTGCATCCCCACATAGTCCGAAGCAGCCGGTCATGCGCAAATGGGTCCCTCCACGGGGCGGGGCCAACCACCGCGGCGGCCCGATTGTGAGCACCAAGTGCCACTTCTCACCAGTTCGGAGCGCGGCGGATCCGTAAATGGAGAGGTATTTACTCAAGAACCTTGGGCCAGGCGCCGCCGCGCAGACGGTAGGCAGGGTCGACGAGATCGCCGACCTTGCAACGAAAGGAGAAGGAATGGCTATCGCGCCAGACCTCATGACGCACCCACGAGACGCAGAAGGTGTGCGCTCTCGCATAGGGCTCTCTCGGGCCCTGACCAAATTGGGCATGTTGATCCGCCAATACGCCATGGTCATGGGCGCAGAAGATGTCGGCCCAAGAGACGCCCACCGTGCCCTCAAGGCCGTCTGGAATGCCGCCCTTGAGGCTGAATCGTGGATGGGTCGTCTACCCCGCGAAGGTGATGCAGCAGGCACCGCAGTCCTGGTCCAGGCGGGCGAACTGGCCATCGAGCTCATGTGGCTCTTGGTCGGCGTGCTCGATGCCGCTGGCGGCCCCGACGGGGCACTGGCCGCCTAACCCCCACCCGATGCGCCACCCAGATGAGGGTGGCGCATCGGTCGTTGAACGGGTGAGCGCTGCCCGGTGTGAACCTCTAGGCAGCTTGGCGACTCAAGTTGCGCAATGCGCCCTGGGCTTGCTCGAGGCACAGTGTGAGCGTGGCGTGGAGCGATTCGAGTCCGGTCACCACCTTGCTGGCGCCGGTGCGCACGCTCATGGCGGTTTTCATCAGCTCTTGCATCACCAGGAGGGACCGCTTGGCCTCGGCCAGCTTGGTGTCGACCGCCCCGAGGTCGCCTGTCCGGCCATCGGTCAGCTGGCGCTGGGCCTGGACCGAGAGGAGTAGGAGGGCGCTTCGGAACAGGGCTGGTTCATCCGAGGCCGGGTCATAGGCCATGACGATCCGATTAGGCGCCAGGACGGCCAGCATCTCACCACCAGGCACCAGGTCGCGCCGCGCCACCACGCCCAATGAGGCCTGGGCCTGGCGGTTGCGCTCGGCCTGGTCCAGGTAGTCGGCCCAGTTGCGCGCCCCGCCGGTGGTGCACTCGATGACCACCCGGGCGCAGCGGTCGCCGGGCTCGGCCAGTGAGACCTCGAAGATCCCGTCACCTTTCTTGGAACCTTTGAGTGCGCCAACCGAGTTGGCGGTGGCGGTGTAGCTGGCACCCATTCCCGCCGCCACGACCTCGGCCGCGGCGCCGATCGCCGCTTCGAAGGGCAGGCCCTTGCCGGGGGAGTGGGCCTCGATGACGGCGACCGCCGCGGCCGTCTGGGCCGCCCCGATGGTGGTGCCGACCATCTCTTGAACGCGCTCGAGACGTCCGGCGATCTCGTTGTGCGAGATGCGCTGCTGCTCGAAGAGGCGGCGCTCGAGGGCCCGAAGCGGGCTGGCCTCATTGGAGACGTCCAACGTCTTGGCGACCTCGCTGAGCGTCGTGGTCAGGGTGCTCTGCCAAGCCATCTGAGCATCGGCCATGGCTTTGGACACGATGCCCTTGATTGATTCGATGACGGGCGCCCTCTCGCCTCCGAGCAAGCGCTCGAGCTCGCGTTCGACCGCCTCTACGCCACCCTTGACCGATCGTGCCATCTCGACGCTGACCGTCTTGCTGGCGCTGTCGATGATCTTGCCGGTCTCTTCAGTGGCTGCTTTCGTTGCGGCGACCGTCAGCTCGACTGTGGCGGACGCGGCACGTTGGGCATCGGTGATCATGGCCTGGCCGGCCGTCTCTGCCCTCTCAGCCAACTGTGCCACCGTCCCTGAGAGTGCGGTGACGCTGCTCGAATCGGCCGTGGACGCCAGTACCCGGGCCCCGACGGCAACCGCAGTCCTGACGAAAGGCGCGAGATCCGCGGAGGCAGTGACTTCGGGCCCGGCCAGTTCCCCTCGGCGCCCGCTTGTCCACCGAGAGGCCTCGAGGGCGACCTCTGAGTCCTCGATGAGCAGTTCCTCGATCCAGAGACCCTTCTCCTCGAGGAGGCGAGCGCCTCTCCGGTGACTGGATCCAGGTTGCGGAGCCGACCTGCGTGGTTCCCTTGCCTGAGAGCCCATTTCGCTGCCTCGTTCGGCCTGTCCCATTGTGCACCTACCTCCTGCCCCAATCGGGGCGTTGTGGACGCTGCGAAGGCGAAAGTGGTGCTCCCTTCCATCCCGGCACTCCCTTTGAAACAGGTCACAATGATCGTGGCTGCATTGGCCTGGCAGCACCCTCAACCAGCTGCGGGGCAGCAGCCTGTGTCGGGGCGACTGCGCCCAGGTTGATACCGCAAACCATTGGATCATGCACATACCAGTTCCACCACCATTGACCAACCCGCTTCTTGGGACCAACCTGCTGCCTTTTGGCGGCGAGGCCTATCTCGTGCCGCAGTTCCTGACCCCCCATGAGGCCGATCGCACCCTGGGGCAACTGCTCGTCGAGCTGCCATGGGAGCAGAAGCACGTGAAGCTGTACGGCAAGGTGCACCCGGTGCCTCGTCTTACCGCTTGGAGTGGCGACGTGGCGTACAAATACTCGGGCGTCATTCATGAGCCCGCACCGTGGTCACCAACGCTCGAAGCCGTCCGAGAGCGCGTGAGCCATGTCGTCCCGCGGCCAAATGGCGTGTTGGGCAATCTCTACCGCGGCGGTGTGGACACGGTCGGCTATCACGCCGACAACGAGAAGGTGTTCGGCCCGTACCCGATCATCGCGTCGGTCAGCCTCGGGGCGGAACGCCGCTTCACCTTGCAGCTCAACGACAACCACAGCGACAAGGTTGAGATGGTGCTGCCACACGGCAGCCTCTTGGTCATGGCCGGCGAGACCCAGACGAGGTGGAAGCACACCGTGCCGCCCGCTCGAAAGTCAGAGGGACACGTTGGTACCCGGGTGAACCTGACATTCCGGAAGCTGGTTGACTGAAGGCGACGGGAGGCAGTGCAGGTGGGTTAGGCGATCATCTCCATCCTCAGACCGCGGCCATCGAGGTCTCCCCCGAGTTGGCGGTGAGTGCGGGTCGCCCAGCGCCGCGCGCTCCAGGCGGCCACGAATGCATCGAGCACATCGTCTGGCTGAGTGCCCGGGAACCGCTGGCCGGCGTAATGGTCAACGTCATCGAACACGGTCCGCAGCGCGGCGAGTCGCTCGGCTCGACCGTTGGGCCTCCTCTTGTGATGGCTCATGGGCCTTCCGACCAAGATGGTGAAGCTCACTTCTGGGTGCACTTCGACGAAGGATTGCTGACGCTCGGGTGTGAGGAGCTGGTCTACCTCCCTGATCTTGGGGAGGATGGCGAAGGCCTGCTTCGAGATTGCCTTGCCTGAAATCGACCGGGACTTCTCACAGGCCACTTCGTAGGATTGGGCGTCGAGCACGCCACGGACGGGTGCTGGGAACACCGAGCTTCTGCGGTCTCCGATCAGCTTTCGAGCTTCGAAGTCACAAGGCCGAGAATCGGTGGGCGAGAGGCCAATGGGAATGTCGATGGCGGCGGCTGAGAGTCGGCCGGAGTCGAGATCGGCGATCAAGGGCGCCAGGTCCGTGAGTACCGTCACTTCGGACGTGCCGTTGCCGTCGGCCGGCGTCGTCACCAAAACCCAACCAACACGACACCCGTCGAGACTACCCACCAACTTCGTCATCAGGAGTCCTTTATCGAGCGGGGAACTGCCCTCCGAAGAGCAGGTTGAGGTAACTAAAGGCTTCGGCGGGCTTGTCGGCCCGGTACGCATCGAGTGCCTTCCGGGCCCTAGTTGCGGCGGTGTTCACCTTGGACAAAGCATCCTCAGCCTTGGCCGTTGTTGAGCAGGCGTAGAAGCGAGTAGTGACACCCTTGGGATCATTCATTGGACCGAGACTGATCTTGGCAAGGTGCTCGAACAAGAAGCAGACGTCACAGACGGGAACAAACGACTTATCTCCAGAGAGGTATTGGGCGGCACGCATTTCGAGGTAGAAAGACGACATCGGCACGTTGTTGTAGTACTTCCACGCCTTGGCGAGGCGAGCGAGCTTCTTGGCCCCACCGGCGATGGCCGCTTCTTTGTTGACGTCGTTGACGTAGGAAAGGTGCTCAAGCGGTGCTGATTCCATCCACTCGACTCCACCTACGCCTGGGATGTCGTACAGGGCAGGATCTTTGTCGTTCTTCCGGTAGCCCGGGATGACCTCCCAGGTTTCCGCGCCAGCGCTGAATTCCACGACCACCGCCGGTCGGCTGATCCGCACCGTGGTGTGCGGGAAACTCTTCGAGAGCGCCCCTTTTACGCGATCGAGTGCGGTGCCAGAGGTACCCGGCTTGTCCTTGAGGCTGACCAACAAATCGACGTCGCAATGACCCCGCACACCAGTGCCATGGCTGAAGGACCCCGCCTCCCTAAAGAGCTGAACGTCCAACGCATTCCGCAACGAAGTCTCGACACTTGATCGGTGAGAGGCCGCTGCGCTTCTCTGCGTCTCGAGGGGGACGAGTCGCGTGAGAAAGGTGTCGAACCCTTGGGCCACGGTAAGTGCCATCACTGCTCCTTTGGTTCGTCCACTGCGTACGACTGTCCGCCGCTGTCGATGTTCGCCTGAGCTCGCCTGCGCGACCGTCGATTGGGAGGCTCTGCCGTCTTGTTCTGCTCATCGCGCCGCGAAGTGAGTTCCGCCAACATCTGGCGGGCATCATCCAGAGGCATGTACGGAAGATCAATCTCGCGTGCTTGGCGGGCCGCGGTCTGTATCTCGAGGTACGCATTGGCAGCGGACGATGCCTGGTTCATGTGGTGAGAGGCGTTGATCGTGGTGAGGACAGCTCCGAATCCAGCTGCCGCAATGGCGAGTATGCCGGCGGTGATGCGCCCGGCTGTAGCTGCCAGCGCCGTGGCGCCGGATGCCGCGGCCAGGAGGCTGGCGGGCAACCCGAGCAGGAGATTGATCCCTCGCCACTGTTTCGTCTGCTCGAACTGTGCCTGAGAACTGTAGGTGGCGCTTTCCTCTACTCGCTGAAGTCGGCCTCTATGGCCGATCGTCTCTCTGCGTCCTCTGGTCCCTCAGCCATCACAAAGACAGGCTAAGGGAGGGTTGTGACAACCCGAGGTGCACTTCACTCTCAAGGTCCGAAAGCTCCTTGTCTTGGATAGCCACTCCATTGTTAAGTCCATTTCTCCTGGTCAGCTGGCCAAAGCTTAGCTGTGTACGAGGACAGTCTCAAGTTCGGTTAGGGGATGTTGACGAAAAGTATTGACAATCACACGTACACATCTATACTGGTCAACATGCGATCACACAAGCAGGAGAGCGGGCCCCGGCACTTGGTCCTCATCGACATCGAAAACATGGCCGGGACGCCCAGTCCAACGGCTCTGGACGTGGATCAGGTGAAGGCTGCGCTTCGGACGGCCATCCCAGACCTAGAACAGGCACAGTGCGTCGTGGCTTGTAGTCATCGGGCGGCTGCCGTCGTCTCGTTCGGGTTCCCCGCGGCGCTGCGACGCTGGCGATCTGGGATCGATGGTGCGGACCGGGCCCTTATGGGCGAACTCAGTGACCTCCGCGTGATGAAGCGGTTCGGCAAAGTGACAATCTGCTCTGGCGACGGGATTTTCACCGAGAGCATTGCTGCAATCGCAGAACTTGGAGTCGAAACAACCGTGGTATCGCTTCAGGGTCATCTCTCAAAGCGCTTGAAGTGCGCGGCCCGCAGCGTTGTTTTGGTCGCACTCGGCGATACGCCGCCGCCCGTCAGCGCACTCAAGGGGGCCGCATGAGCGACAAAGCGAATGTTCAACTGGTTTCAATGGCGGACATCGCCCGCATGGCTGGACAGTCCCGGGCAACTGTGGGGAACTGGAAGGCTCGTGAGGACGACTTCCCTGAAGAGCACAGCAGGGGCAAGAGAGGTCCGCTCTACGATCGTGAGCTCATCGCCCGGTGGTTGGCGGCAAAAGGTCGCATCACGGCGACTGCACCAATTGGATCTCAGTTGTTCGGGCAAGTCGACGAGGAGTTCGCTCGCGGGTTCGACCCAGACGTCGTCTTGGAACTGTGGTTGGTTGTGTTGGCCTTGCGTTGCCTACTTCCCGAAGCCTCTTGGTCTCGTATCGCCGGCGCCGAGCCGGCGATGCTTGAAGATCAAGTTCGATCGGCCGCCCATCAATGGCTCGGAGATGCAGCCGACCTTTTGCCCCGAGTGGCTCTGCCGGTGGCGGGGCTTGAAGGTGTTGTGAGGGGTGTGTCCGCACTCGATCAGGGCGGAATCTTGGATACCGCGGATTTTGTACTCGACAGACTGCTCCAGGGACATGGCCACATGGGGCACGGAAAGTTCTCCACCCCAAGGAGCCTTCGCTCTCTGATGACGGAACTTTGTGGCCCTGGTGCGTCATTCTACGACCCGGCAGCCGGGGCTGGCCGGTTACTGATCGAAGTGGCTGAGGCGAGCAATACTTTTCTGCCCCCAGCTCTTTTCGGTCAGGAGCCGAACGTCCACATCAGGAGCATTTGCGAGTTGAACCTGAAGATTCATGGACTTGAAGCGACGATCAAGTTGGACAACGTCCTGTTTTATGACCTCTTCCCGGATGCCCAGTTCGACCGAGTCGTATGCGATCCACCATGGGGTCAACGGCTTCCCGAGACCAGCGCACTTGTCGACGATCCACGCTGGATCTGGGGTGAGCCCACGGGCGATGCAAGCACGGCGTGGATTCAGCACTGCCTGTACCACTTAGGGCCGGAAGGTAAGGCTGTCATTGCCCTGCCGCCGAAGATTCTCTTTGAGAAGGGTCGGACGGCCCGAACGCTCCAAGGCATCATCAAGGCGGGACTTCTCGAGGCCGTGGTCAGCCTTCCACCCGGATTACTCCCAGGCGCCTCTATCGGGTGCGCTGTGCTGGTGTTCGCGAAGGGCCGGCCCACGGTGGACGGGAAGCCATCTCCTGCGTTGATGATCAACATCGACGATGCCCAGTTGGAGGGAGTCGGTAGGGAGAGGTCGCTCGCGCCCGGCCTTATCGCCTCGATCGGTGAAATTTATCGTAACTGGACTTCCGGCACGTCTCCCAACTCAGAGATTGCTTCGACAGCCCAGTACGATGATCTTGCTGAGAATGCCTTTGACCTGAGTCCTCGACGCTACGTGGTGCCAAGCACCGTCCTTGTTGACACGACGGCGCTCCTTCACCAGCAACAGGAACTGATCCGGCGACTCGGCGACTCGCTGGACACATGCAAGAAGACTGATGCCCAACTGATCCGCCTGTTGCAGGAGCAGTCGTGATGTCGGCCTCGCAGAAGAAGCTCGGAGCCATCGAAGGCGTGGAACTAGTGCGAGGCATGCCTACTACCCGCACAGCGAAGACTGGAGACGTTCCCGTCCTCTCGGTCGCGGCCCTGCGCAACGGAGATGCTCCAAGGAGGTTTGTGGGGCGCGCTGAGATGATTACGGTGGGCGCGGCACTGGTCAATGACGTGCTGCTCGCCGTAGAAGGTGGAACGGTTGGCGAGTGCTTCGTTGTTCACGAAGATCTCGCCGAGTTCGTTCCTTCACAGCAGGCGGCCACTCTTCGAGTGCTGTCAACTGAGGAAGTCGAGCCATGGTACCTAGGCGCCTGGCTGAGCTCCGCAGAGGGTCAACAAAGACTTGGTGTGATCGCGCGAGGATCAACCATCCAGCGCATCGCATTTGGTGATCTCGAAGGCCTCGATGTCCGCATACCGCAGCTCACCGAGCAGCGACGCATAGGCGGACGATACCGGGCATTTAACGAATCGATACGGGCGCATCGAGCTGTTGCAGCTGAGTTGGAAGAACTGCAGAGGGTCGAGTTCGCACTGGCATTCTCCGGTGAAGAGATGCAGCAGGAAAGTGGACCAACGCTGAATCAAGCGGCGCTTAGGCGATTGAAGGCAAGAGCCACTTCGTTCTCTGATGAAAGACTTCCTGATGGGCCACCCAAAGAAGAGGGGAAACGATGAATAGCCATTCCGAGAAGGTCGCCTTTATATGGTCGGTCAAAGAAGTCCTCCGAGACCACTACAAGAGGCACCAGTACGGGGAAGTGATCTTGCCCTTCTGCGTCCTGCGGCGACTCGACTGCGTGCTTGAACCCACCAAGGAGGATGTACTGGTGAAGGCCTCAAGTATCTCAGGAGAACTCGACTCTCATGCCGATCTGCTGGCTCATACTGCCAAGCAGCCCTTCTACAACACCTCGAAGTTCAGTTTCGCCAACTTGTTGGGCGACCAGCACAACATCACGGCAAACGTGCACGACTTCATCAACGGTTTCTCGCCTAACACACGCGACGCTCTGGAGAAATTCGGTCTACCTCGCCACGTCGACAAGATGGGCGAGGCTGGGATCCTCTACATGGTGGTCCAGCGCTTTGCTGCCATCGACCTGCACCCCGAGGTCGTCTCCAACCTCGACATGGGCTACATCTACGAGGATCTTGTTCGAGTCACAGCCGATCTCTCCAATGAGGAGGCAGGGGAGCACTTCACACCCCGAGAGGTCATTCAACTGATGGTGAACATCTTGTTCTCCGACGAGGACAAGCTGCTAACCCAGGGCAAGATCGCTACCGTCTACGACCCCGCCTGCGGGACCGGGGGCATGCTGTCGGTGGCCGAAGAGCACCTGCGAGAAATCAATCCGTCGGCCAAGCTCCACCTATTCGGACAGGAGATCCAGCCTGAGTCCTACGCCGTGTGTCGTTCCGACATGCTGCTCAAGGGACAGGACGCGTCCCGCATTGAGTTCGGTGATTCATTCACCCAGGACGAATTCGCCGGCGAGCGGTTTGACTACATGTTGGCCAACCCGCCGTTCGGCAAGGACTGGAAGACTATCGAAAAGGACCTCAAGCGCGAGCATTCGCAGCTCGGTATGTCAGGACGCTTCGGCGCAGGTCTGCCGTCCACCTCGGATGGCCAGATCCTCTTTCTTCAGCAGATGATTTCGAAGATGCGACCTATCGAGGACGGGGGCAGTCGCATCGGGGTCGTCTTCAACGGCTCGCCACTATTCTCCGGCGACGCCGGCTCCGGCATGAGCGAGATTCGACGCTGGATCATCGAGAACGACATGCTCGAGGCGATCATTGGTTTGCCCGATCAGCTCTTCTACAACACCGGCATCTACAGCTACGTCTGGGTGGTTACCAACCGCAAGCGTCCGGAGCGTCGAGGCCACGTGCAGTTGATCGACGCCCGCGAACTCTGCGCCAAAATGCGCAAGAGCCTAGGCAACAAGCGCAACGAGCTTCTGCCAGCGCATATCACTGAGATCGTAAGGCTGTACGAGGGCTGCATCGATGGCGAGAGTTCAAGGGTGCTGCCCAATGAAGCCTTCGGCTACCGCAAGGTGGTCGTGGAACGCCCGCTCCGTGTTCGCTACGACGTCTCCGAGGCGACTGTTGCCGCGGTCGCTGAGTTAAAGCCGGTCCAGGCACTCGATGAATCAGAGGCAGTCACGTTGGCAGACGGCCTGCAGTCCCTCGCTGGCAACTCTTACGCAACATTGAGTGAGTTGGAGCTGGCTCTGAAGCCGCTGTTTGCCAAACTGGCCAAGGCGTCGGCTCCACTTCGAAAGGCTGTCCTGTCTGAGTGCATGACACGAGATCCGGAGGCGGATCCACTACTGACGGTGAAGGGCGCGTTCGTGCCCGATCCGGACCTACGGGATGCCGAGAGTGTGCCACTAGGGGAGGACGTCAGCGAGTTCATTGCCCGTGAAGTGACGCCCTTTGCTCCGGACGCTTGGGTGGATGAGAGCAAGACCAAGCTCGGGTACGAGTTCCCTTTCACCCGACATTTCTATGCGTACGTGCCGCCTCGACCACTAGACGAAATCGATGCGGACATCAAAGCAAGTCAGCAAAGGATCTTACGGTTGCTCGCCGAGGTGGCTGAGTGAATACCTCGGGCTTGGCGCATCAAGCTGCACCGGCGCAAGCGGCAATGCTGAGCATCCCAAGAGGATGGCGGACCTATCGACTCAAGCACGTTGCGAAGCTGAATCGCGAGGTGTTGCCGGAGATGACTGATCCAGACAGCACCTTTCGCTACATCGACATTGGGTCAGTCGACAGCTTGGGACGGATCTCGGATGTCGAAGAACTGACCTTCGGGGAGGCACCAAGCCGAGCTCGACGAGTTGTTCATCGAGGAGATCTCATCGTGTCCACCGTCCGCACCTACCTCCGAGCCATTGCACAACTAGAGGACTTGGATGGTGCAGTAGTCGCCTCGACGGGATTTGCCACGGTGACGGCTGGAGCTCTTGTAGAACAGCGGTTCCTCTATTGGTGGTTGCGGAGTACGCCATTCGTCGAAGAGGTCGTTGCCCGCTCAACGGGGGTCAGCTACCCCGCCGTCAACGCGTCCGACATTGGCGACATCGTCGTGCCCGTTCCTCCAATGGATGAGCAACGTCGGATCTCCAAGTACCTGGATTCAGCCACTGCGCGAATCGATGAACTTCTGGCGGAGCAGGACCAACAGATAGTTCTGCTTGAAGAGAGGTTGCTCGCAGAACGTCGAGCTCTACTTCTGGGTCCCGAGGGTTTGGGGTTCCCGGGGTGGGACTATGGACGACTCAAGCGGTTCATCTCGATTGCTCGGGGTCGATTCACTCATCGTCCTCGAAATGACCCTGCCCTATATGACGGACCGTATCCATTCATACAGACGGGAGACATCGTTTCAGCTGTGAATGGAGAGATCATCACTTGGTCGCAGTCGCTCAATGAAATCGGCCTTGCTGCCAGTCGTTTAGCTAAGAAGGGCACCTTGGTAATGGCCATCGCCGCGAACATCGGAGACATCGCACGGCTGGGCTTTGATGCTTGCTTTCCCGACAGCATCGTTGCGCTATCGGGCTCCGCTGCCGTGACGGACGACTACGTCCTTCAGCTCGTCCGTGCGATCCGCACCGAACTTATCGGAGGTGCCACCTTGAACACTCAATTGAACACCAATGTCGATCGGATCGGGGACATCCAAGTTCCCATTCCTCCCATCTTGGAGCAGAAACGCTTGGTCGAGGTGCTAGATCAATCTGCGCGAGACGTACAGGAACTCAAACTCGAGAACAACCAGCAGAACTCACTTCTGCGCGAGCACCGACAGGCTCTCATCACCGCAGGTGTCACTGGTGGCCTTGAGGCGTTACGGGAGGTGGCGTGATGCCATCGCATGTGACGGAGCACCAGTTCGAGTCAGACATCGTCGAATCGCTCACAACGAGCGGTGGGTACTCGTTGGGCGCGGACTCCCACTTCGACAAGAAGTCTGGTGTGGATACAGCTGAACTCTTCGCATTCCTCGGAAACACCCAGGGTGAGAAGTGGAACTCATTCGTCGACACCCGCTACGGCGGAGACGCTGGCAAGGCGCAGGAGAAGTTCTTGTCCCGTCTTGTCGCTGAGCTCGACCAGCACGGGACAATCGACGTTTTGCGAACCGGCATCAAGGACCAGGGCGTGAACTTCGCCTTGGTGTACTTCAAGCCAGCATCGGGCATGAACGCGACGCTCGCCGAACTCTACGCGAAGAACCGACTTACCGTCACCCGGCAACTCCATTACTCCCTGGCCAATGCCAATTCGCTCGATCTCGCCCTGTTCGTGAACGGGATACCAGTCGCGACTGCGGAGCTGAAGAGCACATTCAACGGGCAGACCGTGGACCATGCCATCGAGCAGTACGAGAGCGATCGCGACCCTAAGGAGTTGCTTCTTGGCCGGCGCGCGCTCGTCCATTTCGCCGTCGATCCCCACCTCGCCTACATGACGACGAAGCTGGCATACAAGGCAACGGAATTCCTACCCTTCAACCTCGGTAGCAACCCCGGCCAGATGTCCTGTGGCGAGGGCAACCCACCCAATCCCAAGGGGTATTCCACGTCCTACCTATGGGAGCGGGTCTGGTCCTACGATGCCTGGCTCGACATCTTGGGACGCTTCGTCGAGTCCTTTCAGGACGGCAAGGGCAAGCCCCGCCGGGTGGTCTTCCCGCGGTTCCACCAGTGGGACGCCGTCACCAAGCTGGCTGCGGATGCGCTGGCCAATGGCCCTGGGAACTCCTACTTGATCCAACATTCTGCGGGGTCGGGCAAGTCCAACTCCATCGGATGGTTGGCACACCGGCTCTCACTGCTCCACGACTCGGCTGACCACAAGGTGTTCAACAAGGTGATCGTCGTCACCGATCGCCGGGTCCTCGACGAGCAGCTCCGGGCCACGGTGAGGCAGTTCGAGGACGTGAAGGGCACGATGGTTTCGGTGGAGGGCAAGAGCGGCTCGAAGTCGTCCGAGTTAGCCGATGCCCTCACCGGCATGGCCCAGATCATCACAGTGACACTCGAAACATTTCCCTATGTGATCACCAAGATCGCGGAGGCCGAGCTCGCCAAGTTCACCTATGCGGTCATCGTGGACGAGGCGCACTCGTCGCAGACCGGGGATGCGGCGAACGCGCTGAAGCAGGCCCTCGGCGCCGGCGGCGGAGGCGGATCAGAGGGTGAGGGCGAAGGCGAAGGGGAGATGGACGCTGAGGCGGCGCTCGCGGCCATTGTGGCCGCACGCGGACGCCAGCCGAACCTGAGCTTCTTCGCCTTTACCGCAACGCCCAAGGCTCGCACGGTCGAGCTCTTTGGAGTCCCCAACGCGGAGGGCATCAAGATCCCCTTCCACCTCTACACGATGCGTCAAGCCATCGAAGAGAAGTTCATCCGCGACGTCCTGGAGAACTACGCCACCTACGACACCTACTTCAAGCTTGCCGCAACCTCAGAGCAAGCGGCCCATGAGGAGGTGGACGTCCGCAAGGCCGCTTCGGCCATCCGGCGCTATGTGGCGAGGAACCCCGCGCTCATCAAGCAAAAGGCGGCGATCATCGTCGAACACTTTCGCGAGCACACGGCGAAGGAGATCGGCGGGCGAGCCAAGGCCATGGTGGTCACCGACTCGCGTCCCGCCGCGGTCAAGTACAAAGCGGCCATTGACGCTCACATTGCTGAAAACCACATCACAGATGTGAAGGCGTTAGTGGCGTTCTCGGGCACGGTCAACGACGATGTTATGGGAGAAGTCACCGAGAGCTCGCTCAACGGTTTCGCCGAATCACAGACGGCGGCCCGCTTCAAGGGTACGGATCCTTTCAAGCCGGGGGACTACCAGATCCTCATCGTGGCCGAGAAATTCCAGACGGGCTTCGACGAGCCGTACCTGCACACCATGTTCGTCGACAAGCCGCTGAAGGGTCTCAACGCGGTACAGACTCTGTCGCGCCTCAACCGCATCGCACCGGGGAAGACCTCTACATTCGTGCTCGATTTTCGCAATAAAGCCGAAGACATCCAGTCGGCGTTCCAGCGCTACTACGAGGCCGTCATCGCGGAGTCCACTAACCCGAACGTCCTCTACGACCTCCAGGGTCGCATGATGGGTGTTGGCATTCTCGACGTGGCCGAGATCAATGCTGCGAGCGACGCCTTCTTTGGCATCGACCCATCGAAGCGGAGCTTGAAAGCCCTCTACGCAAATGTCGACCCGGCCGTGGACCGCTTCAAGGACCTCGATGACGATGACCAGGCGGAGTTTCGGGACGCTTCTGACCGATTCATCCGGGCTTACTCGTTCCTGTCGCAGGTCATGCCGTGGACCGACCCCGAGCTCGAGCGGCTCTATGTCTACGCCAAGGCCCTCGCCGCATGCCTGCCGGCGCAATTGTCCGGAGGGCTGGACCTCGGTACTGACGTGGTTCTGACACACCTCCGGTTGGTCGATCGGGGCGCCGAGGAGGTCGACCTTCAGCCGGGCGAGGTCAGTCCGGAGAAGCCGTTCCCTGGCGAGGGCCACGCGGGCGGTCCCGGCGATCCCCTCCTCGACAACCTGAGCACAGTCATCGAGCAGATCAACGAGATCTTCGGTGCCGACCTCGACGAGCGGGACCGCCTTGAGGTCGAGAAGATCAAGATGACTCTCCTAGACCGTCAGGATCTCAAGACCTATGCGACGGCCAACAGCGAGGAGAACTACGCCCTCGAGTTCGGCCCTGTATTCAGGGGTGCGGTCCTGGACCAAGAGGAGCACAACCGGCGCCTCTACGAGCTGCTGCAATCCAAGCCCGATTTGGCAGCCATGGTCGAGAAGCAGCTGATGCGCGAGACCTACAACCAGCTACGGGCGGATCCGCCGGCCAATACGCCATGAGGTGGCGGTCAGCTCAGTCCGATCTTGAGCCCAAGACCACCATCTACGAACACATCATCGCGCACTTGCCCCCGGCTGGACCCGGCCTCACCGAGGGAGGTGACACGCTGCCCGACACCCAGCCGAAGAGCGACGAGCTGGCATGGATCAGCGGTGGTCTCGACGGAGCGTTCGGGTTCCATGCCGGACCAGCGGCTGGTGATGAGCAGCTCGTGCTCGATGTGTTCGGGCTGCTGGCCAAGGCGACCCGACCAGGAGCGAAGGCCACTGACGTTGGCCGCCTGTACGAGAAGGTCCGGACATCTGAAGTACTGGCGTCGTTGGACGCAGTGCTGCGAATGGTGCGATCGAACGGGTTGCCAGCGGCAGGTCTCCGACACGTTGGTGTTCGGCTTGCCAAGGAGGGTCGACACCGAGAGCCGGTGAAGTTCGGCATGGCGCTCCTGGGTCTCTTGAAGGGGGACCCCGAACGGGACCTGTTGCTGATGCTCGGACGTCACGAGGAGTTCACCCTGTTTGCGGTGGTGGCCATCAAGAACTCTGACCCTGATTCGGAGCCTTTCTTGCTGAAGCTGGCAAAGAGCGTCGAAGGGTGGGGCAGGATCCAGTGCGTCCGGCGGTTGAGCGACGCCGAGCGCTCCGACACGAAGGACTGGATTCTGAGGGAGGGGTTTCGAAACGGCGTCATGAACGAGTACCTCGCCTTCATCGCAGCGACGACGGGGGGCCTGGTCACTGCTTTGGGAGGTCCCGGGGGCGATCCGATCCTCCTCGATGCCGCCTGCGACATCATCTCGGCCCTCATCGCCGGCGGCCCAGCCGAGGACATCGATGACTATGAGCAGGCACCCGAGGCGATCCGCCTCTTGGTCAGCCGGCTCAACGGTGAAGCTGTGTCCCTCCACAATTTCCTCGCGGTGGACGACATCGAACGGTTTTTGGCCGACGACGAGGGATGGGACGGTCGGCTGGAAAAGGGCTGGACGGCAGACTTGCGGCAAGAGCTGATCGACCGCACGCGTGCCATCAAGTCCTGGGAGAGCTGGAGGGCTCTCGCCGTAGAGGGCCTGGCCTCGGAGGACCGCTACGGCTACTACGTGGCCGACCGAGTTGCCAGGTCCCTGGGGGTCGACACCTTTGAGAACCGGTGGCAGCGACTGCAGGCTGATCCGCTCAGAGAGAGTTGGCAGTGGGTGTTCGAGCTCTGCGACGAGCGCCGAATCGATGAGGTCATCGCACTGGCAGAGATCGCCCTGCCTCTGGAGAAAATTGCCAGCGGGCCGGCTGAATCCTTGGGTATCGGGCCGGAGTGGGGACCCCACCGGGCACTCGATTCCGTCCTCCAGGGCCTAAGGCGATTCCCGGGCCGAGGGTGGAAACTTGTCGAGACCGGTCTGCGAAGCCCGGTGGTGAGAAACCGGAACATGGCCATCAGAACGCTCTCGGCATGGGGACCCGGATCGTTCTCGCCCGAGATGCGTGCCGCCGTGACCGCTGCGGCCGAGATCGAACCTCGAGACGACGTACGGGGTCGGCTGGAGGATCTATGCAATTCCTGAGCTCTGACGGACGGTGAGTCCCATGGAGCACAGGCGAGCGACGCGCAACCGCCGGCCCCTCAGGGCCGGCGGTCACAATCCCTGGGGTGACGGGCGAGAAACTTCCTCGCTCGCCACCTCCAACAAGGGGCTCGCTTTTTTACACAGTTTCGGGTGTTTTTTTACGAACACCCCCTCTTGGAGGTGGCGGGGTTCGAACCCGCGTCCTTCAGAGCTTCAATAGGCCTTCTCCGAGCGCAGCCAGCAAAAGATTGTCGGGGGCGGCATCACTGCTGGCGGTTGAGCCGCCCCGTATTCAACTGAATGTCCCTAGTGGTTAGTTGACGTCACTGCTAGGTAAGCCCTACTGAATGGCGCCCACGTTCCGATCCATAGGGCTGAGACCGGGTGAACGTCGCTACTTAAGCAGCGAGTGCGAGCTGAGGCTCGGCATTTATTTTTGGTTCCGGCTCTTTAACGTGGTTCCGGAGACCACGGCTCGCTTCTCCTATATCAACGACCGAAGTCGAATCCAATCACCCCCATGTAGTGGGCACATCTCCACCGGCCACTTTGACCAGGGCCCCAGTCTACGCCCGGCTCAGCGAGCCTGGCACGTGAGCGACCTACGCCCCACTCCACTGGTTGACTTCCTTCTGGGCCCGGGCCGCTTCCCGCTCGGCGTCCCGGGTCTGGAGCAGATTCCGTTTGTCATAGAGGTGGCGTCCCTTGGCCAGGGCGATCTCCACCTTGGCCCGACCGTCCTTGAAGTAGAGCTTCACCGGAATGAGGGTCAGTGACTGCTGTTGGGTTTTGCCCTGCAACTCGTCGATCTGCTTGCGATGCAGCAGGAGCTTGCGCTTGCGGTCGGGTTCGTGGGCCCCGAAGCTGGTGGCGTACTGCCAGGGCGGTATGTGCATCTGGAAGAGCCACATCTCGCCGCCGTCGACCCGGGCGTAGGCCTCGGTCAGCTGGGCTTTTCCCTCACGGAGCGACTTGACCTCGGAGCCTTGCAGCACAATGCCGGCTTCCAGCGTCTCAATGAACTCGTACTCCCGGCGGGCGCGTCGATTGGTGGCGACCGTGCGGTCGCTCCCTTGCGCTTCGCGGGCAGCTTCCCGCTTGGCGATCTGCTTCTTCGCCCTGGCCATAGGGGTCGAGGGTACCCTGACACCGTGCTCCGCCTGACCAACGCCATGTACATGGAGATGATCGGGCACTGCCTGACCGGTCTGCCCGACGAGGCCTGCGGCCTGCTCGTGGGCACCTACGGGGGCGACGAGGCCACCCACCTCTTTCCCACGGCCAACGCCGCCGCCTCGGCCATGGTCTACGAGATCGACCCCAAGGTGATGCTGACGATTGATCGGGAGGCCCAGAAGCTGGGGGCCGACATCATGGGCGTCTTCCACTCGCACACCCATACCGATGCCTACCCCTCCCCTACCGACGTGGCCCAGGCCCTAGATCCCGGCTGGCACTACGTCCTGGTGTCCCTCCGGGACACCCACCCGGTGGTGCGCAGCTATCGCATCGTCGACGGCGCCATCACCGAGGAGCCGGTCGACGTGCCCGGGCTGGACTGAGTGCGGGTGGGGGAGTGCCAGCGCTCCCGTTAGAATCTGACCAGATCAGTCAACAATCGTCCTGACCTGCCCCCATGGCCCATGGCGGGCCTTGACATCACCCCATGAGGAGGCCCTGTGGCCGTCGAAGTTCGTATCCCAACAGTGCTCCGCACCCACACTGGCGGGGCCGCGGTTGTGACCGTGGACGGGGCCACCATCGGCGACGTGCTGGGCAAGCTCGTGGCTGAGTACCCCGGGATCTCCGGTCAGGTAGTGCAAGAGGACGGTTCCCTGCACAAGTTCGTCAACATCTACGTGAACGACGACGACGTGCGCTACCTCGATGGCGTGAACACCCCCGTACCTGACGGCGCCGAGGTCTCCATCCTCCCCGCCGTCGCCGGGGGCTGAGCCGCCGCCCATGTCGATGTATCCCTCCGTGCTCGCGCTCATCGGCAACACGCCGCTGGTCGACATCTCCAGCCTGAGCCCCAATCCGGCGGCCCGCATCTGCATCAAGCTCGAGGGTCAGAATCCAGGTGGTTCTGTCAAGGACCGAGTCGCCCTCTCCCTCATCGAACAGGCGGAGCACGACGGCATCCTGGTCCCCGGCAAACCCGACCAGATCCTTATGGAGCCCTCCTCGGGCAACACGGGCATCGGGTTGGCCCTGGTCTGCAAGGTCAAGGGGTACCACCTCAAGGTGGTCATGCCGACCAATGTCTCCATCGAGCGGCGTCAACTCCTCGAGTTGTGGGGGGCCGAGATCATCGAGTCACCGGGCTCCGAGGCCTCCAACGGCGCGGTGCGCATGGCCCAGAAGCTGGCGGCGGACAATCCCGAGTGGGTCTTCTTGTACCAGTACGGCAACCCAGCCAACCCGAAGGCCCACTACGAGGGCACCGGCCCTGAGATCCTGCGCGACTGCCCCGAGGTGACCCATTTCGTGGCCGGCCTGGGCACCTCGGGCACCCTGCTTGGCGTCGGTCGCTACCTGCGCGACCAGCTGGGGGAGAAGGTGCAGATCTGGGCTGTCGAACCACCGTCGGGCGAGACGGTCGACGGGCTGCGCAACCTCGATGACGGCTACATCCCACCCATCTTCGAGGAACTCGGCGGCGCCGAACTGCTGGACCGCAAAACCGTGGTGCGGCCCCGCGAGTCCATCGAGTGGACGCGGCGGCTGACCGACGTCGGAATCTTCGCCGGCATCTCGACCGGAGCGGCCGTGGCGGGGGCGATCAAGTGCGCCGCCTCGCTGCCCCCCGGGGTGGAGGCCTCCATCGTGGTGGTCTCAGCCGACGGTGGCTGGAAGTACCTCTCGACCGGGGCCTGGACCGATGACCTGGACGAGGTCACCGAGCGGGCCAAGTCGATCATCTACTTCTAGACCCGACTCTCCCTAGCCCGGGCTTCCGTCGCTGGCTGACGACGGGCCGCCGATGCGCTCGGCGATCCATTGGCTCAGGCCCACGATCAGATCTTCGGTGAGGGGGGAGGCAGCCACCTCAAGCAGCCGAGTTGCCGTGAGATGCCCGTCCTCGTCGCCGGCCGGTGGTGACCAGCGGAAGCCGTTGCGGGCGCAGAACTCAATGGTGGCGATGAGGGCGACCTGGGCGTTGCCGTCCTTCAGCGGATGGTTCTTGATCAGGTGGGTGCACAGCACCGCTGCCTTGGTGGCGAACTCGGGGTAGAAGTCAGACCCGGCGAAGCGGGCCCGTGGAGCATGGAGCGCCGAATCGGCCAGGTTGAGGCTGGCGTCTTGCGCCACCTTCTTGGCCGGCGTCTGGAGCACGGCCTCGGTGATCAGGAGGAAGTCGGCCAACTCGAGATAGTCGACGCTCATGCGCCCAATCGCTCCAGCGCCTGGTGGTTCTGCTGAATGGCATCGCGCAAGCGCAGGAAGAATTCCTGATCGGCCCGGCGTCGCAGGACTTGGGAGTTGAGTGTGGGCTGCTGTGGTGTTCCGGACGGGCGGGGCCGGTCTTCTGCGCGCTCGCTCACCCTCTGATTTTAGAAGCCAGCATCAGGGGAACGGGTCGTCGCCTCTCTGGGCCGCCAGATGTCACCTTCGAGCAGCATGATCGGATCGGTGCTCTGGATGAGTTCGGGCCATTGGGTATCAGCCTGGGCCATGACGAGGGCCGAAATGGCCGCATCGAAGGCGTCTTCAGAGCGCTCCATCGTTCCTCTTTCGGGGAGTTCGGCCCATGCCGACCGCTCCAGGTAGCGGGCACGATCGACCTGGTTCTTCTTGTGCACCGGCCCGGTCATCAGTCGCGGATAGATCTCCACCACGGTCCAGCGGGAGGGTGGATCAAAGGGCCAGATGCTGAACCCGGCCGCCCGCAGTTGGCGCAGGAAGGGCATCCCCCGTATTGATCCGGTCCCCACGGCGCCGGCGCCGCCGATCTGGAACACGCTCTTGGGCCCGATGCCGCCGATGGCGGCGTTGCGCTCGGCTAGCCGGAAGTGCTCGGGCAGGTCAGGGCGTCCGATACCAGGGCGCCCCCAATATGGCCATGGGCACTCGGCCAGCCAGTGCTCTCCGGATTCAGCGACGCATGACCACAGATCGCCGACGGTGTCGTGGCCCTGGTGGCGCAGGAACCAGGCCGGATATGAGAAGGCGAAGTCGAGGCCGACCACAAGGCCCTCGGGGCATCTGGTGGGGAGCTGGCAGACCAGGTCAATGACATCACTGCGGCTTCGGCCATTTCGTAGCTCAGCGAGCTGGTCCGGACGGTTCGGCCGCACGTGGGCCAACCAGATCCGCTCGGCCGCCCCGACCCGGGCGCCGGACCAGTCGATGGCGACGATGTCCATGGGGGGAGGGTCAGCCTCCGGCCAGTGCGCAGAGCTTGGTGACCGTGTTCCAGTTGCGGGTCGTGCTGATGACATCCAACCGACGCTCAATGAGGGCACCGGACAATTTCGAGCCGGCGTAGCCGTCGGGCGTGTGGACGTAGACCTCCTGGCCGATGACCACGAGTTCGTCGCGGCCGCTGGCCGGCGGGCTGAAATCAGCCAACCGTTTAGCCGTCGGTGTGCTGGCCAAAAACGTCACGTGGTGGCGGCCGGGGTCGGCGCCCTGCTCCGGGAAGGGGCTGGTGGCCACCACCTCTGTCAGCTCCGGCACGGTGCGCAGCAACACGGCCGGAGAGGCGCCGAAGTCGGTCGCCAACCGGCCCTCGATGGCCTCAATGAGCTTGGCCTTGCTTTTTGACGGCGACTCGAAGAGGACGTTGCCGGTCTGAATGTAGGTCGACACGTTGGTGTAGCCCAGGCCGAAAAAGGATTGCT
This sequence comes from Acidimicrobiales bacterium, assembly GCA_036268485.1. Classification (GTDB taxonomy): domain Bacteria; phylum Actinomycetota; class Acidimicrobiia; order Acidimicrobiales; family RAAP-2; genus Bog-473. The sequence goes on from DATAUC010000062.1 coordinate 54,524, forward strand.
TGAGGTCGGCCATGGCCAGGCGCCCGTGGCCGGCGACGTTGACACTGCGTAGCAGGGCGACGTACGCCGTCATGTCCGTGTGCTCATGACGTCAGGCTAGGGGTTGACGCCCGACCGGTTAGGAGTCCGACTCAGCGAGAACCGGCGCAGATCGAAGGACGGATCCACGCTGGTGGCCAGATCGGCCAGGAGCTCGCCCAGGAGGGGTCCGAACTTGAAGCCATGCCCGCTGGTTCCGCTGCCCACCACCAGGCGCCCCCGCCGGTCGAGGAGAAAATCGCCATCCCAGGTGGCGTCGTAGTGGCAGCGCTCGGTGGCCACGGGCTCGGGTCCGCACGTGGGGAGCAGCCGCTCGGCGGCGCGCCGAAGCTGAGCCAGTAGATCGGGGTCGTCGTTGGCCGGATCGAAGGGGTCGGCCATGACGGGTCCCGAGGTGTGGTGCGAAAGCTTGACCAGCGCCTGCCCTATGACGGGAAGGCCGTAGACCATGTCATTGCCCCACTCGATGAACGGCGGAACGGCGAGCTCGGCCGAGGGCGACTGCAGATAGACCACTTGCTGGAGGGAGGGGAGTGCGGCAGCCGGAGTCCGCGCACCACCCAGGAGAGCAGTGGTGGCTGGTCCGGCGCACACGATGACGGCGTCCGCTCGCAGCCGGGTACGGTCGCCGCAGGTGATGGTCACGCCGTCCTCGTCCTCGTCGACACCCTGGACCGGACATCCTTCCCGGACCTCGAATGACCCGGTCCGCTGCAGCGCCTGCAGGCAGCGGTCGGCCACCAGCACGCCGGACGATGCCTCGAAGAGCGACGGCCCCTCGACACTCAGGTCGGGAAAGCGCTCACGCGTCTCTTGGGCGGAGAGATGTTCGATGGGCACGCCGCTCTGGCCCAGGGAGCCGGCCAGCTCATTCAGATGCTGGCCGAAGTTCAGCTGGCCCGTCTGGTGCAGCAGCGTGGTACCAGCCTCGGCCTCAAGCGCTCGCCACAGCACACCGGCTGCCCGGGCCATGCGCACGTAGAGGGGATCGGTGTAGCTGAGCCGGAAGATCCGGGCCCGCCCCTTTGACCCGGAGTGGTCGTGGCCGACGGAGTGCGCCTCGAGCACCACCACCTCGTGTCCCCGTCGGGACAGCGCCCAGGCTGTGCTGAGACCGAGCAGGCCGCCACCGACGACGACGAATTGATGCCGTTGCGGAGCAACGGCCATTCTCCCGGTGGGCACAAGGCGATCCTAGGGATGCCGTCGCCTCACGAGGGGTGCGTAGGGCAGGGATACGCTCCCCCTGAGTGATGAGCAGGCCGAAGCACGGGACCAGGATCAATTGGCGTCACCGTGCTTCGGTGGTCACTCAATTGGTGGCGCAGCACGCGCTGTGGATTCTCCTCTTCTCCCTGCCGGCCGTCCTGCTCTGGTGGCACGTCTGGACGGGGCACCCGTCCTCCACGTTGACGTGCGCCTGCGGCGATCCGGCCCAGGAGGTCTGGTTCATGGCCTGGCCCGCCTGGGCCATCACGCATTTCCACAGCATCTTCTTCTCGGGTGCGGTCAATGTGCCCTTCGGTGCCAACCTGCTCTCCAACACGTCCGGCCCACTGGTGGGCGTCGTGCTGGCCCCGGTCACATGGCTGTGGGGACCCGTGGTATCGACCAATGTGGCGCTGACCCTGGCCCCCGGGCTGAGTGCCTGGGGTTGTTGGCTGGCCATCCGCCGCTACGTGCACTGGCGGCCCGGCGCGGTGCCGGCCGCCATGATCTACGGCTACTCGGCGGCCATGTCGGAGAACCTCATCTTCGGGCATGTCTCGGTCTCGGTCTTGCTCCTGCCGCCGCTGATCTTCGCCTCCCTGTACGAGACCCTCGTCCGGCAGGAGAAGGACCCGATCCGTAACGGCATCGTCCTGGCTCTTTTGGTGATCACGCAATTCCTGATTTCGCCCGAGATCCTCGTCATGGTCATGCTGTTCTCGGCCATCGGCGTGCTGGCGGCCATCGCCGTCGGCTGGCGCCAGGTCCCCAGTCATCTCGAACGCGCCATCCCGGCCCTGGCTATCGGGGTCGGCGTCTCGCTCGTCGCGTTGGCCTATCCGGCGTACCTGGGGTTGGCCGGTCCCGAGTCGGTGTCGGGCGTGCTCTTCGCCATCGCGCCCATCTCGGGGGTGTTCATCTCGGGCTACCTGTCGCCCGGGCACTACGGCGCCTTCGCCGCGCCGTATCTCCGTTTCGGGGGTTACTTCGGGCGCACCGGTCCAACGTCCAACTACATCGGTTGGGGGTTGGCCGCCACCACGGTGGGCTCGCTCTACGTCGCCCGTCGCCGCCCCATCGTGTGGCTCCTGGCGTTGTTGGGAGTGGCGGTGTCCGTGCTCGCACTGGGCTCGTTGCTTCTGGGCGGGACCTTCGTCATTTCGCATGTCTGGCTGCCCTGGCGGGCGCTGTCCAAGGTGCCGGTGCTGGAGGAGATCCTGCCCGACCAATTCGCGCCGCTGATCACGCTCTTCCTGGCCTTCATTTTCGCTCTCGGCCTCGATGTCGCCTACGGCCGTCTCCAGCTCGTCAAGCGATTGCGGGCCCACGAGACCAGGGCCCTGGCCGCCGTGGGCACGGTGGTGCTGGGGGCGCTGGCCCTGGTGCCGGTGTTCGTGACCTTCGACATGCCCTATACGGTGCACCCGACGAGGGTGCCCGTGTACATGCGCACCGTGGCACCGACGCTGCCGGCCAACTCGGTGCTGTTGACGGTGCCCTACGCGGTGTCCGGCTCGACACCGGCCATGTTGTGGCAGGCGGTGGACGGGCTGCACTTCCGCCTGGCCGGCGGCGCGCTCAAGACGCCCAACGCCAAGGGCGGACCGGTGGGCCAAGGCACGCCGGGCTCGGCTCGCCGCATCCTCACCGACCTGTCCGTGCTGGGTAACAAGGAACCATTGGGCACGGCCACCGAGTACGCCACCGTAAGACGGGCATTGCGCACCTGGCAGGTTAACAAGGTGGTCATCGACGGCTTGAGCCGCGACCCGCTCTACGCCTCCGGATTCCTGACGGCCGCCATCGGCACGGCGCCGCACTTCGTCCACTACGCCTGGGTCTGGACGATCCCGCCCGGTGGGCCGCGCGCCCCGGCCATCACCAACAAGTCGCTCTACCTGTGCCGGCTGGCATCGGACAAGCCGGCCGAGAAGCACCACCGGCTCTCGATGGCCAAGTGCGTGACCGAAATCACCCATGGCCCGCTCTAGGCCCGCCTGCCTAAGGTGGAGTCGTGCAACCGATCCTCCACCTTTCTATCCCGGTCAATGACCTGAACGAGGCCCGGCACTTCTACGTCGAGGCGCTGGGCTGCGAGGCGGCCCGGGCCCGGCCGGGGTACCAGGACGTGTGGTTCTACGGCATGCAGATCACGCTCCAAGATCGGCCGGACCAGACCTCTCCGCTTTCCGAAGGGGGCGTCCGCCACTTCGGCGTCACCCTCGGCCGGGACGAGTTCGATGCGGTAGTGGCTCGCCTGGGCCAGGCCGACGTGCAATGGGTTATCCCGGTGTCCACCGATGACGAAGGTCTGCCCACGGAGCAGACCAAGACCAAGATCGTCGACCCCAGCGGCAACGTCATTGAGCTCAAGAGCTATGCCGACGTCGTGGCCGCCCTGGAGATGTCGGAACACTCGTACCCCGGGGCGATGGCGCACGGGAACTGAAGACGTGGAACGCACCCTGACCGTGTTGGGGTGCGACGGCAGCTGGCCCGGACCGGGCGGCGCCGCCAGCGGGTATCTCGTTCAGGCGGCCGGCAGCGCGCTCCTGCTCGATGCCGGCCCCGGCACCTTCGCCAACTTGCAGCGCTGGATCGATCCGGGCCTCCTCACCGCCGTGGTGCTGACCCACGAGCACCCCGACCATTGGACCGATCTGGAGTCGCTGGCGGTATGGGCCGGTTACGGGCCGGGCCAAGCGACCTTTCGCCACGCTGGCAGCACACCGCTGCCCGTCTACGCACCGCCCGGTCTGCGGGAGTGCTCGCACTTCGCCACGGCCGGTTGGCTGGCGTGGCACGAGTTGGCGCCGTCCATGGTGCTGGCGCTGGGGTCGCTGGTGGTGCGCATGGTGGCCACCGATCACGGGGTGCCGACACTGGCCGTCCACCTGGCCCATGAAGGGGCTTCGTTGGCCTACTCGGCCGATTCGGGGCCCGATTGGTCGGTCGAGGAGCTGGGTCGCGACATCGGGACCTTCCTCTGCGAGGCCACCTACCTCCAGGAGGCGGAAGGCACGCTCCGCCACCTGAGCGGACGCCAAGCGGGGGCCATGGCCCGGGCGGCCGGCGTGGGGCGCCTCATCCTGACGCACCGGTGGCCTACGGTGTCGGCCGACGACGTGCGTCGTGAAGCTGAGCTGGCCTTCGGCCGGCCGGTGGAGCAAGCCACCGTGGACGCCGTCTTTACCTGGTAGTCGAGACCGTCGCTGGCGACGAGAGGAGTGCAATGGCAGAGGACAATGGAGTGAGGGACGCCCGTACGGCCCGCAGTGATGGCCGAGCCGTCGACGAGCTGCGCCCGGTCAGTTTCGTGCGGGACTACACCGTGATGGCGCCCGGCTCGGTGCTGGTGTCGTTCGGCCAGACCAAGGTGCTGTGCACGGCGTCGGTCGAAGACCGGGTCCCGCCGTGGATGCGGGGCAGCGGCAAGGGATGGGTCACCGCCGAGTACTCCATGCTGCCGGGTTCGACGCCCGAGCGAGCCTCCCGAGAAGCGGCCAAGGGCAAGCAGTCGGGGCGGACCCAGGAGATACAGCGCCTCATCGCCCGCTCGCTGCGCGCCGTCTGCGACCTGGTGGTGCTGGGTGAGGTGCAGGTCACGGTGGACTGCGACGTCCTGCAGGCCGACGGCGGTACCCGCACGGCGTCCATCTGCGGTGCCTATGTGGCGCTGCACGACGCCTTCAGCCGGTTGCAGCAGAAGGGCATCCTGAGCCAGAACCCGCTCACTGATTCGGTGGCGGCCATCTCGGTCGGCATTATCGACGGCGTGCCCATGCTGGACCTGCCCTACGTGGAGGACTCACGGGCCGAGGTCGACATGAACGTCGTCATGACCGGAGCCGGTCGCTTTGTCGAAGTGCAGGGAACGGCCGAAGGCATGGCGTTCAGCCGCGGTGAACTCGACAGCCTGCTGGGCTTGGCCGAGCACGGTATCAAGGACCTGTCTGCCCTGCAGCAGTCGGTACTGGCGGAAACGCCCCCGGCCCGGTGAGCCCGGCGGCCCCCCTTCGCCTGGTGATGGCCTCGGCCAATCCGGACAAGGCGGCCGAGATCGCCGCCGTGCTGACCCAGGCGCTCGACGTCGAACTGGTGGCGCGGCCGGCCGGGGTGCCCGATGTGATGGAGGACGGGGAGACCCTGCTCGACAACGCCCGCCTCAAGGCGGTGGCCCTGGTGGCCGCCACCGGATTGGCCGCGGTGGCGGACGACACCGGTCTGGAAGTTGACGCGCTCGACGGTGCGCCCGGCGTGTACTCGGCCCGCTATGCCGGAGAGGACGTGACCTACGCCGACAATGTGGCCAAGCTGTTGCGCGAGTTGGCGGCCCGGCCCGACGGCGGCGGGCATCGGAGCGCCCGCTTTCGTACCGTGGCGCTGGTCGCCTTTCCCGATGGCACGGAGTGCTGGACCGAGGGCGTGGTCGAAGGGGTGATCGCGTCTGGCGAGCAGGGCAGCGCCGGGTTCGGCTACGACCCTGTCTTCATCCCCACCGAGGCCGGCGGCCGCTCCTTCGCCGAGATGACGGCGGCCGAGAAGAACGCCATCTCGCACCGGGGTCGGGCCTTTCGGGCCTTGGCCGAGGCACTGGGTCAGCGCGCCGGCTGATGCTTCGGCCGCTACGGCCGGCGCAAGAGTTTCAGCGCGGTGTCCCCCATGAAGGCATCTTGCGCCGCCGGCGACAACGGGAGATCCCGGGCTGCCGTCGTGGCCCGCTCCATGGGCAGGAAGGGATGGTCCGAGGCGTAGAGCACGCGACCGATGCCGCGCTTGGAGTCCATGAAGGCCACCAGGGCCGGGTCCATGTACTTGGCCAGGTAGGCCGAGTTGGACAGGTAGAGATCGGGCCACTTGAGCATGTACTGCATGAGGAGGGTCTCGTAGGGGTGGCCCATGTGGGCCCCGATGACGGTGAGGCCCTTGAAGTCGATGAGCACGTCTTCGAGGAGCTCGGGATGCTGGCAGGCCGACCGCACGCGGGGTCCGGGGATACCCACGTTGATGGAGACGGGCAGGCCCAGCTCGGCGCACGTGGCGTAGATCGGGTAATAGAGCTTGTCGTTGAGCGGGTACTGCTGGACGAGCGGCGTGACCCGGACCAGGGCTACCGCCGGGTGTTGGGCCAGGGTGCGCAGCCGGGTGCTCTGGGGCACGGGCCGATCGGCCCTGTCCGCTACCAGGGCCACGCAGAGTCGATCGCTGAACGGAGCGAGGTCGTCCAGCAGTGTTTCGGTCTCGGGGGACGAGATGCCGGCTGCGACGACTCCGAGATCGACGTCACACGTATCCATGGTGGCCACGAGCTTGGACAGGGTGGAGGCAGCGGACAGATCGCCGCCGAGGAATTCGGGGATGCCCTCGTTGCCGGCCTGACCGAGGAAGGCGGCGGCGGCCGAACCGGTGAGCGCATTGACCCACAGGTCCACAACGGTCATGCCGGCGGCTTCGACTTGGCCCGGGCCGCCCGCAGGGCCCGCACGCCCTTGGTGAGCGAGTCCTTGATGAGTTGATCGTTGTCCTTCGAGATGAAGGCGTGGACCCGCTTCTCGAAGAGCACCCGCATGATGGGATTGAAGGCGTGGTAGGTCTCGGAGAAGTGCACCCGGGTATGGCCGTTGCCCAGGTCCTCCAGGCGGGTGCGGCCTTCAGCCTCGGACCACAGCGGGCGGCCGATGGCGTTGTACTTCCAGGATTCCTTCGGGGTGACTTCGGTCAGCCACTCCCATGACTGCCCCTTGCCCCCCGAGAGGAGGTAGCGCGGCACCCGGAAGGTGCAGTGGCGGACCAGTCCCTCTCCGCTGGCATCACCGGGATGGAGGATCTCAATGGTGACGTCGCCCGATTGCGAGCGGGGCGCCCGGAACCAGAAGAGCTTCCAGAGCTCATCGGGCGTCGCCTCAATATCTACGAAGTAGTGATGCGATTGCACGCGTGCACCATATCCCTGGACCTGACTGGCGTGTCAGGTTTGGCCACGTTGATTCACTGGCACTTCTCAGGAAGGTCTATGGCCTTTTCCGCCTCAGGACGTCTGGCGATGTGTCGGCGAATGGCTGGGCCCTAGGGTCGGGGCTGTGAAGGTGGCCTACGTCGTGCCGCGCTACGGCGCGGCCATCCGGGGTGGGGCGGAGACCGGGGCCCGGATGTTCGCCGAGCACCTGGTGGCCGATCGGGGCTACGAGGTCGACGTGCTCACCAGCTGCGCCGTGGACGCCCTGACCTGGCGGGATGAGCTGGTACCCGGGACAACCGTCGAGCAGGGAGTCCGGGTCCACCGGATTGCCTCTGAGGACGGGCGGGGCGAGGGGTTCCATCCACTGTCGGGCCGCCTGCTGGCCGATCCCGAGCAGGCCAGTGTGGAGGACATGGAGCTCTGGGTCGACCTGCAAGGCCCGAAATCGCCCGCCCTGCTCGATGCGGTGGTGGCCAGCGACGCCGATGTGGTGGCCTTCTATCCGTACCTGTACTACCCGACCGTCCGCGGCCTCCCGCTGGTACGGGATCGGGCCATCATGCATCCGGCGGCCCATGAGGAGCCGGTGCTGCACCTGGGCCTCTTCGATGCCCTGTTCGATCAGTGCCGCGGCTTCGTGTTCCAGACCCGCAGTGAGCGCCGGCTGGTGACGGATCGATTCTCGGTGGCCACCACGCCCCAGGTGTTGGTGGGGTTGGGCGTGGAGGAACTCGAAGGCTCGGCCGAGTCGGCCCGGTCCACCTTCGGCCTGGGTGATGCGCCCTACCTCCTGTGTATCGGCCGGGTAGACGACAAGAAGGGGACCGGCATCCTCTGGCGCTACTTCCGTTCGTACAAGGCGCGCTATCCCGGTGATCTCACCCTGGTGCTGGTGGGCCAGGTGGTCGACCCGCCCGATCCGTCGCCCGACGTCGTGGTGACGGGGATGATCAGCGACGAGGACAAGTGGGGACTGCTCCGGGGAGCCCGGACGCTGGTCTCGCCCTCACCCGTCGAGGCTTTTTCGATCACGGTGATCGAGGGTATGACCGCCGGCGCACCGGTCATCGTCAATGCGGTATGCGGCGCCACCCGCGAACACTGCGAGCAATCAGGAGCCGGGCTCTGGTTCGAGGGATACGCCGAGTTCGAAGCGGTCCTGCTGCGTATGACCAGCGACGACACCCTGCATGCCGCCATGCGGGAGAACGGCTTCCGCTATGTCGAGGCCAATTACCGGTGGCCCGTCATCCTTGACCGCTATTGCCATTTCTTGGAGGAGCGGGCCGGCGTACCTAGGGCGTAAATGGATTGCCGTACCGATTGAGATGGGCCCGCTCCGAAAGGGGGTGACGTCGAGGCGGGCCGAGGGGCTTGACCAGATGGCCGAGCGGGATGACCGCCACGGGCACGACCTCGGAGGGGAGGCCCAGTGCCTGGGTCAGCGCATCGCCGCCCAGCACGGGCAACGTGGTGAGGGTCGAACCCAAGCCCAGGGCGTGAGCGGCCAGGAGGAGGTTCTGGACGGCCGGGAAGATGGAGGCGTCCATGGCCTTGGCGAAGGTCAGGCGGATGTCACCGCAGACGACGATGAGCACCGGCGCCGCCGCCACGCCGCCCATGGCGCCCTGGTCCACGTCGGCCAGGAAGGCGGGGGAGAGGCGGTCCGCCTCCAACGCCTTGGCGCCGCCTTCCCAAATGCGAGCGGTCAGCGCCCCGATCGTCGCCCTAATCGACTGGTCCCGGACCACCACGAACACAAAGGGTTGGCTGTTCTCCGCACTGGGTGCGTGGGTGGCGGCAGTGAGGATGCGGGCCACGTCCTCATCGCTGACCTCTTCGGTGGTGAACGACCGGGCCGCCCGCTGGGTCAGGACGACATCAAAGAAGTCAGGCACGACGGAGGATCGTACCGAGATTTGGATTGGGCTGGCGGTTGACGAGCCGCTACCTTTGGCGCTGCACCGGCGACGGGCCGGTGACCGCCATGGATTGTGGATCAGTAGTACGGCGGCGGGGGACAAGGAGGATGACGGTGGCCGACGGCGCCGAATCGCAAGCAGACGTTCTCAAGGGGATCATCGGGCAGCCGACCGGCAAGGCCAAGGTCGTCATCGAGCGGGGACCGGTGCAGCATTTTGCCGACGCCTTGCTCAGCACCAGCCCGATCTACCACGACCCCGGAGCCGCCAAGGCGGCCGGGTTCGATGCCATCCCGGCACCCCCGACCTACTCCTTTGCCTTTGAGTTCGCGGGCAAGTTCACCGAGATGCAGCCGGCCGATGCCCCCAAGGGCAACCCGTTGATGACGGCCATGGGTCCGCTCATCGCCGGCGGTGGTCTCATCCTTCACGGGGAGCAGGAGTTCATCTACCACCGTCCCGTGCTGGTGGGCGATGTCCTGGTCAGCGAAGGCAAGATCACGGACGCCTATCAGAAGGAGTCCAAGGGCAAGACGATGACCTTCGTGGTCAGCGAGACGAACTGGTCCGACGAGAAGACCGGTGACCCGGTGGTCACGGCGCGATTCAACCTGATCCATCGCTCCGCCTAGCCATCCGGCCACGCCGTTTTTCTTGACACAGCACTCCGCAGCTGACCATGCTGCGGCCGACGAGACTTCAAACTGGGGGTCGACACAATGGGTGAGAAGAAGCTGAATTTCGATGCGGTGGCGGTGGGCGATGAGGCTCCTGTCATCACGCACAAGCTGGGTCGGACCGACCTGGTCAAGTACGCCGGGGCTTCCGGCGACTTCAATCCGATGCACCACGATGAGGTGGCGGCCAAGGCGGCCGGCCAGCCCAGCGTGTTCGGGCACGGCATGTTCTCCATGGGGCTGTTGGGCACGGCGCTGACGGACTACGTCGGTGTCGGGAACCTGACCCGCTACCAGGTGCGCTTCGCCCGCCAGACGTGGCCCGACGAGGTGCTCTCCTCCAAGATCGTGGTCAGCGCCAAGCGCGAGGAGGACGGCAAGAAACTCATCGACCTCACCATCACGCTGTCCAATGGCGACGGGGAGGACAAGCTGGTGGGTGAGGCCACGGCCGTCCTGCCGTAGCCACCCGCTGGGCGCAACGACGCGTCGAGCAGCGCCATAAGGTAGCCCCATGTCAATCTCCGGAGACTACGAGCCCAGTCCCTCCGATTGGGTACGCAACCAGGTTGAAGAGTACGAAGCGTCGGGAGGTCAGCGGGCCAACACCTTGTTGGACACCGGCCTGCCCATCGTCGTCGTCACCACCGTGGGGAACAAGACGGGCAAGGTGCGCAAGACCCCGCTGATGCGGGTCGAGCACGACGGCGACTACGCCCTGGTGGCCAGCAAGGGGGGTGCTCCCGAACACCCGGTCTGGTACTACAACCTGGTGGCCCACCCTGATGAGGTGGTCATTCAGGATGGGTCGGAGCCCCACGACTATGCCGTGCGTCCGGTCACCGGAGACGAGAAGGCGACCTGGTGGGAGCGCGCCGTGGCGGCCTATCCGCCCTATGCCGAGTACCAAGCAGCCACCGATCGGGAGATCCCGGTCTTTGTGGCCAGCCGCAAGAGCTAGGCCACCACTTCTAGGCCAGGGTCGAGCGCCAGCAGCGGCAGCGCATCGGCACGTCGACCGAGGCGTTGCCGGTGAACTGCGGAAGGCGGTCGAGGGCGTCGGCCAACCCGGCCCGATGCTGATGCCACGTGTCCTCGTCCATGGTGATGAAGGCGCTGTAGGTGCCGATCAAGCCGATGAAATCGTCCTTGGTCATCGGCCTGGTCCAGTGGAGGACCGTCGTTTGGGGCTCGGTGAAGGTTCCGTCGCCTGGCAGGTTGACGACGTGGCGTTCGCTCCGGTGTTCGACCAGGTCGCGTTGGGCCTCGGTGGTGGGCGTTGTCCCGCCCGCCCACAATGTGCGCATCCAGTCCACCGTGCGGTCGGGACCGCTCCACAGCAGGGCCAACGTGCCTCCCGGCCGCAGCACCCGCGCCACCTCGGGGAAGGCCCGCTCCTCATCGACCCAGTGCCAGGCCGAGGCGGCAATGACGGTGTCGTAGGCATGGTCATCGGCTGGGATCTGCTCGGCCACGCCGGACACCACCTCGGCGCCGGTGGCTGCCGCTTCGAGCACGGTGCGCATGCGGTCGTCGGGCTCGACCGCCCGCACCCGGGAGAACCGACGGGTCAGCAGTCCGGTCAGAGCACCCGTGCCGGCTCCGAGCTCGAGCACGTCGTTGACGCCCGAAGGCAGGAGCCATTCGATGGCGGCATCCGGGGGTGGTGGCCGGAAGCGGGCGTAGTGCTCGGCCACCGAGCCGAAGGAGTGTCGCCGCCGTGCTGTCTCCTCGTCCTGGTGCATGCGGTCAGGTCGCCCGGGGCGCGTAGTCGAAGGTGGCGAAGGGCCAGGCGCTGCGGAGCCACTCGGTCACCGTGAGGTAGAGCGGCGTATCGAGCTCCGGCCGGGTGGCCCGCACCCAGGAGCGGACGTCGGCGTCGATGTCATCTTTGGGGGACGGGTAGATGTACACGCAGCCGACGACCTCGCCGCCGGGATCGGCCTGCACCGAATAGGTGAAGCCGCGGCGGGCCTCGAAGTCCTCCACGTGGCCCCGGAGATCCTCGAGGTTCCGTTCCAGAGTCATCGGATCGTCCGGCCACGGGTGCCCTTCGAAGCCGGCGGTGGCGTGGATGTGGTCGACGCTCGAACTCCAAGCGTCCAGGTCGCCCTCGTTGTGTTCGAGCAGGAGTTGGGTCAGGAGGAAGCCGTCACCCGTGGGTGGGGCCGGTGCTTCGAAGTCGGGGCGGACAAAACCGGATTCGCTCATGTCCCATTGTGGAGGATTACGGGCGGTCGAAGCGAAGCGGCAGCTGAGCCGGTCCCCAAATGCCGAAGGTGGCCGGTTTCCAGGTCACCTCGCCCTGGCGGGAAAGCCCGGGCATGCGTTGGGCCAACAGCGGGAGCGCCTCTTGGAGCTCGGCCCGGGCCAGCGCGGCGCCCATACAGAAGTGGATGCCCGAGCCGAACGTCATCTGCGCCGGTCCCCGCTCCTTGGTGATGTCGAAGGTGTCGGGCTCGTCCCAGACCGCGGGGTCGCGGTTCGCCCCGGCCAACGACGTCGTCACGATGGAGCCCTGGGGGAAGAGCACGTCGCGGTAGAGCACGTCCTCGGAGGCGAAGCGGGCGGTGGCCCGCACCGCACCGAGGAAGCGCATGGATTCCTCGACCGCCCGGGGGGCCAGTTCCGGTCGCTCGGCCAACAGGGACCATTGGTCGGGATGGTCGGCAAAGAGCGCCAGGCTGCACGCCAACTGGTTGCGGGTGGTGTCGGTGCCGGCCATCAGCACCGCCTCGGCCAGCATGGCCATCTCCTCGGTGGAGAGGCGGTCACCCTCTTCCTCGATGGCGATCAGGTCGCTCAGCAGGTCGTCACGCGGGTCGATTCGCCGCTCGGTGATCATGGCGCTGACGTAGGCCGTGAGTTCGGCGGCCGCCCGCTCAATGAACGGAAGATCTTCGATCAGGTTCCCGTTGAAAATGCGGAAGATATCGGTGGCCCAGGCGGAGAACAGTTGCCAGTCTGCTGGTGGTGCACCCAGGAGCTCACAGATGATGGGGATGGGGTAGGGCTCGCACACGTCGGCCACGAATTCGCACGAACCCTCGTCGGCTACCCGATCGATCAGCTCCCCCACCACCCGGCGCATGGTCGGCCGCAGTCGGTTGGCCGAGCCCGGCGTGAAGGCAGGCGCCACCAGGCGGCGTAGGCGGGCGTGGCCGTCGCCCTCCATCGAGAGGATGGATTGGCGGCGCACCGGAGCGTCCGTCGTGTCGGGCAGCCCGTTCATGCGAGGCAGGATGGACAGCGCCGAATGGAAGCGCTTGTCGCGCAGGACAGCCGTCACGTCCTCGATCCCCATCACGCAGTAGCCCATGTCCGTGCGGGCCAGCCAGTGGTGCGCCCGAGCGTCGTTGATAGCGCTGAGCGCATCGAGGCGGTCCAGGCCGAGCGTGTTGAGATACGGCAGCTCCAGCTCGCTCACCAACTGTGCGGTCACGGTTCCCCCATCCTCCCCGACGCTGCGGTTACTTGGTGATGCTTTTCAGGGCCGGGTGTTGCTTGGCCAGGATGGGCAGGATCCACGACTTGGGAATGAGATGTCCGAAGGCGGCACCGACCCGGTTGGCCGAACCCGGAATCACGACCGGCTTGCCGGCGGCCAATGCCTCGACGGCGGACTTGGCCACCTGGGCCGCCGGCACCCACATGAACTTCGGCAGCGAGTCGCTGGCTTCCTCGTCGGAAAGGCCCGACGCTTCGGCGAAGCCGGTCTCGACCGGACCGGGGCACAGCGTGGTGACGGTGACACCGGTGCCCTTGAGCTCAGTGCCCAGCGCCCGACCGTAGGACAACACGAACGACTTGGAGGCGCCGTATACCGCCTGCCCGGGCAGCGGCTGAAAGGCCGCTGTTGACGCCGTGTTCAAGATGGCACCGCGGTGCCGGGTCACCATGCCGGCCACGAAGATCGTGCACAGATCGACAACGGCTTCGACGTTGGTGCGCACCATGTCGAGTTCGGCGTCCCGCTGCGCCAGATGCACGGGGCCCATGGTGGTGAAGCCGGCGTTGTTGACGAGAATGTCAACGGTCAAGCCGCGTTCGGCAATCGCCTCGGGCAGGGCACGGCGCGAGTCGGCATCGGTGAGGTCGGCGGCCATCACTTCGGCCCGGATGTTGTACGTGGTCGAGAGTTCATCGGCCAGCTTCTTGAGCAACTCTTCGCGACGCGCCACCAGCGTCACCCCGAAGCCGCGCTTCGCCAACTCGCGGGCAATGTCGGAGCCGATGCCCGAGGACGATCCGGTGACGAGCGCGGTGGTGTTCTCTTTGGGGGAGGGGAGTGCCATGCGAAGACTGTAGAGGGAGGCCTCAAGAGTGGGCGAAGTCGAAAGCGGCCGGCGTGTCACGTTGGCGAGCGGTCAGATGAAGATTGTGTGTCGCGCGACCCTCTGACCTGGCCCTTTGTGAAAGGCCAGTTCGGACGGGGTTCACAAGGCGACCGATGGGGCAGATACTGGACTCAGTGCGGTCACGGAAGTGAAGCCGTGACCTTGAGTGGAAAGGAGCTGCCGATGACGTCGACACGCTCGACCGAGGAGGGCGATCCGCCCGATTGAACGCCGATCACCGACTGAGTTCGGTGTTCGTACAGATCAGTGCCCAGAGGATCGAAGTCCGGCGTACGTATGTGGTCGCATTTGCGCCGGTGTGTGTGACGGCCTGCCTCCATGGTGGCCCCCGCACCGCGACGCCGCAGGCTCGATGCGAGTGCACTGATGTCGTGAATACATTGCGAGTGAAGGGTCGACCGGAAGGTCGGCCCTTCTCGCGTGAACGTGGAAGTGTTGAGGCGTGATACGGCTCGCCATGTTTCCGCTCTCAACCGTTCTCTACCCGCACGCGCAGATCCCGCTCCACATCTTCGAGCCGCGGTACCGGGCCATGGTGGAGGAGTGTCTGGCCGGCGACGCCCGCTTCGGCGTCGTCCTGATTGCCCGGGGTTCAGAGGTGGGTGGCGGCGATCAACGGATGATGGTCGGCACGCGGGCCGTGATCACCAAAGCGGCTTCGCTGCCCGACGGCCGTTGGGTGTTGGTGGCCCAAGGCGATGCGCGCATCCGGGTCACCGAGTGGCTGCCCGATGATCCCTACCCGGTGGCCCATATTGAGGAGTGGGCGCCCGAGGTGGAGGCGGTAGAGGCTGCACTGGTGGCGCAGGCCCTCCACTGTGTCCGCCGTACCCGGGGCTTGCTGGCCGAGCATGGGTCAGCCGCCGCCCTCTCGGCCGACGTGGTGTTCTCCGAGGATTGCGATGTGGCCTCGTGGCAACTCTGCGGCGAGATGCCACTGTCCATGATGGACGCCCAGGGTCTGCTGAGTGCCGCGGGAACGCGTCAGCGCTTGGAACTCCTGATTGAGTTCACCGAAGCGATCGAGGACGACCTGCGGCGGCTCATGGCCGCCGATTGATGGTCCTCAGGCCGTGAGGCCGGGGAGGACCGCACTGAGGAAACGATCCGGTGCCTCGACCATCGGGTAGTGACCCACGTTGTCCAGTCGTACGGCGGTGGCGTCGGGGCGGGCGGCCACCAGCGTGTCCACCATGGAGGGGATGGCGATGGGATCGTCGAGGCCCCAGACGATGTGCAGCGGTGAAGGGTCGCTCTCGATGGCGCCGGTGAAGCGACGCTCATTGGCTCGCCGCTCCTCGATGTAGCGAATGAGTCGGGGCAGGACGAGATGGCCGTCGTTGCGCACGATCTGCTCCACCGTGGCGGTGAGCGGATTCTCGGGCGAGCCGTCTGCCGGGAACACAGTGGCCGGGCTGAACGTCTCACGCAACGATCGCGTCAGCCCTTCCGCATTGATTGGGAGGTCGGCTGATGCCTTCTCGTCGGGCAGGCTCAGCAGGAGCAGCTGCCCGTTGGTCAGTTGGGCCTGATCGATGTAGATGCTGCCGTTGGTGACGACCCGTCGGGTGACCTCGACCGGCCACGCCCCCTCCTGGCGCCGGGCCAAAAGCTCGCCCCCGACCGTGTCGCCCATATCGTGAGTGAGCAGCGCCAGACGGGTGAGCCCGAGTTCGGCCACGAAGGCCATGGCGATGTCGGCCTGCAGAGCCATGGTGTAGCTGATGTCCGGTTTGGCCGAGAGCCCGTAGCCCAGACCGTCGAGCAGAACGATGCGCCGGCCGGCCCGCAAACCGTCCAGGACGGCGGCGTAGTCGATGGACGAGGTGGGGAAGCCGTGCAGGATGAGCAGCGGCTCGTGTTGCTCGGGTCCCACCGAGGGCGCATCGATGGTGAAGACCCGGTGGCCGCACAGATCCCGGTAGGTGCCGCTGGCTTCCCACTCCGTGGTGGTCACGCTGGTCATGTGCCGGCCAACTTAGCGACCAGGGGCCCCAGTGTCTCCCAGGCGTCCGATTCGATCGACCAGTAGGAGATGCCGTACTCGGCCCGTCGCCATTCCAGCTCCTCGGCCATCTCGGCCAGCGTGCCCATCAGGACCACCGGGATGTGGAGGGCATCGTCAACGCTGATGTTGAAGTGGGGAGCCATGGCCTCGGCCATGGCGGGGGCGTCGTCGGTGATCATCACGAAGCCGATCAAGGCGTTCAACTCCAGATCGTCGAAGCGTGAACCGGCGGCCTCTTTGACCCAGGCCACCTTTTCACGGGTCCGCTCCGGTGTGGCGTTCGGTGCCGTCTCGGGGCCTCCCGTCCCCTCCCGCAGGTTCACGTTGATGCTGACGATGTCCGCATGCTGGGCCGCAAAAGAGAGCACCCGCTTGCCGCCGCCACCGATGATGAGGGGCGGACCGGGCTGCTGCACGGGGCGGGGCCGGAGGGTGTGCTCGTGCACCTGGTAGTACGTGCCGTCGAAGCTGAACGGGCCGTCGGTGCGCAGCAGTCCCTGCATGACCTGCACTGCTTCCTCGAAACGCTCGACCCGGACCTTCGGCGTGTCGTAGATGAGGCCGGCTTCCTCGTAGTCGGTCTTCATCCAGCCGGCGCCGAGACTGAGTTCGAACCGGCCATCGCTCAAGAGGTCGAGCGTGGCCGCTTCCTTGGCCAGTACGAAGGGATGCCGGTAGTCGTTGCCGAAGACCAGAGAGCCCAGCCGCAACGTGCTGGTGGCCGCGGCCACGGCGGCCAGGGCCGGTACCGGCGCCAATTGGTCACCGAAGTGATCGGGCATGAGAAGCGAGGAGTAGCCCAGGTCTTCGGCGCGCCGTGCTTGGTCGGCCCATGACTGTGCCGTGCCTTCGGGGCTCTTGCTGAGTTGCGCGGCGAAGCGGAACCTGCGGTCGTGTGCCATCGCCCTATCGTGCCCCAGCCGGGCGGTGTTGTCGATCAGTCGCAGCAGGAGTCACGCCATCCGCATGAACGGCAGCGGAAATGGGCGTGCTCGGGGAACAGCTGACCAGCGCAGTGCGGGCATTCGGCAAAGGTACCCAGGGGCGAACGCTCGCACGTCGTGGTGTCCTCGGTGGTGGTGACGCCGTGTTCGGGCATCGGGTGAACCTAGCCCGACCGGAGGCCGGATTCGCGAATGCCGGGGCGTTAGAAGAAGCTGAACTTCGGCACGCCCGAGTCGATTCCCTTGAAGAGGTCGCCCTTGGCGGCGATGAGCTCTTCGGGCGTCCAGGCCGAGTCACGGGTGACCTGGCCGACCGGCTGGAACGCGCTCATGGCGTAGATGTTGCCGCCGAAGACCACGAAGATCTGGCCGTTGATGTCGGCCGACTCGGGGGCGGCCAGGAACGTCACCAGGTTGGCGATGTTCTTGGGGTCCCAGGCATCGAAGCCACCGTCGTCGTCCTTCTTGGCCATCTCGCCGAAGAGGTTCTCGGTCATGCGGGTACGGGCGCGGGGGGCGATGGCATTCGAGGTGACGCCGTAGCGGCCGAGCTCACGGGCCAGGATCCAGGTCAGGGCGGCGATGCCGGCCTTGGCGGCGCCGTAGTTGGCCTGGCCGGCGTTGCCGTAGAGGCCCGCTTCCGATGACGTGTTGATGATGCGGCCGGTGACGTCTTCGCCTGACTTGGCCTTGTTGCGCCAGTACACGGCGGCGAAGTGGGTGGGGGCGAAGTGGCCCTTGAGGTGGACGCGGATGACGTCGTCCCAGTCGGACTCATCCATGTTGAAGGACATCTTGTCGCGCAGGATGCCGGCGTTGTTGACCAGGATGTCGAGCCCACCAAAGGTATCGACGGCCTGGTCGACCACGTTCTTGCCGCCGTCCCACGAGCTGATGTCATCGCCATTGACGGCGGCCTCGCCGCCGTTGGCCTTAATGGCGTCCACCGTGTCCTGGGCCGGGTGCTCGCCGGCCGCCGTGTCGGTCAGGGGACCGGCGTAGTCGTTGACGATGACCTTGGCGCCCTCACCGGCCAGCGAGAGTGCTTCCTCGCGGCCGATGCCCCGGCCCGCTCCGGTGACGATGGCAACCTTGCCGTCGAGCAGTCCCATTGGTTTCCTCCCTTATGAACGTGTCGCGGCCGAAAGGCGGCGAAGCCGGCGCGGCGAACCCGTCGCGCGGCGCGTGCAGCATGGCCGAAAGGGCGGCCCCGGGGCAAAACCGTCAGAGGCCAAACCGCTCGATGGCCGACGTGGTGGCTTCACCGATGCAGGCGATGGTGTCGTTCCGGGCCCGGGCGGCCCCGAAACGATCGATCAGGCTCACGATCTCCATCCCGGGCGGTGGCTGGCGCAGGAGGTGGTCGTCGGCCCCACCGACCAGGCAGAGCACCGGGCAACGGCCTCCGACCATGTCCAGCAGGGCGCCGGGCACCTTGCCGTCGAAGGAAGGCGGATCCAAGTGGCCCTCGCCGGTGACGACCAGGTCGGCCCGGGTCACCTGTGTCTCCAGACCGTTGAGCTCGGCCACCAGCCCGAAGCCGGGGACGATGCGGGCGCCCAGCACGGTGAGCCCGCCGGCCAGGCCGCCGCCGGCGCCCGCCCCGGCCACGCCGTGGACGGTGACGCCGAAGACCCGCTGGTAGTGGTCGGCCAGGTCCCGCAGGCGGGTTGAGAGCTTGTGCACCTGGGCCGGCGTGGCCCCCTTCTGCGGCCCGAAGACGCGGGCGGCCTCGGCGAATTGGGTGGTGACGTCGCAGGCCACCACCAGTTCGATGTCGGCCCAGGTCTCGGCTGCGCCGGCGACGGACAGGGCACCCCAGCCTCCATCGGTGGTGGCTGAACCGCCGCAGCCGATGACGATCCGTTGGGCGCCAGCCTCCCGGGCTGCCAGCAACAGCTGACCCACGCCGACGGTGTTGGCCCGGAGGGGATCGTCGTCGGCCGGGTGGGGGAGGAGCGCCCGGCCGGCCGCCGTCGCCATCTCGATGACGGCGGTCTGGGGCTGGTCCGCGGTGGCGGACAGCAGGCGCCACCGGGCCTCCACCGGCGCACCCAGTGGACCGGACACAGCGGTCGATCGATCTTCGCCGGCCACCACATCGAGCAGGCCTTCGCCGCCGTCGGACATGGGGATGGCGGTGCCGGACCATCCGAGTCGCCCTGCTGCCTGCACCATGGCCGCTGCCGCTTCGTGCGCCGAGGCGGTGCCGCGGAACTTGTCGGGCGCCGCGACCAGGTGGGGCATGGAGGTCGAAGCTACCGCTTCGCTCCAAGTACCTTCTTGCCCATGGCAACGGTGAAGGGCGCATGGCGCCGCCTGCGGCGCGCCCCGATCATCGCCCCCGGCGGCCGAGGCTGGCGCGGCCTCTCCGGCATGCCGGCTCAGCAGGTGCTCGATGTCGTCTACGAACTCATCCTCGGCCGCGAGCCCGACGCCGCCGGCACCAGCAGCTACCTGGACGGCCTGCAGAGCGGTGCCCTCACGCCCCACGCCCTGGCCCAATCCACGGTGGCCTCGGGCGAGTGGTGGTCGGCCACCCCGTTTCCCTGGCTCTCCACCTCGCTGCACCTGAGTCGCATGATGTTCATCCGCACGCTGCCGGCCGGTCGGCGCATTCTCGACCTGGGGGGCACCTCATTGGGCAACGCAGCCGGCGCGCTGGTGCTCATGGGATACCCGTACGAGTTCGACGACCTGGTGGTCATCGACCTGCCTTCGGAGGAGCGCAACGAGCTCTACCAGGAGGACTCGGCCAACCAGGTGAGCCAGCAGAAGCTCGGTCCGGTGCGGTACCGCTACCACTCCATGGCCGATCTGTCGGACTACGAGGACAACTCGGTGGATCTGGTCTACAGCGGCCAGAGCATTGAGCACGTCCCCCTCGACGTGGCCGACACCGTCCTGGCCGAGGTGCGCCGGGTCCTCAAGCCGGGCGGCTACCTGGGGCTCGACACACCCAATGCCCGGGTGACCCGATTGCAGCAGGACGAGTTCATCGATCCCGACCATGAGCACGAGTACACCGATGCCGAGCTGCGGGCCAAGCTGGAGGCAGCTGGTTTCGAGATCACCGACGCCAAGGGGCTGAACTACGCCGGACCGAGCCTGGCGGCCGGCCGTTTCGATACCGAGGCCGTGGCCACGGCCCGCGGCCTCTTCAACGAGATAGAGGACTGCTATCTCCTGGCCTACATCTGCCGGGTGCCGCCTTCAGCGACCTAGGGGCGAAGTATTCCCCCAGGTCAGAAGGAACTCCATGGTGCGGGCGAGAGGACTCGAACCTCCACCCCCAGTGGGGACCGGGACCTAAACCCGGCGCGTCTGCCAATTCCGCCACACCCGCAACGGGCCCGCAGTGCGGGTGCTGAGCCAGTGTACGGCCAAGCGCCCGCGTGTGCCTGACCTGGCAAGTAGCCTCGTGCCATGCAACCAGTATCTGATCTCGCCCCAATTGTGGCTGCCAGCGGGGGTATTGAGCCCATTTCCGACATCAGCCAGCGCCTGCTCAAGGAGCGCATCGTCTTCATCGGCAGCGCCATCGATCAGGTGACAGCCAACCTCGTCTGTGCCCAGCTCATCCTGCTGGAGGCCGACGATCCCGACAAGGACATCTCGCTGTACATCAACTCGCCCGGCGGGTCGGTCACCGACGGTCTGGCCATTTACGACACGATGCAATTCGTCCGCCCCGACGTGTCGACCATCTGCGTCGGCCTGGCCGCCAGCATGGGCCAGTTCCTGCTGTGCGCCGGTGCTCCGGGCAAGCGGTTCGCCCTGCCACACTCGCGCATCCTGATGCACCAGCCTTCGGGCGGCATGCAAGGGCAGGCCTCGGACATCGCCATTCAGGCCGAGCAGATCATGTATCTGAAGAAGATGATGGCCGAGCGGATCGCCTTCCACACCGGCCAACCGCTGGAGCGCATTGAGACCGACTCCGACCGCGACCGCTGGTTCACGGCGGACGAAGCCCGCGACTACGGCTTTATCGACCAGGTCATTGACCGCTCGGTGGCCGCGGCAGGGAGCGTCTAAGCGTGGCATTGGACGTCCCGTCCCCTGCGTCGGGCGCCTCACCCCCTGAAGACGGCGGCGTGCACGAAGGGTACGGGCTAGCCCGTCCGGTCGGCGACGCCTCGCCGATGGCCGAGCGGGCCGCCGAGTTGAACGACCGCGAGGTGCGCGAGCACAAGGTCACCCGCGTGGTCTCGCCGACCATCAACGTCCGCCAGCGCCTGCGCGAGATCTGGCTGTCGCGCGAGCTGCTGGTGTACCTGGTGCGCACCGAGATAAAGGTGAAGTACAAGAACTCGGTGCTCGGCCTGGTGTGGTCGATGATCGCGCCGGCCATGACGCTGGCTATCTACTTCATCGTCTTCCAGTACATCTCGAAGAACGGGATCCCGCACTTCGTGATCTTCCTGTTCTCTGGATTGCTGATCTGGAACCTCTTCCAGGTGGGTGTGCAGACAGCCACCGGCGTGGTGGTCAACAACGCCGGGATCGTCAAGAAGGTGTCGTTCCCGCGCGAGATCCTGGCCCTGGCCTCCATCGGTTCGGCCGGCGTGTTCTTCTTCTTCCAGTCGATCGTCATGTTGATCTTCCTGGTGGTGTTCCATTCGGCCCCGGCCTGGAACTACCTCCCCCTGCTGCCCCTGGCTCTGCTGGCGGCCGTGGTATTGGCCTC
The DNA here is from genome assembly GCA_036268485.1 of Acidimicrobiales bacterium. Taxonomy (GTDB): domain Bacteria; phylum Actinomycetota; class Acidimicrobiia; order Acidimicrobiales; family RAAP-2; genus Bog-473. The sequence continues at coordinate 76,330 of DATAUC010000062.1, forward strand.
GGGGCTGGCCGTCCTGCTCTCGGCCGTCAACGTGTATCTGCGCGATACCCAGCACCTCATTGAGGTTGTGCTCACCGCCTGGTTCTGGGCCTGTCCGATCGTCTACTCGTTCCAGAACCAGCTGGCCCTGAAATTAAGGGGGCACGGGCTCACGGTGCTGTACTTCTTGAATCCTCTGACCCCACTCGTCCTGAGTTTCCAGAGGGTCCTGTACGCGCATGTGACGGTCACGTCAACGGTGCCGCACCAGGGGACGATCCATGTCCTGACCTCACACGGCCTCGGTTGGTATGCCGCTCTGGACACGGGTGTCCTGGCCGCCGGCGTCGTCCTCTTCCTCTTCGCCCTCGTCGTCTTCGGCCGGCTCGAGGGGAACTTCGCCGAGGAGCTCTAGCGGTGAGTGAATTCGCGGTCGACGTCAAGGACGTGTCCAAGCGTTTCCGCTTGTCACACGGCAAGTACAACTCGCTCAAGGAGCGTCTCATCCACGCCGGCCGCGGCCCGTCGGAGGACTTCTGGGCGCTCAACAACGTCTCGGTCCAGGTGCGCGAGGGCGAGACGGTCGGCATTCTGGGTCGCAACGGCTCGGGCAAGTCCACCCTGCTCAAGTGCATCTGCGGCGTCCTCCAACCGACATCGGGCGAAATCGTCGTGCGGGGCAAGCTGGCCGGACTGCTGGAACTGGGCGCCGGCTTTCAGCAGGACCTGACCGGCCGGGAGAACATCTATCTGAACGGGTCCATGTTGGGCATGTCCAAGAAGGACGTGGACAAGGTGTTCGACGCCATCGTCGACTTCTCCGAGCTGGAGGAGTTCATCGACGGCCCGGTCAAGTTCTATTCATCGGGCATGTACGTGCGCCTTGGTTTTGCCGTGGCTGTCAACGTCGACCCCGACATCCTGGTCATTGACGAGGTGCTGGCCGTGGGCGACGAGCGCTTCCAGCGCAAGTGCATCGACCGGGTGAAGCTGTTCCAGCAGCAGGGACGCACCATCCTCCTGGTCACCCACTCGCCGGACCAGGTGCGGGCCATCTGCGACCGGGCCGTGGTGCTGAGCCACGGCGACAAGGTGGGCGAGGGGCCGCCGGGCCAAGCCGTTCGCTTGTTCCGCGAGGGCCTGCTCGAGGAGGGCGGCACGCTGATCGTCCCCGAGGACAATGCCGAGCCCCGCTCGTCGCCCATTGCGGTCGACATCCCCGACGTCGATCACCCGGTCCGGATCACCTATGCCGCGCACTCCTTCACGGGATCCGAGGAGCGGCCCTACATGACGACCGGCGACAATCTGACCATCGGTATCGGCTACCACGCCTCCATCGCCACCGACGATGTCGTGTTCTCCATTGAGCTGCGCGACTCGGACGACAACGCTTTCATGCGCACCGACACCGACATCATGGGCCAGCACTTCGACCTGCCGGTCGGCCCGGGCCTGGTGAATTTCCTCATCAACGACGTCCCCATGCTGGACGGGTCCTTCACCTATTCCATCGGCGTGCTGAGCCGGGGCGGCGTGCTCTACGACTGGCGCGAGCCGGCCGGTACCTTCGAGGTCATGAATCCGGGTCGTTCGACCGGGTTCATCAAGCTGGACGTCTCAGCCTGGCTTCTGCCGCCCGAGCCCGATTCGATCGCCAAGATGGCCCCCGAAGAGCTCGTCAACCTGCGGCCCCCGGCCTAACCACATGGCCGACGTGGAGACCACCGCGGTGCCGGACCCCCAGGCCTACCTGGCTCAGGTCATGGCCGAGATTGAAGAGGACGTACGGGTTCGCCGGGCGTCGGGCGATCTCCCGCCCAAACTCGAGCGCGAACTGGATGAGCTGTTCCTGGCCCACTCGCCCGTGGCCGGCCGGGGTGGCGATCTCACCGAAGCGCTGCGCATGGTCGACGCCGCCACCTTTGTCGATCCGGTGGTGCCGGTCGGCTCCAACCGGGCGGCCGGCGCGGTCGTCAAGAAGGGCATGCGCTCGCTGCTGCTCTGGTACATCGGATGGATCACGCACCAGGTCAGCCAATTCGCCTCCGCCGTCAGCCGGACACTGCACATTGTGGAAGGTCGGCTCAAGGAACTCGAACGCAAGGTCGAGGTGCAACGGGTCCCCAACGCCGGCGTGGTGGAGTTCGCCGCGTTGACCGGGCCCGAGGCCTGGTGGGTGCAGCCGGTAGTGGCCGCGGTGGCCGGCGTGCCCGGCCGCATCGTGCACTCGGCCTGCGGCGACGGCTGGCTGGTGCAGCGCATAGCGGCGGCGGGCGGTGACGCCTATGGCGTCGATCCCCGGCCGTCCCTGATTGAGCGGGGCATTCTGGGCAGCACCGACCTGCGCGGCGAAGACCTGGCCGATCACCTGCGGGCCGTGGCCCCGGCCGGCCTGGGCGCCATCGTGCTCACCGGAGTGGTCGACGGCATGGGCAGTGGCGAACGCGAGCAGTTGCTCCATCTGGTGGCCACCACGTTGGCGCCCGGCGGCCTGCTCGTGGTCCATTCGGTCAGCCCCGCTCGGTGGACGGCGCCGGACGCACCCTTCGAGGCCGATCTGGCGCCCGGCCATCCGCTGCGGGCCCAGACCTGGCAGCACCTGCTGGAGGGTCGCGGCTACGGCGTCACGCTGGCCGAGGGTCCCGACGGCGGCGACTACGTGGTGACGGCCGTGCGTGCCACCGTGCCCCCTCTCGAACCGACCTCGACCCGGTGAGTCCCACCGCCGGACCGCAGGGTCCGCCGGTGGCCGTCCATCAGTTCGTCCCCACCTTGAACCCGCGGGATGCCACCGGTTCCCACACCCTCATGCTGCGGGACATCCTGCGGGCAGCCGGATGGCGCTCGGAGATCTTCGCCGAGGCCATTCACGATGACCTGGCGGACCAGGCCTTCAAGCACTGGATGTACCCGGATCACGCGGCCGCCGGGGACGTGGCCATTTACCAGTTCTCCACCTCCTCGGCGGTGGCCGGCTATCTGGCCGAACGCGAGGTGCCCCTCATCGTGAACTTCCACAATTTCACCGGTCCGAACTTCTTTGCCGGGTGGGAACCGCGTACCGAGCAGCGAGCCGCGTTGGCCGCGGCCGAGCTGGCGTTGCTGGCCCCTCGAGCCGAGTTGGGCATTGCCGACAGCGAGTACAACGCGCGCGATCTCCGCCGGGCCGGCTGCCGCCGCACGACGGTGATCCCGGTCCTGGCTGACTACGGCCGGTTGCGGACTGCACCCGATCCCCGGGTGGCCGCCGCCCTGGCGGCCGACAAGGCACGGGGCGGGATCGACCTACTCTTCGTTGGCCGGGTGGTGCCCTCCAAGGCGCAGCACGAACTGGTCGAGGCGTTGTGGGCCATCCGGCGGCTCTACGACCCGGCGGCCCGGCTGCACATCGTCGGCGGCACGTCGAGCTTCGAGTACGTCAAGGCGTTGCGCAGCTTCATTGCCGACCTCGACCTGACCGGGGCCGTGCGCCTCACGGGCGAGGTGTCCGACGCCGCCTTGGCCGCCTACTTCGACGGGGCCGACACCTACCTGTCGCTCTCGGCCCATGAAGGCTTCGGCGTCCCTTTGGCCGAAGCCATGGCGGCCGGGGTCCCGGTGGTGGCTCGTCAGGCCGGCGCCGTGGCCGCCACGGTGGGTTCGGCGGCCCTGCTGCTCAGCGGGGACGACCCGTCCTATGTGGCCGCCGCGGTGGATCGGGTCTGTCGCGACGCCACGCTGCGCCAGTATCTCGTGGCCGCCGGTCGGCAGCGGGCGGCCGAACTCTCGGGTGATGCCGTGGCGCGCTCAATGGTGGAGGCGGTGGCTTCGGTGGCCGGGGAGCCCCGATGAAGGTCGCCTTCGTGACGCCGCGTTACGGGCCTCAGGTCATGGGGGGCGCCGAAACGGCGGCCCGCCAGCTGGCCGAGCACCTGGTGGCCGACACCGACTGGGAGGCGGAGGCCTATTCGACCTGTGCCCTCGACCCGCACACCTGGGCCGACGAGCTGGAGCCCGGGGGCTCGGAGATCAACGGCGTGCCGGTGCACCGCTTTGCCTCCGCCCACGGCCGCCTGCCCGATTTCTACGGGCTCGACGGCCGGGTCCGCCTGGCTCCGCAACTGGCTACCCGGGACGAAGGCCGGCGCTGGGTTGACTACAACGGACCCGTGTCGCCCGACCTCATAGAGGCGGTGGTGGCCTCCGACGCCGACGTCATCGCCTTCTATCCCTACCTGTACCACCCGACGGTGGCGGCGATCGGGCGGGTGCGGGTGCCCGCCGTGCTGCACCCGGCCGCCCACGATGAGCCCTGCCTGTACCTGCCGGTGTTCCGGGGGACCTTCGGCGACGCCGACGCCTTCTGCTTCCACACGGCGGCCGAGCGCGAGTTGGTGGAGCGCACCTACCCGGTGGCCGAGAAGCCACAGATGGTGCTGGGTCTGGGCGTCGGCCAGTCGGCCGGAGCCGGCCGACGGGGTGCCGACGTCTTGGGTCTGGGCGATCGTCCCTACATCGTCAGCGTGGGTCGGGTCGACGAGCACAAGGGTTCGAAGATGCTGGCCGAGTTCTTCGCCGCCTACAAGGAGCGGCACCCCGGGCCCTTGGCTATGGCCCTGGTGGGTCCGGTCTCGGTGCAGCTCGATCCGCACCCCGACATTGTGGTGACCGGCATTGTCGACGAGGCCGACAAGTGGGACATCGTGCGCGACGCCCTGGTCGCCGTGTCGCCTTCGGCTCTGGAGTCGTTCTCACTGGTCGTGCTGGAGGCCTGGGTCGATGAGGTGCCGGTGGTGGTCAACGGCACCTGTGGCCCCACCCGCGAGCATTGCGAGCGTTCGGGAGGCGGAGTGTGGTTCACGTCGTACCCCGAGTTTGAGGCTGCCATCATCCGGCTCGTCGGCGACCCCGACCTGCGGGCCACGCTCGGCCGCAACGGCCGGGCCTACGTGGACCGCTTCTACCAGTGGCCCGTCCTGATCCATCGCTACGTCGATTTCTTGGAGACCGTGGTGGCCCGGGGCCGCGGCACGCCGGGCCTTCTCTGATCCCTGGGGTGCCGCAGGCCCGACCAGTAGCATCGATGGGCGTGTCGGACGATCACCCCAGCGCGGACGAGCTCAGCGCGGGACAGGCCGCCGCCGCCGATGCACTGGCGGACGCCTTCGACCGCCTGGCGCCGCAGGGGAGCGATCCGTGGAATTTTCTGGCCGCCTTCACCCACCTGGGCAACCGCTTCGGGCCCTATCAGCCGGGCGGGCCGGGATCCTCTGATCTCCTCATCCCGGGCGAAGCCACGGCGACCGGCGGCTCCCGGTTGCGGCGGATCCGCCAACGGATCGACGGTTCGGGCTCCGGCGCGGACGAGACCAACGAGTTCGACCAAGCCATGGCCCATGTGGTCGAAGCCTTCCGCTTTCTCTCGGCCCGGGTACGGACCCTGGAGGAGCGATTGGCCCGTCAGGACGCCCCGCTCCACGGCCCGGCCTGGCTGATCCCGGCCCAAGAGCTCGGCGACTGGGTGTCATCGGTGGCCGGACATGTCCTGGCCACCACACCGGGAGGAGAGATCTGGCACGCCGACTGCGGCGAAGGTGCGCTGCTGGGTGCGTTCGAAGAGGGTGGCGTGATGGCACGCGGGAACGAGCCCCGGGGAGCGGTGGCCCTACGCGCGCTGGAGGAGGGCCGCCACGTTGTCATGGCCGAGGCCATTGAGGCCCTCTCCGCTCGCCCGGCGGCGTCACTGGGCGGCCTGGTGCTCAGCGGCGTGGTGGACCGCCTGCCCCTGCATGGGCTGATCAATCTGCTCGGACAGGCGCGACGGACATTGGCACTGGGGGCGCCCCTGGTCGTGTTGGCCACCGACCCCGACTCCGCCAGCCACCAACCCAGCACCGTCGCCCGTGAGCTTTTGCAGCCGCATTCCCTGCACGAAGCGACCTGGGAGGTGCTGCTGGACCGGGCCGGCTTTGTCGCCGTGGCCCCCCTGCTCGGTCCGCACGACGAGCACTCGCGCTTCGCCGTGGTGGCATCGACACCTACGTGAGCGGCATCCATCATTTCGTCCCCGTCGTACACCGCGGTGACGCCGTGGGCCGTCACACCTTGCGGCTGCGCGATGCGGCCCGGGCCCGGGGATTCAGCTCGAGCATTTACGTGGACACCATGGAGCCCGATACCGCCGATGAGACGCTCCCGGTCGCCGACTATGTGACTCAGGCGCAACGGGGCGACGTGCTGGTCTACCAATTCGCCACCGCCTCCTACATGGCGCCGTGGTTGGCGGCGCGCCCCGAGACCCTCGTCGTCAACTACCACAACATCACTCCGCCGTCCTTGTGGGCGGCCTGGGACAACCACGTAGCTCTGGGTCAGGTGCGGGCACAGCGCGAGCTGACCCTGCTCGTCCCGCGGGCGTCGTTGGCCCTTGCCGACTCGGTCTACAACCAGGGACATCTAGATGAGGCCGGCTTCGTCCGCACCGACGTGGTGCCGCCTTCGGCCGCCCTCGATCCGGCGCTCATCGGCGCCGACCGAGATGCCTCTGGCCGCGCTCCCCTCGATGGGGCCCGCTGGCTGAGTGTGGGGCGGGTGGCGCCCAACAAGGCCATTGAGGACACCATCGCGGCCCTCATGGTCACCCGGGCCCACCATGACCCGGAGGCCACCTTGTTGGTGGTGGGCAAGCCGGCTGCCGCTTCGTATGACGCCGCCCTGCACCGCTACGTGGCCGATCTCGGACTGAGCGACGCCGTCACCTTCGCTGGCCATGCCAGCGATGCCACGGTGGCGGCCGCCTATGCCGCGGCCGACGTGCTGGTGGTGACCTCGGAGCATGAAGGCTTCTGTGTGCCGGTCACCGAAGCCATGGCCATTGGCTTGCCGGTCGTCGCCTTCGCCCAGGGTGCCTTGCCCGAAGTACTTGGCAATGCCGGCGTCATGGTCGACTCCAAGGATCCCTACGTGCTGGCCTCGACAGTGGCTGCGCTCCTGGCCGACGGGCCCAAGCGCGAGCGTCTGGCCCAGGCCGGCCGGGACAGACTCAGTGCACTGGGACTGGCCCAGGCCGCCGATCGGTTCATCGAGCTGGTGCAGACCGTCATGGTGCCCTCATGAGCGGGGTGCACCAGTTCGTGCCCATGTTGCACCGGGGCGATGCCGTCGGCCAGCACACGCGTCGGGTGCGCGATCTGCTGGTGGGGCGTGGCATCGAATCCCGAATATACGTAGAGTTGATCGATCCCGACACGGCGGACGAGTCGGTGCCGGCCTCGACCTATGCGCTCCAGAGCGACCCGGGCGATGTCCTGCTCTACCAGCTGGCCACGGCATCGGATCTGGCGCCCTGGTTGGCGGCACGGCCCGAGACGCTCGTGGTGAATTACCACAACATCACCCCGCCCGAACTCTTCGCGGCGTGGGACAACGCGCTGGCCCGGCATCAGGTGCGGGCTCGGGCCGAGCTGTCGATGCTGGCCTCCCGCACCCGTTTGGCCGTGGCCGTGTCGGGCTACAACGAGGCCGAGCTGACGACCGCGGGTTACCGACAGACGGCTGTCGTGCCACCGGCGGCGCTGGTGGCGGAGGGTGGAGGCGTCAATGTCCGACTCTCTGATCGGAGCGAGGCCGGGCAGCGCTGGCTCAGCGTGGGGCGGATGGCCCCTAACAAGGCCCTGCACGATGCCTTGCGGGCTCTGCTCATCACCCGAGCCCATGTCGATCCCGACGCCACTCTGGAAATCGTGGGCCAGTCCGTGGTGCCCAGTTACACCGACGCGTTGCACCGGTTCGTGTGGGAAACCGGGCTGGGCGACGCGGTGACGTTCCGCGGCCATGTCAGCGACGCCGAGCTGGCCGACGCGTTCCGCCGGTCGGACGTGCTCGTAGTGACGTCGGCCCATGAAGGGTTCGGGGTGCCGGTCATCGAGGCCATGACGGCCGGCCTGCCGGTGGTGGCCAACCGCAGCGGTGCGTTGCCCGAAGTGGTGGGCGAGGGAGGGGTAGTGGTCGACACCACGAATCCGTGGGTTGTGGCCGAAACGATTGCCGCCGTGCTGAGCGACCCCGGCCGTCACGACGTTCTGGTGGCGGCCGGGCGGGTGCGCGCCCAGGTGCTCGACCTGCTGGGAGCGGGCGACCGTCTGGTCGACCTGGTCTGCGCGCTCCGTTAGAGCGAACGTTCAGATCAGGTGGTGACCTTGAGCAGGTCGATCACGAAGACCAGCGTGTCATTGGCGGAAATGCCGGCTCCGGGTGAGTTGGCGCCGTAGCCCAGGTTGGGTGGGATGATCAGCTCGCGCCGTCCGCCAACCTGCATGCCGACCACGCCGGCATCCCAGCCGGGGATGACCTGACCGGCGCCGAGGGTGAAGGAGAAGGGCTGGCTGGTCCACGACGACTGGATGACCTGACCCGAGGAGTAGGTGGCCAGGACGTACTGGACGGTGACGTTGTCGCCCGACTTGGCGGTGGCGCCGTTGCCGGGGATGAGGTCAGCGCTCTCGAGCTTGGTCGGGGGAGCACCGGAGGGGACGACCACGGTGGGTGCGGTGCCCGAGGTGCCGGGTTGGGATCGATCGTTCGCTGGAATAGACGCCAGTGTAGGGGAGCCTCCGCTGCCGGTGGCCGGAGCCGCCGTGGTGGACGTGGTTGCCGTGCTGGCCGCCGGGGTGGCATTGCCACAGGCGGTCAAGGCCAACGCGGCAACGGGGAATATCACCAGGGGCAGGAGTCGGGAGTGGCGTCGGATGTTCACGAGGACCTTTCGATGGCGTGTTGGATGAGAGAGACGAAGCGTTGCTGCGAGTCGGGCAGGTTGAACTCTTCGGCTCGGGCCCGGCCGGCGGCCGAAAGATGGTCGCGCAGTGCGCCGTCGTTGAGCACGCGGGCCACGGCCGCCGCAAAATGAACCGGCTCCTTGTCGTCCAGGACGAGGCCGGCACCGGCCACCGTTTCGGGTACCGCCGTGACGCCGTAGGCGACGATGGGTGTGCCGTGGCCCATGGCTTCGGCCAGCGGCACGCAGAAGCCTTCGTGGTCCGAGGCGCACACGAAGACGTCGGCGGACTGGAAATAGGCCTCCAGCTCGGCGCCGCTGATGGAGCCGGGGAAGAAGACGGCATCGTCCAGCCCGACATCGTGAATGAAGGCGCGCAGCGCCGGCTCGTAGGTTTCGCCCAGGGGCGATCCCACCAGATGCAGACGGGCCGCCGGATCGTAGACAGTGCGCAGGACCGACAGCATCTTGACCAGGTCGTGCGGCGCCTTGTGCGGCGAGATCTTCCCGACGAAGAGAAGGTCGGCCCCACCGCGCCCCTTGCGCTCGGCCATGCGGGCCAGCAGGGCGGGATCGGGCGCGTCGCTCTTGCGGTGCATATCGATGAGCAGGGGCACCACCGCGGTGTCGACATAGCCCAGGGCTCGTAGTTCGGACTCGTTGAAAGCGGAGTCGGCCACGGCGAAGCGACTCTGCTGGGCCAGTCGGCCAAGCTGGGTGCGGCCGAGCGCCACCTCGTAGCCCACGTTGGGTTCCCAGTCGCGCAATAGGGAGGCCGGGGTGATGTTGTGGTAGTTGACCAACTTCGGTTCATCCCGTGCCGCAAAGAGGTCGTAGACCGGGCTGCCGATGGAGGACTGGTAGAGGAGCCAGCGGTCGCCGCGACCGCCTCGTCCCAGCTCGGTGACGGGTCGGCCCTCGTGTTCGACATCGGGCGTGAAGCTCCCGTAGTAGATGTCCGAATCGACGCCGGCGGCGCGCAACCCGTCGCGCAGATTGATGGTGTGCACCCCGATGGCGTCGCGGCTGGCCAACGAAGGGATGACCTGGTCGACGCGCACGGGCGTGCAGTGTACCGGCGCCCCGTTGCTACCCCGATTCCCTGGTGGATGCACCAATTCTTCCGGGCCCGCCCGGTAGGGTTTGCCCATCGTGATGGCTCTTTCCGGACCGGCGCGTCCCCGAAGTTGGATCCGTCGCCGCCGGCGGCTGGTCTTGGCGGCCACCTTGGCCGCCACGGTGGCGGTGGCCGTACCACTCGTGCTGAGCACCCCCTCGGGCCCGGTGTCTGCGTATCCGACATCAACCGTGGTGCTCAGTGGCCATGGATTCGGCCACGGCATCGGCATGGGCCAGTACGGATCGCTCGGGTACGCCATCGGGGCCGACCAGGGGCTCGGGCCGTTCGCCTACCAACTGATCGTGGCCCACTACTACGGCGGCACCTCGTTGCAGACGCTGGGCACGGCGCCGGCGCCGGCATCGCTGCACAACGGGAACGTCCTGGTGGCCATCACCGAGAACAACGGGGACGACCTCATCGCCACGGCCGCCGCCGGTGACGTCGCCGTGCCGGGGGGCACGACGGCCGTCGCCGTGCTGTTCCACATGACCAGCCCCGGCGTCTACACGGTCTCGACCAGTGGCGGGTGTGCCGGCCAGGGCGGGTGGCAGCAGGTTGCCACCGGCGTGGCCAACCCGACCACAGCGGCGCAGAACGGCGGTCCGGTCGAGTTGTGTCAATCCGGCGCCAGCATTGAGATGCACGGCGCGCTCACCGCGGTGACGACCACGGCGGGGGCCGCCCGCACCGTCAACACATTGCCCTTGGAGCAATACGTCGCCGATGTGGCACCAGCCGAATCCCCTTCGAGCTGGGCCGCCCTTGGCGGGGCGGGACCCCAGGGCCAGGACTGGGGTTTCCAGCAGAGCGAAGCACAGACGGTGGCCGCCCGTTCCTATGTGGAGGCCAGCCCCTTGGGCTTCGGCGGCTACGCCGACACGTGTGACCAGACGTGCCAGTCGTATCCGGGCATGAAGTTCGAGACAGCCACCTCGGTGCTGGCCGCGCAGGACACGGCGGGCCAGGTCATGGTGGTCAACGGCACCTCCACTGTGGCCACCACCGAGTACTCCTCCTCGTCCGGTGGCTACTCCGCCGGCGCCCAGTTCCCGGCCGTGGTCGACCTCGGTGACGGCGTGTGCATCAGCGCCTCTGTGTGCAATCCGAACCACAACTGGACGGCGACCATCACGGTGGCCGCCATTGATGCCGCCTATCCCTCCATCGGCACCCTGAGCTCCTTCGCGGTCACGTCGCGCGACGGCAACGGCGACTTCGGCGGCCGGGTCAACCAGTTGACGCTGACCGGCACCAGCGGATCGGTGTCGATGACGGGCAACGCCTTCGCCGCCGCCTTCAACCTCAAGTCGAACTGGTTCTCGCTGGGCAATCAGCCGAGCGGCGGCGTCGGCGGCTACTACCTCGATGCCAGCGACGGCAGCGTCTTCAGTTTCGGCAACGCCGTCAATGACGGCAGCATGGCCGGCACGCCGCTCAACAAGCCGGTGGTCGGCATGGCCACCACCAGCGACTCGCAGGGCTATTGGCTGGTGGCCACCGACGGTGGCATCTTCAGCTTCGGCGACGCCCACTTCTACGGCAGCACGGGGAACATCAACCTCAACAAGCCGATCGTCGGCATGGCCACCACGCCCGACGGCCTGGGCTACTGGATGGTGGCGTCGGACGGCGGCATCTTCAGCTTCGGCGATGCCAAGTTCTTCGGCAGCACGGGGAGTCTGAAGCTCAACAAGCCGATCGTCGGCATGGTGCCGACCCATGACGGGCAGGGCTACTGGCTGGTCGCCTCCGACGGCGGCATCTTCAACTATGGCGATGCCAGCTACTTCGGCTCCACCGGGGCGATGAAGCTCAACCAGCCCATCGTGGGCATGGCCGTCACGCCGACCGGTCTCGGTTACTGGCTGGTTGCCTCCGACGGTGGCATCTTCAGCTACGGCGACGCCAAGTTCTTCGGCTCGACCGGTGGGATGAAACTCAACCTCCCGATCGTGGGCATGGCGGTGACGCCGACCGGCCTCGGCTACTGGCTTGTCGCCTCCGACGGCGGCATCTTCAGCTACGGCGACGCCAAGTTCTTCGGCTCCACCGGGGCGATGAAGCTGAACCAGCCCATCGTGGGGATGGCAGCCGAGCCTGACGGGTCCGGCTACTGGCTGGTGGCCTCCGACGGCGGCATCTTCAGCTACGGCGACTCGCCCTTCTACGGATCGACCGGGGCGATGAAGCTGAACAAGCCGATCGTGGGTATGGCCTCGAGCGCCGACGGGAACGGGTACTGGCTGGTCGCCTCCGATGGTGGCATCTTCAACTACGGCGACGCCCACTTCTTCGGATCGACCGGAGCCATGACCTTGAACCAGCCCATCGTCGGGATGGCGGCCCATCCCGGCATTCCGCCTACGACGATCTTGACCATGTCATCGATCCAGCCAACCACCATCCCGGCGGACGGGACCACCCAGGTCGGTATCAGCGTGGCGGGCGCTCCCGTCGGGGACATCATCCACGTCACCGGTTTGGGATCACCGTCGGCGGCCTGCGGGACTCTGAGTCCCGCCACCGAGACAGTGGGATCCGGCATGGTCCCATTCTTCCACTACACCGCCTCGATGACCCCGGGAACCTGCACGGTGACCGCCACCGAGTCCCTGCAGGGGCAAAGTGCACAGCTGGTGATCACCCAGCAGTAACGCCGAGGTAGGACCGGCGCGGGTCCGCATCGGATGGGGGCCGGAGTCGGGAGCGATGGGATGGCGCCCGGGTGCCGTCAATGGAAGCAGGAGATTAAGCTGAAGACCCGACGGATCCCACCTGGAGGTGTCCTATGCCGGCCGTGACCGTTGACAATCTGGCCACCCTTCCCCACGTCGCCGATCCCGATGAGGCCACCACCGCCGAGCGCCCGGTGGCCTCGGTGACCACCGCGCCGACCGGCCTGGAGGGGGAGGGGTTCCCGGTCCGGCGGGCGTTCGCCGGCATGAGCCTCGCCGATCTCGACCCGTTCGTGCACATGGATCAGATGGGGGAGGTCGACTACGCCCCGGGAGAGCCGAAGGGCACCCCCTGGCACCCGCACCGGGGGTTCGAGACGGTGACCTACATGATCGACGGAACCTTCGCCCACCAGGATTCCCACGGCGGCGGTGGCCTCATCTCCAACGGTGACACCCAGTGGATGACCGCCGGCGGCGGGATCCTCCACATCGAGACGCCCCCCGAGGAGCTGGTGGTCTCCGGGGGTCTGTTCCACGGCATCCAGCTCTGGGTCAACCTGCCGGCCAAGGACAAGATGATCCCGCCCGCCTACCAGGGCCTCGAAGCCGGCGATGTGACGCTGCTGTCCTCCACCGACGGGGGCGCCCTGGTCCGGGTGATCGCCGGCCAGGTCGGTGACCAGGCCGGTCCCGGCTCGACCCACACCCCGATGGCGCTGATGCACGCCACCCTGGCCGCCGGCGCCCAGTTGCGCCTCCCCTGGAATCCCAGCTTCAACGCCCTGGTCTATGTCCTGGCCGGATCGGGAAGGGTGGGATCCGAGGGTCGGCCCATCCAGGTCGGTCAACTGGCTGCCTTCGGTCCCGGTGACTGGATCAGTGTCCGGGCCGACGATGACGGGGATTCGCGCCACGCCCAGCTCGACATCCTGGTGCTCGGGGGCCAGCCGATCGGCGAGCCGGTCGAGCACTACGGCCCGTTCGTGATGAACACCCGGGCCGAGATCCAACAGGCCATGGACGACTTCCAGGCCGGTCGGCTCGGCACCATCCCGGAAGGCGCATTGATGCCTCATGTGCCCGACCCGGATCCGGTGCGGGCCGACGACCACACCGGGATCTGAGGCGGCAGGAGCGATCCCGGCGCGGTCGACGCCGACCTCCGCTACACCGGGGCGGGCTCCAGCCCGGGGACCGGGCTCGACTCCGGATCGGCTTCGCCAGCCGCGGCAGCCGCAGCCCGGACCTCGGCGGCGGTGGCCATCGGGGACAAGGCGATGAGCAACGCGCCGACCAGGGCGACGGCCGACCCGACTCTGAAGGCCAGCACCGTCCCCTGGGTATAGGCGCCGGCGGCGGCCGCCCCGTGGGCGATCGACGCGGTGGCGTGCCGGAGGGCGAGGGTGGCCAGCACCGCCAGCCCCACCGCCCCGCCCACCTGCTGGGAGGTGGACTGAATGCCGGCCGCCAGGCTGGCATCCTGTCCGGACACGTCGTGCATGGAGGCATTCCCGAAGGCGGCAAAGCTGAGCCCCGAACCGAACGCCATCACCACCAGCGCCGGCAGCGTCTGGCTGACATAGGAGCCGTGGACGCTGATCCTCGACAGTAGGAGGACGCCGGCCGCCACGAACAACGACCCGGCGAACAGCAGTGGCTTCAATCCGACCCGGGTGATCAGCGCACTGGAGACGGCGATCCCCAAGCCGATGACCACACCGAAGGGCAGGTAGGCCAGGCCCGTCACGATGGTCGAGTAGTGCTCCACCTGCTGCAGGTACAGGGTCAGCAGATAGAAGACGGTGAAGAAGACGCTGGCGAAGAACAGGTTGGCCACATTGGCGCTCACCCTTGTCCGGTTGGCCAGGAAGCCGTGGGGGACCAGGGGATCGGAGGCGGACCGCTCCCGGGCCACGAAGGCGGCCAGCGCCACGGCGCCGAGTCCCAGCGAGGCGACCACCTGGTTGGAGCCCCACGGGTGGTTGCCGGCGGCGATGAACCCGTAGACGATGCCGACCAGTCCGGCGGTGCCGAGGATGGCTCCGGCGAAGTCGGGTCGGGCGCGGTTGGTGTTGACCACCCGATCGGCCCGGCTCTCCGAAACCAGGCGGAGGGTGACCACCGCCGCGAAGATGCCGATGGGAATGTTGACGAAGAAGATCCAACGCCACGAGGCCACGCTGATCAACAGGCCGGAGATCACCGGGCCGAGGGTCCCGCCCAACCCGGCCACCCCACCGAAGATGCCGATGGCCTTGGCCCGCTCCTTCGGCTCGGTGAACAGCAGGGCCACCAGCCCGAACGCCGCCGGCGCGGCGATGGCCTCGCCCATGCCCTGGACGAACCGGCTGGCCACCAGCATCGCCGGGTTGATCGCCGCTCCGCTGGCCGCCGACGCCAGCGCGAAGAGGAGCACGCCACCGATGAACATCCGCCGCCTTCCGAGCAGATCGCCGAGGCGACCGCCGAGTAGCAGCAGCCCGCCGGCGGTGAGGACATAGCCGTCGACCACCCAGGCCAACCCGGCCCGGGTGAAGTGGAGGTCGGTCTGGATGTGGGGGAGGGCCACATTGACCACCGTGATGTCGAGCACCAGCATGAACTGCACCAGGGCGATGACGCCGAGGGCCTTCCAGCGGCGGGAGTCCAGAGTCTGCGCGGGGTTGTTGGTCATGGGATCAACCTAAATCACTATCAGGACAGATTCTGTCCTGATAGTGGAAGAATGTGGAGATTGTGGGAGACGCCCCGGGACGCATGCTCGAACTGCTCGGCCTCCTCCAAGGCCGCCCCTCGTGGTCGGGGTTCGACCTGGCCGCCCGGCTGGAGGTGACCGAACGGACCATCCGCCGGGACGTGGACCGGCTACGGGTGCTGGGCTTCCCGGTCGAAGCGGCCCCCGGCCGCTTTGGCGGCTACCGCTTGGGCAGGGGGGCCAGTGTCCCTCCCCTGATGCTCAACGACGACGAGACGGTGGCGGTGGCTATCGGCCTGCGCTTCGCGGTGGACGGGACGATCGACGGTATCGAGGAGTCGGCGGTGTCCGCCCTGTCCAAACTGGACCAACTCCTGCCCGTGCACCTGGCCCGGCGGATCCGGGCCGTTCACGACAACACCGCGTCGATGACCCGGGACGGGAGAAATGAGCGGATTGCCGCCTCCCATCTCATCCTCCTGGCTGGTGCTTGTGCCGGCCTGGAGCGGGTGCGCTTTGACTACATCGACAAAGGCGGTCGCCCGTCGCGCCGGCTGGTCGAGCCGCTCCGGGTGGTACGGGTGGGGGCGCGCTGGTATCTGGCTGCCCACGACATCGACCGATCCGACTGGCGGACCTTCCGCCTCGACCGGATCAAGTCCCCGGAGAACGTCGGTACCCGCTTCGAGCGGGTGGATCCGCCCGACCCGGTCACGCTGATCAGCGAAGGCCTGGCGTCGATGCCCTATCCATTCGTCGCCCAGATCCTGCTACCGGTCTCCTTCGACGAGGCGGCCAGGATGATCCCCCGGACGGTCGCCATGCTCGAGAGCCAGGAGGGAGGGACCGTGGTCGAGCTCGGATCGTCCTCCCTGGAGCGGATGGTCGGCTACCTGGCCGGACTTCGGCCCCCGTGCCAGGTCCTGGACCCGCCCGAGCTGCGCCGTGCCCTCGCCGAACACGCTCGCCAGGTCACCGCTGCCAACACCAGCAGCCCATAGCCCCGGCGGCCAGCATCTTCTGACCTGTCCGGAGGACCGAGGGCGGCTGCGGTTTGACCAATGGTCAGCGTCGGACTTGAAAGGGTAGGGACACTTAAGCTTGTCGGATGACGTTGGCGCACCTCGCCGAGGCCGAGAGCAATCATGAGCTACACCCCTGCTGAAGTCTCTGCGGCGACGGCCGCCATGGATGAGTTCAGAGCCGGCGACGTGGGCGAGGTCGGGGCGGTGCTCGTGGTCGTGGGCTTGAGTTCCGAGAGAACCGTCAAGGAATCGCGGATCCGTGACGACATGATTCGAATTGCCCACCGCGCCGGCGCCTCGATCCGCCAGCTCGCCGAAGTATCAGGCCTGGGTCGCAAAACCGTGACCGCCATCGTGTCGACTGATCCGCATCGGCCGGAGTGATCGCTTCCGCCGGTTCACGGTAGCGCTTGACCGATCGCGGTGAGGGAACGACGCTGCGTAGGGGAAGCCAGGATGGGAGGCCTCTATGGGGACGGAAGTTTCGGGATTCAGTCAAATCAATTTGATCGTCCGGGACATGGACAAGGCGCTCGCCTTCTACCGCCGGCTCGGACTCACCATCGATGCCGAACCGGGGTCCGAACACGTCGGGGTGACCTTCCCCAACGGCATGTCGATCGACCTCGACTCGGTCGGGTTCGTGCCGATGTGGGACTCCGCCTGGAAGGGAGCCACCGGCGGCAGCACGGTCCTCGGCTTCTCCGTTCTATCCCGGGAGGCCGTCGACGACCTCTACGCCACGCTGACCCGGGATGGGTACGTCGGTCGCCAACAGCCCTATGACTCATTCTTTGGCGCCCGCTACGCCATGGTGGAGGACCCCGACGGCAACCCGGTCGGGCTGATGAGCCCGCGGGATCTCGAGCGCAACACCTGGCCCCCGTCGCCGCCGCCATCCGGCCCGTAACCGGCCAACGGCAAGCCTCGACAATGCAGCCTGCGGGGGTAGCATCTCGACACGGGCTGGAGGAACAGTCCCAAGCCGCTTTCGACTCGCCTTCTTCGGGGAAGGGGGACGCCGTGCCTCGTCTCACCCAGCGCATCCGTCGATCGCTCTCGCCCCTGGCCGCATCGATCTTGGGAGTGAGCGCCGTAGCCGTGGCCCTGGTCGCCACCTCCGTCCCGGCCGCGGCCATCCTTTTCACCCCCTGTGGCGTCCCTACCGGGACCAATCCCTACACGGTGACCTGTCCGGTGGGGACCGCCGACAGCTGGGTGGTCCCGTCCGGGGTCTCCTCGGCCACCTTCACTGTTTTCGGCGCCGAGGGCGGCCTGGGGGGCACCCTGCCTCCGGGGGTCGCCGCCGGAAATGGTGGGGAGTTGAACGCCACTCTTTCGGTCGCCACCGGTCAGACCTACGCCATCGCGGTGGGTGCGTCCGGGGGAAACGGGGTCTTTCACCTTCCCTTTGGCGATGGCGGGGCAGGCGGGGCTCCCGGTGGCGCGCCTGGTTCCGGTGGCGGTTTCTCGGGTGGTGGGGGCGGCGGAGCATCGACGGTGGCGCTTTCGACGGCTGCCGCCGACAGCTGGCTGTTGGTGGCCGGCGGGGGCGGGGGGGCCGGATCCGACATTGCTCCAAGTGGCACCGGCGGATCCGGCGGGGGAACGAACGGGGGCAACGGCGGGGCGGGCGCGGCGGGTGGTACCCAAAACTCGGGTTCGGGTAGCGGCTCGCAGCTCGACGGAAATTCTGGTAGCGGGAACGGATCCGCCGGCGGGGGCGGCGGCTACTGGGGCGGAGCCGGGGACCCCACCCCGCCCCACGGATCCGCTGGCGCCGGCGGGGGATCGGGCTTCATCGACCCCAGCGCCCTGTCCGGCGGTTTCTTGAAGCCCACCAATGCCGGAGCCGGCTCGGTCACCATCACCTACACGGTCGTCTCGACCCCCTGTAGCGCCCCGACCGGCACCAACCCCTTTACCGTCACCTGTCCGGTGGGGACACTGGATACCTGGGTGGTGCCGGCCGATGTCGCCTCGGCCACCTTCACGGTCTTCGGTGCCGCCGGGGGCGCCGGATTTCCAACGGGAGGCATCGCCGGAAACGGTGGGGAGCTGAGCGCCGGTCTCCGAGTGAGCCCGGGGGACACCTATGACATCGCCGTCGGTGCAACCGGAGGAAACGGGATCTTCGGTGCCGGCGGCGGGGGTGGGCTTCCCGGCGGTGCTCCGGGTACCGGCCCCCTTTTGATCGGCGGTGGGGGCGGTGGGGGCGGCGGGGTATCGACGGTGGCGCTTTCGACGGCTCCCGCCGACAGCTGGCTGCTGGTGGCCGGCGGCGGTGGCGGGGCCGGAGCTTCGTCGCCAAACGCCAACGGCGGAAATGGAGGCGGGACCAGCGGAGCGAACGGCGGCGCCGGGGCGCCCGGCGGCACGCAAACGGCAGGATCGGGCAGCGGGACCCAACTCCTTGGAGGTTCGGGATCTCCTATTGGCGTTGACGGGGGCGGGGGCGGGGGCTACTGGGGCGGGGCCGGGGACACGGCTAACAACGCCGCCGGCGCCGGCGGGGGCTCGGGCTTCGTCACCCCCAGCGCCCTGTCCGGCGAATTCCTGGTCCCGACCAACCCCGGAGTTGGGGCGGTCACCATTACCTACTCGCCTGTCCCCACCGTCACCAGCATCAGCCCGACCGCCGGGCCGCTCGGAGGTGGGAACACCGTGACCATCAGCGGCACCAACCTCGGACCCGCCACCTCGGTCCTGTTCGGGGCTACCCCCGCCACCGGGGTGACCTGTAGCGCCACCAGCTGCACCGTCACTGCCCCGGCCGGGGCGGCCGGCACCGTGGACGTCACCGTCACCACCCCGGGCGGCACCTCGGCCACCAGCCCCACCGACCAGTACACCTACACCCCGGCACCGACGGTGACCGGGGTCAGCCCGGTCGGGGACGTCTCGACCGGGGGCGCGGCGGTGACCATCACCGGCACCAACCTCGGACCCACCACATCGGTCCAGTTCGGGACCACGGTGGTGACCGGTCCCATGTGTAACGCCACCCAGTGCGAGGTGATCGACCCGGCCGGGGTCCCCGGCACGGTGGTGGACATCACTGTCACCACCCCGGGCGGGACGTCGGCGACCAACCCGGCCGACCAGTTCACCTACACCGGCGGGGCCGCGGCACCGTCGGTGGGCGGGATCCGCCCCAACTCGGGACCGACCACCGGTGGCACCGTCGTCACCATCACCGGCCAGGGCTTTGCCGGGGCCACCGAGGTCGACTTCGGTGACCCGCCGGCCACCAACGTGAGCTGCACCAACACCCAGTGCACCGCCACCTCCCCGCCGGACGTCCCCGGCACGGTGGCCGTCACGGTGAAGGGCCCGGGCGGCACCAGTGTGCTCTCCCCGGCTGACCAGTTCACCTACACCGGGGTGGCTCCGCCGCCGCCACCCCCGGCCAATGGCAACGGCTACTGGCTTGTGGCTTCCGACGGCGGGATCTTCGCTTTCGGCGGTTCCCAGTTCTTCGGCTCCACTGGGGCCCAGCACCTCAACAAGCCGATCGTCGGCATGGCCTCCACCCCCGACGGCAACGGCTACTGGCTGGTGGCTGCCGACGGAGGAGT
Source organism: Acidimicrobiales bacterium (assembly GCA_036268485.1). Classification (GTDB taxonomy): domain Bacteria; phylum Actinomycetota; class Acidimicrobiia; order Acidimicrobiales; family RAAP-2; genus Bog-473. The sequence continues at coordinate 96,166 of DATAUC010000062.1, forward strand.
GTTCACCTTCGGCGACGCCGGCTCCTACGGCTCGATGGGCGGCCAAGCCCTGAACAAGCCGGTTGTGGGCATAGCCTCCACCCCTGACGGCAACGGCTACTGGCTGGTGGCCGCCGACGGAGGAGTGTTCTCCTTCGGTGGTGCTAGCTTCTACGGCTCCACAGCCGGCTACTACGGGAGCATGAACATCGTCGGCATGGCCCGGAGCCAGGACGGCAACGGCTACTGGGAGGTGGCCTCCGACGGCGGCATCGCAGCCTTCGGGAATGCCGGAGACTACGGCTCGATGGGCGGCCAGGCCCTCAACAAGCCGATCGTCGGCATGGCGGCCACGTCGGCCTGATCTATCCCGGGACGTCGCCCCGGTCGTCCATCGCCAGCCGTTCCGAGGTTGGCCCATCGCGGTGAAGAGGTCATCGCGCTGTCGGCCCATCCCGGTGGCCGACGGAGGCAGTACGGGTATGTTCGAGATCTGGTTGCCGGTGGCCGTAGGTCCGGGCAATCGCCCAGCAATCGATCGGGTGCTCAGCTCCTGAGGAGGCGCGCCTTTTGCGATGCAAATTCGGCATCGGAGACGACACCTTGGGCGTGGAGCTGAGCGAGCTGGGCCAGCAACTGCACCGGGTCCTCGGCGGTGGGAGCAGTCGGCGGGTTCTGGGCCTGGGCCTGGATCACCGCCGGCTGGTCCCGTTCTCCTCGCACGTGCACCTGGGCGGTCGAGAGGTCGATGCCCATAGCGGCGGCCAGGTCCTGGCCGCGGCTGGCGGCCGAC
>DATAUC010000063.1:0-2160 GCA_036268485.1 Acidimicrobiales bacterium
TTGGAGAGGATCCGGACGCCCTCGTCCAGCTCGACCAGGACGGCCAGAACCGGATAGGTGAAGGCCGGGTTTTGCGGATGGTGCAGGACGGAATAGCTGTACACCACGCCGGTGCCGGCCAGGTCCACCACTGTCTGCTCGCTGGAGTGACAGGACGGGCACATGGGGCGCGGAGGGTGCCGGAGCCGACCGCAGCCGGCACATTGCTGGGCCACGAGACGGCCCTCGGCGGCCGCCTGCCAAAAGGCTTTACTGTCTTCCGTGACGATCGGGGCTGGGCGCCGGACATCGGCCTCGGTGCTGATGGGTCTACCTTCCATAGCAGAGGCCTCCGCCGGGGAACGCTTTTAGTGCTTGTCCCTTGAGGACTGAGTTGAGACCGCGTCCCTGGTGGGTGGTCTTGAAGGCCTGATGCCAACAAGGGTGTCGTCCCATGAGGACTGGTCCATCAGCACGGTGCTGTGCCTTCGCAGTTGGTGCCCGACGAACGAAGGAGACAATGTGCTTGGAGTAGGAATCGACTGGGCTGAGGAGTTCCACCTCGTCGCTCTCGGCCGACCGGGCGAGGGGGTGTTCGACATTGCCCGGGTGGAGCACGATCCGAGATCGGTCGACGAACTGATCGCGCGGATCGCCGAGATCGAGCCGGATCCCGCTGAGGTAAGGGTGGTGCTCGAGACCAGCTACGGGATGCTCGTCGAGCGCCTGATAGACGCCGGCTACGCGGTGGTGCCAGTCAACCCTGATCTGGTTGCCCGCCGACGCGGCCCGGCGAAGAAGAAAGACGACGCCGAGGACGCCCGCATCGCCTGTGTGATTGCCCTGGACCGCTTCGAACGGCTTCGAGTGCTGGTCCCCCACGGGCCTGAAGCAGCCGAGCTGCGCTCGATCACCCGCGACGACGAACGCGCCGCTAAAGACGAACGCCGGATCCTCAACCGGTTGCGGGCCGACCTGATCGGCACGTTCCCGGCCGCTTTGGTCATCGCTGGCGACGACATGGGTGCTCCTACCGTCTTGCGGCTGTTGGAGCGCTGGCCGAGCGCGAACGACCTGGCCGCAGCGTCGCGAGAGGAGGTCGTCACCTTCGCTCGATCTTGCCGCCATGGCTGGCCTGACCGCTTTGCCGACCGGGTGGAGTCGGCTCTCGCCAGCAACCAGTTCGTGGCCCGGGACTGGTTGGTACGAGCAAAGGCCGACACCATCCGCCTGGCTGCCACCCAGCTCCTCGCCCTCGGCGCGCAGCGTCGGGCCTGGGAGCGGCGCATGGGCGAACTGCTGCTCGGCGCTCCCCGCCACGGCCGCGCCCACAAGCCCAAGGACGGCCCGTTGGGGCCGGCGGTCCCTGGCGGCGAGATCTACCTGAGCTTTCCCGGCCTCGGTGATCGTCTCGCCGCCAGGGTGGCCGCTGAGATCGGCGCCATCACCAACTTCGACACGCCGAACGGCCTCCAATGCTATGCCGGAAAGGCGCCAGTCACCCGCCGCTCGGGCAAGCACGAGCTCGTCGTTGCCAACCGACTCGCCTGTAACGGACATCTCCGCGACGCCGTGCAGCAATGGGCGTTTACAAGCCTCACCCGATCCGGGTGGGCCCGGGAGTTCTACGACGCCCACCGAGCCAAAGGTAACGGTCACCATGCCGCCTTGCGAGCCCTTGGCAATCGCTGGCTCGAGGTCCTCTGGCACTGTCTCACCCGCGACATTGCCTACGACGAGGCAGTACACGTCGCCAACCGGAACCGGTTTGTAAGAGCCGCTTGACATCGAACGTGTGTTTGAGGTTGACAAAGGGTGTCTCACCGGTCCACCTCCCCCATGACCGGGTCGACCGAGGAGATCACGGCCACGGCGTCGGCCATGAGCCCGCCGCGCATCATGACCGGCAATCCCTGCAGGTTGACGAAGCTGGGGCCGCGGATGTGCATGCGGTAGGGCTTGGACGAGCCGTCGGACACCAGGTAGCAGCCGAGCTCACCGCGCGGGGACTCGACGGCCACGTAGACCTCGCCCTCGGGGACCTTGAACCCCTCGGTGAACACCTTGAAGTGGTGGATGAGGGCCTCCATCGACTCGTCGATGCGGGCCCGGGGCGGGGGCGTGACCTTCTTGTCCTGCACCCGGTAGTCCCCCAGCGGCATCTTCTCCACGATCTGGCGG
>DATAUC010000064.1:0-10458 GCA_036268485.1 Acidimicrobiales bacterium
GACTCTGCCAACGATCTCACGGTGTAGACCCGTTCGGCCTGTCCCTGATTGCCGGGTGGTGAGCGCTATCGCAACCCGGGGGCTCCTGGGCCAGGGATTGCTCGGGACGGTAGGGTTCGCTACCAGACCGAGGAGGCGAGACAACGATGACGCAACGAACGGCGGAGGTCGATACCGCTGACGGGACCTGCCCGGCGTCCCTCAGCATCCCCGAGGGGGAAGGTCCCTGGCCGGCAGTGATCATGTATCCCGATGCTGGTGGGATGCGCGATGTCTTGCGGGAAATGGGCGAGCGACTGTCGGCCCTCGGCTATGTGGTGCTGGTACCCGACTTCTATTACCGAAACGGCCCGTACGACATAGGCGACATGAAGACTGCATTCTCCAGGGACGAGTCCCGAGAAAAGATCATGCAGATGATGCAGGGCTACACCACCGATCTGGCCGTGAGCGACGTAGCGGCCTTCGTCGACTACTTGAACGCACTGCCGGAAACGGCACCTGGAGGTGTCGGCACCACTGGCTACTGCATGGGTGGTCGACTCTCGCTCACAGCTGCCGCACACCTTGGCGCCAGCGTCGCTGCGGCCGCCTCTTTTCACGGCGGCGGTATTGCCAAAGCGGGGGACCCGAATAGCCCCCACCACAGAGCGGACTCAATCACGGCCACCGTCTACGTGGCAGGAGCCATCGAGGATCAGTCATTTACCGACGAGGACAAGGAGCTTCTGGAGAAGTCCCTGACCGAGGCCGGTGTATCCCACACGATCGAGACTTACCCGGCCCGACATGGTTTTGCTGTCCCCGACAACGAGACCTACGACGAGGCCGCCGCCGAACGTCACTGGCACGCCATGGAAAGTCTTTTCGGCTCGGCCCTCGGGTCCTGACGAGTCCCTTCATGCGAGCACATGACCTCCACCCCGATCATTTGCTGGCACCCTGGGGCGCGATCCGAACTGTCGACTGGGGCTGGCGATCGGCTGCGGACTCAAGCCCAGTTGGTGAACGGTGCGGGAGTTCCTGGCCACCAGACTTGACATAGGATTTGCCCGTCGTCGGTGGCCGGAGGCCGGTCGCGAAGGGGGTCGCCATGCGGGAGCGCACCAACGAGGTCGAGGTCGAGCAGGACGTCAAGGTCACGGTGTCCGATGGGACGGTGCTGCTGGCCGACGTCTACCGTCCCGTGGGCATCGACGATGCCCCCACCATCTTGGAGCGCACGCCATACGGAAGGGTCAACTTCGCCTCGGCCATGGGCCCGGAGTTCGCCGCTCGCGGCTACCGGTACGTCCTGCAAGCGTGCCGGGGAACGGACGGGTCGGGTGGTACGCACAGCTACTTTGCCGAAGCGGGGGACGGGCGGGACACGGCGGACTGGATCGCCTCCCAGCCGTGGTTCAACGGCCGCATGGGCACGTTCGGCGGGAGCTACATGGGCTTCACCCAGTGGGCGCTAGCCTCGACCAAGCCGCCTCACCTCAAGGCCATGGCCGTCGCCCTGTCGACCTCGGTGCGGGCCTACTCCTGGTATCCGGGAGGCTCGTTCGCCCTCGAGGTGATCATCCCCTGGGACGCCGGCGCCACCCAGTTCAACAAGCAAGCCAACGCCACCCCCACCACCGATATCTCCCCCGAGGGCATCGAGCGGCGCATGGCCGAGCTGAAGGCGGGATTCGACCACCTACCTCTTGGCGAGGTGATCCACCGGCTCACCGGCGTCGACCTGCAGCTCTACCGAGACCAGCTCGCTCACGGCGGCGCCGGGGATGCCTTTTGGGATCCGGTGAACTTCCGGCCCATGCTGGCGGAATGGACGGTGCCGACCCTGCTCGTCGACGGCTGGCACGATTACCCGCTGCCCGGCGTGGTGGAGGATTACGCCGTCCTGCGCGCCTCACCCGCCCCCGTGCATTTGCGTATCGGTGCCGGCGGACACCTCGGCGGGGGCGGGGAGGGCGGCATGACGGATGCTCCACTGGAGTGGTTCGACACCTGGTTGCTCGGCCGAGAGGGACTGCTCGGCCCCACCTCGGTAAAGGTCCACGTGCAGGGCGAAGGCGCGCACTGGCGCGACTTGCCGGACTGGCCCCCTCCCTCAGAGCCGACCCGTTGGTACCTCCATACCGGGGGTCACCTCGCGCTCATGCCGCCGGAGGCGCCGTCGGAGCCCGACGCCTATCGCTACGACCCCGCCGACCCGACGCCGTCGGTGGGCGGCATCGGCATGCTTACCGGGGGCACCGTGGACAACCGGCCTCTCGAGGCGCGCCCCGACGTCCTCGTCTACACCTCTGACGAGCTGAGCGAGCCTCTCCAGCTTGTCGGTCCGGTGGAGGCGGAGCTGCAGGTGGGCTCGAGCCTGGACCACACGGACTTCTTCGTCCGGGTCTGCGATGTGTCGCCCGACGGCCGGTCCGTCAACGTGTGCGACGGACTGCAGCGCTTCGATCCTGCGTCAATCCGCCGGAACCAGGACGGGACGTTCACGGCGGCGGTGGCACTGTGGCCCGTTGGTCACACCTTCGCCGCCGGTCACCGCCTGCGAGTCCAGGTCTCCAGTGGTGCCCACCCCGTCTATGCCCGCAATCTCGGCACCAGTGAGGCGCCAGCCACGGCCACGGCCCTACGGTCCGCCGAGCAAGCCGTCTACCACGAGCCCGGCCGGCCGTCCTGGGTGACTCTCCCGCACTTCTCGGGCTGACATCCCTGGCCACCTGGGGGTCGGCGAAACGGCACGTCTGTCCTTTCCCCTTCCATCCCAGCGAAGGGCGTTCTCCCATCGACCAAGGCATCGGGGCTCCGCCACGTCGGCGTTGGGGCCACGGTCGAATCGACGTTCAGTAGCTTGGGCGACCTGGTCATTGTCGGGTGAGCCTTCGTTGCTCGATGCGAGGTCTGCCAAGCTGCAGGGTGTGGCTGATGGGCAGGATGATCAACAGGACGTTGTTCGGCGCGGCTACGACGCGCTCTCCTTCCTGTACCGCACCGACGATGCCGAACCCCGGCAATATCGTCCTTGGGTCGAGCGCCTGATCGGTGAGCTTGCCCCACAGAGTCGGGTCTTGGATGTGGGCTGTGGCTGTGGGGTCCCTGTTGCCCGCGCTCTTGCTGCAGCAGGGCATGCTGTTACCGGGATTGATGTCAGCGATCGCCAAATCGAACGGGCGAGGCACCTGATACCAGAGGGAACGTTCATCCGAGCGGACATGACCGAGTACCAGCTGCCGGAGCGGTCGTTCGAAGCGGTGGTGGCTCTGTACTCAATCATCCATGTTCCCCTTTCACATCAGCGGGCCGTACTGAATGCCTTTGCCGATTCGCTGGTGGACCGCGGCCTGCTCCTCCTGACAGCTGGTTGGGAGGAGTGGACCGGTTCGGACACCACCTGGCTGGGCCGTTCCACGGAGATGCGGTGGAGCCATGCTGACAACGCCACCTACCGTCGTTGGTTGGAACTCGCTGGATTCGAGATCACCGAAAACAGTTTGGTGCCTGAGGGCACATCTGGCCACGCGCTGTTCTGGGCGCGTCGGCATTAGCCCGTAGGGCTTCAGACATGCGCAGAGGTAAATGAGCTGCTGGCTGATGCGACTCCCCGGCAGCTTCGGCTAACTCTCTATGATCCAGTATTAGCCCCAATAATGGGTTGTATTCACACAGTGACATCGCTCTTGCATCTGTTACCATTCGCAGGGTGGAAGCACGACGGGGCGTGAACACACGGCGGGTAAGCAGGCGCGCACGTCATTGGATCCGACCATGGGCCCCGATTGCCATGGCCGTGGTGGTGGTCATCGCCCTGGTCGGGGTGGTGATCCCAGCGCAGCTGACGGCAGCTCTGGCCGGAGCGGACACGCCGACCTGTGGGGCTGGAAGCAATCTCCCATCCTCGGGCAGCACCCTTGCTTCCGGTGGGACCCTGACCGTCGGTCAGTGCCTCACCTCGCCCGACGGTCAGTACCAGCTGATCATGCAGTCCGATGGCAATCTGGTCGAGTACTACATGCCGGCGGGCCAAGCGGTATGGAGCTCCAACACCACCAACCCGGGTGACTACCTCGTCATGCAGTCCGACGGCAACCTGGTGATCTACACCGAGGACAACAGCGCCGTATGGACCTCGAGTTCCCAAGGTACCCCTGACCCATCCCTCTCGCTCCAAGACGATGCCAACATCGTCATCTATGGGACGAACTCGGCCGGGGCCTACCCGGCATGGGCCTCCAACACCGTCGGGGTCCGGGGTTCGACACTCGAGGCCGGCCAGACCCTGCAGCCGGGTCAGTTCCTCATCTCCGATGGGGGCCAGTACAAGCTGGAGCTGAGCACCAAGGGCGTGCTGGCTCTCTACAGCACCCAGCCCTATGCCTGCCCGCTGTGGACCGCCCCAACCATCGCCGGTAGCAGCAACTATTCGGCGGCACCCCAGCCTGGCTCGTACTTCGTTGTCGACAAGACGGGCGGTCTCGATCTCGATTCGCCCGGTACCTCCAATGTGTGGTGGACGGCCAGCCAGACCAGCGGCTGGAGCGGTCCGTCCAACACCCCGTCGGACGACACCCTGAGCCTGCAGACCAACGGCAACTTGGTGCTTTCTTCGGCCACCGGACAAACGGTGTGGACCTCCAACACCGACACTGTCCGGGGCTCAATCTTTTGCTCCGGCACAGCTCTCCAGGTCGGCCAGGAACTGATCCCATGGACCTCGGGTAGCTCGCCTGCTCCTCAATACGGTGATGCCCTGGTCATGCAAGGGGACTGCAACCTGGTGCTCTATTCCGGGCCCGGCATTGCTCCATGGGCATCGAATACCAACGAAGGCACCAGCAGCGACCTCTACCCAGGCACCGTTCCTGGAAACCCGTACTACGGCTGCTTTGCCACCATGCAGGGAAGCGACGGCAACCTCGTGATCTACGCCCCCAATTACCCGGGTGGAGAAAAAGCTCTCTGGGCGTCCAATACCAGCCAGTCCAGCACGGTGCCGTTCAGCCTCGGGGCGATTGGGCCCTATCTGACGATGCCCATCGTGGGGGGTAGCACCCAAGCGCCATTTGTCACCACGATCCACGGGACGACCCTCGGGGATCCGAGCCCACCCAGTGAAGGGAAGGATGTCCTCAAGATCCTGGGTGACGTGTTCGACGCCTTGTCCCTCGTCTTCACTTTCGTGGCCGGTCCCCTGGGTGCTGTCTTCGAGCTCGCTGGTGCTGCTGGCAACGCCCTCGGCATCGCGTCCATCGCCAGCGGTGTGGGCGGCACGGCTGTCGCCGGTGCCTCGGGGGCCAAGAGCAACATCGCCGGTCCGCAAAGCAACGCGGCCACGCCGAACAACTCCTCGGCACCGGTCACGGTCACCACGTGCGATAGCTCATCTCCCAGTGCCGTCGTCGGGAACTCGTATATCGAGCCTGGCGGGTGCCTGCTGTCCCCGAACGGGAACTATGAGTTGCGGATGCAAACCGACGGCAACTTGGTGCTCTATCAGCAAAGCCAGAACAATCCCATCTGGGCGTCCAACACCGCAGTGGCCGGCGACTACGCCACTCTGCAGACCAATGGCAACCTCGTCGTCAACGGGCCCGGTGGTCCGGCCTGGCAGTCTGAGAGCACCACGGCAACCAATCCGACCCTCGTGCTGCAAGATGACGGCAACCTGGTCGTCTACGGTCCCAACGCCGTCTGGGCCACCAATTCGACCGTGGTCGCCGCCTGCGATTCCACCTCACCGGCCACCATCAGCGCCGGTGCGACCATCGCCTCGGGTGGATGCCTGATCTCGCCCAACAAGCAGTACGAGCTGATCATGCAGACCGACGGCAATCTGGTTCTCTACTACCTGAGCCAAGGCGACCCGCTGTGGGCGACCAACACTGCAGGAAACCCCGGTGCCCAGTTCCGATTGCTGTCTACCGGAGGGATGGTCATCCAGGTTTCCGGCGCCAACATTTGGTCGTCTCCCACCAGCCCCGTCCCCTCGGCCATACTCGGGCTTCAGGACAACGGCAACGTTCAGGAATTCGGCAACAACAGCACCGCCCTGGGATTGCCCGTCATCTCGTATTCGGCGTGGCAGACGGGAACGACCAACCTCCGGGGATGGTCCCTGCCTTCGGGTGGCACCCTGTCACCGGGCCAGTACCTCATGTCGCAGAACGGGATGTACAAGCTCTCGATGGGAACCAATGGCCTGCTCGAGCTGTCGTATGTGACCCGACCGATTGGCCAGTCCGGCTCCTACTTCTGCCCGATGTGGTCCCGGCCCTACAGCACGGCCAATGTCTCTTCGCTCGTGCTCGGTGACGGGGAAACGTACAGCCCATCGCTCAACGCCGGTTCCTATCTGGCCATGCAGACTGACGGCAACGCGGTCATCTACCCCGGGACGAGCTCGGGGTCCACCATCGGGCTCAGCAACACGGACAACAATCCCGGGGCTGCGCTCTATGTCCAAAGCGACGGCAATGTCGTGGTCTACGGGGCCGACGGGACGGCGCTGTGGGCGTCGGGGACCAATCTCGACCGGGGCTCCGCCCTGTGCACAAACGGCGTGCTGTATCCAGGCCAGTATCTAACCAAGTTGGGCTACGCCAACCAGACCACCAGCTACATCCTCGAGCTCGGGTCCAACTGCCAGCTCGTCTATCTCACCAACTCAGTCTCCGGCCCAGAATTTGATCAAGCCTGGGGCACATCTGGAGGCTTGGCCTATGGCAGCTCGGCTGCGGCTGGGTGCTATGCCGTCATGCAGGGCGACGGCAACCTGGTCATTTACGCACCCAACAACCCTCCGCCCTCAGGCACCACGAACACGGCCATCTGGGCATCCAACACCAACCAGAGCAGTAGCCCACCCAACCTCGTCCAGAATCTGGGGCCGTACTCGCTGGTTAACCCCGGGTTGGTTTCGGGCGGAATTACCGATGGAGTCGAGATCGTCACTGACTCGGCCCTCGTGCTCTGGCAAAACCCCACCGACAGTGGCGCCAATGCTGCGGCCGACGGCAGTACGGCGGTCAGCGCGCTGGAAACTCTGGTTGGGACCTTGGTGTTCCTGCTCCCATTCCTTCTGGGTTGAACCCATCGGCTCCTGTTGGTTGCCACAGCTAGCAGACCACGTTCATCCTTCGATCCGCTGACCACCGGGGCTTGGATCGGAAGTCACCAGCTCTCCGTCGCTCGCGGTAAGTGCCTATCGGCTTCTCTCCGGCCAGCGTCCAACTCATTCGGGTGAGCGGCACCGACTGCACGCTTCGCGTTTGCAACCCAAACAGGCTCACCAACCCTGGCCGCCGTATACTCTGCGCCGCTATGCCATCGCTGAGGGTCCACCTGGTCCCATGCATAGCTTGGGGGGACCGTGACATTTGACCCGATAGCCCTGACGGTCACCATCAAGATCGACAGCTGGCTGAGCCTACTGGTCACGGTTGTCTTCGTTGTCGTCATGGCGGCTGCCAGCCGCCGCGTTCTGGGGGTCCGGCCGGGGAAGCTCAGCGGGATCATCTGCAGCATTCTCGGCTGGACCGTCGGTATCGCCGGGGCCGACGCAGCAGTGCGCAACGGCGACAAGGCGACAGCGTTCGCGTTGGCCGTGCTCTTCGGCCTGTTGGCCACCATGGCCTTCACCATCATCTCCGAGATCGTCGCAAGCCCGAGGGCCAGGGACGCCAACAGGTCACGGCGGCGAGCCTTCCTCCACCCGCTCTCGCGGATCAGAGAAGCCCTCTCGCCCATTAGCCGTTTCTGGGAGGTCTCCCGCCACGCCCGACGCCGCGGCTTGGCCCGACCTCGGTTCGCGTCGATCGACGGGATTGCCTCCGAAGAGTTCGGGGATCGGCTTCGCCAGACGCTCGAGGACTCCGGCGGGATGTTCGTGAAGTTCGGACAGATCGCCTCGACCCGAGGCGATCTCTTGGCCCCTCCGGTCATCGAAGCGCTGTCGGAATTGCGCTCGTCGGTCCGACCCATACCGGCTGACGAGGTCCGCCCGTTAATCGAGAACGAACTCGATCAACGGGTGGAGGAGGTATTCGCGTCGTTCGAGTGGGAACCCTTGGCTGCCGCCTCGATCGGACAGACCCACCGAGCCGTTCTCTTCAGCGGCGAGCGGGTGGTGGTCAAGGTCCAACGCCCGGGTATGAGCGATCTCCTTCGCCGGGACGCCACCGTCCTACGCATGATGGCGTCCATAGCCGAGCGGCGGGTGCCCAGCGCTCGGCGACTCGGACTCCGGGACTTGGCTGAGGAGCTCATCATCAGCATGTCTCGGGAGCTCGACTACCAGCGTGAATCGGCAATGAGCAAACGGCTCGATACCCAGTCTGGCAGCGATATGTCGGTCAGCATCCCCAGAATGCACGACTCGCTATCGACCAGTCGACTGTTGGTCATGGAGGAGATCATGGGCCGGTCTGTCGATGACGCACTGGCCCTGGAGACGTGTGGCGTGCCTCGAGACGTGCTGGCCAAGGGGCTCCTGCAGGCCTTCATCTTCCAGATGCTCCAAGGCGGCGCGTATCATGCCGACCCGCATCCAGGGAACGTGTTCGTCGATGGGGTCGGACAGCTCTGGCTGCTCGATTTTGGTGCGGTGGGGCTCCTCGATACCAACTCCAGGCAGTCGCTCAAGGAGATAGCCCTCGGGATGTCCATTGGTGAGCCGTTGCTGGTGGCCCGGGCTGTTCGGCGCCTCTCTGGAACGGACAGTGTCGACCTGCGACTCCTCGAGGCAGATCTGAGCGTGCTCATGGTGGAGGCAGATGCCGGAGGGCGCTTCGATCCGAAGGCCATTCCCGCCATTCTCTCTCTGATGGCCCGTCACGGGTTGCGTGTCCCCCGGTCGATGACGACGTTGTCGCGGGCACTGCTCACCCTCGACGGCACGTTGAAGATCATCGACCCCTTGTTCGAGATGTCCACCGAGGCCACCGCCCTGGTCGGCGACCTCGACGCCGACGCAGCGTCGATGACTGATGACGTGGTCAAACACGAGTTGCTGCGCGCCCTGCCCGTGTTGCGAGGCTTGCCCGACCACTTCGACGAACTGGCCACGCAACTCCGCGCCGGTCGCATGCGCGTGCAGATGGAACGCTTCGCGGGTGAAGACAGAAAAGTGGTGGACGGCTGGCTGGACAAGATCCTCATCGTGGCCATCGGGGGATTCGGGACCTTGTCCTCAGCCGTCCTCCTGGCCGCAGCCGGAACAGCTCATTCGCCGGCTGTCAGCGATGCCCTGCGGGGCGTTGGCTTTGTCGGCCTTGCCTTCGGACTGATCCTGCTCATGCGATCACTGGCCCAGATTCTCCAGAACCAAAGGCGACCACCTCGTCGTGAGTGACGAAGGTGGGGAATGGGCCAGGATGGACCAGCCAGTCCGAGTGAGGAATCACGATGGCAGAAGAACCCAGTAGTCAATCGCGGGTACGGCCCACGTACGCTCGTGACGAACGAGAGCTACTGGAACGCTGGTTGGAGTTCCATCGGGCCACGCTGTTAGCCAAATGTGAGGGGCTCACTGACCAGCAACGCAAGGATCGGCCGATCGGCCAGTCGGAGCTGTCGCTTCATGGTCTCGTGCGCCACTTGACCGAAACCGAACGAAACTGGTTCCAGCGGGTACTGCTTCACGATCTCACTCGGACCCAGATCTGGCCGGAAGGGGCTCTCGTCCCGCTTGACGAAGCCAGTTGGGAGGACGATGTCGACGCATGGCGCGCAGAATGTGACGCAAGTCGTCGGGCTGCTGAAAGTCACAGCCTGGACGATTGTGGCCTTTGGCGGGAGAAACAGATCTCATTGCGCTCGATCTACCTGCACATGATCCAGGAATACGCCCGGCACAATGGCCACGCTGACCTGATCCGCGAGCTCGAGGATGGCGCGGTGGGGCTGTGATTTGGCGGGTGGTCGCAGTAGCCTTTTGTGCATGACAGACGTCGAGGTGTACGTGGATCCCAGTTGCCCCTGGGCCTGGCTCACCTCTCGTTGGGTGCTGGAGGTGGCTCCCGCGAGAGACCTGGCCGTGTTCTGGCGCTCCTACTGCCTGGAAATCCGGGACGATTACGGCGTGGCGCCAACTGTTCCCGAGGAGTACCGGCAACGGGCGCTCGACGGTCATGCCTTTTCCCATCGCATGCTGCGGATCTTCGAGGCAGCGCGGGCAGAGGCGGGAGAGGACGCAGTGGGCCACCTCTATACGGAGTGGGGTCGGCGGTTCTTTCTCCCCGAGCGCCTCGAAGCCGGGAATCTGCTGGCCGGATGCATCGCCGCGGCGGGTCTCGATGCCACATTGATCGAGGCGGCAGACGACGAGAAGTGGGATGCCCCCATCCGTGACTCCATGGAAGTGGCTTACGCCTTTGGGGGACCGAAGACCCAGACGCCAACCATCGTGGTGCGGGCCGACCCCCCGCACGGGTTCAAAGGACCAGTCATGGCCCCCGCCCCTCAGGG
>DATAUC010000065.1:0-6351 GCA_036268485.1 Acidimicrobiales bacterium
CATGTCGAGGACAGATGGCAAACGCATCGGTTCCGCAGACGAACGACGGCGTCCGAACGGTATCCGGGGAGCTTGGGCGGCGGTGGCGCTTGTCGTCTCTGTCGCCTTGGTCCTGGTGACCGCGGCCAGCGGGGCCAGCGCCGCCTCGGCCCAGGCGCGACCAAAGGCTCCGTCCTCGGTGGTCATTCTCGTGGCCGGATTCGGTAGTTCGGTGGCGGCCAGCACCTACAACCCTTTGGTCCAGTCGTCCGCCGCCCTGACCGACATCGAGACTGCCTTCGATCCAGATCCGACCAAGGAGCCGGCCGGCTGCAACGCCTCTCCCAACATGACCACCGCTCTGGGCCAAGCGGGCGCCTTGATCCTGCCGTTCAGCTACAACGGTGTCACCGTGGGCGGAACCGTGGCCCGGCCAAAGGTCACCGTGACCAGCTACGCCTCCAACGTCCCGTCGACAACCCTCCCGCAGGTGGCGGCGCCCCGCTTGGCCAGAGAAGTGGACCAGGCCCACAAGCTGTGGCCGGCGGCGCGCATCGTGGTCGCCGGTCACAGCGAGGGTGGCTACGTGGCCGAAGAGTACTTTCGCACGAGCTTCAACCACGGCCACGACCCCGAGGTCACCGGCATCTTCTCCTTGGATAGCCCCATCAACGGCATCAGGAACGAGGCCGAAGTGGCCACCTTGTTGCATGCCATCAAGTACCCGGTCTCCACCGCGCTGCTCGACCAGTTCCAGTCGGCCTGGAATCACGCCGGGGCCAACAGCGCAGCTCTGCTGAAGAAGGAGGGCAAGTCCGCGACGTACGTGCCGGTGGGGACGCGCGGTGACAACGTGTACCGCATCGCCGACGACCCTGTCGCTGGTTTGACCTCCCAGGTACTGGTGGGCAAGAGCGGCCAGCCCCTGGCATCGAAGAAGTCCCCGAACTTCATCGATCCAGCGGCCCCCCCGGTGGCCGGGCTCAGCGACCCCGCAGGGGTGGTGGCCAGTCACCAGTGCGTCATGGGCAACAGCCAGGTCATCCAAGCTGTGGTCCACCGGGTCAGAGCCGCGGCCAAAGGCTGACCGACGCTCCGTGCGTCAATGGGCAGCCGAGTGACGGAGATCCGATCGAGGTGACACCCGTTCGAGCAGCTCACCGATGCGGTCGTCAGCCAACTGGTAGCGCACCACCCGGCCGTCCCGCATGGCCTTCACCATGTTGGCGGCGCGCAGGATCCTGAGGGCCTGCGACACCGTGGTGTCGTGCATGCCACCGGCAACGGCTAGGTCCGACACGCTGATCGGCCCGGCATGGTAAATGGCCAGGAGCAGCGTCAGGCGGGTGGGGTCACCCAGGAGGGCGAATCGCCCCGCCTGTTCGGCCACCGACGTTGGATCGCCGATGCCGCCGATGGCATCGCAGACCCGCTCGTCTTCGATGATGCGGTCGGTGGACCGCCCCGGGGGCACCAGATGCATGCCCACAGCTTGGCACAACTCGGGTGATCACCTATTCATCTGCTGAGGTTTGACAGTCACGTGGGGCGCTCGTACCGTGGGTCCACTTCGTTCGACCGATCGGAGTGGTGCACGGGAAGCGAAGTTCGGTGAGATCCCGACGCTGTCCCGCAACGGTAAAGCCCCAACCTGGGGACAAGCCCGGCCGACTGCCGTGCATCGACGACGGAGTCCTCGAAGAGGGACGGCTCGTGCGTCGCCATTGCGTGCGGCACAGGATCCAGCCCTCCCCGGGGACAGTCCCGAGGAGGACGGCACATGGGGTCCAGGCTGCATCAGCTCCGGCTGGTTCGACGTTCGCTGACGGCCGCAGAGCGATGGCGGCTGTTGGGCATGGCTCTCGTGATCATCGCCGTCAACCTGGCCGGGTGGGGATTGTTCATCACCGAGGTCCTGCCCAGCCACTTTCATTACAAGGGGCTCGGGATCGGTATCGGCCTGGGCATCACCGCGTGGACGCTGGGCATGCGTCACGCCTTCGACGCCGACCACATCTCGGCCATCGACAACGTGACCCGCAAGCTGATGGCCGATGGCAAACGGCCCATCGGTACTGGGTTCTTCTTCGCCGTTGGTCACTCGACCATCATCGTCATCGTCGGAGTCGGACTGTCCATCGCGGCCAAGGCCGTCTTTGGCGCCATCGTCAACCCCAATTCGGCCTATGAGAGCGTCGGTGGGGTGGTCGGTACCTCGATGGCCGCCGGGTTCCTCTATCTGATCGCCCTGTTGAACATCATCGTTCTGGTCGGGATCGTGAAGGTGTTCCGGGGCATGCGCCAGGGAATGTTCGACGAGGAGGAGCTCGAGAAGCAGCTCCAGTCCCGCGGCCTCATGTACCGGTTCTTCGGTCCGTTCATGCGATCGATCAAGCACACCTGGCAGATGTTCTTCGTCGGCCTCGTCTTCGGCATCGGGTTCGATACGGCCACCGAGGTCGTCCTGTTGTCGGCCACCGCAGCCGCCGCCACCGAAGGGCTCCCCTGGTATGCCGTGCTGACCATGCCCCTGTTGTTCGCCGGGGGCATGATGTTCTTCGACAGCATCGACGGGCTCTTCATGAACTTCGCCTACGGGTGGGCCTTCGCCCGACCCGTTCGCAAGGTCTATTACAACCTGGTCATCACCGGGCTCTCCATTGCCGCTGCCTTCATCATCGGCACCATCGAGATCATTGGGGTGTTGACCAGCGAGCTGCACCTCCACGGCTGGTTCTGGGACACCATGTCCAACTTCGACATCAACAAAGCCGGGTTCATCATGGTCGGGCTCTTCCTGGTTATCTGGGTCGTCGCCGTGGCCGTGTGGAAGTACGGCAACGTCGAGCACCGGTGGGAACGGGCTGCGGAGGCGGCGCGGGTGTCCAGAGGCCAATGAGGACCCGTGGCCGCCTTCGCCCGTCGGCGGTGTCAGAACGGACGGTGAGATCCGGCGGTGAGCCGAGTGCGCAGGAACCCGTAGATGCGCTCGCGGGCCATGCGCCCGAGGGTGGTCGGGCATCCCTCGATGCCGTGGGGCCCTTCGGGGTAGACGGCCAGCTCGACATCGTTTCCCGCCACGGCCAGCCGGGCGGCCAGAAACAGCGAATCATCGAGAAGCCAGTCGGCCGTTCCCACCGTGAGCAGACACGGGGGCAACGAGGCGAGGTCGGCCCACAGCGGAGAGATGGCCGGGTCACGGGCCTCTTCTGTCGAAAGACCCGGTAGATAGCGCTGCCGGTTCGCACCGTCGCCGGTGGCGTAGGGAACCTTGCCGATCTGGTGCACGGTGCTCGGGGTGCCCCCCAGGTCATAACCGCCGTAACACAGGTCGGCACCCAGGAAGGGTGGAGTCGTCCCCAATCGGTCACGCAACCGGATCATGGTCTGCATGGCGAAGTAGGCCCCCGCCGATTCTCCGCCTACCAGCAGTCGGTCAGTCCCGAACTCGCCGATGGCCTGTTCGATCAGCCACAGGGCCGCCGCCTCGCAGTCGTCGGGTCCTGCCGGGTAGGGATCCTCCGGGGCCAAGCGGTAGTCGATGCTGACCACAGCGACCTGACAGGCCTGAGCGAGTGGCCAGTTGCGGCCGTCCATGGACGCGGCAGATCCGAGCGACATGCCACCCCCGTGGAAGTGGAGGTAGACCCCGATCGGGTTCTCGGGACGGAGGATGCGCACCGGGATGGCCCCATCGGGACCGGCGATGGTGCGGGTTTCGGGGAAGTCGAGCGAGGTCATGCCGAACCGTCCGCCAGGCGCCATCGACTCTCGCAACCATCGGAGGCCCTCGTCATCGTCTTGGCCGATGGTGGGCATGGCCGCCGTCATCTCCATGAGGGTGGCGTTGTAGGCCCGCTGCTCCTCGACATGAGCGAGCAACTCCGGGTCGAACAAGGGCATGCTCAACGGTAGGCCGCTCCTGGTCCCCAGTGCACCGATGTCCGCTTCGGTGCCTGTGACGCGGCCATGGTCAAGACCCCAGCACGCCTCGGGCCTTCGCCACCCGGCCGGCCAGTGCTTGGCTGTCGAGCCATCGACCGGCCTTGGCTTGGTGCTCGTCGGTGGCCGCGTGCCTGCTGCGGTTCTCTTCCGTTCGAAAGCCACAGCGGCGGCAGATTGGCATCCGGCCGTTGGTCTCCGGAGCATGGTCCTCGTCGAGCTGGATGCTCACTTGCGATGCGTTGGATGGGGCCATCAGGTCTCCCCCTTGATCAAGTCGTCCACCCCCAGCATGGCAGGTTGGAGCCGGTCGCCCTCCGGGGGCGGGCGGGGTCGATCCCCGAGGGCCACGGCGGCTTCCCCCGGTGCTCACTCCGGGATGGCCTGGGCAAAGGTAAATACGTTGTCCGGATCCCAGTCCTGCTTGGCCTGGATGAGACGCGGGAGGTTCTGCCCGTAGTAGGCGGTGCTCCAACCGGCCAGGGTCGGGTCGATGAAGTTCTGGTAGGCCTGATCGTTTACGAATGGCCCGAGTGCCTGGTAGAAGTCACCGACATAGGTGAGGTTCGTGTCGATCAGCTCCTGAGGATCCCGATTGGTCCACGAGGTCCCCACCACCGCCAACCACGACGCGTCTCGGTGCACGAAGGCAGTGTCGGTGGCCGTCGGCCGGTTCATCGCCCCTCCCCAGGCGAACAGGGTGAAACCGGTAGCGGAGCTGTTGGAGCTGCCGGGCCAGCGCTCGACCCACGTCATGGCTGTCTCCACGCACGAGGCATCGAAGCCCGCGGGCCCGATGTACGCCGACTTCTCAGTGAACGATCCCGTGGGCACATTCGCGGCGAAGAAGGCGAGCGCCTTCTCGTAGGGGAGCGCCTCGATCACCTTCGTGGTCGGTGCCGACGCCGCCATCACCGGCTCCAGAAGGGCCTCGAGCTCCTGGGGGGTGCCGAACCATTGGCCCAGTGCGTTCATGGACAGTGCGCCGGGATCCTTCGCTGGCGGTTGCGTGCCCGTGATGTCCAGACCGATCCGAGCGGAGAGCCCGTCGGGGGCTCCCGCCATGAGCTGGTTGAAGGCGGTCATGACGGCAGGCGCCCGATCCCATGCCCAGCCCAGCTTGTAGACCGAGAGCGGTCCGACCGGTGTGGTGACGACGGTGTAGTCGACGTTGACCCCGAAGTTCCCGCCGCCGCCGCCACGCAGGGCCCAGAAGAGGTCGCTATTGGTGTCGGCGTCGGCCGTCACCAACGTCCCCTCCGCGGTGACCATCTGAGTCCGGACCAGCTTGTCCACCGCCAGACCGAGCTTGCGGGAGCTGAAACCGAAGCCGCCGCCGAGCATGAAGCCGCCGATGCCCACGGTCGGACAGCGTCCGTTGGGGACCATCAGTCCGTGGCCGGGGAGGAGGCCGGCCAGCTGCCCGTTCGTGGTGCCACACTGCAGCGTGGCCGTGCCATTGGCCGCATTCAGGCTGACGCCGTGCATTGCTTTCAGGCTGATCAGCAGTCCGGTGGTGGTCGAGAAGCCGCCGTAGCTGTGTCCTCCCGATCGCACGGCGAAGGGCACGTGGTGGGCGCGCGCCCACAGGATGCACAGGCTGACGTCACTGTTTCCCTGGCAGAGGGCGATCCCCTGGGGCAGCACGTCGGCGTATCGGGCATTGTACGGTCGAGCCATCGCCCGATAGCGGGGATCCCCGGGTCGGAGCAACGTGCCCTGCAGATGGCGCTCCAACTCCTGCCAGATATCGGCCTTGGCCGACGATCTGGCGGCGGGTGGAGACGAACAAGAGGCGAGCGACGTACCGGCGACTGCGGCACCGGCCACGACCGTGGCCGACTTGAGGAACCGACGGCGATCGATCGCCTCCTCCCAGGCCATCGCTGCAGCGTACTCAGCTATTTACCAGGGTCAGTGGGCACGAGGAGCGCCCACGACGGTGGCTCGCTCCCGCATCGTCGATGGGCGGCCCAAGACGCCGACACGCGATAACATACGCTCAGACTGAATTCCATACGGAGAGTAGGTTCTGACCCCATGGTGACCAGCGCGCCGATGGCCACTTCGGCCGAGCCACTGATGCACGTGACCAGGATGACGAGGTGCCGTGTCTGTGGCATGGCCTTTGCCACGGCCAATCCAGAGCCGGGGCTCAGAACGGACCGGGCCGAGACGTGTCCCGCCGGCCACGACGGCCAGTACCACGGAGCCGATTACTACTACGTTTGAGCACGGTTGCCCGGCCATGCTCCCTGACCATGGCCTCACGTGATGATGTCCCATGCTCTGTCGTGTTAGCTACCAACCGATAGGTAGAAAGACGCCCGCAAGATAAGCGGCCCATACCCGTTGTACTCATGTGGCTGTCGGTCGAGCCCGGATGACGGCGAGGCAACGGGAGGTGCCGCCACAGCAGCGGCCGCGACT
>DATAUC010000066.1:0-8589 GCA_036268485.1 Acidimicrobiales bacterium
GGCCGCCATCCACATGAGGATGCCGCCGGTGTGGCGAACGAGGCCGGCAGCGTCCCAGTCGGGACAGTGCGGTACCGGCCGCGTCCAATCTGCCTCGGCGGTGGCGAGCAGGGTGCGGGCGTCAGCGTCCGCGGCGGAGAGAAGCGCTGGCGTTTCGATCTGGTCAGTCTGCCACGATGACTACGGCGTGATGCCGGTCAGGCCCGCACCCGAGCCAAGCGAAGCAGAAAGAAGACGTCGGTCAGCGGATCCGCGGGAGAGCGGCGTTGGTGGAGGCCAGGTCGAACCGGGCAGGGTCGAAGGATCCACCCACCCATTCGAGAGCCACGCCCCCGAGATTACGGCACGGGAACGAGGGCTGGTGAGTCGGCCACGCCGACGGCCCGCACTATCTGAGAGCGCCTGATCTGCGAAACTCTCCTCACCACGATGCCACCTGTCAGATTCACTCCCGCAAAGACTCGCATCACGACAAGGAGCGGCTGAATTGGCCTCGGACACGGCAGTGACGAGCGAGATCACCGGCTGCCCGTCTTCCGACGAGGCCGACGGCAACTTGGTCGAGAGCCCGTACGCTCCCCCGTCTCTGTCGATCGCGATCGGTACCGTCGAAGGCGGCCCGCCGTGAGAGTCCTGCTGACCGGTGCGGCCGGCTTCATCGGGGGACATGTCCTGGTAGCGCTCAAAGAACGCGGGCACGAGGTGATAGCGGTCGATGCTTTCCTTCCTTCAGCCCACGGGACATCAGCTGAGATCTCACTCGACATCAACAGACTGGACGTCCGCAACGCGCTTGCGGTGGAGCAGGCCCTCCAGGGCATCGACGTCGTCTGTCATCAGGCCGCGGTGGTGGGTGCCGGGGTCGATGCCGACGATGCGCCCGCATTCGCCAGCCACAATGATTTCGGAACCGCCGTGGTCCTCGCGGCTATGCATCGCACCGGTTGTCGACGACTCGTTCTTGCCTCTTCCATGGTGGTCTACGGCGATGGGCATTACCGATGCGAACGCCATGGGCTTGTCGTTCCCCCTCTGCGCCGGGAGGCCGACCTGCGCCGAGGTATGTTCGATTGTCGCTGCCCGCACGCCGACGAGCCGGTCACGTGGGAGCTCGTCGGCGAGAACGCTTCGCTCCGGCCCCGAAGCCTGTACGCAGCGAGCAAGCTGGCCCAGGAGAATTTTGCTCTGGCCTGGTCGCTGGCCACTGGTGGCTCGGTTACGGCGCTGCGCTATCACAACGTCTATGGGGACCACATGCCCCGCGCCACCCCGTATTCCGGGGTGGCGGCTATGTTCCGTTCCTCGCTCGAGGCCGGGGATCCTCCTCTTGTCTACGAAGACGGTCGGCAAACCCGAGACTTTGTCCACGTACGAGACGTCGCCGAGGCAAATGTCCGGTCGGTCGAAGAGGAGCTTGTCGGGTTCAATCCCCTCAACGTGTGTTCCGGTCATCCGGTCACTATTGGACATGTTGCCTCTCAACTCTCACGCGAACGAGGTGGGAAACCGCCCAGTATTACTGGACAGTTCCGCTCGGGAGACGTGCGTCACATCGTCGCTGATCCCAGCCGCGCCCAGGAGCTCCTGGGCTTTACCGCGAGCGTCCTTCCGGCGAAGGGCTTGGCTGAGTTCGCATGGGCCCCCCTCAGGGACATCGCCTCGGGGGGGCCGCTGCGTGTCTGACCTCGATTCGGTGACAGTCATCATCCCCTGCCGCAACGAAGCCGGATCGTTGCCGGGTGTCTTGGCTGCTGTACCGGCTGGCTATACGAGCTTGGTGGTGGACAACGGATCGGACGACGACACTGCAGCAGTTGCCCTCGGACATGGTGCGCAGGTCATCCACGAATCGGCCCGGGGATACGGCGCTGCGGTACACGCCGGGGTGGTATCCGCCCCGGCCTCCATACTCTGCGTCCTCGACGGCGACGGCTCGTTGGATCCCCGTGAGCTTCCGGCATTGGTCGGCCGGGTCCGGCACGGCGCCGATCTGGCGGTGGGGCGACGAAGGCCGGTCCGCCACTCGGGATGGCCGCGCCACGCCCGTGTCGGTAACGCGTTGATTGCCGGCCACCTGCGTCGAAAGTACGGCCTCGACGTCCACGACATCGGACCCGTTCGGGCTATGCGACGAGACACCCTGCTCGATCTGGGCCTCACCGATCGACGGTCCGGCTACCCGTTGGAGTTGTTGGTCCGAGCCGCCCAGGCCAACCTGCGAATCGAGGAGATCGACGTCAGTTATCGACCTCGCACGGCGGGACGATCCAAAGTATCGGGCTCGTTCCTGGGTACCGCAGTGGCGGCGTGGGACTTCTTGCACATGATCCGATGAGCGCTCCGGCCTGTGCGGTCCTGGTGGTTTCCCGGGTACCGCCGATACGCCCGAGGTCGCGTGGTTCGTCGCCAAAACTTGGGCGTCGATAGCCGATTCCCATGTGCCGCTGAGCAGCACCGAAGCGCCCGGATACCTGCACCGACCTAGTCAATACTGCAGTTACCAGGCAGTCAGAATCAGGCTATTGATCACCAGGGCGCCGATCCCTTGGACCGAGAGCCAGACTCGATGGCTTCGTCGGGGGAGGAGCGCAGGTGCGGCGACCAGCCATACCGCAAACGGCAACCAGATTCGCTCGGTCTCCGCCTTGCTGAGTCCGCTCAAGTTCGCCGCAACCACGGCTACCAGAAAGGCGATGCAGAGAAGGT
Source organism: Acidimicrobiales bacterium (assembly GCA_036268485.1). Classification (GTDB taxonomy): domain Bacteria; phylum Actinomycetota; class Acidimicrobiia; order Acidimicrobiales; family RAAP-2; genus Bog-473. The sequence continues at coordinate 2,707 of DATAUC010000066.1, forward strand.
TCAGTCCGGCTCTCCGCCGGATCGCCGGCCAACTGAATACGCGATGCTGCGCGGTGGCGGCCGCCAGTCCGACTGCGCAGGCCAACGACGCGAGGTTCGCCCACACCCAGTAGGCGAAGGGACGATCCCTGGCGACGCCCGCCCAATAGCGCTGGCGGAGGAGAGACAGGCCCTGGAACCACCAAAACCCCGTGGCCGTGAACACGATCGCAACGGCCGCCGCACCTCCGATCGCCCCGATGATCGGCCGGGGGTTCCGTGCGATTACCAGGACGGCGAGCGCCGGAATGGCCATGAGAACCAGTCCGTAGTTCAGATAGCAACAGAAACCGAGGAGGACGCCGGCGCCCACGGATGCGCCGGTGGGGAACCGGGTGTTGCGGGTAGCGGCCAGGGCAAGAAGAGTCAATCCCCAGGCAGCAATGCCGGCGAAGTAAGCGTCGGCCGAGACAGCGATCCAGATGGCTGTGGGTGCCAGCACTACGAATGGCGCCGCGCGTCGAGCCATGGTCTCGCTGTCCACAGCCCGGATGCAGATCAACACCGCCATGGCTGCACTCGATCCGACGGCCACGCAGAACGTGCTGGCCCAGGCACCTCCACCCAGCCCGACTCGGGCGAGGCCGACAAAGGTGAGGAGGGCACCCGGTGGGTGCCCGGCCACTTGAATGTTCCAGGAATGTGGTTGATTGGCCGGAATGCGCGCTGCGAATCCGTGGACGAGCCCGAACATGGTTCGGGGAACCTCGAACAGATAGTCCCTCCTGCCCTCGAGGCGACCCACGAAGCCGCGGTGCCACCCGTCGATCAGGGTGAGCGACATCGCCCATCCGGCCGACGCGAGCCAGGAACCCACGATCAATCGTCGCCATGGCAACCGGGCCGCCAGCGACGTCCCCCACACGACTACGGCCACAGCGAGGACGACGGCGAGCGGAGTGCCCCACCCGACGTGAGGCAACCACGTTCCCAGCAGCGGTGCCGTTCGGGCCAGAGCCTTGTACTGCGCGGCCGGGCTGTCGATCAGGGGGTTGACCATCCCCAATCGCAGGTGCGGCACGACGAACGCAGCCAAAACGAGGCCGGCGACGATGAAGGCCCACACCAGGTCTCCCCGATACCTGGCCAGCCAGGACGGGTCGCCTGGCACCACTATGCGACCCGAGTCCCTGGTGTGGAGCACGACGCCGACAGTAGCGGTGGTCGGCCATCCCCGATATGGCGCACTGAGGTCAACGGCAACGGATGCCGACGGGCGCCACGTCATTCGGGAACCACCGTGGGAGAGTTGGGCCGTGCGCACTCGAAGCCTGGAGGAGCCGCTGGAGCGAGCCGGTCCCCGCCGAGAAGGGCGGGTGGCGTCGCAGCGAGGGGCGGCATCGCCGGTCGGAGGTGTAGCCGTGGCCGGTATGTCTCTGTGTCACCGTTATCCCGGACCCAACGGCGAGGTCTCGGTCCTGGAGGGTGCCACCTTCGAGGTGCCTGCGGGCGGGTACGCAGCGCTGGTCGGTGCCTCAGGGGCAGGCAAGACCACCCTGCTTGCCTTGATCGGTGGCCTGGAACGGGTCCAGTCGGGAAGCCTCATGGTCGGGGAACACCAGGTCGCTGCGCTCAAAGGCGATGCCCTGGCTGCCTATCGCCGCATGACCGTTGGGTTCATCTTTCAGAATTTCGGGCTTCTTGAGGCATTGAATGCATTGGAAAATGTTGAGATGGCGGCGGTCCTCGCCGGAGAGCGAACTGTGGCCCGCCGGGCCCGCGCTCGGGAGCTCCTGGGGTCGGTGGGCATGAGCCACCGATTGGGCCACCGGCCCGCGGCGCTCTCGGGAGGCGAGCGCCAACGGGTGGCGATCGCCCGGGCGCTGGTGAACCGACCGCGTCTGGTCCTGGCCGACGAGCCCACCGGGAACCTGGATGCCGATACCTCCGAGGAAGTGATGCGGTTGTTGGAGTCGCTCCGAGAGGAGCACGGTTGCACGCTCTTGGTCGTCACCCACGACAAGGTGCTCGCCCGGAGAGCCTCGGGACTGCTCGCCCTCGATCGTGGTCGGATTCACGCGTCGTGATTGACCAGCTGTGACGGCGAAGCTCCCTTGAACTGGGCCGACGCCTTCCACCTGGCGGTGCGAAGCGTGTTGCGCCGTCCAGGTCGGGCTGCATTGACCGTCACCGCCGTGGCGCTGGCTGCTGCCCTCTTCACCGCCATGCTGACCATGGCGGCGACGGCCCAGGGGCGTGTCCTGAACCAGTTGGCCAACGGAGGACCGCTGGCCGGCATTCAGGTCGCCGCCGCAGCAGCCAACCCATCGCAACTCGGTAGTGACAACCCGACCCAGGGTGCCCCCAAACCCATCACTCAGGCGACACGGTCACACATCAACCAACTTCCCGGTGTGGTATCCGTTCTCCCGATCGTGACGGCCCAGACCCTGGTTCTCTGGCCGAACCACGCCGTAGCTCCGACCGCAAGGGGTGGACCCGATCAGTCGCGGGGTGTGGTCTTCGACGAGATGGTTGGGATCGATCTCGAACACGCCGCCGACCTTCCGATCACCGTGCTCGAGGGCCATCTTCCGGCGCCGGGCTCGCTGACCGAGGTGGCCGTGACCCCGGCACTCCTTTCCAAGTACGGCATCGGCCGCACGCACGTGGCGAGCGCGCTCGGAGCAGTCGTTGAGCTCGGCGCTCCCCGCGGCTTTCGGGATCCTGATGGCTTCAGGGCCTTTAGAAGCAGGTGGACCCGGGCCACGATCGTCGGGGTGGTGGCCCAGGAAGCCGGGTCTGGGGGCGTCCTGACTTCGCTCCCGCAGGCAACGGCAAGCCACACCTGGACCGCGGCCGGGGATCCCACCGTCGACAGCGACGCCCCGAGATCGCCCTATGCCGGCCTCTTTGTTTCGGCCCGAGGGCTGGGCCAGGTGTCACAGGTTCGATCCGAAATCACGAGGCTGGGCTATTCGACCAGTGCTCCCGAGAACATCATCACCACGGTTGAACGATACGTCCATGTGGTCGAGATCGTGCTCGCAGGCGTGGGCGTGATCGCGCTGGCCATCGCCGCTCTGGGCATCACCAATGCGCTCCTGGCTGCCGTCCGGGAACGGCGGAGGGAGATCGGGATCCTGAAGGCGGTTGGCGCCCGCGACCGCGACGTCCTGCGGACGTTCCTGATAGAGGCAACGGTCATCGGGGCAGTCGGCGGTCTGATCGGGACCATTGTCGGCCTCCTGCTTGCCCGCATCGTGGCCGCCGTCGTCGACGGCTATCTGGCCAGCCAGGGCCTGGCCGGCGTTCACGTGGGCATCCCCTATCTGCTCGTCCTCGCGGCCGTTGCCGGCTCCGCAGGACTGTCGCTCCTTGCCGGCCTGTTTCCCGCTCGTCGAGCAGCCCGGCTGCCCGCTCGCGAGGCGGTGGAGCTGTGAGGCGCATGCGGGTGCTCCCCATACTCGCTGGTGCCTTGCTCTTGGCTGCGTGCACCAGCGCTCCCCAGACATCGAAGGCTGGGTCGACCTCCAAGCCGGTGGTCTACGTGGCCGTAGGAGCCAGCGAGTCGGTCGGCGTCGGACTGACTGATCCACTCGTCGGTGCCTGGACCCAGCGCTTCTACCGTGACTCGCTGAAGCCGTCGGCCGTGTTCGTCAACATGGCGGTGCCAGCCTCGACGGCAATGCAGGCGCTCCAGGCTCAGGTTCCGACTGCGGCCAGCCTGAAACCGACAGTGGCAACGGTCTGGCTGAACGTGAACGACGTCTTCGACGGGGTCGACCCCGTCGTCTATGGGCGTCAGCTCCGATCGATCGTGTCCACCCTCTCCCGGGGAGGCGCGGCAACCGTGCTCGTTGCCAACACCCCGCCGCTCCAGCTGCTCCCGGGCTACCTGAACTGCCTCTCAGGCCAGGAACGTGCGACCAGGACCTTCTCGTGCCCGACGCCGGTACCAACGGCCACGGCACTCCAAGCAGTGGTGGCCGCCTACAACGCCCAGATTGCTTCGGTGACATCGTCAACCGGCGCCCTGTTGGTCAACCTCAACGCGGCCTACACTGCCGCCGAGCGCGGGGGCACCACCGCGTCGCTGGTGGGTCCGGACGGCATCAACCCCTCGAATGCGGGTCAGGCCCTCGTGGCCCATGCTTTTGCCGCCGCCCTGGCCCGAGCCCACTCGGCCTCATGACGGGCTGCCGCCGTACCTGGGCATTTGGTGTCTTCAGGACCCGGCTTCGTCCGGGGTGCCTGCGCTCTCGGGGTGCTCCGCCCTGCTGAGGAGCGATCGGATGGAGTAGACGATGGCACTGATCCCGAACAACGCCGCGGTTATCAGGAGCCATCGCTCAAAGAAGGGCTGCTGAGTCAACCCTGTTGCGGCGTGGTACGTACCTCGACCCTGCCTGATGATGCCGGGGAAGAACAGCAAGAACAGAAGACCGCTGCCCAGGATCGGCACCCGAAAGTAGTTGACCGGCGACACCCTCGAGCGTTTGGTAGGCAGCCTTCCGGTCACGGCTCGAAGGCCAGCGCCGAGCGATCGGTCGGCGAGGGCGTAGAAGGGGAAGAGCACCAGGTCGTGGAGTACGAACGCTCCGATGAACCAGACGAGTATTGACTTCCACCACACCTTTGAATTCCACAAGTGGCCGGGGCCGAGAACGATGACGACATAGCCGACGAGGGCGAAGCAGCCCAAAAGGATCAGGAGATGCAATGGATGTGCGCCGTATAGCCGTCTCACGGCGTCGCGCGCCTTGCTCATCTCAGACCTCGAAATCGATCGAACGGACCCACTTGGTGTTGTGGACGCCGGGAAGAGCCGGGACGATGATGCGGGCCGGGTAACCGTGGTCGAGCGACAGGTCGAAGCCATTCACCTTCAGAGCCAGCAGCGACTCGGGATCCAAGACTTGATTGGACTGCAACCTGGCCTGCCTGAACGCTCCGCTGCTCTCGAGTGACTGCACATGGGCGGACCTCGGCTTGGGCACACCGGCCCGTTCGGCCAGGTCGCGCAACCGCACGCCGCTCCAGTTCTGAGTCGTCGACCAACCCTCGACACAGGCGATAGGGAGGTCGGCCGAGTATTGCTCCATGGCCAACAGAGATGCCCGAGTCAAACGGACGGGGTTTGCCCCACCCCCCAGCGAGAGCTCCCAGCTGCTGCCCGTGTCGGCGTCACTGATCGACGCTGCCTGCGCCGTCCTGTTGATCTGGAAGTCGTTCGGTCCGCTTCCGTACGAGCGCCCACGGGGGAGCAACAGGGCAGTGCTCCGGGTAAATCCGCCGATGCTTTGGCCGACTGTGAGGACGGCGACCCCCAGAGATCCCGCGCCGACCAGGGCAAGCACACCGCGCCGGCTTATGGTGGGCTTGGAGGGGTCCACGGCAACGAGGCCCTCATCGTCGGGTTGTTCCGGTCGAGTGTCGGAGACCGAGGTTCGGAGCTCGGCACGCATGGAACGCGATCGCAGGCTCCGCACCATGGTTGGGAATTTGAGGGCCACGTGCACGACGAAACCGGCAACGAACACCCAGGCTCCGAAGTAGTGGGCGCTGTAGAAGTTGAAGCCGAAGATGTAGTCGTACTGAATATTGAGGATGCCGGTGACCATTTCGAAGACAACTCCCCCAACGATGAGGGCGAGAGAAAGACGCTCGAGCAGCTGGGCTACTGAACGGACCGGTGGCCACGTAAACAGCTTGGGCATGACTGACCACAGTTTCGCCAAGACGACCGGCACCAGGATCAGTCCGAGGCAGACGTGGAGGCCTTCGGTCAGTTGGAACAGCCAGGAAGGTCTCGTGGGCCAGTTGAAGTAGGGCAGGTGCAACCAGCCCACGTGACTCGGAAAGGCCTGGTGGAACTGGGGAGCGTAAGCAATGTAGTCGAGC
>DATAUC010000067.1:0-119841 GCA_036268485.1 Acidimicrobiales bacterium
TACCGGTCAGGTGGATGGACGGGTAGGCGCGCTGGGGGTCACCCAGGACCTCCATCAGCTCGCGTATGCGATCCAGGGTGGGCAGGGACCTGCGGGTCGGCGCCACGGACTCGAAATCGATGTGCGAGTCGAGCCAGGCGAGCGCCTCAGGAAGGTCGGTGAAGGGCATTGGTGGCGTGGGACGTGAGCCGCCGTCGGCGATGACGCGGTCGGCCGGTCGAGTCGAGGAGCGTCTGGCCCGGGGCGGGCCGAGCTAGGACGCGGCCCGGCGGGTGCGGGTGGACTTGGTCGGGGGGTTGAGGGGCACCAGGGTGGGATGCACCTTCTCGAGGACCACGGCCCGGTCGACCACGCACTTGGACACATCGGTCCGGCTGGGGAGGTCGTACATCACCTCGAGCAGCACCTCTTCCAAGATGGCTCGCAAGCCGCGGGCGCCGGTGCCTCGGAGCAAGGCCTGCTCGGCCACCGCTTCGAGGGCATCGTCGGTCAGCTCCAACTCCACCCGGTCCAACTCGAAGACCCGCTTGTACTGCCGGGTGAGTGCGTTCTTGGGCTCTACCAGGATCTGGATCAGCGCGTCCTTGTACAGGTGGGACACCGCACCCACCATGGGCAGGCGTCCGATGAACTCGGGAATGAGCCCGAACTTCATCAGGTCCTCGGGGAGCACGAGGCGAAGGAGCTCGGAGTCGTCCCGCTCCGATGCCTTGCGGACCTCGGCCCGGAAGCCCATGCCCTTGCGACCGATGCGGTTCTCGATGATCTTGTCGATCCCGGCGAAGGCGCCGCCACAGATGAACAGGATGTTGGTGGTGTCGATCTGGATGAATTCCTGGTGGGGATGCTTGCGTCCGCCCTGGGGCGGCACCGACGCCGTGGTCCCCTCCAGGATCTTCAGCAGGGCCTGCTGCACGCCCTCACCGGAGACGTCCCGAGTGATCGACGGGTTCTCCGACTTCCGGGCGATCTTGTCGATCTCGTCGATGTAGATGATCCCGGTCTCGGCCCGCTTCACGTCGTAGTCGGCCGCCTGGATCAACTTCAGCAGAATGTTCTCGACGTCCTCGCCGACGTAGCCGGCCTCGGTCAGCGCGGTGGCATCGGCGATGGCGAAGGGCACGTTGAGCATGCGGGCCAGTGTCTGGGCCAACAGGGTCTTGCCGCAGCCGGTCGGCCCCAGCAACAAGATGTTGGACTTCGCGAGCTCCACGCCGTCCTCAGCCGCCGGAGGGCCGGCCTGCACACGCTTGTAGTGGTTGTAGACCGCAACCGAAAGTATCTTCTTGGCGTACTCCTGCCCGACGACGTAATCGTTGAGGAAGTCGAAGATCTCGCGCGGCTTGGGCAGGTCCTCGAAGCTCAGCTCGGTGGACTCGTCACGCTCCTCGGCGATGATGTCGTTGCACAGGTCGATGCACTCGTCGCAGATGTAGACACCGGGCCCGGCGATCAATTTCTTCACCTGCTTCTGCGATTTGCCGCAGAAGCTGCACTTGACCAGATCCCCCCCCTCACCGAACTTCGCCACCTGTTCTGTCTCCCGTCCTCGTGTCAACCCTGGTCCGTGCCGCCCAGACGACGCCTACGCGGCGCCGATGGCCTCGAGCGTCGCCGTCTCACGAGCGGTGATGACCTCGTCGATCACCCCGTAGGCGACCGCTTCCTCCGCCGTCATCACGAAGTCCCGCTCGGTGTCCTTGGCGATCTTCTCGACCAGCTGCCCGGTGTCACCGGCGAGCATCCGGTTCAACAGGTCGCGCATGCGCAGGATCTCGCGCGCCTGCAGCTCGATGTCGCTGGCTTGCCCCTCCACCCCGCCGAAGGGCTGGTGCAGGAGGATGCGGGCGTGCGGCAGGGCGAAGCGCTTGCCGTGGGCCCCGGCCGAGAGCAGGACCGCAGCGGCCGAAGCGGCCTGGCCGAAGCAGAAGGTCGACACGTCGGGCTTGATGAACTTCAGCGTGTCGTAAATGGCGAAGAGCGCCGTGATGTCGCCGCCCGGCGAGTTGATGTAGAGGTGGATCTCCTTATCCGGCTCCTCGGACTCCAAGAAGAGCATCTGGGCGCAGATGAGATTGGCCACCGTGTCGTCGACCGGCGTGCCCAAGAAAATGATCCGCTCCCGCAGGAGGCGTGAGTAGAGGTCGTAGGCGCGCTCGCCGCGGTTGGACGACTCAATGACGGTCGGAACGAGATAATTGTTCGCCCTGTACCGATCCCCCGGGTGCTCCATCATCACTCGCTCTCCTCTATCTCCTTCGATGCGTCGTTCTTCAGGTCATCCCGTGACATCGGATTCCCCTCTTCGTCGAAGAGCGCAACGTTGTCCAGCAGCCACTGCAGGGCCTTGGCTTTTCGTAGTTCCGAGCGTACCGCGCCGGTTCGTCCGTTCGTGTCGAGCTGGTGACGCAGGACGGCGGGCGTGGTGTCCAACCGCTCGGCCATGGTGGCCACTTCGGCGTCCAGTTCGTCGTCGTCGACCTGGAGTTCTTCGGCTTCGGCCAGGGCCCGCAGGGCCAGGTCCGCCTTGACCGCCTTGTTGGCCTCCACCCGCACGCCGGCCAGCAGGTCATCGGGGGTGCGGCCGGTGGCTTGGAGGTACTCGCCCAAACCCAGTTTCTGCTGCTCCAACCGGTGCTGCAGGTCGTGCAGCCGGCTGTTGACTTCCTCGTCCACCAGGACCTCGGGGACGTCCTCGTCCACCACTAGCTCGGCTACGGCCTCGATCGTCTTCTCGCGCAGCGCCATCTGGCTCTGGATCAGCTTGACCCGGCTCATGCGATCGGTGATGTCGGCCCGCAGCTCGGCCACGGTTGAGAATTCGGAACTCTCGGCGGCCCACTCGTCGGTGGTCTCGGGCAGCTTCTTGACCTTGACCTCTTTGATTAGCACCCGGAAGGAGACGATCTGCTCGGCGTCACCGGGCGTGGGGGCCTCGAAGGCCAGGATGTCGCCCGCCTTGGCCCCGCGCAGGTGCTCGTCCAGCTCGGGCAGGACGGTGCCACTGCCCACTTCATAGAGATAGTCGTCAATGCCGACCACTTCGGCCTCGGTGTCGTCGTTGCCGTGCAGGTCGACGGTGACCAGGTCGCCGTCGATGGCGGCCCGCCCCACCAGCTCGAGCTCGGCGTCGTTCTCACGCAGGCGGTCCACCTGCTTGTCGATGTCCTCATCGGTCACCGTCAGGCCGGGCAGGGTGACCTGCAGGCCGACATAGCCCGGGATGCTGACCGACGGCCGCACCTGGACAGTGGCGTTGAAGCTCACGGCGCCGCCGCTCTCGCCCGCCGTGATGTCGATGTCGGGCGAGGCGATGGGGTCGATCTCGGACTCAATGACGGCCTGGGCGTAAAAGTCCGGCAGCGACTCCCGGATGGCTTCGGCCCGCAGTGCAGCCGCGCCGCCCATACGGGCCTCCAGCACCTTGCGCGGCACCTTGCCGGGACGGAACCCCGGGACTCGGATCTGATTGGCCAGCGTCTTCACGACGTCACCCAGAGCTTTTTCAAACTCGGGTTCGTCGATCTCGACGCTGAGGCGGATGAGGTTTCCCTCCAAGGTTTCAGTAGTGGCACGCATCACGAATTGCACACTCTACTGGTCGCTCCCAGCGGCTCCGCACGCAGCCGGGACCGATCCTCAGATCATGAAGCTCATAGAGGAAAGGACCATCTGGCCCAGGGCCGCGTCCCCTTCCACGCCGATCTCACCGGCGGCCTCCAATTCGCTGGCCCCGACCCGGCCACAGCCCAAGCGCAGGAAGTTGATGCCCGAGAGGGTCAACGTGACGTCGGGCCGGACCGACCCGTCGGCCGGCGCGGCCCGACCCTCGGTGACAACGACGGCGAACTGGCGGGCATCGCCGGGCGCACCGCTGATGTCGAATCGGGTGACCGACCCCTCCGGCGCCTTGGCCTGCTTGCCCACCACGAAGCCCATGGCCGACTCCACCTGGTCCAGGCCGAACCTCGAGGCCAGCCCGCCCATGCCTCCGGGGCGGCCGAGGGCCAGGCGCACGTCCTGCTCGTGGGTCCAGCTGTCGAAGACCCGGGTCTCCATGAAACGGGCGAAGGGGACCTGCCCGACGGGACTGAAGCCGACCCGGGCCCATTCCTCGTCGCTCAGGCCATCGAGTTGCCCGAGGCGCTCCGCCGTCACCGCGTCGAACTCGGCCAGCACCTCGTCTCCCCCGAGGGGGCGGCGGGCCGCCACCCAGGGTTCGTTCATGGCGCCGAAGTCCGATTTCACGTGATCGCCCAGGGGGCCCTCGACCGCCGGGGCCTCCTGGCCCATGATCATCCGCTCAATCCCGATCAGATGCGAGAGCTGGTCCTTGACGTCCCATCCGGGGCACTCGGTCGGCCGGGCCCACTCATCAGCGCGCAGTCCCCGACACACGTCGGCCAGGGAATCCCACGTCTCGGCCAAGGCCACCCGGGCCTGCATCCCCCGGTGAGTCCAGCTCGGTTTCTGACCCATTTCGTCGTCGCTCACGCGGCCGACAGTAGCGGTCCCGTGCCTGGAAGGACCCGAGCATCCCCCCCTTGGGACTACCCTCCCGCTAACTTGCGAACCCATCTGGGGGCTCACCGAGAACAGGAGTAGTTATGCCAAATTTTGAGGGTTACTGCGTGAAGTGCCGCGAAAAGCGGGAATTCGATGGTCAAGAGGTCGAATTGGCCAACGGCCGTCGGGCGGCCCAGGGCCTGTGCCCGATCTGCGGCACCAAGATGAACCGAATTCTGGGCAAGAAGAAGGATTAACTGTCACCATCTGTAGATGCATGATCTGATCATCCGGGGCGGGACGCTGGTCGATGGGACGGGCGGACCGCCACGGGTGGCAGATGTCGCTATTGACGACGGCCTCTTCAGCGAGGTCGGCACCGTCACCGGCCCGGCCCGGCGCACCATTGAGGCCGACGGGCTCCTGGTTACGCCCGGGTGGGTCGACATTCACACCCACTACGACGGCCAGGCCACCTGGGATCCGATCCTGGCTCCCTCCTCCTGGCACGGCGTCACCACGCTGGTCATGGGCAACTGCGGCGTCGGCTTCGCTCCGGCCGCTCCCGATCGGCACGACTGGCTGATCGGTCTCATGGAAGGCGTCGAGGACATCCCCGGCGCCGCCTTGAGCGAAGGCATGAACTGGGAGTGGGAGACCTTCCCCGAATATCTCAACGCCCTCGAACGCCGGCAGTGGACGGTCGACGTCGGCACCCAGGTGCCCCACGGTGCCGTCCGGGCCTACGTCATGGGCGAGCGGGGCGCCCGCAACGAGCCGGCCAACCCCGAAGAAATCGACGCCATGCGGGCCATCGTGCTCGAGGCCATCCGGGCCGGTGCGCTCGGGTTCTCCACCAGCCGGACCATCGGCCACCGGGCCATCGACGGTGAGCCGGTCCCGGGCACCTACGCCGCCGAGGATGAGCTGTTCGGCATCGGCAGCGCCCTGGCCGAAGCCGGGACGGGCGTCTTCGAGCTGGCTCCCGTGGGTTCCGCCGGAGAACTCCTGCTCGATGCGGTGAAGGAAGTCGACTGGATGCGCCGCCTCTCGGCCAAGATCGACCGCCCCGTGACCTACGTGCTGCTCCAGGTCGACGACGAGCCTGAGCTCTGGCGGGCCCAACTGGCCGCCTCGCTCGAAGCCTGTGCCGAAGGAGCCCGGCTGCACCCCCAGGTGGCCGGACGGCCCACCGGGATCCTGTCCGGTCATCACACCACGCTCTCCTACTTCACCGACATCCCCGCCTACCAGGAGCTGAAGGGACGAGGCCTCTCCCCCGAAAAATTCGCCGCCGTCCTGCGTGACCCCGACGTCCGCCGCAGCATTGTGGAATGGACCCCGCCCTCGCCGGCCCATGCGGCGCAGATGGCCAAGGCGGCCCAGCGCACCTTCTTCCTGGGCGATCCCCCCGACTACGAGCCCGGCGCCGAGAAGTCACTGGCCGGCCTGGCTGCCGCCGCCGGCACTTCCCCGCTGGAGGTGGCCTACGACATCATGGCCAGCAACGAAGGGCAGGGGCTGCTCTATATCCCCATCCTCAACTACGCCACCGGTGATCTCGACCACGTGCGCGAGATGCTTCTCCACCCCCGTGGCGCCCTCGGCCTCTCCGACGGCGGGGCCCACACCGGCACCATCTGCGACGCCTCCATGCCGACCTTCATGCTCACGCACTGGACCCGGGACCGCACCCGGGGCGAGACGCTGCCCCTCGAATACATCGTGAAGAAGCAGACCCACGACACGGCCCGCCTCTACGGCCTGGGCGACCGCGGCACGGTCGAGGTGGGCGCCCTGGGCGACCTCAACCTCATCGACTACGACGGTCTCAGCTTGGGCGGCCCCTATGTGCAGGCCGACCTGCCGGCCGGCGGTCGCCGCCTGCTGCAGAAGGCCAGTGGCTACGTGGCCACCATCAAGAAGGGCACCATCACCTTCCAGAACGGGGAACCCACCGGAGAATTCCCGGGCCGACTGGTACGAGGGAGTCGCTGAGCACGGCAGACTGCATCCACTATGGATGCGCCCGTCACCCAGTACGCCCTGCGCGACGGGAACCACATCGGCTACCAGGTGTGGGGCGACGGACCGATCGATGTCCTTGAGTTCAACAACGGGTTGATGATCTCCATTGACGAGACCGTCGATGAGCCCAACTGGCTGCGCTACGAAGAGAGCCTCTCCAGCTTCTGCCGTTTGATCCGCTTCGACGCCCTGGGGCTCGGCCTGTCCGACCCCTTCCCGACCGGTCAGCTGCCGAGCATCTCGGGCTGGGCCGAAGACGCCCTGGCCGTGCTCGACGCCGCCGGCAGCACGCGGGCCGTCGTCCTGGCCACCAGTGGGGGCGCTCTCCCGGCTGTCTGGTTGGCCGCGCACAATCCAGATCGAGTGACCTCACTCGTCCTCATCAACGGCACGGCCCGCATCATTCGCGCCGAGGACTACGAGATCGGCGTTGACGAGGATGTGATCAACACCAACGCAGACCGCATTGAGTCGTCACCGGCGTCCACCGGTGATGTGCCCCTGGACATCACGGTCTACGTCCCCAGCCTCTCCCACCGGGTGGGATTTCGCGAGTGGTGGGGCCGTGCCGCCCGCCGGGGAGCCAGTCCGGCCACCGCCATCGCTTGGAACCTGGTCACCTTCGGTGCCGACATGCGCAGCGTGCTCCCTTCCATCTCATGCCCCACCCTGGTTATTTCGCACACCGACACCTTCGCCAACCTCGTCGAGCACGGCCGCTACCTGAGTGAAACCATCACCGGCGCTCGATTCGTGACCTTCCCCGGCACCGACATCGTGCCGTGGGCCGGCGAGTTCGACCTTCTCGTTGACGAGGTCGCCGAGTTCATCACGGGTGAGCGCTTGGGCCATGCAGCCGAGCGGGCACTGGCCACCGTCCTGTTCACTGACATCGTCGACTCCACCGTGCGGGCGGCGGCGGCCGGCGACCGCCAGTGGCGGAGTGTGCTCGACGAATTCGATGTCAATGTCCAGCGCCTCCTGGCCCGCTATGACGGCATCCACGTGAAGAACACCGGCGACGGCACCCTGGCTCGCTTCGCCGGGCCGGCCCAAGGTGTGCGCTGCGCCATGGCCATGGTCGAGACAGCCAAGAACTTCGGCGTGGAAATCAGGGCGGGCCTGCACGCCGGCGAGATCGAACTGCGGGGCGACGACATCGGCGGCCTGGCCGTGCACATCGCCAGCCGCGTGAGCGCCTTGGCCCAGGCCAGCGAGGTCCTCACTACCGGCACCGTGCGCGATCTGGTGGTGGGTTCGGGCATCGTCTTCGATGACCGGGGCCGTCACAACCTCAAGGGTGTGCCCGACGAATGGCAGCTACTGGCCGTCGAGCGGGCCTGATGTCACAGTGGCCCGTCACTCTTTGCGGGTGACCAAGACCGACCCGCCCGCCCTGCGCGGGCTCGACGACGAACAGCGAGCGGCCGTGCTGGCCCCACCCGGCCCACTAGCCATCATTGCGGGCGCCGGCACCGGCAAGACCCGGACCATCACCCATCGCCTCGCCTATCGATGCCTCGAAGAGCAGCTGGCACCGGCTTCAGTCCTGGCCGTCACCCATTCGACCAAAGCGGCCGGCGAACTCCGTGATCGGACCCGGCAACTGGGTGTCGGTGATGTGTCGGCTCGCACCTTTCATTCCGCCGCGCTCCGACTACTGACGCAGTATTGGGCCAACACCGGGCGTGACGGTTCCATCCAATTGCTCGACTCCAAGTACCCCGTGGTTCGCACCGTGATCGAGCGGCTCTTCCGTGAGGCCACGCTCGAGAACGTTTTCGACGCCGCATCGGAAATCGGTTGGGCCAAGTCCCGCCTGATCGATCCCGATGGGTATGCGGCGGCAGTGGAAGAGGCGGAACGAGACGTGCCGCGCGACGCCCTGGAGATGGCCGACATCTTCACTCAGTATGAGACGGAAAAAGAGCGGATAGGTCGTATCGATTTCGAAGACCTCCTGACCATCACCGCCCATCTGCTCCGCGACAACGAAGCGGTGGGCGCCGAGGTGCGCGGGCAGTACCGCTGCTTTGTGGTGGACGAGTACCAGGACACCGACCCGGCCCAGCAGCAGTTTCTCGAAGCGCTCCTGGGCGAGGGCGACGATCTGTGTGTGGTGGGTGACCCCAACCAGTCGATCTACCAATTCAAGGGAGCCGAGGCGACGATTCTGACCACCTTCACCTCGCGCTATCCGGGCGCCACCGTGGTCCGACTCGTGCGCGACTACCGGTCGACACCTCAAGTGGTGACGGTGGCCAACCGGCTCATCGGCGCCCGGCCCGCTGATGCCCTGGTGGGCCAGCGTGCGCCGGGTCCGGCGCCGCAGGTCGTGTCGGTGGAGAACGAATCGGCCGAAGAGAGCTTCGTGATCCGTCAGATCCGGCGCCTGATGGAGGCCGGGACACCCGCTCGGGAAATCGCCGTCCTCTACCGCTTCAATGCCCAGTCCGCTCGCTTCGAAGCGGCCCTCACCGGGGCCGGGATCCCCTACAACGTGGCCGACAACGAGCGCTTCTTCGAACGGCCGGAAATCCGGCAACCGCTCCTGAACTTCGGCCGCCTCGCTCGGACATCGCCCGAAACTCCGGGTCTGGAACTCTTGGGCTGGGTGTTGGCCGAAAGCGGCTTCGATCCGGACGCCGCCCCTCCCGGAGCGGGAGCCGCTCGCAATCGTTGGGAAGCGGTGGCCGCCCTCATTGAGCTCCTGGGTCAGCTGCCCGGAGCAGCCGAACTGACCGCGGCGACCCTCCTGGCCGAGGTCAACCGGCGCGCCACCGAAGCCCACACGCCGGCCCAGGGCGGCGTCACCCTGGCTACCCTGCACAAGTCCAAGGGTCTGGAATTCGATGCCGTGTTTTGCGTGGCGCTCCTCGAAGGATCCCTCCCCTCGGCGTACGCCAAGTCGCCGGAACAGCTCGAAGACGAGCGGCGGCTCTTCTATGTGGGGATCACCCGGGCTCGCACCCATCTCTTTGTTTCCTGGGCCAGGGAGCGGCCGGGGCCCAAGGGGCAGATCTGGAAGGGACGCCCCAGCCAGTTCCTCGACGATCTGGCGCCTCCGAAGCGAACGGAGAGCAGTTGGGTAACCAAACGCCGGGCCGCCACCGGTCGGATCGGGGTGTCGTCGGGCCCTTCGCCCTCGACCTGCGCCCAGTGTGGTGCCGATCTCAAGGGCATGCCGGCTCGGAGGCTCGGCCGGTGCGGTCTGGCCTGCCTGACCGGGGACGACGCCCGCATGGCCGAGGTGCTCAGCGCATGGCGCGAGGAAGTGGCGCCAGCCCTGGGCCTGGAGGCCACCGACCTGGCCAGTGATCGCGCCCTCTTCTCCATCATTTCGTCCCCGCCCGGGACTCATTTCGAGCTGCAGTCGGTGGCCGGGCTCTACCAGGCCGGTATCGCCAGCTTCGGGCCGGATCTGGTGGAACGAGTCCGCCGCGTCACCGCGTCGGCCCTGCCCCGGTAGATACAGCCAGTACGCTCTAGCCAGTCGTAACGGGATGTGGCGCAGCTTGGCAGCGCGCCTGCTTTGGGAGCAGGAGGTCCGGGGTTCAAATCCCCGCATCCCGACCAACATGGGATGAACCCCATTCAGTGGACCGCTTGGGGTTGACCCGGTTCGGGTGGGACCAGGCACGACCCAATTCCGGTTGCCACGATAAAGTCATGCTGGTGGCTGAAGGCCCTTCCGTGATCACCGAGGTCGCAACCATCATGTTCACCGACATTGTGGGCTCGACCGAGCTATCCCAACGTCTGTCGTCTGACGCGGCGGACGAGGTTCGTCGAAATCACTTTTCGATTCTGCGCCAAGCAATCGCCGAAGCAGGTGGCACCGAGGTGAAGAATCTCGGCGACGGGCTCATGGCCGTCTTCGCCTCGAGTTCAACCGCATTGTCGTGCGCCGTGGCGATGCAACAGAAAGTCGACCGCGACAACCGGGACCATGAGCACTCCGTGGGTCTGCGGGTCGGGCTGAGCGGCGGAGAAGTCGTCAGCGAAGACAGCGACTACTGGGGAGACCCGGTCATCGAAGCGGCACGACTCTGCGCCCTCTGTTCCGGCGGACAGATCTTGGCGGCCGACATTGTGCGGGCCGTGGCCGGTCGGCGTAGCCCTCATGCTTGTCAATCGGTCGGACCACTCACCCTGAAAGGGTTACCCGACCCTGTCCAGACCGTGGAGGTGCTCTGGGAACCTCTGCCATACGTTGATCCCAACGCGCTTGTCCCCCTCCCAACAGCCTTGGCCCTCCAACCCTCCGTCGTCATGATTGGCCGAGATGTCGAGCTGATACAGATTGCCGACGCCACCAAGCGCGTCGCCAGTGGTGACGGACGCGAGGTACTCCTCGTCTCGGGTGAAGCGGGACTGGGTAAAACCACCTTGGTAGCCAAAGCGGCGCGCTCAGCCAATGCGACGGGGGCCTGCGTCCTCTTCGGCCACTGCGAAGAGGACCTCGCCACCCCATACCAGCTCTTTGCCGAGGCTCTTGGCCACTACGTCACCCACGCCGCCGAGGAAAGACTTCTCGCCTATGTGGAAGTCCACGGGTCGGAACTGGTCCGGCTGGTCCCGGCACTCGCCCAACGAATCTCTGACCTGCCAGCGTCGAAAGCCACCGACTCTGATACGGAACGGTATTTGCTCTTCGCTGCAGTCGTGGGTCTGTTGCGCATGGCATCGGAATACCAACCCATCATCCTTGTGCTGGATGATCTCCAGTGGGCGGATCGAGCGAGCCTGTTGCTACTGCGCCACCTGGCGGCGGCTGAGCCGACCATGCAGGTGCTCGCCATCGGCACCTACCGAGACACCGAGCTCACAATTTCTCACCCGCTCCTCGAAACTTTGGCCGCCCTCCATCGTTTGCCAGACGTGTCGCGCGTCAACCTGGCGGGATTCAACGACAGTGACGTAGTGGCCTTGCTGGAGGCCACTACTGGGTACACCCTCGATGACGCCGGCGTTGGGCTAGCTCATGCCGTGTGTCGTGAGACCGACGGAAATCCATTCTTTGTCACCGAGATACTGCGCCATCTGGCGGAGATCGGGATGCTCTACCAAGACGCCACGGACCAATGGACGACGGCCGACTCCTTGGAGCACATTGCGCTGCCCGAAAGCGTGCGCATCGTGATAGGTGCGAGAGTCGGCCGGCTAGGCGAAGGCGCCCAACGAGTACTTTCCGTCGCTTCGGTCATCGGTCGCGACTTCGACATCGAACTTCTGGGCAAAGCGACCAATGCCTCCGAAGACGAACTACTCGACATCCTCGACGCTGCTTCTGCTGTCGCCCTTTTGCGCGAGAGGACGGACACCTCTGGGCGCTACAACTTCGCCCACGCCCTCATTCAGCACACCTTGTACGAGGACCTCGGTCCCACCCGCCGAGCGAGGACTCATCGAGTAGTGGCTGAAGCATTGGAAGAGTTGTGTGGAGACCAGCCAGGAACGAGGGTCGGCGAATTGGCTCGGCATTGGACCTTTGCCGCCCAACTCGTTGACCTCTTCAAGGCCATCGACTACTCCCGCCAGGCTGGTGAGTCTGCGCTGGTTGCATTGGCGCCGGCGGACGCGCTGGCCTACTTCGCCCAGGCGCTCGAGCTGTATTCCCGAGTCGATCATCCCGATCCCGTTCTGGGTATCGATCTGGCCATCGGCCTTGGTACGGCTCAGCGCCAAGCCGGGGCTGCTGATTTTCGTGAGACTCTCCTCGATGCGTCTCGCCGGGCCGCGGATCTCAACGACACCGAGCGACTCGTCGCTGCCGCCCTGGCCAACAACCGTGGTACCTACAGTGCAGCCGGTTCCATAGACGCCGAGCGGGTCCAGATCCTCGAGATGGTCCAGGAACGGCTCGCTCCGGATGACCACAACCGAGCGCTCATCCTCGCCACCCTGTGCTCCGAAGTCAGCTATGGAGCACCATTGGAGCGCCGAAAGGCTCTCGCCGACGAGGCTGTGGCCATTGCGCGGTCTTCGGGTGATGATGCCGTAATAGTCCGAGTTCTCAACCTCATCTCGCTTTCGCTCATGGTGCCCTCCATGCTTGAGCAGTCCTTGGCCTGGACGTCAGACGCCATGCTTCGGGCCGAGCGAGTTGGTGACCCTGTCATGTTCTTCACGGCTGCCGGAACCCATGGCATCGCAGCTGCTCACACCGGGGATACTGACGAATTTGACCGTTGCCTCGAGATCATGACGCCACTGGACAACCAAATTAATCAGTCGCTCTTGAGCTGGAGACTCAACATGCGACGCTCCGTGCGGGCCATGATCGCCGGGGATCATGAACAGGCCGAACAGTTCGCCAATGATGCCTTCCAGTTCGGCACGGACAGCGGTCAACCCGACGCGCTCATTCTTTTCGGCGCCAACCTGGTCACCGTCAATCTCCAGCGAGGGACGCTGCACGACATGGTGCCCATGTTCGAGCAATTCGTCGCTGACAATCCAGGGCTACCCGTATTTGCCGCTGTACTGGCCGCGGCTCATGCAGATGGTGACCGCCTGGACAACGCTCGACGGGTGTTGGCGGAG
This sequence comes from Acidimicrobiales bacterium, assembly GCA_036268485.1. Lineage (GTDB taxonomy): Bacteria > Actinomycetota > Acidimicrobiia > Acidimicrobiales > RAAP-2 > Bog-473. Next base: position 13,081 of record DATAUC010000067.1, read on the forward strand.
TTCGCCGCCACTGATTACTCCCTTCCCTTGGACCAGGGTTGGCTCACCGGAATGATTGGATTCTCCTTGGCCGCTATTGAGTGCCGCGATCCGGACTACGCGGCACAACTCTTCGACCGGCTTGCGCCGTGGGCCGAGCATTGGGCCCTGCTGACTGCGGGGACCGTGGAGGGTCCGGTCAGCCAGTACCTCGGCGCCCTAGCCACGGTCCTCGGCCGTTTTGACGAGGCGAATGCCTACTTTGTCCAAGCAGCCGAGTCGTGTGTCAAGACATCCGCCAAGTACTTCGCCGCCCAAACGGATCTCTGGTGGGGAACAATGCTGGCTGAGCGAAACGCTGTCGGTGACATCGAGCGGGCCAAGGATCTTCTTTCCAGGGCGCACGCTGCCGCAGTAGCCAACAACTACGGCACGGTGGAGCGACGCTCCTCGGCCGCACTACTTACGTTGCCCTGAACACGGCTCGTTTGCGCCATGGGACGTCCGGGGAGGCGTGCCGGCCTCTCAGCCGTAGGTAACCGTGGCGCTGTTCACCTGGGCCGAAATGCTCCCGGAATAGGCATGCGCTGTGTTTCCGGCAAACGCGAGTCCTGCCTGTGTTTCGGAGAACTGCACGTGAATCGGGCCCGATGCCGTGAGCGCTTCTCCGGCCGGACAGGAAAATGGCCCGGTTCGATGACCGGCGTGAGCGTTGCCGTCCGGCTCTGTTCGGACGTAATAATTCCGAGCTCTCCCAGGGGCGCGGTGAGGACATTCGTCGCCGTCAATTGGAGTGAGGAGGACACGGACGCCAGCCGCTGCATCCGAGTACGTACTGGTTGCGGCGCCGCCGAGGCCCGTGGCGGTCGACCCATGCGCTACATCGCCGCAATTTGGGAGCAGGAGACCGGTGCCGGCATGGGGACCTTCCAAGAGCCCGAGAAGGGATATCCATTCCATCCGTCCAAGGGCAGGCCAATGGGCAACAGGGCCGAACCGCTGAAAGGCGACTCCTGTCAGGGTCGTCAATCATGGAACGTGAAGCATCCGATTCGCTCGGAGGATCAGTCTGGCGAACTGGACGGAGTCAGCTGCGCCGCAGGGTGATGCTGCACCACGCCCGCTTCCGGCACGACGGGCACGTCATGCGGCGGTCGAACTGGCCCCTGGGCAACCATCCGCCGAAGGGGAACTGGAAGATCAGGAGATCGAGCACCCCGATGTGAGAGACCTGGCGACAGCGTTCGCACTCCACCGTGAAAGTGCCCCGATCGACCAGAGGATTGTCTGACGTTGCCCGCACGCTGTCGGACTCGGCCCGCGCTCCCGAATACAACGCTCGCTTCCCGACGGGAAGCGCCACCGTGGACGACGCCGCCGGGTGCGTCCCTTCTCCGCTGGCGTTGGTGGATGACGGGACCCAGAACAGCGCCCGCTTTCCCAGCGGGTCGGGCGCGGGCTGTCCCGTGCGTTCGACCATCCGTCAGATTGCCCTCATGGCGTCGTAGACCTGGGTGGCCAGGGCGCGATAGGCGGCTGCCCCGGGCGACGACGGCGCATGTTGCAAGACCGAGCGGCCGAGCGCCGGAGCTTCGGCGAAGCGGACCGACTTCGGAACGGGAGGATTGAAGACGGGAAGGCCATAGAGCTCTTCCACCTGGGCCAGCACAGTGCGGGCGTGGGTGGTCCGTCCGTCGTACATGGTCGCAATCACGCCCAGGACTTGCAGCTTCTCATTGGCGAACTGGCGCACGTCTTCGATGGTCTCCATCAGTTGGCCCACACCCCGATGGCTCAGTGCTTCGCACTGGAGAGGTATGACGACAGCTTCCGCCGCAGTGAGGCCGTTGATCGTCAGGACGCCCAGCGAAGGCGGGCAGTCGATGAGCACCACGTCGTGCTCGCTCAAGATCGGTTGCAAAGCCCGGGTCAGCACGTGCTCTCGGCCGGTCCGGCTGAGCAGATGCACCTCGGCGCCCGCCAGATCGATGGTGGCTGGAATCAGGCTCAGCCCTTCGATGCCCGGGACGTCGCGCCGCACGTCAGCCACACGGGCTCGGCGCACCAACACGTCATGCAGGGAAGACGCGAGATCGTCAGGATTGAACCCGAGGGAGTACGTGAGGCAGGCCTGAGGATCGAGGTCGACGACCAGGACACGTTTCCCTTGCTCGGCCAAGGCAACCCCGAGGGACTGCACGGTGGTCGTTTTGGCGACTCCGCCCTTTTGATTCGCGACCGCCACGACTTTGACCACGGAGCGAGTCTAGGACTGCCGTCCTACGAGATCAGCGTTGACGTGGGGACCAGCCCCGTCAACACTGGTTCCGTGCCTATCTCCCACATCCAGCTCTTCTCCATCCCCGTGTCGGACCAAGATCGGGCGCTCCGCTTCTATGTCGAGACTCTTGGGTTCGACCTCGTGGCCGACAGCGCCATGGGACCCGACATGCGCTGGGTGCAGGTTCGTCCGCCCGGTTCTTCCACCTCCATCACCCTGGTGACATGGTTCGCCACCATGGAAGCCGGAAGCCTGAAGGGGACAGTGCTCGAGACGGACGCCCTGGAAAACGATGTCCGTCAGTTGGAGAACAAGGGCGTCGTGGTCAGCGACATTGAGACAGCACCCTGGGGCCGCTTCGTCACCTTTGACGATCCCGATGGCAACGGCCTCATCCTGCAAGAGACGACGGGCGTTTAGCGATACGCCTTTTCCTGGAGCGCCACATCCAGGACGAGATTGCCCAGAGCCAGATTGACGTCGTCAACGTGAAGGCCCCAAGCCGGACCAAGCACCGGCGTCACGGTGGGGCGGGGGTCGCCGCCAGAGGCCAGGCTGGTGACCTGCAACCAGGTGGCTCCTCCCAAGCTTTCACACGTGGCGCTGTACAAGTTGGGGAACGTGACCCAAGGCGTCGACACGTTCACCCCGGACACCTTGGTGGACGCGCTCGGGAAATACGGTTGCAGCACTGACGGGCCACTGGACAAGTTGGCCGGATTCACGCAGGCCACTTGCTGCCCGGTTGACGTGGTCTGATCAGATTGCGCGCTGACCCCTTGGGCCGGACGTCCAAAAAGAGCGTTCGCCGGCGGCGTGGTGCCGAAGGTCGAGTAGGCGATCACGCACCCGGTTTTGAAAACCGAGGCGCAGGTGGGGATGTGCTGGAAGCTGCCGCCGACATCCTGGCCGACGGGGACCTGCACATTGCCGCCCAGAATGATGGCACTGACCATGCGGGCGCGCAGTGCTGGACTGGGATCGATTTGCTGGCTGAGCAGCCGGATCAGCATGGCGGCCCCCTGGGAATGTCCGATGAAGATGATGGGCCGCCCCTGGTTGTCATGAGCTAGGTAGTCCTTCCAGCCGGCCAGCAGGCTGTCGTAAGCCACCAGGGTCGGCTTGGCTGTCGGAGTCAGCGCCTTGACCAGCCCAGCCGACGTCACCTGGCGGTACATCGGCGCCCAGACCCGGCAGACCTGGGAAAAGCGGGACGCCTGCAGCTGGGCGACTCCGGTCTCGGCCGCCTGAATGGTCAAGTCGGCGTTCACCGTCTTCTCGCCTGAGACCGTTGGGTAGACGTAGAAGCAGTCGAACTTTGATTTCGGATTGTCCTTGGCCGAAGACGGCTGTGAGGCACCCGTGGCCGAGACTGACGTGGCACTCAGCGATGCCGTGCAGGGATCATCGGCCAGACCGGGCCGACAGAGCCAGACGGTGCGAGCGGGCGCCCCTCCCTTGGAGATTGCGGCCGAACTGGCGCTGGCCCCGATGGTGACCATGGCGGCCACGCCAGCCAGGATGGCCAACGACGATCCCAAGCGGCACACGATGCCCCGACGACTCTTCATGGTGCTCCTTCGCTGCCGCACGACTACCCCCAAGTATCGATACTAGGACGAGTGCACTCCCCGAACGGGGAAACAGGCCACCTCTGGGTCCGGGGACGAATAGGGTCAAGGGCTGCGACATGCGGGCAGTTCACGGCCCGCCGTGCAGTCGCATCTCGCCCGTCGTCAGGAAACCCAGTTCGTGCCCGCTTTCAACATCAACCAGAAGGTCGCCGTCAGCATCGTCTTCGTGTCGGCCATGTTCATGAACATCATGGACATCACCATCGTCAATGTGGCCCTGCCGACCATCGGGCGGAACTTTCACATTGCCCCCACGGCCGTGGACGGAGTGGTCATTTCCTATCTGGTCAGCCTGGCTGTGTTCATTCCAGCCTCTGGGTGGCTGGGCGACCGCTTCGGTGGCAAGCGGGTCCTCATGTCCGCCGTCATCGTGTTCACGGTGGGTTCGGTCCTGTGCGGCCTGGCCCAGAACATGACCGAGCTGGTGTGCTTCCGCATTTTGCAGGGAGCCGGCGGCGGCATGTTGGCTCCCGTGGGCATGGCGATGCTCTTCCGGGTCTTCCCGCCCGCCGAGCGCATCCGGGCGTCGAGCATCCTGACCGTCCCGACCACGCTTGCACCGGCGCTCGGCCCCGTCCTCGGTGGCCTCCTCGTCACCGACCTGTCGTGGCGCTGGGTGTTCTTCGTCAACCTCCCCCTGGGCATCGCGGCCGTGACCTTCGGCGCACTCTTCCTCCAGAAGGTGCCCGCCATCGACGCCGGACGGTTCGACGTTCCCGGGTTCGTTCTGGGCGGGGCCGGACTGGGGCTTCTCATGTACGGCGTCTCGGAAGGTCCCCTGAAAAGCTGGTCCTCCCCCTTGGTCATCATCACGTGCCTTGTCGGCGCTGCGCTCATGACGGCCATGGTCATGGTGGAGCTACGCACCACTCGGCCCATGGTGGAATTGCGGCTGCTCACTGGTCGGCTGTTCCGCTCGTCCAACGCAGTGATGTTCCTCGCCTCGGCCGCCTTCTTGGGCACTTTGTACCTGGTGCCGTTGTACTTTCAGGATGCCCGTGGTCTCAGCGCGCTGCAGTCAGGACTTTCAACCTTTCCCGAAGCATTCGGCGTCATGATCGGGGCGCAGATTGCCAGCCGGCTCATCTACCCCCGACTTGGACCGCGCCGTCACATCACCGGCGGCCTAATCGGCCTCACGTTGACCATGTTGCTGTTGACCCAAATCAGCGTCACGACCAACTTGTGGCTCATCCGCGGCATCATGTTCACCCTCGGGTTGATGATGGGCCAGGTGTTCGTGCCCAACCAAGCCGCTTCATTCGCCCAGATATCTCCGGCTTCGACGGGCCGAGCTTCCACCTTGTTCAATACCGGTCGACAGGTCGGGAGTGCGGTCGGCGTGGCCATCCTGTCCACCGTGCTCATCGGAGTCGAGTCGACCCAAACCGGTGGATCGTTGCATGCCAACATGCGGGCGTACCACCTGGCGTTCGGAGCCGCCGCCCTCTTTGCTGTCGCCGCGGCCGGCTTTGCCCTCACCATCCATGACAGCGACGCCGCTGAGACGATGGTCCGCCGGCACAAGACGGCGGCCAGTCAAACAGACACGGTGCAGGAGAGCATCGCCTAAGGCACCACTCTCGAGCACGATTGCCCGGAGTACGCCCACCAAGGAGACTGCGGGCATGGCCGCCTTCGAGAGCGTGAGCGTGTTCTGCGGATCGAGTCCGGGTACTGAGCCCACCTTCGCCGCCGCCGCCCGTCAACTCGGATCCATACTGGCGGCACAAGGCATTCGTCTGGTCTACGGCGGAGCGTCCGTCGGGCTCATGGGAGTCGTCGCCGATGCCGTGCTGGCCCGTGGCGGCCACGTATCGGGGGTCATCACCGAATCCCTGTCAGACCACGAGATCGCCCATTCAGGCCTGGACGAACTCTTCGTGGTGCGCACCATGCACGAGCGCAAGGCCCGCATGGCCGAACTCTCGGACGCAGTCATCATGTTGCCTGGCGGCTTCGGCACCTACGAGGAGTTCACCGAATCGGTGACCTGGGTCCAGCTGGGCATCCATTTGAAGCCACACGGGATTCTGAATGTCGATGGCTTCTTCCATGGCTTGCTGCAATTCCTGTCCCACGCCACCGAGATGGGCTTCATACGACCGGCCCAGCTGCAGGGCCTGCACGTGTCCGACGATCCAAATGCCCTGCTGGAGGCCATGGCAGGTTTATAACCTACCTTCCCGACTTATCCTCCAATGTCTATGTACTTGACAAAGTTGATCATTTAGATCAAGAATACTGCCGCTCCGTTTGACGCGGCCGCCGCGCCGTCAGCCTGCGACCTTTGGACCACAAGAGGAATGAGGAAGAAGTACCTTGACCACCCCAGACTCCGCTCTGTCTCCCCAGCCTGCGACCCGGCGCCGGGCTCGCTCATTTCTCACCGTTGGAGCCGTCGTCCTGGCGGGCGGATTGATCGCTGCCGCCTGCGGGTCATCGACGCCAACCGCGGCCAAAAAGTCGGGCACCCACCACAAGAAGGCTGAAGCGGCCGGGGCAACGACCACCAGCACGGGAGCCGGAGCCACCACGACCACGGTGGCGGGAGCAACGACCGCCACGGCGGTCGGTTCGAAGACAACCACCACGGTCAAGGGTGCCCCCGCCAAGGCAACGACCACCGCTCCGGCCAAGTCCTCCAGCCCGGGCGGATCGCTCTCGAGCAACGACACGTCGTCCCCTGCCGCCGCCCTGACGGCCGTCGGGGCCAGTTCCATCCAGCCCTTTTACGGGCGGGTGCTGTTCCAGTACAACCAACTGAACAAGGGCGTGTCCGTCAACTACTCCCCGGCCGGCAGTGGCCCCGGTGTGACGGCCATTGAGCAGAACACGGCCAGCTTCGGCCAGAGCGAGATCCCGATGACGGCTGCCCAGCTCGCAGCCAGCAAGGGACCCGTCCTGCAGGTCCCAGTGGACCTCGGCGGTGTCGCCGTTTCGTACCACATCTCAGGCGTGGCCGCCGGGCTCAAGCTCGACGGACCCACCATCGCCAAGATCTACCTGCGCCAGATCACCAACTGGAACGACTCGGCCATTGCGGCCCTGAATCCGGGCGTGAACCTGCCGAACGAGAACATCATCCCGGTGTTCCGGTCGGACACCTCCGGCCCGGGCTACGACCTTGACCAGTACCTCATCGACGCCAGCACCGCCTGGACCGGCGCCATCGGTACCAGCTCCCCGTCGACCACATGGCCCACAGCCGGTCGGGCATCGGGTGACTCGGGTCAGCAGCTGAATGCCGGTGTCGCTACCTACATCCAAGAGACCGAGGGTGCCATCGGATTCGTGGAGTACTCCTACTCCCTCGAAGCGAACTTCACCAACGCTGCTCTGGCCTCGAAGAGCGGCTCGTTCGTCAGCCCTTCGGTCAGCACGATCGCCAATGCAGGCGCTCTGGCCTCGGGCTTGAGCGCCTCCAACTTCAACATCGTCTACGGATCGGGAGGCTCGACCTACCCGCTGGCCAACTTCAGCTGGGCCCTGATGTACCAGAAGCAGGCCAACACGAACACCGCCATCGTCCTCGGAAAGCTCTTCCAGTGGGTGACCACATCGGGCCAGTCCTACTCCCAGGGACTGGGCTATGCGCCGCTCCCGTCCAACGCCGTGACCCTGGCCCATCAAACCCTTCTGGGGCTGCAAACAGCCGGCGGTCAGGCGATCTTCACCAATTGATGCTCGCCAATTAGGTGGCGGCCATCAATGGGCCGTCGGAGGACACTGGTGTGACCGGCGGCCATTTCGCTGAGGCGCTGGCGAAGCGACGCCAGCGCCCGGGTGGACGCCTGTACGCAGCGGTTCGCTGGGGTGGCACCGTGGTCTTCGCAGCGGTGGTCATTGCGCTGGTTGTCAGTTTGGTCTGGCAGTCCGCGCCTGCCTTTCGGCACTCGGGCTTCGGATTCATTATCAGCGGAACCTGGAATCCCGATACCAACCACTTCGGGGCCGGCGTCTTCATCGTCGATACCCTCATCACCACGGGGATCGCGCTGCTCATCGCCATTCCGGTGGGCATCGGCACGGCCACTGCGCTCTCGGAGTTTCTCCCTCGACGGCTGGCCGGTCCCCTTTCTATTTGTATCGACCTGCTGGCTGCCGTGCCCAGCATTGTGGTCGGACTCTGGGCCCTGTTGATTCTGGTTCCGCTGTTCGGACGACACGTCGAGCCCTTCTTGGGCAAGGTGCCGTTGTTGGATCATCTCTTTGGCGGTGGCGATCTGGGGTCGGGCATCTTGTTGGCCTCGGTGGTGCTCGCCGTGATGATCCTTCCCACCATGGTGGCGTTGACCCGCACCGCCCTGCAGGGTGTGTCGATCGCCGACCGTGAAGCAGCGCTGGCGCTGGGCGGTACGCAGTGGCAGGTGGTTCGGCGAGCCGTCATTCCGGGTGCTCGGGCGGGGATTCAGGCAGCGATCACGCTGTCGATGGGCCGGGCCCTGGGAGAGGCCATCGCGGTCGCACTGGTCATCGGTGGTGGCGTGGCGGTCCCCCACTCGCTGCTGGCCACCGGCACGACGCTGGGCTCTGCCGTGGTCAACTTCTTCTCCGAAGCGAACGGCATCCAACGGAGCGCCGTGATCGGCTTGGTCCTGATCCTTCTCATCTTCACGGCCGTAGTGAACATCGGCGGCCAGCTGCTGTTGCGCCAGAGATCGTCGAAAGCCCCCAACGCTGTTGAGCCAGACGAACTGGCGCCCACCCCGGAAACGGCCTCGGCATGACGGTCGGAGCCGACCTCACCACGCGTGGCCAGGCCGACCTTCTCTCCGATGAGGCCATTGCGCGTCGTCGGGCGGTGGTTCGTGAGGCCAGCCGGAACTCACTGCGGCGGCGGCGCATCATCGGGAACGCCACCCGTGTGGCGTGCTACGTGGCCTTGGTCATCGCCCTCATCCCGCTCGTCGCCCTCCTCACCTACACCATCAGTCGCGGCGCCAAGGGTCTCTCTGCCGCCTTCTTCACCCAGTTGCCCGTACCGCAAGGTGTGCCCGGTGGCGGAATCTCCAACGCCATCATCGGTACGCTCATCATCGTCGGCCTCGCAGCCGCCATGGCCATCCCGATCGGCCTGGCCGTTGCCCTGTTCCTAATTGAACGCCAGGGCAAGGTGGCAGCCACCATCCGTTTTGTGGCCGATGTCATGTCGGGCGTCCCCTCCATAGCCATCGGCGTGTTCGCCTACGCCCTCATCGTGGTACCGGCGGGCCACTACTCGGGATTCTCGGGCAGCTTCGCGCTGGCCGTCCTCATGGTGCCGATCATCGTGCGGGCGGATGAAACGGCCATGCGCACGGTCCCCGAAGATCTGTGGGATGCCGCGCTGGCCTTGGGCGCCCCACCGTCGCGAGTGGCCCGTTCAGTGGTGCTCCGTGGCGCGCTGCCTGGAGTCGTCACGGGCAACCTGCTGGCAGTGGCCCGGGCGGTCGGTGAAACCGCCCCGTTGCTCTTCACCGCCATTGGCAGCACCTTTCTCGAAGCCAACCCGTTCCAGCCCATGAATGCCATGCCACTGACCATCTACTCCGACGGGACACAGCCGGACCCCCATCTACAAACAGTGGCCTGGGCCACCGCGCTCTCCCTCCTGGCCTTTGTCCTGCTGCTCAGCATCGTGGCCCGCCTCTTCGCCTCTCGATTGACCCGACATGCCAGATAGCCCCGCCGACAACGCCGTCACGCTCGAACATGTCACCGTGACCTATGGCAGGGTGGAGAACGCCAAACAGGTCGCCGTACGCGATGTGAACCTGGAACTTCCGAGGAACACCGTCACCGCGCTGCTGGGACCTTCTGGGTGCGGCAAGACCACCATCTTGCGCTCGATCAACCGTCTGCACGATCACACCACCGGCAAAGTTGATGGCACGATCCGCATTGGCGATCTCGATGTCTACGCCCGTGACACCCAACCCGAAATTGTGCGAACCAGGGTGGGGATGGTGTTCCAGCGGCCCAACTTGTTCCCGACCCTGGGCATCTTCGACAATGTGGTGTCAGGGCTCCGAATGAACGGCGTCAAGAAACGCCCCTTCCTCATTGAGGCGGCCGAGGCGGCGTTGCGTCAGGCCGGACTGTGGGACTCGGTCAAGAACCGCCTGCGCTCTCCGGCTATTCGCCTTTCTGGCGGCCAACAGCAACGCCTCTGCATCGCCCGTGCGCTGGCCGTCGAGCCGGAGGTCCTTCTCCTGGACGAACCATGTTCGGCCCTCGATCCCATGGCGTCAGCGCACATAGAGCAGCTCATCACCGAGTTGTCGTCCCACCTGACCATCGCTCTGGTCACCCACAACTTGTTCCAGGCAACCAGGATCGCTGACCGGACTGCGGTATTTCTGCTCGGACAAGAGGCCGGCGAACTCGTCGAGGTAGGACCCACGGCTGGCATCTTCAACAGTCCGCAGGATCCCCGCACTCAGGCGTACGTCACCGGCCACATCGGTTAATACAACTCCGAACTCCTCCTGACTGCCACCTGCGTTGCGCTTGGCCGCCCATCTCTTTGGGAATAGAGAGAGCAGGCACCAAAAGGCCGAGTTCAAAGGAGATAGTCATGGGACAGAGGGCCACCACATCTGCCAATCTCACGGCGTTGGACCTGCTCGATTCAGAAGACCGAGAGATTCGTGCCCTCTTCAATGAGCTGGAAAATACCAGAGACTCCTCGGTGGAAACACGGGCCAAGCACGGCGATCTGGCCAAGCAGCTGATACGCCACGTGGCCACACGCGAGTCCGCCCTGACCGACGTGGTGAACGGGTTGTCCCACGACACGACGCTGGGTGACGTGGCCGACCGCATGGACTTCCTCACCGATGACCGACGCATCCTCGTCAGTCGACTTGAACACATGTCGCGCGGTGTCCAGGGCATCAACTTGAACACGGGACAGGACTTCGATGGCGAACTCGAGACACTCATGCAGTTGATGCGGAAGGAAATCGATTGGGAGCTTTCGACGGCTATTCCCTCCATTCGAGATCTTACCGATGCATCGACGCAGCAAGAGGCCTTCCACAGCGCCCATCACACGCGACGGCATGCGCCAACCAATCTCAGTCCCGGGGGTCCCCGCTGGTACGAGCGGGCGCCGTTGCTCTCTCGGATTGTCACCGTGTACGACCATCTACGGGACTTCCCACGGGCCTCCAGGGGCTCCCGACACTCTCACGTCGCCCCACCGGAAAGGAGAACGTCCGATGCCGCAGGCAGCATGGACCGCTAAGCGGGAACGGCAGTACGAACACATAAAGTCCGGGCTCGAAGACCGGGGAGACTCTGAGCAGCTAGCCGAGGAAATTGCGGCCAGGACGGTCAACAAGGCTCGAGCTCGGAGCGGGGAAGCCAAGGAAGCCAGTCCCGTGTCGACGCACGACATCTCATCGAGTCGGCGCGGGGGTCTTCGGTCCCATAAGGGAGGGGGAGGCCGGACTCGCGATCAGCTCTACGAGGAAGCTCGCCGCAAGGGCGTCGACGGCCGGTCCAAGATGAACAAGGCGCAGCTGGAGCGAGCGGTAGACCACTAAGCGCGGATCCTGGGATCCGAAGAGCGGCAGCGCGAAACTCTCCCTATGGATCTGCCTTCCAAGCTTCAAATCAAGCCGGGACAACAGCTGCTCAGTGTCTTGACACCTGAGAGCGTCGAGCCGGCGTTGGTCGACGTCACCGCTTCCCGCGACGACGGCGCAACGACCGGCCTCATCGTCTTCACCACCGATCGGTCGGCGCTCGAACAGCAACGGACCCGCATCGCTGAGTCCGCCCTGGGGGATCGTCTCACCTGGGTGGCCTACCCCAAAGCGGGCCAGCTCGGAACGGACCTGAATCGAGATTTACTGGCTGCCCTGCTGGAGGAAAGCGGCCTGCAACCCGTTCGACAAGTGGCCATTGACGGCATCTGGTCGGCGCTCCGATTTCGTCCTGCGTGACTTACGGCTCAGACGCGACGGGCGGTGATGACGTGGCGCCATTGGTCGAGCCGGTCAGCAAGTCTGGCGTTACAAACTGGCCCGCCGCCTCGACGCCGCTCTCCCCCACGGCCTTACGGAGGGTGTCGTAGATCGTGAGGCCCTGGGCTACGACGCCCGTCAGGACCTGATTGATCCCTTCAGAGCCATTGAGGACCGTCAGGGTGGAACCCTTAATGCCTTCGGCCGCGGCCGCCACGAGCTCGGGCAACATCTCGATCAGCTTGTTGGCCGCGATGAGCGCCTGATTGCCCTCCGACAGTGCATCAGCCCTCATGTTGATGGCCTTGGCTTCGGCTTCGGCCACCGTTCTCTTGGCGTAGGCGTCACCATCGGCTTCGTGCTTCTTGGCCGTGGCATCAGCTTCCGCCTTGACGGTCTCCGCCTCGGCCCCAGCTTCGGCCAGCTTCCGCTGCCGATTGGCCTCCGCTTCGGTCTGGAAGTTGACGGTGTCGCGAGAGGCTTCGGCGATTGTCCTTTGGCGGAAGGCTTCGGCATCGGTCTCCGCCTTGACCCGGTCGCGGTTGGCGTCAGCGGTCGTCCGGGTCCGGTACGCCTCCGCATCGGCCGGTCGGCGCACTTCTGCTTCAAGCTGCTTTTCTTTCAGGTCCGCTGCTCGCTCGGCCAGCACGGTCTGCTGGGCGATCACGTCCTGCGTCGCCTTGGCGGCGGCCAGAGGTCCGGCCTGGGCTGCCGCAGCCATGGCCTGCTCGGTCTCAGCATTGAATCCTGCTCGTTTGATCGCAGTATCGCGCTCGTATTCCGCCTTGAGCGCCTGGGCCGCCTGCTCCTGTTGGGTGGCCGCTTGGTCCGCATGGGCGCTGGCGATGCGGGCTTGGCTCGCCATCTCCGCCGCAAAGGGCGCCGCGATGTTGTTGATGTACCCCGTGGAGTCCTCAATCTCCTGAATCTGCAGCGAGTCGACGACGATGCCCAGCTTCTCCATCTCTCCGTGGCTGCCCTCCTTCACTTCTTGGGACAGACGGTCGCGCTCCCGGATGATTTCCTCCACCGTGAGGCTGCCGATGATGGACCGGAGGTGACCGGCAAAGATACGGCCGACCAGTTCCTCCATGTTGTTCTGCTCGGAGAGAAAGCGTCTTGCCGCGTTGGCAATGGAGGCCGTGTCATCGCCAATCTTGAAGGCTGCGATGGCGCGGATGTGCAGTCGGATCCCTTGCGTGGTGATGCAGTCCTCGGCAATTTCCGCCTCCTGCAGGGAGAGCGACAGGAACCGTGCCTTCTGCTTTACGGGAAGGACAAAGCATCCATGTCCGGTCACAATGCGGAACTGGGTGTCTTCCTGCTTGCGGCGGGAACCCGAGATCAGAAGCGCCTCATTCGGCGCTGGAACATGCCAGAACAGCATTTATGCCTCCTCAATCAGCATGGCGTCACCGACACGGTTCGGCCCGACAAGCATTCAACGACGACAACGCGAGAATTTTTGGCAACGGGTTCATCGCACAACGCAGCGAAGGTTTCCGTTCCCCCCCGAATGGCCAAGATGACCTCCCCGGCATGACCGGGAGATATGGCCAGCGTCACCCGCCCCACCTTCCCGATCATGTCCTGGTCCAGCTGGTCCGCCATGCTCGACGCTCCTCGATCCTTCTCACACGAACTTAGCGGCGGATTTTCTTTTCTGCCCCCGCCCGCTCCGGTCTCCAGAGTAGGAGGTCTGGCCCGCCGACAGATATAGGCCGAATGGACCATTGGATGCCCGCCGCACCGAGGTCGAGCACTCAAATGGAGCCATTTGGCCCATATGAAACGGGCGGTCATTTCCTTAGGGTGCAGGAGAGGTCGCACGAAAACGGGTCTTCCGGACCCGGAGGCAAGAGCGGGGATAGCTGGATGAGGCACCACATCACAATCGCTGGCAACCATCCGGCGGAATCCATGGAGCAGATGCGGTGACCGACCTACTGGATCGCCCGCGCAGCACACGTTCTCGCAAGGCTCTCAACGCCAACAAAGCAACCGGGCTGGAACAGGCCCCGGTGGCACCCCGCCGTCCGGGACGCCCGCTCGGGCAACGATTCCCGGGTCTGGGGGGACACTGGGTCGTCGGGTCCGTCGTGGTCTTGGGCGCCATTCTCCGGCTGCGCGGACTTACTCACGGTGGTCTGTGGACTTCCGATGCCTGGGTAGCACTCTCGACGCATGTCCCCCTGAGCACCGCCTGGCATATGTGGGCCAATGCCCCCGGCTTCGACCTGTTGGAGCGGTTGTGGCTGGGTCTCAATCCGGGCGCTCCGTGGTGGGGGCAATTGCCGGCGCTGCTGCTGGGAATCCTTTCGATTCCCGCTGCCGTCGCACTCTTCCGCTACTTCAAGTTCCCACGAGCGATAGGCGCAGTGATCGCCCTCATAGTGGCCGTCAGTCCGATCTGCGTCATGTACTCGACCCGCTACAAGGATTACAGCGCTGACTTTGTCCTGGCCTGCGTGCTCTTGGCGTGCGCCGAAGCCACCAGGCGGCGTTCCAGCGCCCGAACACTGGGGGCGACGGCCGCCGTTTCACTGTGTTCGTTCGTGTTCTCCGCCTCAACCCTGACCCTCGTGGTAGGCGTCTGGGCGGGACTGGGGCTGCACGCCCTCATGAACCGCTCCGGATTCAGGTGCTACGTCGCCTGGTCCTCCGCCACGCTCGGCGGATCAGTCCTGATCGCCGCCCTGTTCTACCGGCACCTCTCGCCCTATCTCAATCGAAGCTGGCACGATCACTTCCTTTCGCTTCGCTCACCGCTCGCACTGCTTGAAAGTGTCTGTTCGATAGCCACCCAGACCTATGGCGGCATCATCGGCGGACCCAACTGGACGCCGCTCGAGCAATTCCTCCTGTTTTCCATTCTCAGTGCTCTGGTCGTTCTCGGGGTCTCCCGGTGGCGCGCCATGCTGATTCCCGGCGTCGTGCTGGCCGCCGCGACTGCTGGTTGTGCCCTCGGGAAGATTCCCTTGGGCACTGGACGTACGGACGAGGTCCTCTACCCGGCGCTCCTCCTGCTGGCTGCATCCGGCGCCGTCCGAGTGGCAGAGGTGATCACATCACTCATGAAACGCACGGGCTGGAGGCGCGCCCCCTTTCGCGTGTTCGGAGCCATCGCCGTCATCGCCCTCGTCCTGAGTGGAATCGGCCTCAACACTCACTATCGGTCACTGGACGTCCGTACGATCGCGCAAGACATCAACCACCAAATGCATGCAGGTGATCACATAGTCGTCGGCTCGTTTGTCCGCTATGCGTGGGCTCTCTACGAGGAACCCCACCCGGACATCGAATTCGGCTCGGCCTGGATGACCGGGTTCACAGTGGCGAGCACCCAATCGCACGTGTTTCTCGAGCCCTCATTCGATGTTGAGGGCGATCAGAATCTCGCTGGCTGGACACAACAGCTCGGGGGCTATCAGCGGCTCTGGTTCGTCGAGGTCGCATTGGTGCCGCCCGACCCACTGCTGGTCAGGCTTGAGGCAGCCGGCTGGCACGAGAGCCGGGCGGTGAACGCTGCGGGCTGCGAAGCGATCCTCCTGGTCCGCTAACAAATTTTTGGCGCCCCCGGCAGGAATCGAACCTGCGACCAATGGATTAGAAGTCCACCGCTCTATCCGCTGAGCTACGGAGGCGTGGGCCCAAGCCTACGTGGATCAGCTCAGCCGCCATCAGCTTCCTCCCAACGCGGCATGGGCCGATCCGGTGCCCAATCTCGGCAAATCCGACCGGAGCCGGCCCGACACCCGGCTTGCTCATCGGGCCGGCCCTGATGTGCCACACTTATCCCCCTCGGTGGGCGTAGCTCAGTTGGTTAGAGCGCCAGGTTGTGGTCCTGGAGGCCGGGGGTTCGAGACCCCTCGCTCACCCCGAATGTGACGGCGGCCGATTCACGCAGCCCCGCCACTTGGTTCACACACGTGGGGGTAACGCCAGGGTGACTGCGGCGACGCGTAATCGAACGGTTCTCGTCACGGGTGCCTCGTCGGGTATTGGCGCCGCCGTAGCCATTGAACTGGCCTCCCGGGGCGACACCGTGGCCCTGGTGGCTCGGCGTGGAGATCGGCTCGACGAGGTGCTCAAGGTTTGCCGGGCCACTGCGCCCGCATCGGAGCGCTGGGCGGCCGATCTGTCTGATCCTTCGAATGCAGCCGAGCTCGCCCTGCAGATCTGGGACCACTTCGACGGTCTCGACGTGATCATCAACAACGCCGCCGTGCCGATGCGCCGGCACGTCACCCAGCTCACCATGAATGAGGTCGAGCGCACGATGGCCATCAACTTCTTCTCGCCGGTGGCGCTCTCGTTGGCCGTGCTGCCCCGCATGATGGCCCGGGGTTCCGGGGTCATCATGAACGTCTCCAGCTTGGGCGGCCGGCTGGGCATCACCACCGAAGCGGCCTACTCGGCCTCCAAGTTCGCCCTGGCCGGCTGGAGCGAGTCCATGGCCATCGATCTGGATCGTTCCGGCGTCACCATCAAGCTGATCCTGCCCGGTGCCATCGACACCGAGATCTGGGATCAGCCGGACAATGACGCCCCGCTCTACGACGGCCCCAAGGTCCCGCCCGCGGAGATCGCTGGTGGCATTGTCGACGCCATCGACAGCGAATCCTTCGAGCACTACCTCCCCGACATGAAGGCGGTCGTTGAGATGAAGACCACCGATTTCGACGGGTTCATGCTGGGTATGCGGGCCATGACCGACCAGGCCAACGCCCGGACCACCTCGTGAAGGCACTCCTCTTCGGCTCACCACCGTCGCCGGACGAGGCGCGGCCCGCACCGGTCGACGAGTTGGAGACCATGCTGGCCGGTCTGCCCTTCGGGCTGCACTCCATGGCGGACGCCCGACTGGCTCGTCCGGACTGGGTGATCACCAGGCCCATCCTCTCGGGCATCTGCGGATCCGACTCCAAGTTGGTGCTGGGTGACTTCAGCACCGGCGATATCGACAATCCGATGGCGGCCTTCTCATCCCTCCCCCACGTCCCCGGACATGAGGTCGTGGCCGAAGTGGTGGAATTGGGACCAGCGGCCAAGGGCCTCAGTGTCGGTCAACGTGTCGTGCTCAATCCCTGGCTGACCTGTGGGCCGCGCGGGATCTCGCCAGCCTGTCCGCCGTGCCAGGTGGGCGATCTCAGCATGTGCTGGAGCTTCACCAAGGGTGACATCGGGCCCGGTGTGCACGTGGGCGTGACCACCGGCGCCCCCGGCGCCTGGGCCGAGCTGCTGGCGGCCCACGACTCCATGCTGATCCCGGTGCCCGACGGCATCTCCGACGAAGCCGCCGTGCTGGCCGATCCGTTCTCCGTCTCGTTCCACGCCATCGTCCACCATCCACCCCCGCCCACCGGCCGGGTCTTGGTCTACGGCGCCGGTGCGCTGGGGCTGACCAGTGTGGCCATCCTGCGCTCCCTCTACCCCGAGGTGGAAGTTGGCGTGGTGGCCCGGTTCGAAGCGCAGCGGGACATGGCCCGGCAGTTCGGGGCCGCCCGGGTCTTCGTCCACGAGCCCCGCCTGGCCCTGGTCGAAGAGCTGGCGGACTGGTCCGGTGCCGTGCTGCATCTGCCCCTCGATGGTCTGCCCGTGACCCACCCGGGGCACATCGACGTCGTGTACGACACCATCGCCAAGGGCGAGACCCTCGAGGTGGGCGTGCGTGTCCTGGCCGAACGCGGCCGGTTGGTCTACACCGGTGTGGCCACTCCCGAACGGTGGGAATCGA
Source organism: Acidimicrobiales bacterium (assembly GCA_036268485.1). GTDB lineage: Bacteria > Actinomycetota > Acidimicrobiia > Acidimicrobiales > RAAP-2 > Bog-473. The sequence goes on from DATAUC010000067.1 coordinate 30,667, forward strand.
CCCCCATCTACTTCAAGGAACTCACGATCGCCGGATCCAACGCCTTCGGTGTGGAGGAGTTCGACGGCGTGCGCCAACACGCCATCTCCCACTACCTGCAGCTGGTGGCCGACGGGCGCATCGACATCACGCCCATGCTGACCCACCGCTTTGCCCTCGACGACTGGTGGCACGCCCTCAAGGCCATCGCCCGCCAGGACATCAGCGGCGCGCTGAAGGTGGCCTTCACCCCCAATCGCTGAGGATCAGGCGCCCGAGCCCACTACGGAGAAATGCTCGTAGCGGGAGCGGGTGGCCCGGGCCCACACGGGATCGGGTTCGATGCGACGGCCCACCGAGGCCCAGCGGACGGTTTCGTCCAGGGACGTCTCCAAACCGGCCGCCATGCGGGCCAGGAAGGCGGCGCCGCGAGCGGCGCCTTCAGGAACGGCCACCGCGTCCACCGGTAGGGACGTGACGTCGGCCACGGCCGCCATCCAGGCGGTGACCCGTGAGCCCCCGCCGCTGGCCACAATGCGCCGCGGCGCCACCCCGGCCCGGTCGATGATCCGCTGCACCACGAACCCACTGGCCTCGAAAGCCGCCCGCTCCAGTGCGGCACCGTCGGAGGCGATGTCCAGCCCGTAGATGTTGGATCGCAGCGTGTGATCGTCCAGAGGTGTGCGCTCGCCGCGCACGTAGGGCAGCCAGACCGGCACCCGATCGGGCTGTCCGAGACGCGGGTCGAGGCGCTCCCGGTCCGGCCCCGGACGGGACGCCTGCCGCAGCAGCGTGCGGGCCCAGTCCACGAAGAGGGCGCCGGCATTGCTCGGTCCGCCCACCAGAAAGCGATCGGCCACGGTGTGCGGGTAGCAGATGAGCCCCGGCGCCTCCACGGGCGCGTCGGTAACGACCCACACAATGAGGGTGGCGCCGAAGATCACCAGCACGTCGCCCGGTTCGACCGCCCCGGCCACGATCTGATCGCAGAAGGCGTCGATGGAACCGCCCGTAAACACGGTGTCGGTTCCGGGAAGGGTGCCACCAGCACCACACATCGGCACGACCACCGGCAGTTGCGAAGCGGTCACACCCATGGACTCGAGCAGCGGCATGTTCCACGTTCCCCAGGCGTGGATCTCACCCAACGACGACGTCACGCCACTGTCGATGGCCGGCACGCCGGAGAGCGCGTGGGTGGCCACCGCCTGGCACGGCCAGTACCCGGCGGCTTGCGGCGCCGCTGAGGCCGCCCAACGGAAGAAGCCTTCGGCGTCGGGCATGGCTCCCGTCGATGACGCCGCGGTGGTCTGGTCCCCGCCTCCCCCCGGCCGACCCTCGACGTCGCCGTAGAGGAGTCCGGGCAGGATGGGCACACCCTGCCGGTTCACCGCCGTCAGTGACGGCACCATGGCCGCCACGGCCACGCCGGCCACGTCTCCATCGCCTTGGGCCGCCAGCTGCGCCACGACGTCGGCATAGGCCTTGCGGGGACCCAGGCGCCAGGCCCGGCGGGCATCATGGCGGAGCTGGTCGGCCTCGGGGGCCACGATGGAGTGCGCCACCCGGCTGCGGGCCAGGACCTGGCCCTTCTCATCCACCCCCACGGCCTTGACCGAGGTGGTGCCGATATCGACCCCCACCGTGACGCTGCCGCTGCGATTACTCACGAACCTGACATCTGAGTCATATGTACGCCATTATGGACGACGGTTCGCACAACGAGAGGGGTTTGACGAGATGAGCACCGCACGGCCGAAGGCTCTGGTCACCGCAGCAGTAAGCGGTCCCGGACTCGACCTGTTGCACCAGCTGGCCGATCTCGTGTTGGACTCCTGGCTCGACCAGCCCTCTCTGCGTATCTACAACGCGCAGCAACTGGCCGCCCGAGTGGCCGACGAGGGGGCCAACATCGTGGTGGTCGAGAGCGATGTCTGCGGCGCCGAGCTGTACGAGCAACCCATCATCGCCGTGGCCAGCTGCCGGGGTGATCCCAACAACGTCGACGTCGTCGCCGCCACGGCGGCCGGCGTCCCCGTGCTGCACGCCCCCGGTCGCAATGCCGATGCCGTCGCCGAGCTGGCGGTCGCCCTGCTCTTCGCGGCCACCAGGGGCGTCGTACCGGCCGACCAGGACGTCCGCCAGGGTGAGATCTACCGGGACGGGAAGATTCCCTACCAGCGCTACCGGGCCTGGGAACTGAACGGGAAGACGGTCGGCCTGGTCGGACTGGGCGCGGTGGGACGGGCGTTGCGCTGGCGCCTACGCGGGTTGGGCATGGACGTGCTGGCCTATGACCCCTACGCGCCCGATGCCACGTCGAGCTTGGACGAGCTGTTCGAGCGCTCCGATGTGATCTCGGTCCACGCTCCGGTCACCGCCGAGACCACCGGGATGATCGGCACCGAGGCGTTCTCCAACATGCGCGACGGCGTGGTGTACCTCAACACCGCACGGGCCAAGATCCATGACACCGACGCCCTGGTGGCGGCCCTGCGGTCCGGCAAGGTCGGCGCGGCCGGCCTCGACCATTTCGAAGGGGAGCACCTGGCCACCGACCACCCACTGACCGAATTCCCCAACGTCGTTCTCACCCCCCACATCGGAGGCGCCACCTACGACACCGAGTCCAACCACACCAAGACCATCGCCGAGGACCTGTGCCGCCTGATGGCCGGCGCCCGTCCCTTGCACATCGTCAATCCCGAGGTCCTTCCCCGCTGACGTGAGCGCGCCCCAGCCGACCATCATCGCCACCAGCATCGGGTTCCAGCCCCAGGGCCCGGATCCCCAGAACCTGCGACTCGGGCCCTCATACCAACTGGCCGCCGAGTTGGCTCAGGCCGGTCCCCATCCTCGTGTCTGCATCATCGCCACGGCCGTCGGCGACGACAACGCGCGGCTGGCCGCCATCCACAATGCCTTCAGCCATGCCGGCATGATCAGCACGCACCTGGCCCTCTATCCCATGCCGAATGTGCCCGACATCCGGCGACACCTCTTGGCCCAGGACATCATCTGGGTCTCGGGTGGCAGCACGGTCAACCTGCTGGCCCTCTGGCGGGCCCACGGGCTGGAGCCCATCCTGCGCGAGTGCTGGGAGGCCGGCGTGGTCCTCAAGGGAGTGTCGGCCGGATCCCTCTGCTGGCACCTGGGGGGCACCACCGACTCATTCGGCCTGCCCCTCCACCTGGTCACCAACGGGTTGGGCTTCCTGCCCTACAGCAATAGCCCCCACCATGACGCCGAGCCCGAACGGCGGCCGTTGATCCACCGCCTGATCGGGGACGGCTCCCTGTCCGACGGTTACGCCACCGAGAACGGCACCGGACTGGTGTTCTTCGGAACCGAACTGCACGAGGCCATCACCGAGGTCGAGGGCAAGGTGGCCTATTCGCTCGCCCGGCAGGGTGACGGCGTCCTCGAGACGGCACTGCCCACCCGCCTCTTGTGACCACCGATCAGCCCTTGGACTGCCACACCCGCACGTAGTCGATATTCGTGGTGGCCGACGTGGGCGAGGTGCCCGGCCGGTACTGGTTGTTGGGACCGGTCAGGCCCAGCGTGCTGGCGGCGCCCAGGGCCTGGGTCAACGAGATGAAGAAGGGCTGGTTGAACGGCGCCGGGGAGGCCACATTCGTAGGCTGATAGTTGTCGGTGAAACAGGGCTGCCCGTTGTAGTAGGTCGTGAGGGAGCCGGGCGACCACTTGATGGCGTAGGTGTTGTACTGCCCGACGTTGATGAGGCACTTCGTGGTGTTGGCCCCCGTGTCGTTGGTGTACACGTTGACGCCGGTGGCCACGTTCTCATTGTTGGAGTTGCCCGTGTAGTGGATGGTCGGGATGTCCAGGTTGGCGAAGTCGCTGAAGAACTCGGCGAAGTCGATCTCACCGGCCGCCGGCTCCCCCCCGTAGAGGCTGGTGTTCACCGGCTCCAACCACAGCGTCTCTTGCAATCCGGGCGCCGCCGACGACGGGATCTTGGCCCGAACCTCGTAGAGCCCGTACTGCTGGTTGAACCCGTAGATGGTCGACACCATGCCGGCTGAGTACTGCGTCGAGTCCGAGAGCCCGTTTTCCAGACCCGGGCAGGCGAACGACGCCTGCTGCTCAACCGTCAGGTTCAGGCTGCCGTTGGCCACCGTTACGTCGTTGGCGTTGGACCCGTAGCAGGGCTCATAGGGCGAAGAGCCGGTCGAGTAGCCGCTGTTGGCCGTCTTCTGGATCGTCCATTTGGACAGGTTGAGGCTGGTGGCGTCGCCGGTTGATGCGTCGAATTCGTCATCGAAGGTGCAGGCCCACTGGGAACCGACGCCAGCCTCGGCGGGCGGCGCCGATCCGCAGGCGGGCGTCGACGATTTCGGCGTCGTCGTGGGAACGGGCGTCGTCGTGGGCGAGGGCCGGGAGGGCGAGGTTGACGTGGTCGGCACCGTCGGCCGGGTGCCCGAGGTCGTCCTGGTCGTCCGGCCGGTGGTCGGTGTGGTCCGCGTGGTGGTGCTGGGCGGCGACGCTATGGGTGCGACGCCCAACGCACACCCAGCCCCACCCGACACCGCCGGGGGGCAACTGGTCGTCGTCGATACGTCCGTGGTGCTAGTGACCGCGGCACAACTCCCGGCGAAGGCCCGCGTCAGGTCGCAGCCCGACGGAGACCCTTGGTGGTGGAGGGGAGAGGGCGGCAACGATGCCGTGCGCGATCCGTTACCGCCGAGGCTCAGGCCGGCGGCCACCGCGGCGGCGGCCACGAGAACAGCGGCGAGCACGACCCAGGTCGTGCGCCTGATTCGAGGGTCCGCTCGATTGGAATCAGGCGGTCGGCGCGCCATCTAACGAGTAGAAGCGTCGAGCGTTGCCGCCGGCCACCGCGCCCAGTGACTGGTCACCCAGGGGTTGGGCCAACAACGTGCTCGAGGCGTGTGGCCACGTCCCATCCCAATGAGGATAGTCACTGGCGAACATCACACACTGGTCGCCCAGCTGCTCTATGACGGCCGGCAGCATGCGCTCATCGGGTTCACAGGTCACCCAGATGTTGCCGTTGGCCACATACTCGTCGGGGTGCCGCTGCCAACCGCCCGGGATCCAGTCGCCCCGCATCTCGAAGTGCTCGCCGAGCCGTTCGATGAACCACGGAAGCCACCCGGCGCCGGCTTCGAGGAAGGCGACCCGCAGCGTCGGGTGTCGCTCGAAGACTCCGCCGCTGACCAGGACGGTCATGGCCGCCATCTGGTCGAAGGGAAAGCTGACGCAGTGCACCTGCACGTAGTTGTCGAAGCGGTCGACCCCGATTTTGGGCATGTGCAGACCGGGAGCGCCGTGCACGCCCAGGGGCATCTGCACATCGCATGCCGCGCTGAAGAAGCGGTCCAGATCAGGATGGTCGAGATTGCGCGTGGCCAGGGCGGGCGGGATGACGGCACAGACTGCACCGAGCTCCTTGGCCTCATGCAGGACTGCTTCGGCCGCCGGCCCATGCTCAATGGGCACCACCGCTGCCGCGTGGAGCCGGCCGCCGCCGGCGTCCACCAACTCGGCCGCCCACTCGTTGTACATCCGGGCCACCGTGGACCCCAGGAAGGGATCCTCAATGCTGGGTACGCACATGGCGAAGCTCGGGAAGAGGACCATCTCGTCCATGCCGTCGCTGTCGGCGTTGGCCACGATGCCGGCGGCCGAGGAGGCGTCGAGTCCCGGCTCCGAACTCACCCCCTGATCGGCCGGGCACCCGGCGCCCGGCCCCTCGGGATCGGGGTAGGGCCGCCCTTCAATCACCACGCCGAGCACGCCGTCGTTGCGCAACGACACCTGGTCGGGGAAGCGGGCCAACACCTGGGACACGAAGGCGAAGCCTTCGACCACATGCCCGTCGGCGTCCACGACGCTGAGTCGGCTCATGGCTCTATCCGATAGGCGCCGGCTGCGGGCCCCGCAGGAGTCGGCCCGGCAGCTCACCGGTTGACTCGTCATGCTGGCGCACCACGGTGCCCGACTTCACCGTGGCCACATAACCCCTGGCCCGCTGGATCATCCGCTTGCCCGAGGCCGGCAGGTCATAGACCATCTCCGGCGGCTCCAGCGTCAGCGCGTCGTGATCGATCACGTTCACGTCGGCCAGGAAGCCGGGGGCCAGCAGACCGCGGTCAGCAAAACCGTAGAGCGCGGCGGTCCGTTGCGTCTGCAGATGCACCACCTGCTCCACCGGGAGCTTGGCCCCCCGGTCGCGGTCACGGGCCCAGTGGGCCAGCATGAACGTGGGCAGGCTGGCATCGCAGAGCACACCGCAATGCGCTCCCCCGTCGCCCAGACCCAACACGGTCGCCGGGTGCACCAACATCTCGCGCACCGCATCGAGGTTGCCGGCGGCGTAGTCGAGCAGCGGCAAGTAGAGCAGTTCCCGACCGTCACGTTGGAGCATGAGGTCGTAGAGCACCTCGGTCGATGAGCGACCCTCGCGCTGGGCCATGGCCGCCACGCTGCGTTCGGCCGGAGGCTCGTAGTCAGGTGGGTCGCCCAGCGGGAACAGCTTGTGCAGGTTGGCCAGCAGCAGTGACACGAAGCCGCCCGGCCGCGGCTCCTCGTTCAAGATGGCCGAGCGCACTTCGGGCGTGCGCAGCCGAGCCACGCGTTCGGCCAGCGGGAGATCCGCCAGCTCCTGGTAGGCCCGGTGATGGGAGAACGGATGGGTGGTCGACTCGAATCCGACCATCAAGGACGTGGGCTTGCCCGCCACCTGCGGCACCAGCCATGCGCCCTGCCGGTTGGCCGCCACACCACGGTTGATCCACTCGCGCCACAGATCCGGGGCGAAGTCGGGCTGCAGTACCTGATAGGTGACCGGGATACCGGCCCGGCGTGAGATCTCCGACATCCAGGCGAACTCGTGATCGAGGTCGACCATGTCGCTGGCCAGCGAGAAGACCCGGTGCCCGGACTTGCCCAACGCCTCGCCGATGGCGATCAACTCCTCGGCCGCCGCCGTGGTGCCGGCGGCCAGCTCCCCGTCCTTGGCCCGGTGCAGCACGGTGCGGGTCGTTGATGCGCCGATGGCACCCGCACTGACCGCCTCGCGCACCAGCGCCGCCATCTCGGCGATCTCCTCAGAGGTGGCGGCCCCGTTGGCCCGTCCCTCCCCGACCACGAACGCCCGCAGGGCGCCGTGCGGCACCAGCGCCGCCACGTCGAGGACGCGTGCGGTCCGCTCGACCTCGTCGAGGTATTCGGGGAACGACTCCCAGTTCCATGTCATGCCTTCGGAGAGTGCGGCACCGGGAATGTCCTCCACACCCTCCATCAACTGGATCAGCCACTCCCGGTCAGCCGCCCGGGCCGGAGCGAACCCCACCCCGCAGTTGCCCATGACCACGGTTGTCACGCCATGCCACCCCGAAGGTGAGACCTCGGGGTCCCACGTCACCTGGCCGTCGTAGTGGGTGTGGATGTCCACCCAGCCCGGCGTGACGAGCTTGCCGTCGGCGTCGATTTCACGCTTCGCCGGTCCATCGACCTCACCCACCGCCACGATGCGGTTCCCCTCAATGGCCACGTCGCCATGGCGCGTGGGGCGGCCGGACCCGTCGGCGATGGTGCCGCCTCGAATGACCAGATCGTGCATGTGTCCCCTCTTTCGTTCAGGCGGCCGCCGCACCCAGGAGGGTGCTGCGCGGGACGCGCAGTGCATCAGATTGCGTTGGATCGATATCCGGGCCGGCCAGGTGCGACGCTATCCGTCCGAGAAAATCCGCATCGGACATGAGTTCGTCGGGCCGCAACAGCGTGTTGATCATGCGCAACAGTCCGCGGGCCAGTACCGGGTCGACCGGGCGGCCCAGCATCACGTCACCGACGAGAGCCCCGAACTTGCGCATGAACGGATCCGGGGTCTTGGGCACGCCGTCGGAATCACCCATGGCATCCATCATGACGGCCGAGTGGAACCACGGCTCGACCTCACGGGCCGAAGACGCCTCGTAGGCCAGGCCGCGCTGCCGGGCGTCGTCGGGGTGGGCCGCGTAGGCATCAGCCAGCAGCGTGGCCTGCACGAAGGCCAACGCACAGCCCCGCCCGTACATGGGGTTGGTGCAGGTGTGCGCATCCCCCACGGCGTGGAAGCCGCGCACGAGCGGCTGGCCCGCGTCATCGACGAAGCGCCGGAGCCGGTTGATCAGTCCCCCCATGGGTCGCACCGGGCCCATGGCCTCGACCGGTCCCGACCCGAAGAAACGATCCGGCCCGGGCAGGATCCGGCAGGCCCGGTCGAAGGCGTCGGGATTGAGCAACAGGCTCCGCAGCTCCGTGTCCTTGGACCGCACGGCCAGGGTGACCGAGAACGTCGAACCATCGCAGGGAATGGCCAGGTACTTCAGATAGCCGAAGTCGCCCCCCAGCCGCGGATCGATGTCGATGTCGAGCCCATCGGGGCGCCGGTACCAGCGCGTCAGGTAGACGATGTGGGTGTCCACCACCGTCTCTGACACAGCCACGCCGAAGGGGGCCAACCAGGACGGAACCGGACCGCGGCGACCCGTGCAGGCGATGACATCGCCCGCCAGTTCGGAGCCGTCGGCCAGCCGGGCTCCGACGATGTGCGGGACCCCGTCGGCCCCCTCGGTCCCGATCAGCCCCTCAATGCTGGTGTCGGCCCGGTAGGACACGCCCGGTTCGTGGCGCACCGCCTCTCGCAGGACCCACTCGAAGGTGGTCCTTCGCACGATGAGCGTGTTGAGATCTTCGTCCCCCGGCTCGTACTGGCCCAGGCTCCGGGTCAGCATCAGCGTCTCCGCCCCGGCCGCGTGGAGCGCGCCGAGGATGTCGGGGAAGCGCTGCCGCAACACCACCGGCAACCGGGCCAGGAATCCATGGGTCTGGTGTGCCTGGGGCGCCCCCTGCCGCTCAATCAGGAAGGCGGCTTCGGCATCGGCCGCCTCGTGCAGCGCATCACGCTCGACCACCGTGACCTCGTGACCCAGCCGGCCGAGCGCCAGCGCGGTGGCCAGGCCGGCGATGCTGCCGCCGGCGATGACCACGGGGACGGGGCCCTCGGGATGCATCAGATCCAACTTCGGACCTTCTCGATCATGGCGACCGGGTCGCCCCCGATGGGCGTCACGTTGACATGGGTGACGCCGGCTTCGGCGAAGGCAGCCAGTCGCTCCTTGATGTAGCCCTCGGGTCCGCAGAGCGATGTCGCCTCCAGCAGTTCGTCGGGCACCTTGGCCGCCGCTTCCGCCTTGTGGCCGCCCAGGTACAGGTCCTGAATTTCGGCCGCTTCCTTCTCGAAGCCGTAGCGGCAGGCCAGCGCGTTGTAGAAATTCTTGCCCTTGGCCCCCATGCCGCCGATGTAGAGCGCGGCGGTGGCCCGACCCAGTTCGCGGATGCCGGCCACGTCAGCCTCTTCGCCGATGGCCAGCAGGCCGCCGGCCGCGATCTGCAGGGGCGCCAGTGACCCGTCGCGCGTGGCCGCCCCCGCGGCCAGCGAGGGTCCGAACACCTCACGGGCCTTCTCGGCCACGAAGAACAGGGGCAACCATCCGTCGGCCACTTCGGCCGTCATGGCCACGTTCTTCTCGCCCAGGGCCGCCACCCAGATCGGGATGCGGGAGCGCTCCGGGTGACCGATGATCTTCAACGCCTTGCCCAATCCGGTGCCCTGACCGGCCGGCAAAGGGATGTGATACGCCGCCCCGTCGTGCGTCAGGGGCGCTTCGCGGGCCCACACCGTGCGGCACACGTCGATGATCTCGCGGGTCCTGGTGAGCGGCCGGTCGTAGGGAACACCGTGGAAGCCCTCAATGACCTGGGGTCCCGAGGCGCCGAGGCCCAGCACGCAACGTCCCCCCGACAGGGCGTCGATGCCGGCGGCCGTCATGGCAATGAGCGTCGGCGTCCGGGTGTAGATGGGCAGGATGGCCGCGCCGATCTCCACTCGCTCGGTGGTGGCGGCCAGATATCCCATGAGGCTCGGAGCGTCGTAGCCGTACGCCTCGGCCACCCACACCGTGTCGAGGCCGACCTTCTCCAGTTCGGCGGTGAGGCGGGCTGCTGCGGCAAACCCTCCGGCATAACTCAACGGCATTGACAGCTTCACCCGTGACTCCAATTTCTCATGATTGGTAACGACTGTAACCAACACTAGGGTATGGTAGTTCTAGTAGCCAAATGGTTCTTCTATGACGTCAATCGACAGTGATCTCCTGCAGCGCTCGTGGCGTGGCGTACCCATTGAGGTTCGCCGGGCCGAGCGTCGCGAACAGTTGATCGATGCCGCCTACGACCTGGTGGGTACCGAGGGCTGGCACGGCACCACGGTGCGCGGCGTGTGCCAGGAGGCCCATCTCAACGCCCGCTACTTCTACGAGAGCTTCGACGGCATCGAATCCCTGTTCATCGCCGTCTTCGACCGCCTGATTCTCGAGATCACCTACGGAGCCATCAACGCCATTGCCAATGCCGGCGAGGACCCGGAGGCCCGGATCAAGGCCGTCCTCGAGGCCACGGTGCGTTATGTCACCGCCGATCCCAAGCGCGCTCGCATCCTGTTCGTTGAAGCTGTCGGCAATGAGCGGGTGGGCCAGCGGCGCCTGGACACCATGCACGCCACGGCCGAAATCATGGAGCGCTTCGCCTGGCGGGAGACCGGTGTGGCCAATGACCGCATCGGCCTCATCGCCTCGCACCTGCTGGTCGGCGGGCTGACCCAGCTCGTGGTGACCTGGCTGGATGGGCGTCTCAAGGTGTCACTCGACGACTTGATTGAGGACGCGGCGTCGTTGCTCATGGCGGTCGGATTCACCACGGTGAATGTGGCCCGCAGCCGGCAACCGGCCGATGTGACCCAGTCCTCCTCCCTGGCCTGAGCCCGCACCCCCGACCAAGCGGGTGAGTACCATGCCGCCATGGTTGCCAACGGCCCCTCCTTCCGTCTCCTGCCGCGCCTCGATACGGACAACACCTTCTTCTGGACATCAGGTCAGGACGGCACCCTGCGCCTGCTCCACTGCAATGCGTGCCAACAGTTCTTCCATCCGCCCGGTCCCATCTGCCCCCGCTGCCTCTCGCGTGACGTGGAACCGCGAGCCGTCAGCGGTCGGGGCCACGTCGAGACGTACTCGGTCAACCATCAGCAGTGGATACCCGGGAGCGACTCCTACATCATCGCCTGGGTGTCGGTCGACGAGCAGCCCGACATCAGGCTGACCACCAACCTGGTGGACATCGAACCGCAAGACGTCCATATGGGCCTGCCCGTCGAAGTGCTCTTCGAGCAGAACGACAATGTGTACCTCCCGCTGTTCCGCGCCACGTCCGAGAGCACCAAGTGAGCCCGCGCCTGAACGAGGAGCCTCTGGAGCGCCGGGCCATCATTTCGGGCATCGGGCAGTCCGCCGTCGGGCGACGGCTGGGCCGGTCCGACATCGACCTGACCATTGAGGCCTCGTTGGCGGCCATCGCCGATGCGGGCCTGACCCGCGACGACATCGACGGCCTCTCCACCTACCCCGGCATGGGGGCGGGCACCCCCGGGTTTGCCGGACCCAGCTCGCCCGAAGTCCAAGATGCGCTGGGGCTCTCGCTCAACTGGCACGACGGCGGCGGCGAAGGCGCCGGCCAGATGCGAGCCGTCATCGCGGCCAGCCTGGCCGTGGCCGCCGGCCTGGCCCGCCACGTGCTCGTCTACCGGACCGTCACCGAGGGCACCGCCCAGGGGACCGGAGGCCGCCAGGGCATCGGCGGCAGCGGAGGCGGCGGAGGCGGCATTCCCCGCATGGGCGGCTTCTTGCAGTGGTCACTCCCCTACGGCGCCGTGTCGGCCGCCAACTGGATCGCCATGGTCGGCCAGCGCCGCTTCGATGAGTTCGGCCTGACCCGGGAACAACTGGGGCAGATCGCCGTCAACGGTCGGCGCAACGCCGCCCTCAATCCCAAGGCGATTTACGCCGACCCGATGTCCCTGGACGACTACCTGGCCGCCCGCATGATCTCGACGCCGCTGTGTCTCTTTGACTGCGACGCTCCCTGCGACGGGTCCACCGCCGTCATCGTGTCGCACCGCGATGTGGCCGGTGACCTCGACCACCCCGCTGTGCAGGTCAACGCCGTCGGCACGGCCTTACGGGGCCGGCCCAGTTGGGATCAGTTCGACGACATGAGCACCATGGCGGCCCGCGATGCCGGCCTCTCCATGTGGGAGCGCACCGACCTCAAGCCCACCGATGTCGACACCGCCCAGCTGTACGACGGCTTCTCCGTCCTGGCCATCGTCTGGCTCGAAGCCTTGGGCTTCTGCGGACGCGGCGAGAGCGGCGGCTTCATCGAGGGCGGCGCCAACATCGCCCGTGACGGGTTGCTGCCCCTCAACACGGCCGGTGGCCAGCTTTCGGGCGGTCGACTGCACGGATTCGGCCTCATCCACGAGGCGTGTGTGCAGCTCCGGGGCGACGGCGGTGCCCGCCAGGTCGTGCGCGCCGGTGGCCGCATGCCCGAAGTGGCTGCGGTGGCCAATGGGGGCGGACCGATCGCCGGATCCATGCTGCTGACGCGCGGAGTTCGCTAGAACAGGTTCGCCGAGGCCCACCCAGCTACCATCGCTGCCATGCGGTGGGGGTCGGGGCGGGCAGTGGTCATTGGCGCGGCGTGCGCGTCGCTGGGTGCCGGTCTGCTGCTCGGCACATCGAATGTCGAGTCGGCCGCCGGTGGCACGCCGGCCCGTGTCCTTGTGGCCGCACCGCTCGGCCAGGGTCGGGCCTGCACGACCCAGGCGCCCTGCTCCCTGCTCGACGCTCAGTCGGTGGCTCGCACCTTGAGCCCGGACCTGCACTCCGACCTGAATGTCTTGCTCACCGACGGCACCTACGACCTGGCCCAACCGCTCACCTTCGGTCCGCAGGACTCCGGTAGCAACGGGTTCCGCGTCGTCTATGGCGCCGCGCCGGGTGCCCATCCGGTCATCAGCGGCGGCTACACCATCACCGGGTGGCACCAGGTCGACCCCACCCGCAACATCTGGGCCGCACCGGTTTCCGCCGGCTTCGACACCGAGCAGCTCTATGTCGATGGTCAAAGCGTGCCCCGTTCTGAGGGCCTCCCCAAAGCCGAGTTCCTGCAGACACGGACCGGTTTCATATCCAGTGCCCCCGTGCTGGCCGGCTGGCGTGACATCACCAATGTGGCGGCCGTCTTTACCGGCGGCAACGGCGCCTGGACCCAAACCACCTGCAACATCGCCTCGGTGGGCGGCGACACCATCACCATGAGCCAGCCCTGCTGGGGCAACCTGCACCTGCCGGGCGACGGCAGCCAGGAGCTGTCGTGGATCGACGGCCCCCAGGGTGGCTTCGGCGGGTTGTCCGGCGCCGCCATGCCCTCCTTCTTCGAGAACGCCTACGAACTGCTCGCGCCGGGTCACTGGTCGCTCGACCGCACCTCGCACGAGATCTTCTACGAGCCCACCCCGGGCCAGGACATGGCCACGGCCTCGACCGTCGCCCCCATCCTGCAAACCCTGGTCAGCGTGCAGGGCACGCTCGACGCCCCGGTGCACGACCTCACTTTTACCGGCTTGCAGTTCTCCTACGGCACGTGGGATCAGCCCGATACCAACGACGGATTCGCCGAGATGCAGGCCGACTGGACGCTGACCGGACCCGGGGCCGCCGAGACCCAGGGCACCTGTGGCGACTCCTTGCCCCACGGCACCTGCCCCTTCGCCTCCTGGACGCGCACTCCGGCCAACGTGGTGCTCTCCGCCACCCACGACGTCGACATGGTGGGCGACACCTTCACCCACCTCGGAGGGGCCGGCCTTGATGTCGACTACGGCAGCCAGAATGACCTCGTCCAGGGCAACGAGTTCACCGACATCGCGGCCTCGGCCATCCAACTGGGCAGCACCGACGACCCGCTGCCCGCCTATGTCGGAGCCGACGACCGCGAGATCAATGCGCACGACACCATCGCCGATAATGACATCAACCGCGTGGCCATCCAGTTCCTCGGCGGCGTGGGGATCTGGGTCGGCTACGCCCAACATGCCGTGATCTCGCACAATCAGATTGACGACGTGCCCTACACCGGCATCAGTATCGGGTGGGCCGGCTGGCATTCGACCTTCATCGATCCGGACTCGGATCCCAACATCAACGCCGACAACCTGATCTCGGACAACCTGATCTTCAACTACATGCAGACGCTGGGCGACGGCGGGGCCATCTACACCAATGGCGGGCAAGCCAACGGCTGGGCCCAGCAGCTGGTCATCACCGGCAACGTGGCCTATGGCGCGCCCAACACCGACTTCAGCCTCTACACCGACACCGGATCCAAGTACGAGGACCTCACCGACAACGTGGTCTACGACCAACCCATCGATTCCTTCAGCACCGGCGGCTGCCATACCGTGGGCCACATCCGGGTCACCGGGAACTTCTTCGCCCAGATCGGCCCGCTCTACCCGTGCGATGTGGCCGACGACATCGTGGCCAAGAACAACACGCTCGTCTGCAACTCTTTGCCCCCGAGCCAGGCCCCCACCACCCTGTTGGCCCAGGCCGGACTGGAGCCGGCTTACCGCTCGCTCCTGCTCGGTCAGTCGCCGACCGTGGCTCAGGTGGGCCCCACCGCTCTCCCGTTGGCCGGCGGCGCCGTCCTGATCAGCGGCAGCGGGTTCGACCCGACATCACAGGTGTTCTTCGGAACCACCCCGGCCCGTGCCGTCTCCGTGCTTTCGGGCAACTACCTGGTGGCCACCGCACCACCGGGTCACGGCGGCGTGGCCGTCACCGTGAGCAACGCCGAGGGGACGAGCCCGGCCAACGCATCGAGCCAGGTCTCGTACCAGGCTCATCCGCTGCCCTGCCTGCCGCTGCTCAGCGGCAGCGTCGGCCCTTCCATTCTCCCCTAGGACGGCATCACCGAGTCCGGCGTAAACGAGTCCGGCGCCGTCCCCGCCAGGTGGTGGGCCGCCCGGGCGGCCAACGCCACCAACGTCAGGGTGGGCCCGTAGCCCGATGAAGTGACGAAGACCGACGAGTCAGCGATCACGACGTTGTCCAGCTCGTGGATACGTCCCCAGCGATCGACCACCGAGGTGGCCGGGTCGTCGCCCATGCGGGCCGTGCCGATGACGTGGCGGCTCTCCGGAATGGGGGTCGCCCCGGCCGCGCCGTAGGACACACCGGGTGAGGAGGTGTGAATGGTCCACGCCGCGCCCATCTCCTCGAGCACGCCCTGCAGGATTTTCCCATGATGCCGGCTGGCCGCCAGCTCGTGGTGTCCCGGTTGGTAGGTGACACGGGCCACCGGCAGCCCCCGGGCGTCCCGGATGGACGGGCTCAGGTCGACCGTGTTGGTGGCATAGGGCAGATCCTCGCCCTGCATGCAGAAGACCCACATGCGGTCCCCCAGGTTCGAGTCCCGCATGGCCTGGGCATGGTGCCGACCCCACGGGGTGTGGCGGGCCTCCTGGGTCAGGTGTCCCCCACCCGCGTGCTCGACCAGCCCGCCGCGGATCCACGGGAGCCCTTCGGCCGCGGCGGCGGCCCGGGCCGCTTCGTCCTGCACCATGGCGTCGTCGTGGACGTGGGTGACGGAGCGCCCCTTGTGGGGATGGAGCTGGAGGTCGGCGAAATGACCGACCACGATCGTTTGGAAGTGCACCATGAGGTGCCGGCCCAGCGCCGGATGGTCCAGGCCGGACATGAGCAGGAGCCGGGGCGTCTCGATGGCGCCGCCGGCCACGATGATCACCTTGGCGTCCATCGACCGCTCCACCCCGTCGGGACCGATGTAGTCGACCCCGGTGGCCCGCCGCCCGTCGGTGCGCAGGCGCGAGACGCACGTCTCGGCCATGAGCTCGGCCCGCCCGGTGGCCATGGTCTTGGTCAAGAGCGCGATGGGATCGCCCTTGGCGTGGATGGGGCACCCGAAGAAGGCACAGAACCCGCAGTTGTTGCAGGCCGGTCGGCCGTCATAGGGCACGCTGTTGGCCGCCGTCGGTGCCGCGTACGGATGCAGACCCCGCCGTTCCGCCGCCGCCGATGAGAGCACGGCGCCGTACATGGCCGCGCCGGGTGGCATCGGATAGGGCCCCGAACGCCAGGCCGCGAACGGGTTGGCGCCAGCCTGACCCGACACCCCGATGGCCCGTTCCACCTCCGCATAGAAGGGTTCCAGCTCCTCGTAGGTCAGGGGCCAGTCGTCCACGTCGGCATCGACCTGGGGGCCGTAGGTCGAACGCAACCGGAAGTCCTCCTCCCGGAACCTGGGCACCTTGCCATCGGCATGGACACCGCCGCCGCCCACCGTGGTCGGGATGGAGTTCACCTCGCCCACGTGGGTGTGCTCGCCCTCGTCGACGTTGCGCCGGAAGGCCCGGGGCTCGGTCAGAGGGTCGGGGCCGAGGAAATGCCGCGCCATGAACTTGATCTCGTCGTTGGAGTAGTCCGCCGCCGGCTTGGTCAGGTCGTCGGGGTCCAAGAGGTGGTTGCGCCCCTTCTCCATGATGACCACCGACCAGCCGGCCCGCGTCAGAACATCGGCCGCCGTCGACCCACCCGGACCCGAACCGATGATGATGGCGTCGACCGTCACGGGCCCGAGACCTCGGCGTCGCTGTAGCCCCTCGGCTGCACATCCCCCTCGCGACCTAAGTAGGCCCAAGCCACCCCGTCCCTGTTCCCCCCGTACTCGGGCGCGCCGTACATCCCCTCGCAGCAGTGCTCCCACAGCAGGTCGAAGAACTCCGAGCCGGCCTGCAGTCGACGTCGTTGTTCGGTGCCGTCCACCTCGGGGAAATCGCTTCCCAGCGCGGTCAGGCCCTCCCGGTAGCGCTGCTGCAACCCGATCACCGGCCCGTTGAACTCCCGCTCGGCCCGGCCCTGCGACCCCTCGATCCGCATACGCCAGGCCAGCTCGTCCAGCCGGCTCAACCGGTGGAACGTGGCGAAACGGGCATCGCCGCCCATGCGGCCCGATGTGGGACCGCCAGCCCAGATACGGGGTGGATCGAAGGTGAAGGCGCCCAGGAGGATGTCGATGTAGTCGGCTACGCCGGCCTCGTCGGCTCCCGGCACCCCTTCGGCGGAGGGCATCATCTGCGCGCACGCGGCCCGCAGGACGTCGTACTCCGGTTCGCTCAACCACACGGGCATCGGGCCAACGTAGCCTCCGTCTTCGCCCAATTGCTGACGCTGCTGTCAGGTTAGGATCGGCTGTTTGCCGACGCCGCAATCGGTGCGGCACCGGGGAGGAAGCACATGACGCAAGGTGGGTATCGGGTCGGGGTCGATGTCGGCGGCACCTTTACCGACCTCATCTGCATCACCCCCGACGGCGAGGTGCTGCTGGACAAGACACCGACCACGCCGGCCGACCAGTCCGAAGGCGTGCTGACCGGCGTGGCTCAGCTGGCCGATGCCTTCGGGCTCGACCGTCAGGCCTTCTGCGCCAACCTCGAGGCGTTCGTGCACGGCACCACCACCGCTGACAACACCATGATTGAGATGAGCGGTGCCCCCACCGGGCTGCTGGCCACCGAGGGCCACCGCGACGAGATCGAACTGCGCCGGGACCACAAGGAGAACATCTGGGACCCGGCGTATCCCCCACCCGAGCCCATCGCCCGTCGCCGCAACCGCATCCCGATCCCTGAGCGTTGCGACTTCGAGGGCAACGTCGTGCTGGCCCTGGACGAGGCGGCCGTGCGCAAAGGCGTCCAGCGCCTCAAGAAGCTGGGCGTGGAGTCGATCGCCGTTTGCTTCCTCTTCAGCTTCGTCAACCCCGACCACGAACGGCGGGCCCGGGAGCTCATTCTGGAAGAGTTCCCCGATGTCCGGCACATCTCGCTCTCCCATGAGGTGCTCCCCCGCGCCCCCGAATTCGAACGGGCCTCCACCACGCTGGTCAATGCCTACGTGGCCCCCAAGATCTCGGCCTACGTCGACCGCCTGGTCGAAAAACTCCGGACCTCCGGCTTCGACGGGCAGGTCGTGCTCATGCAGTCGAGCGGGGGCGTCATGCCTCCGCAGTCGGTCAACAAGCGGGCCGTATCGCTGCTCGGTTCGGGTCCCACCGGCGGGGTCATGGCGGCCGCCATCGCGGCCGGCCGCAGCGGCGTGCACGATTTCGTGGCGGCCGACATGGGCGGCACCTCCTACGACGTGTGCCTGGTCCAGGCCGGTCAGCCCGCCGTGGCCACGGACTGGAACTGGCGCCACCGCTACTACATCAACCTTCCGATGGTCGACATCCACAGCGTGGGCGCCGGTGGTGGGTCCATCGCCCGGGTGCGCCAGAGCGCCCTCCTGGTCGGACCCGAATCGGCCGGGTCATTCCCCGGACCGGTGTGTTACAGCCGCGGTGGCGAACGGGCCACCGTCACCGACAGCGACGCCGCCCTGGGCTACCTGCCGGCCAAGGGCTTTGCCGGCGGCCGCATGGAACTCGACGTCGCCGCCGGACGGGCGGCCATCGAACGCGACGTGGCCGAGCCAATGGGCCTGAGCGTCGACGACGCCGCCTGGGCCATCCAGCGCATCGTCAACGCCAACATGGCCAACGCGGTACGCAAGGTGCTCTCCCAACACGGCGCTGATCCCCGGCGCCTCTCCCTCATTGCCTACGGTGGCGGCGGCGCCGTGCACGCCTGGGCCCAGGCCCGTGAGCTGGGCATCGCCCGGGTCCTGGTCCCCAAAGCGTCACCGGCCTTCTCGGCCCTCGGCCTGCTCGTCGCCGACTATGTGGTCGACCTCATGCGGGCCTACGTGGTCAAGCTGTCCGACATCGACTTGAGCCGGGTCCGGGCCCTCGCCGCCGAGCTACGCCGCGAAGCGGAATCCGAGCTGGCGCCGGCGCGGCTCGGCGAGGGTACCGTGCAGTCCGATCTTTTCGCCCAGATGTGTTACCACGGGCAGAACTTCGACATGTCGGTGCCGCTGCCCGAGGGCGAATCGCTCTCCGAAGAACACCTGTTGGACCTGGCCGACCGCTTCCACCGCCAGCACGAGACCAGCCGCGGTTTCGCCTTCCCTACGCAGCAACCGCTCGTGCGGGGCATCCGCCTGGTCAATCGGGGCGCCACGCCCAAGCCGCCGGTGCTGGCCAACATGGGGAAAGTGACCGACGCCGAGCAGGCCCGCACCGGATCGCGGCCTGTGCATTTTGGCCACGGGTTCATCGATGTCCCGACCTATGAGGGGGCCGTACTCGGAGCCGGAGCCACCGTGACCGGACCGGCCCTCATTGAGGAGCCGTTCACCGTCATCGTCCTGGCCCCAGGCGATATCGCCACGCTGGACCAGCACGGCAACTACGACATCACCATCGCGCCCTGAGGGCGCTCTCGCCTCTCAGCTCTCGTGGACAACGCTTTCGTGGGCGAAGTCTGACCACAGGCCGACCCACTCGGGCCACACCGCCGGTGGGTAGTCATGCCCCATGCCTTCTATCTCGACAAAGCGGGCACCCGGGATGACCTCCGCCGTGCGCCGGCCACCGCTCGGATTGATGAGCGTGTCGCGGCTCCCGTGGAGTACCAGGACCGGCAGTTGCACGTGACGTAACTGCTCGGTGCGCGATCCGTCGGCCATCACGGCATGCATCTGCCGCCCCACTCCCTCGGGGCAGAAGCACCGGTCGTAGGCCGCGCCGGCACGGAGCCGGATGGCGTCCTCGTCAAGCCACTCAGGCTTCGAGCCGAAGACGCGCAGCCCACGGACCTGGCCGTCCAGATAGGCCTCCCGGGTAGGTGCCGGAGGCGCCATGAGAATGGCCAACGCCTCCTCGGAGCTCTCCCCGTAGCCCGGCTCGCCGGTGCGCGACATGACCGACGTCACCGACAGCAGGCGGCCGGGATCATCGATGGCCAGCCGCTGGACGATCATGCCGCCCATCGAACAGCCCATGACATGGGCCCGCTCGACGCCGGCGGCATCCAGTACGGCAATGGCGTCCCGGGCCATGTCGGCCAGGTCGTAGCGGACGTGATCGAGCTTCGTCGACAACCCGACATCCCGGTTGTCGAATCGGATCACCCGAAACCCGGCGGCGCAGAACATCTCGCACCAGTCGGCGGCGTAGTTGATGCACTGCGAGCCCAGACCGTTGACTAGGAGCAGCGTGGGGAGATCCGGGTCGCCGAACGACTCGAAATAGATCTCGACATCTCCGTTGCGCGCCGTCGCCATGGCTCCACCCCTTTTTCCGGTCATCGTACCCAGCAAGGTCTCGCCCTGCCTGCAAAAAGTGTCATGCGTGCGATGAGTCGGAGCCGCCCAATCCGTCAGTACCTACGAGCGGCTTCGCCACCGGGGCGAAGCGCATATAACGAAATTGGGGATCCTACGGTGCTGACCTTCCACTACTCACTGGCCCGGACGGTCCAGCAGGACCATGTGCGTGCGGTGCGCCCGAAGCGTCGCGGCCACCCGACTCGGGCGACGAAGCCAACGGCTAGCGGGGTAATCCCAATATCCGTCCGGCGATGATGTCGCGCTGCACCTCCGAGGTGCCGCCGGCGATGCTGGCCGCCTTACTCCACAGCCACTGACGCGCCCACGGTCCGGCCAGCGACGCCGCGGGGTCACGACCGACGACCGCCATCCCGGTCTCGGACAGATGCTGGGTCATGGCTGTCCACATCAGCTTCACCCAACTCGATTCGGGTCCCGGCTCCTCGCCCCGGCCCAGCCTCGTCAGCGTCCGCAGGTTATGGAGCCGCAGGACGCCGAGCTCAATGTAGGACTGGGCCAACGCGTCAGCCACCAGAGGATCCTCCAGTGACCCGTTGGCATGCGCCTCTTCGTACAGCCGGGCCAGGTAGGTCTCGTGCACCACTTGTTCCTTGAAGGGGAAGTTGGTACCGCGCTCGTGCGCCAGCGTCGATCCGGCCACACTCCACCCCTGGCCCTCCACGCCGACGAGTTGCTCGGCCGGCACGAAGACATCGGTGAGGAACACCTCGTTGAACTCCGCATCGCCGGTCATCTGCACCAATGGTCGGATGTCCACCCCGGGATCGTGCATGTCGATGATCAAGGCGGAAATGCCCTGCTGACGCTGGGGTGTGTCGTTGTCCGTCCGGGCCAGGCACAAGCCCCAGGTAGCGAACTGCGCATAGGACGTCCACACCTTGCGCCCAGTGACCAGATACCCACCATCGACCGGGACGGCCCGGGTCGAGAGGGATGCCAGGTCGCTGCCGGCATCGGGTTCGCTGAAGAGCTGGCACCAGATCTCTTCCGCCGAGAGGATCGGCGGCAGGTAGCGGTAGCGCTGATCCTCGGTCCCATGCGCCAGAAGGGTCGGCCCAACCAGGTTGATGCCCACCCGATTCACGGGCTGCGGCGCTTGGGAGCGGGCGTACTCGCTCTGGTAGAGCGCCACCTGGACCGGCGTGGCACTACGCCCGCCGTACGCATTGGGCCAGTGCACGCCGACCCACCTGTCTGCGGCCAGGGTGGCCTGCCACTGGCGGCCCCATGCCACTTCGTCGGCCAGGTCGACGAAGGCTGCTGGCCGCTGCAAATGAGTGGCCAACCATGCTCGGAACGATGTAGCGAATGCTTCGTCTTCTGCCTTCAGCGCGAGATCCATTGACCGCCCGCATCGTTCCCTGACATCGGCGTCAGACTAATGGAGGCGGCGCTAGGGTGCCCTGCGTGACGGCCCGACTCCGTGCCACGTGGCATCCCGACCAGGCTCAGGCCTACGAGGAACCTGGAGGCCCGTGGCAGGCACCCACGCTCGACGCACTCATTTCCGACCATGGAGGCGACGTCGTCGACGGCGCCACCAGGCTCACGGCTGACGAGACGGAGTCGTTGGTGGCTCAGGTGGCCGGTGGCCTGCGCTCCCGGGGCGTCCGCGCCGGTGACGCCGTGGCCTGGCAGGTCCCCAACAGCCTGGCCGCCATCGTCCTGGCCCGGGCCTGCTGGCGCATCGGCGCCGTGGCCTCCCCCGTACTGCACTCCTTCGGCCCGGCGGAAATTGCTGCCGCGCTGGGACAGATTGATCCAGCCCTCACGCTCGACCTCGACACCAGCGTGATCTCGGGCCCGCAGGCTCTCGCCGACCAGTTGGGGGGCGATCCCGTGCCCGCCAAGAGTGCGGACACCAGACCGGCCGACGTGGCGCTGGTCCTCTTCACGTCGGGTTCAACCGGAACGCCCAAGGCGGTGTTGCACACGCACCGGGGCCTGAGTTGGAAAGCCTCGCTCATGGCGCAGGTCCACGGGCTGGGCCGCCAAGACGCCGTCTTGATGCCGGCGCCCATGGCCCACATCTCGGGCATGCTCAACGGGATCCTCGTCCCCGGTGCCGCCGCCTTCAAGGTGGTGGTGGTCCGCCGCTTCGACGCCGAGGAAGCGCTGACGCTGGTCGAGCAGGAGCGGATCAGTTTCCTGGCCGGTCCGCCGACATTCTTCGTCGCCATGGCCTCGGCCCTCCACGCGCGATCCGAACCCACCGACGTCTCCTCCATCCGACTCATCTCGAGTGGTGGGGCCTCCGTCACACCGGCCTTCATCGAGGACACGGCCCGCACATTCTCGTGCCGGGTCAAGCGCACGTACGGCTCGACCGAAGCGCCCACGGTGACCACAAGCACCGATAGCGACCCCTTTGAGATGGCCCGTGACACCGACGGTCGCGCCGTCGGCCTGGTCGAACTCCTCGTGGTCGACCCCGAGACCGGAGCATCGCTCCCCACCGGCAGCCGAGGCGAACTCTGGGTCCGTGGTCCCGAGATGTTCGCCGGCTACGCGGACCAGGCGCAGACCGACGCTGTTATCGCTCCGGGCGGCTGGTTCCGCACCGGCGACCTGGCCACCGTGGACGATCAGGGTTGGCTCTGCATTGTGGGCCGGCTCAAGGACATCATCATTCGGGGCGGCGAAAACATCTCGGCCTCCGAACTTGAAGCTGCGCTCGAAGCGCATCCGTCCGTGCGCCAGGCCGTGGCGGTCGGCTTCCCTGATCCGCTCATGGGAGAGCGCGTGGCCGCCTTCGTCGTGAGTACCGATGTCTTCGACCTGCCCGAATGTCAGCGCTGGTTCGCCAGCCGTGGCCTGGCCAAGTTCAAAACTCCCGAGCGCGTGACGCAACTGGACGAACTGCCACTTCTGGGCTCGGGCAAACCCGACCGGGCCGAGCTACGCCGTCGCGCTGCCGTCGCCTCAGGGTGACGAGGTCAGGTCGAAACTGCCGGTCGAGACGGCCGGGTCGGCACGGTTAGCGTGACACCGTGAGACGGAACCTGATTCCCCAAGCGCTCCTGGCGCTTCTCACCGTGCTCACCATCGGCGCTGTGGTGCTGTCGGTGCGTGCGGTACCCGATGCGGCGACCGAGGCGGTGCACAGTGCCACGGCGGCTACCTTCGGCTCACCGGCGGGCTCACACTCAGTGTCGCTCACCCTCGAGAGCAACGTCTCGGCCGGACAGGGCGCCGGCACCCTGACGCAGATCCTGCGGATCACCTACGTGGCCCCTGACACGATGACCGTGTATCGAGCCAGCGCCCCGGCCGCGAACCTTGGCCCTGTCGCGGCTTCGAAGATTGCCGGGACGTTGAAAGGCTATGCCGCCGTCACCGGCGGGCCGACCCCGTGGACCGGCACCGGCTCGCAGTTCAGGCGCACCGAATCGCTCGCCCCCTTCTCACTCCGGGTCTACCAAAAGAAGGCGCTCCCGGGCACGGTGACCGAATCGGTGACCGTGAAGGACGGCTATCTCGTGTCCATTCATTTCACCGTTGTCGTAGACAACCAGAACTCGGCCGTGGGCGAGACCTACCGCATCATCAGTATCGGCGGGAAGCCTGTCGCCGCGGTTGCTCCCTAGCGTCAGGCGATTCCCGCACCGCTGGCCAGGCGGGCGTGCAGCAGCCCGGCAATGCGATCCCGGTGGAACGCGGCGTCCCCGAAGCTGACCTGATCCAACTGGGCCCGCTTGACGAAGAGATGCATGTCGTGCTCCCAGGTAAAGCCGATCCCCCCATGCGCCTGCAGTCCACTGCCCATGACGCGGCGGGAAGCGTCGCTGCACCACGCCTTGGCCATGCTGGCGGCCAGTGAACGCTCACCATCGTCGGCGGCGGCACACCAGGCGGCGTAGTACACGGTGGAACGCATGCCCTCCACATCCACCAGGGCATCAGCCAACATGTGCTTGATGGCCTGGAAGCTGCCGATGGGCTTGGCGAACTGCACCCGGTCCTTGGCGTACTCCACCGTCATGGCGAGCACCCGATCAGCGCCGCCCAGCATTTCGGCCGAGACGCCCGTCACGGCGCGGTCGAGCAGCAAAGAAGCCGCAGCGGCTCCCCCGATCCGCAGTGCCGGCGTCGCCGCCAGGTCGAGGGTGCCCAACTCCCGGGTGCGGTCCATGATCGACAGCGCTTGCGGACGGCCTACGGCAACGAGATCGATGGCATAGACCGCGTCCGGGGCGACGATGACGGCCACATCGGCCGAGGGCGCGTACAGGACGGGGCCGAGGCGTCCGCTGAGCTCGACGGTGTCACCGGCACCAGCCACCGACAACGAGGTCCCATCGGGCACAAGGGCCACGCAACCAACCGCCCCACCTTCGGCCAGCTGTTCGCGCCACGACGACGTCTGGTCGTGGGCCGCCCCTTCGGGGTGACGCAGGGCACCGAGGACCAGGATGGTGGAGAGGAAGGGTGCCGCCACCAGGCGACGACCCAACTGCTCGCACAGGACGGCGATCTCGACCATCCCGAGGCCCAGACCACCCTCTTCCTCGGGCACTTCGAGTGCCAGCCAACCCTGCTCGGCCATGTGCGACCACGCCACGCGGTCATAGCCCTGCGGCGCCGAATCGGGCGATACTGCTTCGGCTGCGACCTGCTTGCCGGGCAGCGTGCCGACGATGGCTCCGGTGCCCACACGGGCCCGCAAGGCGTCATGGTCGGCGTAGCGGTCGAGGAGCGCGCCGGCGGCCTCCCGCAGGGCCTCCTGGTCGGCTGAGAGGTCGAAGTCCACGGCGGCACACTCTACGGCTTTCCCTGACATGGGTGTCACCCAATTCGAGCGCCTGTGCCATGCTGGGCGGCCCATGAATCTGCGCACCACGGTGGAGCAAGAGGCCCTGCGGGATGAATTCCGGGCCTGGCTCAAGGAACACCTGCCGTGGCCTTACGGGGAGGGCCTGCCCCCGCGTTTCGACGACCTGGGGGAAGCGGTCGCCTTTGGTCGACAGTGGCAGGCCAAGCTGGCAGCGGGCCGCTGGGTCGGCATTACCTGGCCCGAGGACGTCGGAGGACGAGGCCTCGGGGCCCTCGAAAATTACGTGGTGATTGAAGAGTTGGCCCGAGCCAGGGCGCCGGAGCTGGTGGGCCGGATCGGCATCAACCTGGTCGGACCGACACTCATGGCGCACGGCACAGAGGCGCAGCGCCATCAGTTTCTCCCCTCCATCCTGTCGGCGGCAGAAATGTGGTGCCAGCTCTTCAGCGAACCCGACGCCGGGAGCGACCTGGCCTCGCTCACCACCAAGGCGGTGCCGGTCGAGGGTGGGTACCGGGTGACTGGGCGCAAGGTATGGACCTCCTACGCGCAGTTCGCCAACTGGGGTCTCTGCCTGGCCCGCTCCGACCCCAACGCTCCAAAACGCCAACAGGGGATCACCGCGCTGGTCATCGACATGCAGGCCGACGGCGTCGCCGTGCACCCCTTGGTGCAATCGACCGGGGAAGCCGAGTTCAATGAAGTCGAATTGACCGACGTCTTCGTACCCGACGCGCAACGGGTGGGGCCCGAAGGTGCCGGTTGGTCGGTAGCCGGATCGACCCTGGCGCACGAACGGGGCGTGAACCCCCGCCAGTTGGTCATCCACTCACAATTAATTGAGGAACTGCTTCGCCTGGCCGACGCCAATGGAAGCTTCGACAACTGGCGGCTGCGCCAAAAGCTGGCCCAGGCCGCCACCGAAGTGCGCTTGTTCCAACTGCACAACTGGCGCTCCTTGACCCGCCTCTCCAAGGGCGAGGCCCCGGGCCCTGAAGGGAGCGCGCTCAAGCTGTACTGGAGCGAGATGTCCAAGCGTCTCCATCAGACGGCCATGGACGTCCTCGGTCCTGATTCGCCCTTGTGGCATGGAGCACCCGACAATCCCGCTGACGGCGCCTGGCAACGGTCATGGCTCTACTACCAGGCCTCATCGATCTTCGCGGGCACCAACGAGATTCAACGGACACTGGTCGGCGAGCGCGTCCTCGGTCTGCCTCGGGACTGACCGGGATCACCCTTGCCCCGTGGCAATGCGAGAGGATGAGCACCATGGCTGACAATTTCACGACGATCCGATACGAGCCCGACGGCGCCGTGGCCACCATCACGATGAACCGGCCCGAGATGGCCAACGCACAGGACAGCACGCTGATCAACGAGCTCGATACCGCCTTCGACCGAGCTGACGCCGACGACGCGGTGCGCGTCGTGATCCTGGCCGGAGCCGGCAAGCACTTCTCATCCGGCCACGACCTCAAGGCCATTGTGGGCGACGGCCCCAAGGACGAATGGGTGCAGATGCGCGAGACCCCTGAGGGCAAGTTCCACCACGAAAAGACGATGTACTACGAGCGGTGCCTGCGCATTCATGACTTTCGCAAGCCGACCATCGCCGCCGTGCAGGGCAGCTGCGTGGCAGCGGGACTCATGTTGGCCACCATGTGCGATCTGATCGTGGCAGCCGACGACGCCGTCTTCTCCAACCCGGTGCTCCGCCTCTCCGGCGCCGGCGTCGAACTCCTGGTCGAACCGTGGGAGATCGGCATCCGCAAGGCCAAGGAATTTCTCCTCACTGGTGACACCATCGATGCCCAGGAGGCGTGGCGGCTCGGCCTGGTCAATCGGGTCGTTCCCCGGGACGAACTTACGTCACGCACAAGAGAGATGGCGGACCGCATCGCCTTGGTGCCACCGATCACTGCTCAGACGGTCAAGGATTCCATCAATCACACGGCCGAGCTGATGGGGAAGAAGGACGCTTTCAAGTACCACTTCATGGCCCACCATTGGGTCCACAACACCTCGACCGCGCTCAACGCGTTGGCCGCCCGCCAGGAGAAAGGCTCCATGAAGGAAGTCTTCGCTGAGCGCGACAAGGGGGATGTCACCACGTGAGCGGTCCACTGTCGGGGATCCGCGTCATCGATGTTGGAACCCGCATTTCAGCCCCTTTCTGTGCCGGCCTGCTCGGCGAGTTGGGCGCCGACGTCATAAAGGTTGAGCTACCGGGCCAGGGTGACTTCATGCGGTCGATGGGGCCGTTCGTCCCGGTCGAGGGCGAAGCCGACTATTCGCTCTCGTGGTCGGTGGAAGGCCGTGGTCGACGCGGTGTGACCTGTGATCTGCGTCACCCCGAAGGCAAGGAACTCTTCAAACGGCTGACCGCCAAGGCCGACGTGGTCTGCGAGAACTTCCGGCCCGGCACCATGGAGAAGTGGGGACTCGGTCCGGACGATCTGGCCTCCGACCTCGTCTACGTGCGTATCAGCGTGTTCGGCCAGACGGGACCGTACGCACCCCGGCCCGGCCTCGACCGCCTGGGCATCGCGTTCGGCGGACTCCTGCATCT
This sequence comes from Acidimicrobiales bacterium, assembly GCA_036268485.1. GTDB lineage: Bacteria > Actinomycetota > Acidimicrobiia > Acidimicrobiales > RAAP-2 > Bog-473. The sequence continues at coordinate 58,235 of DATAUC010000067.1, forward strand.
GACCGGGGATCCGGATCGACCTCCGGTCCGGCCCGGCGTGACCGTCTCGGACTACCTGACCGGGGTCTTCGCCGCCTTCGCCGCCGTCTCTGCGCTCTACGGGCGAGATAAGGGGACGGCAGCAGGAGCCGAACGGCAAGGTGAGATCATCGATGCCCCCCTCTACGGCGCCATCCTGCGCATTCTGGAATGGACGCTGGCCGGCTACGACCGTCTGGGCATCATCCGTCAACGCGAGGGCAACCGGCTGTCGCACTCGGCGCCACTGGACAACTACCCCACGGCCGATGGCTTCTTCGTCTGCATCGTGGCCGGTTCCGATGCCAACTTCACACGGCTCTGTGGTGCCATGGGCCAGCCCGAGCTGGCCACGGACCCCCGATTCGCCACATTGGCCGAACGGGCAGCGCGCGGTGACGAGATCAACGGCTTGGTCGCCCAATGGACGTCAACCCTGACGGCCGATGCCATCACCGAGCGGTGCGTGGAACACGACGTCCCGATCGGCACGGCCTACAGCGCGGCCGACATCTTCAATGATCCCCATATGACGGCCCGCGGCGATCTCGTCGGCGTGGAGGATCCGGTGATCGGCACCGTGCGCCAGCAGGCTCCCTTTCCCCGTCTCTCCCGTCAGCCCACGCCGGTGCCCACCGGGGCGCCGAGACTGGGCGAGCACAATGAAGAGGTGTGGTGTGACCTGGTCGGCTTGAGCAAGGACGAGTTGGCGGACCTCGTGGGCCGCCAGGTCATTTAGCCGAGCAGGCGACCCAGGAAGCTGGCGCCCCCGAAGGTGAAGACGCCACCGTCGCCGGCCACCAGCCAGTAACCACCGTTGACCGCATCGAGCACCAGGCCGACAACCGCGGACACCAACGACTGGCCACCCAACGATCCGTTGAAGGCAGCATGACCGAAGGTGAAGACACCGCCGTCGGAGGCGTCAAACAGGTATCCCTGACCATTGGGCATAGCCGCCATCCCGACGATGGGCTTGACCAGCCGGAGGGCGCCGGTGCTCCCGAAGAAGGGCGCACCGAAACTGAAGATGCCGCCGTCGGATGCCACCAGCCAGTAACCGTTGGTGGCATCGTCCAGTGCCATGCCGACGATCGGCTGATTGAGGGCCTTGCCACCCATGCTGCCCAGGAACCGAGCGTCACCGAAACTGAAGATGCCGCCGTCGGAGGCCACCATCCAATAGCCCCGGCCATCCGTGGTCGACGTCATTCCGACAATCGGCTTCACCAGGCGCAGGGCGCCGGTGCTGCCGAAAAATTGAGCGTCACCGAAACTGAAGATGCCGCCGTCGGAAGCCACCAGCCAGTAACCCTTCCCATCCGGCGTAGCCGCGATGCCGACGATCGGCCTGTTCAACTGGCCCGAAAGTGATCCGTAGTTGACTGCCTTCCCGAAGGCGGCCACGACACCATTCGACTCGGCCTCCCAATAGCCCTGGCCACTCGACTGCGTCGCCATGCCGATCACATGCGGCGACGCGATCGATCCCAACACCTGACTCCACGACATGGTCCCGTCCGTCGGGGCGGCACCACACGTGCTCATCAAGACCGCCGCCATGGATCCGCCCGAGTACCCCGTGGGCGCCCAGGCGGTGCCCATCACCAACGTGGCGGCGTGCGATCCACACGAACTGAACTGATGCAGGATGATGTCGCGGTGACCCCAACACTCGTCCAGTGAGAGGAGGCCGCAGGCGGCGTTCGAGGTTGAACCCAACAACCCGCCGTAGCCATCGTCGTACATCCAGTAGTAGTCGGCCTCAAAGACGGAGCTGAGTCCGCCGGCCCAGATGGCTCCGCCCCATGCCACCGCTCCCCCGCCGGTCAGCGAAGGAGGGAATGACGGGTCGGTGCCGATGTTGGCCCCGCCCTGCGCGTAGGAGTTGAGCTGCGAGGTGAGGTAGGTGATGGGCTGCAATCCACGATCGATCCGCTCTTCGTTCACCAGGATGAAGATCTGCTCGGGTATGGGCAGGGCGGACACCGTTGCTTCGGACACCGACATGGGTCCGACACCTTCGGCGGCGCGGGCTGAGTTGATAGACGCCAGGTAATCGCTACTGCTGGGCGCAATATTGCTCGGTGGATCTGAAGGAGGAAGGATCCCGGCGCCCCCGGCCGCCAACGACCAACTTGTGGTCGCCACCACACTGGTCACGATGGCACACAATGTCCATGCTGCCTTCCGTCCGCCGCCTCGGCAAAACATCCCCGCACTCCTTTATCCGTTCCTTGTGAGCTCAGGATATGGAGTTAAGAGCCAAATTCCAGGGGAAAAACGCTCAAATCCGACGTACAACCATTCTGCAACTCAGGCGCAAGCGACCTGCGACGTCACCCACAGAATTCGGCCCTTTTTCACAGAGTCAAGGCAGAGCGATCAACCGCTCCAGAGCGCGCCGATCAACCTTTTCTCCCGCCGTCAGCGGTAGAGCAGTCAGCACAACGACCGCGTCGGGGAGCTTGTAGCGAGCGAGCCGATCCGCCGCAAACTCGCGGAGGTCCGACAATTCGGGCGCCTGTTCGGCGTCACGAGGGACGATGACGGCAACACCGACTTCGCCCATCACCGGATCCGGCCGACTGATGATCGCCACGGCCGCGACGGCTGGGTGGTCGGCCAGCACGCTTTCGACTTCCATCGGATGCACGTTGTAACCGCCGCGGACATAGCGCTCACGGCTTCGCCCGGCCAGCCGGAGACGGCCCTTCTCGTCAATCCAACCGAGATCGCCCGTGCGCACGCTGCCGTCCTCGGTGAAGACGTCGGCATTGGCGCTGCTGTTACGCCAGTACCCCTCCATGACGGCCGGTGAACCCAGGCACACCTCTCCGATTTCGCCGTCGAGAACCGGCGATCCATCGGCGGCCAGAATGCTCAGCCGCACGCCTGGTTGAGGTCGGCCGACACTCACTTCGGCATCCTCATCCGGATCGGTGAAGGCGGTGCCACAGCCGATACCGGCTTCGGTGCAGGAGTAGCGCACCGCCAGCGGTGCCGGTATCCGTTCCCTGGCCTCTCGGATCAATGAAGGTGTAGCGGGCCCGCCCCCCATGACCACCGCCTTCACAGACGACAGATCAGTGCTATCGAAGGTTGGGTCGCGCAGCATCAATGCGATCTGAGTCGGTACACCACCGAGCGCGGCGACCTTCAATTCGGCCACCATGCGCAGCGCTTGCGACGCCTTCCACGGATTCCGGGAGATGTGCTGCGTGTTGCCCTTCTTCAAATTGCCGGCCAGCTTGGTGGTGGGGCCCAAATGGGCCAATGCGGAACCGGCCATCGAGTGGCCGCCGCCGCCCCATGCATCGCCTACGTCGCACTGGGTAATGAAGGCAATCTGACGTCCGCAGAACACCGCGCCCTTGGGCGTCCCCGTAGTTCCCGAGGTGAAGACAATGGCAATCGGACGGTCCGCATCACTCGACAGCACGGGTGGGGCCTGGCCTCCACGACGCAGTCCGATCAACACATCGTTGGTAGAGGCGGCCGGGGCGATCACCACGATCGTGTCCTCGTCAACGACATCGGCGGGAGCGAGTTCGGCCGTAGCCACGACCAGCGTCGGGTTGGCGGCGCGCAGCACAGCCGCCCGTTCGGCCTGTACGAGCTTGGGGTTGACCGCCGCCGTAATGGCGCCCAGCTTGGCTGCCGCCAGGTAGACGACGAAATGTTCAGGTATGGCGGGTAGGACGAGGGCCACCACGTCCCCTTCCCCCACCCCGCGCTCGGCCAATCCGACCGCGCACTCATCGGCCATCCCGTTGAACTGCTCGTAGGTAATCGTCAAACCCTCGTCAGTGACGAACGCCACACGATCACCGAAGCGGTCGGCCGCTTCGCTTGCAATTTCAGCCAGCATGGAGCGAAGGCGCCCGATCAGTCCGAGAGCCCGTGGGGCAGGACGGAAGTTGTCACGGTCGGCTCAGCCTCTAGGGAGGCCGAGCACGCGCTCGGCCACGATGTTGCGTTGGATCTCTGATGTCCCTCCGGCGATGGTGCCGGCGAATGAACGCAGGTACTGCACGGCCCAGCTCCCGTCATAGAACGAACTGACTCCGGCTGCTTCCAACGGGTCGGGCTCGAAGTGCGCCAGATCCCACTCGGTCAGCCGGTTGGGGCCCGGTCCGTCCACGTCGAGCCCGTCGAGGCCGAGCACCTCGAAGGCCAACAAGCAGGCGCGCCGCTCCGCCTCGCTGGAGAACATCTTCAACAGCATGTGCTCGGGGGGCATCTCGCCCCGGGTGGCCTTGGCGAATCCTCGATAGCCGAGGCACTTCATGGCCTGGGTGTCGATGGCCAGTTCGGCAATCGCTTCCGCCAGGCGCGGATCGTCGCCCAGTCGGCCGCCCTTGCCGTCCTCGCGTTCTGAGAGGCGGATCAGCGCCTTGACCGTGCGTTCCATCTTGGACACGTTCATGATCCAGAGCATGCCTCGCTCGTGACGCAACGAGCCCTGGCTCACGGCCCAGCCGCCGTTGAGCTGGCCGAGGAGGTTTTCCGCCGGCACTTCCACGTCAGTGAAGAACACCTCGTTGAAGTCGGCCTGCGCGGGATCGGTCAGTTCAGGCAACGGGCGGCACACGATGCCGGGAGTCCTCATGTCGATGATGAGGACGCTGATGCCCCGGTGCTTGGGCGCGTCGGGATCAGTCCGCACGTAACACATGCACAAGTCAGACTCGTGAGCGCCCGACGTCCACACCTTCTGGCCGTTGACCACGAAATGGTCGTCCCGCAATTCGGCCTTGGTCGTCAACGAAGCCAGGTCGCTCCCGGCGTTGGGCTCGCTCATGCCGACACACCAAGACACCTCACCCTTCAGGGTGGGAATGACGAACTGCTCCTTTTGCTCCTCGGTGCCGAACTCCACGATGGAGGCGGCACAGATCGACAGACCCTGCGGGTTGAGCGAACGGGGCACCATGCGCTCGGTCAACACTTCGAAATAGGCCATCTGCTCCTGGGGGGTGGCGTTGCGCCCTCCCAACTCCGGCGGCCAACCGGGCACCAGGTAACCGTCCTCGTACATCGCCCGCTGAAAGTCGCGGGCCCACTGAGGCAAGTGCGACGACGACGTCTTGTGGTCGAGCATCACTTCGGGACTGGGCTGGTGTTCGTCCAGCCAGGTTTCGAGTTCCGTGCGGAACGCGGCGAGAGCGTCGTCAGGGGCCAAGCGCATGGCCAACTATGACACGGGCGTCAGTCCGGGAGCGAGTCTCCGTCGTCGGCCTCGTCCTCGGTCGCCGACCCCTGCTTGAAGCCCTTCCGAGCAGCTGGGAGGGCCTGTATGGCCAACACGATGCCGAATGCGGGCTCGGTCAGAAGGATCGATCCGGCGATCTCGTCCCATGTCGCACCCACCTCGGCCGCCAAGCGAGCATGGCGCTGCACCCCACCGAGCTGTCGGGCAATCACCGTGCACACCATGCGGATCAGTTCGTGGGTCTTGCGATCCGGGGCCCGCAGCGAGTCGATGGAGGCCATCCACGCGTTCTGCGCCTGGAGCACGCCCGGAGCCCACTCGTGCAGGAACTTCTCCGAGGGGAACGGCCAGACGTCCTCATTGATGTTGATGTCAGCGTCGTGGTCTTCCGGCGGCGGGCTCATCGAGTGGTCACCTTACCGGTGCCGACAGGCCTACAGACCCGGTTCGGGGTCCCGAGGTTGGCCCAGCAGGCGTTCGGCGATGACGTTGCGCTGCACCTCGCTGGTCCCGCCGGCAATGGTCAGGCATCGGGTCGAGAGGAAGCCTTCTTCCCAGCGCTGCGCCTTACCGTCCAGCACCGCGCCGTCCGCTTCATAGAGGGCCATGCCCATCTCCTGGACGCGCTGTTCATGCTCCACCCCCAACAGCTTGCGGACGCTGGAACCACTGCCCGGATCGACGCCCGAGAGCGTACGGAGTGTCGAGCGTTGTCCCAGGAGGGCGAGCGACTGGGCCTCCACCAGCAGATGTCCCAAATCGCCCACCCATGACGGTGATCCGGCGTGATCGAGGTGGGCCATCTTGCGGGTCAGCGACTCGACACCGGGACCGAACGATGCTCCGGTCGACATCGAGACACGCTCGTTGGCCAGCGTGGTGCGGCCGATGCGCCATCCGTCACCCGGTTGACCGATCACGGCGTCGTCGGCCACGAAGACATCGTTGAAGAAGACCTCGTTGAACATGGCGGCACCGGTCAGTTCACGCAGCGGTCGAATGTCGATGCCCTCGGACTTCATGTCGACGATGAAGTAGGTGATGCCGGCGTGTTTGGCCGCCGCAGCATCGGAGCGGGCCAGACAGATGCCGAAGTCGGCCGTCTGGGCCAATGAGGTCCAGACCTTCTGCCCGTTCAACAGCCAGCCACCCTCGATCTTTTCGGCCTTCGTGCTGAGAGCAGCCAGATCAGAACCGGCACCGGGCTCGCTGAAGAGCTGGCACCACGCCATCTGCCCGAGCAGGGTCGGGCGAACCCAGCGCTCCTGCTGGGCCTCGGTACCGTGCGCAATGATGGTCGGCAACGCCCACGCTCCGACCGCCAGATGGGGTCGCTGCACGCCGGCAGCGGCGCATTCCTCGTCAATGACCAGCTGATCCAGCGGATCAGCGCCTCGACCCCACGGTGCCGGCCAGTGCGGCATCAGCAAGCCCGTCTCAACCAGGGCCGCCCGTCGTGCCAGCGGATCGGCCGCCGCCACCTGTTGGACGAGCGGACGGAGTACCTGCCGGCGCTCCTCGGCTTCGGGCGGTAGTTGGGCGGCGAGCCCGCGCCGGGCACCCGCCATGGCGAGATCGGCCACCGAGCACTCGAGTGACCCCACGTCGGCTAGGAGCTGTCGGGTAGCCATGGCCCGCTTGAGATAGAAGTGGGCGTCGTGCTCCCAGGTGAAGCCGATACCGCCGAGTATCTGGATGCACTGCTTGGCGCACTGCGCCGCCGCCTGCAGGCTGAGGGCGCCGGCGATTCGTGCGCTGAGCGCGCGCTCTTCGGCGCTGGCGTCGCCACTCCATGCCGCCGCCGCGTCCCAGGCCACTGCGGCGCACTGCTCCACCGCCACGAGCATGCCGGCCAAGGCGTGCTTGATGGCCTGGAACTGCCCGATGGGTCGACCGAATTGCACCCGCACCTTGGCGTACTCAGAGGCGGTCTCGAGACACCAACGCGCCGTTCCCGCTGCCTCGGCCGCCGCCAGCACCAGAGCCAGATCGCGCACATCGTCGCTGGTGACGTCGGCCAGCACGGCATCTGATCCCAGTGCCAGCTGATCGACGGAGACCTCGCCCAGGGAGCGTGTGCCATCGAGCGCTGGCAAGAGCGCTGCCGACACCGATGCATCGCTCGGATCGATGAGGCACCATGTGCCATCCTCGAGGGGAGCCAGCAGGACCGAGGCGGTCGGGAGTCCCTGCACGGGGCGCAGGCTGCCGCTCACCAGGCCGTCTGTGAAGGCCAACGACCCGACATGCAGCGCCACGGCGGCGGGCGTCGACCCATCGGCCAGCCCCGGGAGGTAGCGAGCGCGCTGCTGGGGGCTGCCGAATCGGGACAGGAGTGCGGCAACGAGAACCGTGGGGAGGACCGGTCCGGGGAAAAGGGCGTAGCCCAGCTCTTCGAGCACCACGGCCAACTCGCTCAATCCGAACCCTTGGCCACCGTCCTCCTCGCTGACATGGAGGCCCAACCAACCCTGCAGCGCCATCTTCTCCCACGGGCTGGGCAAGCCATCACCGGCAGACTCCGCCGCGCCACGGGGCTCGCTTGGCGGGCAATGTATCTGCAGCCACCGTTGGGCCGTGAGGCGCAGGGCCTCGTGCTCTTCCGACACCGCAATAGCCACTAGTCCTCCGTCTTTACTTTCTGGTTGCGTCGTTCGATCATGGCGACCGCAGCAGGATGGCACTGGTGGGAACGCCTTCCCCCGAAGTCACCAGGCACGTGCGGGCGTCGGCCACCTGGCTGGTCGACGTGCCCCGCAGTTGTCGCACGCCTTCGGTGATGAGGTTGAACCCGTGTACATAGGCCTCGGAAAGTCCGCCGCCCGATGTATTGGTCGGGAGTGAACCACTGCCCCACCGGAGATTGCCGTCCATCACGAAGTCGCCCGCTTCGCCTCGACCGCAAAACCCATAGCCCTCCAGCGACAGCAAGATGAGCGGGGTGAAGGCGTCGTAAATCTGGGCCACATCCACGTCGGCCGGGCCGAACTCCGACTGTGACCACAACTTCTTGGCGCAACTCCAGGCCGGCCCGGTGAGCGGGTCGTCGCAGTGGTAGTTGACCATCGACTCGTGTTGACGGTGCAGCCCCTGGCCGAAGGCGTGGACCAGGGCCGGTGGATGGGGACAGTCCCGGGCCCGCTCGGCCGAGACGAGGACGGCGGCCAGGGCGCCATCGGTCTCCAGGCAGTTGTCGAAGAGACACAACGGCTCCGAAATAAAACGGGCTCCCATGTAGTCGTCCAACGACATCGGCTTGTCGTACATGAGGGCGGCCGGGTTGCGGTTGGCGTGCGCCCGGATGGCCATGGCCACCTCGGCCAGCTGTTCGCGGCCGCCGCCGTACTCGTGCATGTAGCGCCGAGCCAGCATGGCGACTTCATCGGCCGGCCGCAGCAGCCCGAAGGGCCTGGTCCACTGGGCCTGAATGGGTAGACGGGATGGGGCCGTGGCCCACGGTCGCGATCCGCGGTCACCTCGTTTGCGGGAGCGCCAGGCCACCACGACGTTGGCCTGACCGGTGGCGATGGCCATGGCGGCGTGGCCGATAGTGGCGCAACCGGCACCGCCCCCGTATCCCACCTGGGAGAAGTACGTCACGTCACCGGCCCCGATGTTCTTGGCCATGGTGACCTCATCGGTCGTCTCCAGGGTGTACGACGAGAGGCCGTCGACCTCACTGGGGGCGATGCCTGCATCGCGTAGTGCGGCCACGACAGCTTCGACGGCGAGTTGTCCTTCGGGACGATCAATTTGCTTGGCGAATTCGGTTTGGCCGATGCCGACGATGGCCGCGGCGTCTTGAAGCGGCGTTCGGAGTGGGCTCATCAAGAGGGACGCTAACCGTCAGTTCGGCGACGTTTGGTGTCTCGCCATTACCCGAATGTATGACGGCTGCGTCAGGTTAGGCAAACGACCGTTGGGCAACCTCCGTTCGACGGATCGACCAAGAAAGACCGAGAATGGGGAGATGGGGACTGAAGAGGCAGCTGACGGGACCACGACGCGGCACCGAATCCGACAGATCGCCTTGGCGCTCATGTCGCAACGCGGAGTCGACGGCACCAGCATGCGCGATCTGGCTTCGGCCGCTGGCCTCAATGTCGCTTCGCTGTACCACTACTTTCCGTCCAAGCGCGAGCTTCTCGAATCGGTACTGGTTGAACATGGCTACCTTCCCATTCGCTCCGATTGGCCCATGCCGTCACCGGATCCCTCCATTGAGGTGCAGCTGGCCGATTGGCTGACCGACATGTTGACGGCCATGTTCCAGGTCGAAGACTTCATCCGGCTCATGGTGGGAGAGGCCATCCGCTACGAAGAAACGGCCCGGGCCGTCGGCTTCGATCTCTTCACCGACTTTCAGACGTCCATCGAACTGTGGATCGTCCAGCATTGGCCCGATCTGCACGCCCGTCTCGGAGCCGGGGCGGTGGCCCGTCTTTTGAGCGCCATGGTCGTCGGCATATTCGTGGAACGGGCGGCCGGCGTCATGGGAAGCGACGGTGAGGATCTCAACGGCCTGGTGCGCCAGCGGGCCGGAGAGGCAGCCAAAATCCTGGCCGCCACCGGTTGACCTAGATGTTCTGCCCAACCAGGTTCTTGACGCGACTGATGGGTGGTCCATCAATGGCGGTGTGGTGCCGATGATGGTTGTAGAGGTGCAGCCAGGTGTCAAGGGCTCGGGTTCGAGCGGCCTCTGATCGATAGGGCCTGGCGTAGGCCCATTCGTTGAGCAGGGTCCGGTTAAACCGCTCGATCTTGCCGTTGGTCTGAGGCTTGTAGGGCTTGGTGAAAGTGTGCTTGATGGCGTCGTTGAGCAGCTCGGCAGCGAAGACTTTGGATCGATAGCACGAGCCATTGTCAGTGAGCACCCGCTCGATGGTGATCCCATAGCTTTCGAAGAACGCTTTGGCCCGACGCCAGAATCCAATAGCGGTCACCGAGGTTTCATTGTCGTGCACCTCGGAATAAGCCAGACGGCTGTAGGCGTCGATGGCCGAGTGCACGTGGGCGTAGCCGGTCCGAACCCGGTTCTTCATCCCCGGCCTATTGGTCCGACCCTTCCAACCGTTGACCCTCCAACCGCCGCCAGGAGGGATCTTGGCCTGCTTCTTTATGTCGATATGGACGAGTTCGCCCGGGCGTGAAGTCTCGATGCGCCGGATGACCCGGCCGCTCTTTCGGTCCAGATCGCTCAGACGACTGACACCGTGGCGCTGGAGGATGCGATGCAGCGTGGAGGCCGGGATGCCGGCCCGAGGAGCCAGGCGGGCTGGTCCGAGTTGATGGCGACGGCGCAGTGCCACCACTCTGCGCTCGACCTTGGCGGAGGTCTTGGTGGGACAGCGCCGAGGGCCGGCTTGAGCGGTCTTCGAGCCCAGCCAAGCCTGATTCGAGGTAGCGGCGCCACCATTTATGGGCCGTCTGACGAGAGATCCTCATGGACTCAGCCGAACTGGCGATGGTGAAACCATCCTCGATCATCTGACAGAGCCGAAATCGGCCTTCCGGGGTCAGCGGAGCGTTACGGTGCATCTTGAGCCTCCTTGGCCTTGTGGGTGTGTCAACAGCTCCACAATGCCTTGGAGGTTCACTTCATCAGGGGATATTCCGCGTCAACAAGGTCCATGGGTAGAACACCTAGAGAGCCGGGCGAGCGGCCGTCCGCAGGAGGCGCTTGAGCACCTTGCCATTGGGATCACGGGGCAGTTGGTCGGTGAACTCCCAGACATGGGGCACCTTGTAGTCGGCCAGACGCGAACGCACGTGCTCGGCCAGGTCCGACTCCGACACGGAGTTCCGCACCTCCACCACCGCCTTGAGGTGCTCCCCGTCACGCTCGTCGGGTATGCCGAACACTGCACAATCGATGACATCCGGATGCTCGAAGAGAATTTCCTCGATCTCCCGCGGTGCAATGTTGACGCCACCCCACAACACCATGTCCGATACCCGGTCGGTGATGGTCAGATAGCCATCCTCGCTCAGATGACCGATGTCCCCCACGGTGAACGCGTCGTCGAGCCAGGCCCGTTCAGTGGCGTCGGGATCATTGCGGTAGTTGAAGTGCAACGACGACGGCGGGCGAATGTAGATGATGCCGTCCTCTCCTGCCGCCTTGGCCGAACCGTCATCACCGAGGATGCGCACCTCAACCCCGGGCCAGGGCAATCCCACGGAACCCGGATGGGCCAACCACTCCTGAGGGCTGATCCGGGTGGCGCCGCCTTCGCTCGCCCCGTACAGCTCGTGCAGCTCGGTACCGGGAAACGCCGACATCATCTTGCGCTTGACGGGCACCGGGCAGGGCGAGCCGCCGTGCACAACAAGGTTGAAAGTCGACACATCGAAGGCAGCCCGCTCGGTCTCGGACAACTCGAGGATACGAATGAAGTGAGCCGGCACCATGAACGAGCGAGTCCCACTGAAGCGGGAAATGGCGCCCAGGAATCCGGCCGCATCGAAACGAGGCGGCAGCACAATGGTGGCGCCGACGTAGAGCGCCGTCAGCCCCCAACCCGAGTGCGACGCGTGGTAGCAAGGTCCGGACATCACATAGACGTCATCGGCGGTCCAACCCCAGAGCTGCGCCTGCCCTCCAAAGCTGGCGTGGCGGATGGCCGGATCGCGCATGCCGGCGTGCACCACGCCTTTGGGCCGCGCCGTGGTGCCGGAGGTGTAGAAAACCAATTCCGGCCCGGCGCCGCTGTCGAGGGTCGGGTCAGCCGGCGCACCAGCGATGAGGTGCTCGTACGAGCGTCCGCTGTCCTCGGCCGCTCCGATGAGGATGACATCGAGGTCGGGCGAGGGAGAAGGCAACTGGTCGGCCAGATCAGCGTGACCAACCACCACTCGGACTCCGGCGTCTTGAAGAAGGTACGAGAATTCGGCCGACTTGAGATGCCAGTTCAGTGGGAGGAAGGGCGCTCCGGCCATGGCGGCCCCGATGGCCACCTCGAACGGCTCCAACCCGTTGCGCACGGCGGCGGCCACCGGATGGTCCGGCCCGGCGCCGCGATCGCGCAGGACGGCGGCCAACCGGCGTGCCCGTTCATCGAGTTCGCCGTATGTCCGCGATCTCACGCCTCCGGCTTCGTCGGGGACGATGAGAGCCACCTGGTGCGGCGTCGCCCGCGCCTGTTCGCTTACCCCCTGTGCCACAACGCCGGAACGTAGCCCGGTCGACCGCTGGCTGCCAACGACGTCAGGTCAGATGGCGAACTGGGCGTCGGCATCGGCCAGCCGCTCGGCCAGCCGGGCCAGCATCTTGATGCCGATGGAAGGATTGGTCATCAGCATGGACCGGAACTCACGGGCATCGAGAACCAGCAGCTCCATGTCGGTGACGGACTCCACGGTGGCCGTCCGGTAGCCATTGGAGAGCAGGGCCAACTCGCCGAAGTAGCCGCCCGCCGTGAAGCGGGCCACTTCCTTGGACCCCACCTTGCATGAGGCCTCGCCGTCGACCACCAAGAAGAACTCCTGGCCGGGCTCCCCCTGCTTGGTCAGCCGGATGCCTGGTACCGGATAGATAGCCGACCCGAATTGAGCGATCGACCGCAACTCGGCCTGGGAGCACCCCGCAAAGAGCGACACCTGCCCCAAGAGGTCAATCTCTTTTTTCGGAATCCGCGTACGCATGCCCCACCGCCCCGTTCGTTCAGTTCCCGCCGGCCCGAGCGTACAACGAGTGGCTAAGAAATGCGGGTGAATCCCCTAGCCTCCGGCGCGCAGCTGGTCGCGCAACACGAACTTTTGCACCTTGCCCGACGGCGTGCGCGGCAGCTCGTCGAGCGAGCGCAACTCCTCGGGCCATTTCTGGCGGGCCAGGCCGGCGGCTGACAGATGGGCCTTCACGGCGTCCAGGTCAGGGGCGGCCACTCCGTCTTGCATACGGAAGAAGGCGCAGCCGTGTTCGCCGAACTTCTCGTCTGGGGCTGCCACCACGGCCACTTCGGCCACCCCGTCCATACGGGCCAACAGTTGTTCAACTTCGGCGGCACTGACGTTCTCACCACCCCGGATGATGATGTCCTTTACCCGGTCGGTGATGGTGAGATACCCCTCAGGATCGAGCACGCCGACGTCACCGGTGCGGAACCATCCATCGGCATCAAGCGCCTCTGCGCTCAGCGCGGCATCGGTGTACCCGGCGAACCGATCGGGGCCGCGGGTCAAGATCTCACCGGGACATCCGACCCCGACGTCACGGCCGTCCTCGTCCACCGTGCGCACCTCGACCCACTCGAGGGGTCGGCCGTCGGTGTGGATGCGCTTCTCCTTGGGATCCGAATGCTTGGACCCGGTCACCGATGGATGCTCGGTACTGCCGTACGCCCGAACCAGGCTGATGCCCAATGCGTCGGCTCGTTCGGCCACCGCGTTGGGAATGGGTGACCCGCCCAGGCCGATGAAGCGCATCAGGGTCACGTGTTCTGGGCCGAAGCCCGGGCAGTCGAGCAGGCTCGTGAAGAAATAGGTCGAGCCACTCCCGGCACCGATGCCCTCCTCCACCATGGCGGCCAGCACCGTGGGTGGATCCCAGCCATCAATGAGGTACAGCGGACGACCGCTGACCAGGGGACACAAGAGACCGGACAACATGCCAATGGCGTGGCCGACCGGGGCACCGGTGAGATTGGCTCGGTCCCGCTCCGCCTGGTGGAAGGACAGCTGGCGCACCTCACACCCCAAGGTGCGATGCGTGTGCACCACGCCTTTGGGATCAGCGGTCGTCCCCGAGGTGTAGCCGATGAGAGCTGGCCCGTCCGGATCCACCGGCGCCGGCCCGTCGATGGGTTGGTGCTGGCGCAGGTCGTCAAAGGGCAGGGCGCCCGGGATCGTGTTGGACCCCACCACGATCACCTGCTCCAGGTCGACCAACGTCTCCCGGATAGTGGCCAACTCGGCCAGGAAGTCGCGACGGCCGAAGGCCGAGACGATGATCAGCGCCCGAGCCCGGCTCTGGCGCAGGATGAATCCCACCTCTTTGGGGCCGTAGAAGTGCACGATGGGGACGAGGGTGACGCCGAGCATGGCGCAGGCGTAGAAGGTGATGGCCGCCTCGACCCAATTGGGGAGCTGGAAAGCCACGACATCGCCAGGGCCCAGGCCCAGCTTGCGCAGACCACCGGCCACCTTGAGGGCTTCTTCGTAGACCTGGCCCACGGTGCCGAGATACGGATTGGTGGGCGACCAGATGCGGAACCGGCGGCTGGGGTCCGTCAACAAAGCATCGGAGAGGAACTGCCCCAACGAGCGGTCGTCCCAGGCGCCCTCTGCCTTGTAGCGCTGTACCAGTTCATCGGGCATGGGCCGCAGCTCGAAGCGACTCGCCGCACCGGCCATATCCCCCACCCCCGTCGCTCCGCTCAGGCCGACTCAATCAACAGGGAAGCCAGGCGATGACGGGCCTGGCTGATGCCACCGCTGAGCACCTCGTTCTGCTTGACCCGCTTGAACAAGAAATGGGCGTCGTTGGCCCAGGTGAATCCCACTCCGCCGTGCAACTGGATGTCGTCCCCGGTCACCCGCACACCTGCCTCGGAGGCGTAGCTGCTGGCCATGGCGGCGGATTGCTCTTGTTCGGGGGCATCGGTATCGGAGGTCCAGGCTGCGAACTGCACACCCGCCCGGGCCATCTCGACCTGCTGGAACATCTCGACCAGCCGGTGCCGCACCGATTGGTACGTGGCCACCGGCTTGTCGAAGACGATGCGCTGCGAGGTGTAGGCGATGGCTTGGGCCAGGGCTCGATCGGCGGCCCCCACCGTTTCGGCGGCCAGGACGACGGCGATGTCGCTTTGCACGCGCTCCCAGATGCCCGCCTGATTCCCGCCCGGCCCGATCGGGATGACCGGGGTCTCCTCCAGCGTGAGCCGGGCGATCTTGCGGGTGGGATCCAACGAGGGGACGAGCACGCCCTGCGGCTCGGGCAGGAGATAGGAGCGCACCCCTTCCTCGCTACGCGCCACCACGATGGCCCAGTCTGCGCTATGGCCGTCGACGACCACGGACTTGAGACCCGACACCACCCATCCGGCATTCTTGCGGCGGGCCCGGGTGCGCACGGTATGCAACGGGTCGCTGTGGCCCTGCTCCTGCAATGCAATGGTGCCGCGGCGGGCTCCACTGGCCAGATCATCGAGCAGATCGGTGGCACCCAAGTCCCGGGCGGCCAGGGTGGCGCACACGGCCGACGAGAAGAAAGGACCCGGAAGCGGGATGCGACCCATCTGTTCGGCCACGATGCACATCTCGAGCAGGCCCGCTCCCGAGCCACCATGCGCCTCGTCCACCAGGAGGCCGGTCCAGCCCAGTTCGACCAGGGAATTCCAGAGGTCCGATGTGATGCCGGTGGGATCCTCCGCCAAGGTCCGCAGCATCTGGGCGTCACATTCCCGCTCGAGGACGGAACGAGCCACGTCCTGCAGGGCCAGTTGTTCGGCGTCGTATGTGAAGTCCACGGCTCCCCTGTTTCCCCGCCCTGACGGTCTCGCGCGCCAACTACAAACCCTGACGCCAGCGTCAGAGTACACGGTCGTTCGGCTACCCTTCCCCCGTGGATTTTGCGCTCGCCCCCGAAGATGAAGCGTTTCGTGACGAGCTGCGGGGCTGGCTCGACGAGCATCTGCCGCCCTTCCTCGAAGCCGAGTCGCTCGGTGATGACGCCAGCCTGAGCGGGGAGGCATCCCAGCGTCGCCGCCAGGCCTGGCAGCGCAAATTGAACGAAGGCGGCTGGGCCGCCATCCACTGGGGAGCCGAGTACGGCGGCCGCAAGGACATCAACGCCATGCAGCGCCTCATCTACTCCGAGGTCATGGCTGAATACCGCACACCAGGCATGTTCAACACGAACGGCATCTGGCAGATCGGCCCCATGATCATCGCCTGGGGCACCGAAGAACAGAAGGCCCAGTGGCTGCCTTCAATCCTCGAGGCCGAGGAGCACTGGTGCCAGGGCTTCAGCGAGCCCGACGCCGGCAACGACCTGGCCAACCTGCGCACGGTGGCTGTGCGCGACGGCGACGACTACGTGGTCAACGGTTCGAAAATCTGGATCTCCTCGGCCCACCTGGCCACGTGGGGACTCTTCTTACTGCGCACCGATCCGACGGCCATCGAACGAGGCAAGAAGCATGAGGGGATCACTGCGTTCATCCTCAATCTCCACACGCCCGGCATTGAGGTGCGCCCGATCAAGGACATGGCCGGCGAGGAGTTGTTCAACGAGATCTTCTTCACCGACGCCCGCATTCCCGCCTCCTGCCGCCTGGGCGAGGAGGGTCAGGGTTGGATGGTGGCCATGGGCACCCTGGGCTATGAGCGCGTCGGCATCGCCAGCCAGATCTCCATTCTCTCGGCCGACCTGCGGGCCATGATTGAAGCCGCCCGTTCGGTCAACCCCGGTGCGCTCGAAGACCCCTCACTGCGCGATCGCATCGCCAAGGTCTGGACCGAGATCGAGTTGGCCCGGCTGCTCTCCCTGCGGGCACTAAGCAAGATCATGAAGGGCGAGAAGAACTGGCCCGAGGTGCCTTTCGCCAAACTGTCATGGTCGTCCATGGCGCAGACGTTGGCCGAGTTGGCGGTCGATCTGCTGGGTCCGGCCGGCATCCTGGCCCGCGGCGGTCCCGACACGGTCGATCGTGGCAAATGGACCCGGCTCTACGCCTTCCAGCGCTACAGCACCATCGGGGGTGGCTCCACCGAGATTCAGAAGAACATCATCGCCGACCGGGCCATCGCCATGCCCGGTAAATCGCGCTCGTAGTCCGCTCGGCTCCGTGAGCATCGACCCGCGCACCCCCTGCATCATCGGGATTCATCGCCACACCTGGCATGCCGCCGAGGCGCCGGAGGGCGCGCCCGAGCCGCTGCTCATGTGGGAGCAGGTCGCCCGGGCGGCGGCCGAGGACGCCGGCGCCCCCGACGCCCTGTCGCAACTCGACGGCATCGACGTCGTGTTCTCGCAGTCGTGGCAGTACGACGACCCCACGGCACGGTTGGCCGAGCGGCTGGGCGCCACACCGAAGCACCAGCACTACTCGGGCATCGGCGGTTCGGTCCCCCAGGTGGCGGCCGCCACGGTGGCGGGGACGATTGCTGCCGGCGAGATGGACCTGGCCCTGATCGTCGGCGCCGAAGCCCTGGCCACGGTGCGCCGACTCAAGAAGGCGGGCGAGAAGCCGCAGTGGTCGTTCAAGCCGGCTGAGCGGCGGCCCTTCCCCATGGACATGGACTTCCTGCCTTCGGAGATCAGCCATTCGGTCTTCGAGGCCTTCCTGACGTTTGCCCTCTTCGACAACGCCCGGCGGGCCCACCTCGGGCGCTCACTCGACGAGCACCGGCTGCGCGACGGGCAGGTCCTCTCCGCTCTGACCGAAGTGGCGGCGGCCAGCCCCCACGCCTGGTTCCCGACCGAGCGATCGGCGGCCGAGATCTCCACCGCGTCAGCGCAGAACCGGATGGTGGCCTACCCGTACACCAAGCTCATGACCTCCATCATGGATGTGGACATGGCGGCCGGCTTGCTGCTGGCCAGCACGGCCAAAGCGGACGCGCTCGGCGTGCCGGCCGACCAACGCGTCTACCTGAAGGGTTTCGCCTACGCCGAGGATCCGGTGCATGTGGCCGGGCACGGCGACCTGTGGCGCTCGCCCGCCATGGCGGCAGCTGCGCAGGGGGCGCTCAGCCAGGCCGGAATCGAGGTCGGTGACGTGGCGCACTTGGACCTGTACTCCTGCTTCGCCAGCTCGGTCTGCTTCGCCCTCGATGCATTGGGTGTGCCCGAGGATGATGCCCGACCATTCACCCAGACCGGCGGCCTGCCGTACCACGGAGGTCCCGGCTCGAACTACATGACCCATTCCATCGCCGCCATGGTTGAGACCCTGCGCCGCGACCCCGGTTCGTTCGGACTCACGACCGGCGTCGGCATGCACATGCAGAAGCACGCGTACGGGGTGTGGTCGACAAATCCCGACGGCGCGTCAGTACCGCCGTCGGGAACATTGCCGACCGATGGCGCCACGACACCAGTTACCGATGTGGCCAACGGACCGGCGACCGTGGCCACCTATGCCGTGATGCACGGCCGCGACGGCGGGCCCGAGTCGGCCCTCCTCGTCTGCGATCTGCCGGACGGGTCCCGCTGTTACGCCAAGCTAGATGAGGCCAACGACGCATTCGCCCTGGCGGAGTCGCAGGAATTGATCGGCCAGCCGGTCTCGTTGGCCAGCGCCGACGGCATCAACCTGGCCCGCCTGAATTGAGGCGAGCAGTTCCGAGCGCATCGCTGGCGACGATGAGCCGATCTGTTCGGGTGATCGCGGCGCCCCGCTGACAACAATTTTGCAACGCCGCTGTCAACCAGGCTCGTCACACTGCACTCGTCAGGCGGTACAGGCGAGGCGCAGCCTCCGGAAGGAGACGGACACCATGGGCGAGATCGACGAGTTCGAAATGCTGGGTTCACGCGGCAAGGTGCCCCGCCCGTCCCGTCGTCGCCGCACCGACCGCGGCACGGCCCGCTGGACGGCGCTGTTGATCGTGGCCGGCGCACTGGGTGCGGCCGTTCCGGCCGTCGCCCTCTTGCAGGGCTGAACCGGCAGACTCAGATCAGGGTCAAGCCCCCGTCGACCGACAGCACCTGGCCGGTGATGTAGCTCGCTTCGTCCGAGAGTAAGAACACGGCGGCGGCCGCTACTTCCCACGCCGTGCCCTCACGGCCCAACGGAACCGGCGCCCGCGTCCGCGAGGGACGTCCGGCGGAGGCGGCCCGGCCGAGCGGCGTATCGATGAGGCCCGGGGCCAGTACGTTGGAGCGGATGCCCCGGCGGGCACCCTCGAGAGCGACGTGGCGGTTCAGACCGATGAGTCCCGCCTTCGAGGCGTCGTACGCCGGGATCCGGCTGCCCGGCCGCAGGCCGGCGGATGAGCCGATGAAGACGACCGATCCGGCGTCGGGCAGGATGACGAAGGCCCGACGGACCAGCATGAAGTGGGCCCGCAGGTTGAGGTCGAAGGTGCGGTCCCAATCCTCCAGCGTCGTGCCGGCCACACCCATGCCGTAGCCGGTGCCCACGTTGAGCACGATGCCGTCGGGCGTCAATCCACCCACCTCGGCCACGGCCGTGCGACACCCTTCCTCGGTGGTGACGTCGCACACCACCACGGCGGCGGTGCCGCCCTCCTCGGTGATCTGGCGCCAGGTGCCCTGCACGGCTTCCTCGTCCCGGTCGACGCAGATGACCGACGCCCCTTCCCGGGCCGCCCGTACCGCGATGGCCCGCCCGTTGCCCACCGGCGCGTCGGCTTCCCGCGATGGTCGGGTGCCCGCCCCGACCACCGTGATGCAGCGTCCTTCGAGCAAGCCGCTCATGCGGCCGGCCCGCCGGGGAGGCCCTCGGCCAAAGCCTGGGCCGACGGTTCGAGCGGCACCCGCAGCGAGCGCAACACGGTCGACAGCATGAGGTAGTGGGCGATCAGCATCAGGAACTCGAGCAACTCGCCGTTGTCGAGCCGGGACTCCAACCGGGACCAGGTGGCATCGGTCACCGCCCCGTCGTCGGCCGTCTCATCGACGGCGTCCAGAGCGGCGCGTTCGAAATGGTCCCACTGGACCGTGTCGAGGTCACCACCCAGGGCCTCCAACTCGGGTCGGGTGATGCCCTGGGCCTGGCCCAGCTCAATGTGGTGGGCCCATTCGTAGCGTCCGTTGAACCGGTAGGCGGTGCGCAGGATCACGAGCTCGCGCAGGCGCCCCGGAAGCCGCCCGCGCAACAGCGCGCCGCCGAAACCGAGCCAGCGCCGGAAGAGCTCGGGCGCCTGGGCCAGGGTGGTGAAGATGTGCATCGGCTCCGCCGTCCCCCCGGGTGACGCGGCCAGGAGCCGGGACAGACGGTCGTCCCACTCGGTCGATGGAAGTGGCGCGATGCGTGGTCCCTCAAGGGTCATGGTCGCATCGTAGACAGGTGCTCAGCGGCGGGGACGGAATCCGATCGGGGGGCCGGGCATGTGGTGGATTTCGGCTTCGGGGCCGCAGACCTCGTCCAGGAGGCCATAGGTCATGGCTTCGGGCGCGCCAAGGAAGCGGCCGCTGGCCATGTCCGCCGCCACCACGGAGGCAGGCTGACCCACCGCGGCCGCCACCCGCGCACAGAAGCGTTCCCGCTCACCGGCGTGCAGCTCGGCCCATTGGGCCACGTTGCGGGCATGGACCTCGGCCTGGGTGGTGGGCTCGCGCAGTGTGAACCGGGTGCTGGGCAGCGCGGCCCGATGGCTGCAGACGGCCAGCACCCCGATGGCGGCGGCCCCCAGCTGGCCCATCCCCAGAGCCCGCACGGGCACGCCCAGCAGCTCGACCACATCCATCAGGGTGAGCGCCACCGCCAGGCTGCCCTGGCCGCTGTCGATGCGCAGGGTCACGGCGTCGTCACCTTCGGCATCGAGCGTCATCAACTCGGCGGAGACTCGCATGGACAGCTGATCATCCATCGGGCCGTGCAATTGGACGATCCGCTGCTCGAAGAGCCGTCGGGCCAAGATCTGGGACCAGTCGTTGTCAGGCATGGTCGATGCTCCATTCCAGTCGGGCCCCCAGGGCCATCGAATACCGCTGCACCGTGGAGAGCCGGACATCGAGGTCGCCGGCCTCGAAGCGGGCCACGGCCGACTGCGAGGTACCCATGCGGGCGGCCACCTCCACCTGGGACAGGCCGAGCTCGTGGCGTAGGGCCGTGAGCTGCCCGCTCAGTGACTGCCGGCGTTCGGCCATCTGGCGGAAGCCGGGGAAGACCGGTTGATGTCGTCGCTCGTTCACGATGCACCATTATCTCATATATGAGATATTCTCGTGGTGGACCATCCGTGCGGTGGACATCCCGAATGAGAAGGAGCGCCTCATGCCGAGCCCGCAGCAGATATTCGTGCCGACCGTGATCGAGGAGGGTGCCCGGGGCGACCGGGCCTTCGACATCTACTCGCAGCTGTTGCGCGAGCGCATCGTGTTCCTGGGCCAGGAGGTGGACGACCAGGTGGCCAACCTGATCATCTCCCAGATGCTCTTCCTGGAGGCCCAGAACGAGGAGAAGGACATCCACCTCTACATCAACTCGCCGGGCGGCATGGCCTACGCCGGCATGGCCATCTACGACGTCATGCAGCACGTGGCGCCCGACGTCTCCACCATCTGCGTGGGCATGGGCATGTCGGCCGCCGCCATGATCCTGTGCGGCGGTGCGCCCGGGAAGCGGTTCGCCCTGCCCAACTCGCGCATCATGATCCACCAGGGCTCGGCCGGGACCCGGGGCGCGCCCTCGGACATGGAGATCCAGCTGCGCGAGGTCCTGGCCCTGACGCACCGGATGTCCGAGATCATCTCGCACCACAGCGGCCGTCCGGTCGAGCAGGTGGCCCTCGATATCGATCGGGACCACTACCTGACCGCCGCCGACGCGGTGGCCTACGGCCTGATTGACGACATCATCCTGCCCCGACGCGGCGTGGCGGCACCCACCCTCCAGGCGGCAATTGCGTGACAGAACCCTGACCTGACGGGCCTGGTCGGGGCGGCCTGGCTACGCTGCATCCGGCGGGTGGGCGTACTCGTGCGGTGAGCGACGCCCACACCGAGTGCGACGAGGGGCGGTTAGGTGAGCGAGGACGAGCAGCAGGCGAACGCGCCGGGGCAGTCGCGACGCGTATCGAGGAGAAACCTCCTCAAAGGTGGCATCGCCCTGGGGGCGGCCGGCGCCGTCTCGGCGGGCCTCTCATCGGCCGCCGGCGCCAGCCTCGAGCGGGCCATGGCGGTCAGCGCCCCCGCCAACGCGTCGCTGAGCGACATCAAGCACGTGGTCATCCTCATGCAGGAGAACCGGTCCTTTGACCACTACTTCGGGACCATGTCCGGCGTGCGCGGCTTCTCCGATCCCAACGTACGGGTGAACAACATCTTCGGCACGCTGGCGCCGGTCTTCAACCAGTACGGCTACGGGCCTGGCCACGGCGTCGATTCGGGCAAGTACATGCAGCCGTTCGAACTCCAGCAGGTCTTCCCCAAAGAGAACGGCGAGTGCACCAACGACATCACCCACAACTGGGCACCTCAGCACGAGAGTTGGAACGGGGGGTGGATGGACGGCTGGGTCCAGGCGCACCTGGCCGGCGACGGGCTGAAGAACTTCGCCCCCACCATGGGCCACTTCAGCCGCAAGGATCTCCCCTTCTATTACGGCTTGGCGGACGCCTTCACCATTTGCGACCACTACTTCTCCTCGGTGCTGGGCCCGACCGACCCCAACCGCACCATGGCGCTCTCGGGCACCATCGATCCCGACGGCCGCGGCGGCGGACCCGTCCTCATCACCCAGGTGGAGGGGCGGGCACTCCAGACCGGCAAGTTCCACTGGGAGACCATGCCCGAGCGCCTGCTGGACGCCGGGGTGAGCTGGAAGGTCTACAACGACCCGACCGGGCTGGCCCTGTTCAGCCCGCTCCCCTACTTCAAGGCCTACAACGAACTGACGACGACCCGGGGCCGCGCCCTGGTCGAAAAGGCGCTGGCGCCGGTGTACCCGCTCAGCTTCGCCGCCGACGTGGCTTCGGGGAAGCTGCCCCAGGTCAGTTGGATCCACGGTCCGGTCGTCCAGTGCGAGCACCCGGCCACCGCCCCGCAGTGGGGCGAGAACCTGGTGCAGTCGGTGCTGAACATCCTCACCTCGAACCCCGACGTGTGGGCCCAGACCGTCTTCATCCTCAATTACGACGAGAATGGCGGCTTCTTCGATCACGTCGAACCCCCCACCCCGCCCCCGGGTACCGAGGGCGAGTACCTCACCATGAACCCGCTGCCCAAGGACGCCGCTGGCGTGGTGGGCCCGGTCGGTCTGGGCTTCCGGGTCCCGTGCTTCGTCATGTCACCCTTCAGCCAGGGCGGCTACCTGAGCAGCGAGGTGTTCGACCACACCTCGACCCTGCGCTTCATCGAGAAGGTGTTCGGGGTGGAAGCGCCCAACATCTCGGCCTGGCGCCGGGGTGTGACGGGCGACATGACCAGTGCGCTGTCGCTGGGCATTCCCCCCAACACGGCGATCCCCGAACTGCCCAATGCTTCGCTGACCGTGCCGCTGGTTGACGAGCAGGTCATCCTAAACGCCCTGACCGGCACCTTCGACGCCGGCATCGCCTACCCGCCACCCAGCGTGAACGTCATGCCGGTCCAGGAGACCAGTCCGCTCCGACCTCCGCCCCGTAACTGACTTCGGTCCCAACCTCGCACCTGAACAGCCCCGCCACGCACAGCAACAGGGAGGACAGCCCGTGAGCCCCTTTGACCGCCGTACGTATGACCGCCGCACCATCCTGCGTGCCGGTATGAGGGCGGCCGCCGCGCTGCCCTTCGCCCTCAACGGCGTGGCCAACGCCGCCGGCGCCACCGATGCACCCACCCTGCGCTGGCCCGACTCCGTGCCCTACCCCTCACTGCCCCTCGGCGTGAAGACGGGGGCCTTCCCCTTCGACCACATCGTGATCGCCATGATGGAGAACCACTCCTTCGACAACTACCTCGGCATGCTGCCGTTGCGCGGCCAGCCCAAGGCCGACGGCTTCACCTTCAACAAGGCCGGAGAACCGATCAACTGGAACCCGCTGGACGGCGAGCGCATGCCCGTCTACCACCAGAGCGGGGCCGTAGGTGCCCAGGACACCGGGAGCCAGAGCTGGAACGACAGCCATCAGCAGATCAACGGCGGCGCCATGAACGGGTTCGCCGCCACCGGGCCCGGGTCGATGGGCTACTACACCGACGAGGACCTGCCCTTCTACTACTCGCTGGCCAGCACTTTCTGCCTGGCCAACCGTTGGTTCTGCTCGACGCCGGCCCAGACCTACCCCAACCGGCGCTTCCTCATGTCGGCCACGGCGCAGGGCATCATCTCCACCGACATTGACAACGTCACCACGAACTACCCGCCCAACGGGACCATCTGGGACCTGATGAGTAAGCACAACGTCAGCTGGAAGAACTACTTCTCCGACGCGCCGACCCCCATCATCATGTTCGACACGGTGCTCAAGCACCCGCTCAACTTCACCAGCATCGCCGAGTTCTACATCGACGCCGCCCTGGGCACCTTGCCCGCGGTCAGCCTGGTGGACTGCAACATGGGGGCCATCGTCGGCGAGTTGTCCGGCAAGATCACTCCGTTGCCCATCCCCACCTTCTCCACCATCGGCAATGTGCTCAACAACACCGCCGAATCCGAAGAGCACCCCGAGGACATCCAGCTCGGTGAGGCCTTCATGGCCAAGATCACCAGCGCGGTCATGACGGGCCCGGCCTGGCACCGCACCCTGCTGGTCTGGCTCTACGACGAGCACGGCGGCTACTACGACCACGTGACCCCGCCCCGGGCCCCGGCTCCGGACACCAAATTGCCCATGCTGTCGGCCAGCAACGCACCGGGGGACTACACCCTCTACGGCCCGCGCATTCCGGCCGTGGTGATCAGCCCGTACTCCAAGCCGCACGAGGTGACCAACGTGGTGCACGATCACACCTCGGTGCTGGCCACCATTGAGCAGCAGTGGAACCTGCCCGCCCTGACCTTCCGCGATGCCAACGCAGCCTCGCTGATCGACTTCCTCGATACATCCAAGATGTCGTTCCCCGAGCCCCTACCGCTGGCCAAGGCGGCCAACCCCTTTCCCGAGCTGATCAAGAGTTACTCGGGTACGCCGAAGCCCCCGCCGCCCGTACCCTGACGGGAGGTGCTGGTGGTCTGGTGCTTGCCGGCTCTGGCTGGCGCTCTCGCATGGCGCCCCACCCGGGGCGTAAGGTAACTGACACGGGTGTCAGGAAAGTCTGGACACCCAGGGGAGGACGGCAATGCGCACCGAAGATCTGATTCTGGTCAGCGTGGACGACCACGTGATCGAGCCCCGAGGCATGTTCGACGGGTTGCTCCCGGCCAAATACCAGGACAGGGCCCCCCAGCTGATCCGCCGGGACGACGGCACCGACTACTGGCACTACAACGGGAACGAGATCCCCAACGTCGGCCTCAATGCCGTGGTGGGCCGGCCGCCCGAGGAGTACGGCATTGAGCCCACCTCGCTCGATGACATGCGACCGGGCTGTTACGACGTGCACGAGCGCGTGCGCGACATGTCGGTCAACGGCGTACTCGGCTCCATGTGCTTCCCCTCGTTTCCCCAGTTCTGCGGCCAACTCTTCGCCCGCACGGAAGACAAGGACGAGGCGCTGGCCATGATCCGCGCCTACAACGACTGGCACATCGACCAGTGGTGCGGCGCCGAACCCGGTCGCTTCATCCCCTTGGCCATCCCGGCCATCTGGGACCCCGAATTGGCGGCGGCCGAAGTGCGCCGGGTGGCCAAGAAGGGCTGCCACGCCGTCACGTTCTCGGAGAACCCGGAAAAGTTGGGCTGGCCCTCGCTGCACAATGACCACTGGGACCCCTTCTGGACCGCCTGTGCCGACGAGGGCACCGTGGTCTGCATGCATCTGGGGTCGTCGTCGTCGTTGCTCATCACCTCGGTAGAGGCACCGATCGACGTCATGATCAGCCTGCAACCCATCAACATGGTCCAGGCGGCGGCCGACCTGTTGTGGTCGCCCATCCTGCGCAAGTACAAGGACCTGCGCTTCGCCCTCTCCGAAGGCGGCATCGGTTGGATCCCCTATGCCCTTGAGCGCATCGACTACGTCTACGAGCACCACCGCAAGTGGACCGGCCAGGACTTCGGCGACATGCTGCCCAGCCAGCTCTTCAAGGAGCGCATCATCACCTGCTTCATTGACGACGCCTTCGGCGTGGCCAACCGTGGGTACATGAACATCGACAACATCACATGGGAGTGCGACTACCCGCACTCGGACTCCACCTGGCCCACGTCGCCCGAAGCGGCCATGAAGTACCTGGAGCAGTGCACCGATGAGGAGATCAACAAGATGACCCACCTCAACGCCATGAAGCACTTCCAGTTCGACCCCTTCGCCGTCCGTCCCCGCGAGAAGTGCACGGTGTCGGCCCTGCGGGCCGAGGCCTCCGACGTCGATACGGCGACGGTGTCACGAGCCAAGTACGCCAAGAACGACGGCAAGATCGTCAACATGGGGACGATGGCCCAGTTGCTCGACCGGGAATAGGGGCTACGAGGCAGTGTCCATCGACTACGTGGCCGGCGACGACCACATCACCACCATCACCATCAACCGGCCCGAGGCGCGCAACTCGCTGGACATGGAGCACTTCTTCCAGCTTCGTTGCGCCTGGGACCGCTTCGGCGAGGACGACGACGCCTTCGTGGCCATCATCACCGGCGTGGGTGAGGACTTCTGCGTGGGGGCCGACCTCAAGACCTACATCCCGCAGATCACCCAGCTGCAGAAGCAGATGAAGTCAGGCGAGGTCTCCGAACTCGGCGGCTATCGACTCGACGACGGCGTCAAGGCCGTGCTGCGCGGTTCCAAGCTCTACAAACCGATCGTGGCCGCCATCAACGGCAACTGCGTGGCCGGCGGCATGGAGATGCTGGGCGGCTGCGACCTGCGGGTGGCCAGCGACACCGCGTCGTTCGGCGTGATGGAGCCCAAGCGGGGCCTCTTCGCCGGCGGTGGCACCACCGTGCGCCTGCCCCGGCAGATCCCCTATCCGGCGGCCATGGAGCTCCTGCTCTGTGCCGACCGGGTCCCGGCCGCCCGGGCCTACGAGATGGGCCTGCTCAACGAGGTCTGCCGTCCGGCCGACCTGATGGATCGGGCCTTCGACTACGCCCGCCGCATCACGGCCAACGGTCCCTTTGCCGTGCGCAAGACCAAGGAATCGGTCATCCGTGGTCTGGCCACCGACATGCGCGAGGCCTACAAGATCGAATCCGAGCTCTCGGGCCAGGTGTTCTCCAGCGAGGACGCCACCGAAGGACCCAAGGCGTTCGCCGAGAAGCGCACGCCGGTCTGGAAGAACCGCTAGGCCCTCAGCTTCAGACTGGGAGGCGACGCAGCTTCCCGAGCGACGGGAAGCCCACGATGAAGGTCTGCAAGGCCCAGCCGCGAGCCGGCAGGCCACGGCGACGGGCCATGCGGGTAGCCACCATGGCCTCGCCCACGTGCACGGCGATTGCCGCACCCAGCAGCTTGCGCAGGGCGGGCCGGGCCGGCAACGGTGCCGGGAGAGACTCGCTGACGCTGGCGTGCAGATCCTGATTGGTCGAGAGCACCGCCAGAGCAACCAACCCGCCATCCAAGAGAGTGAACCAGGCCCATGAGGGTCGCACGACCCGTGCGTTCTTTGCCATGACCCTTGTTCTACCGATCAGGCGCCGGGTGAGCCAATCGGGGGCAACTCGCCACGGGCCAGCGGATCGTCCTGCCAACCTTTGGCCAGGGCCAGGCCCGACACCAGCGCCCCGGCGATCACCACGGATCCGCCGGCTCCGATAGTCACCCCGTAGTGGCTCGCCCATACGCCCAGCCACAGGGCACCGAGCAGGTTGCTGGCTCCCCAGGCCACGTTGACCACGGCCGATGACGGCTTACCGAACGGGCTCATGTGTCGGGCCCCGGTGATCCCCTTGACGTAGTGCGGGACGGCGTTGGCCCCCACCAGGCCGGCGGCAAAGAGAATGACGAACTTTCCGATCCACATGGTTGAGCGCTCCTCGGCGATGTCGCCGTCGTTAGCCATGGTTGGCGACGGCCGCCAACAGACTGTGTAGCGTCCCATCGTGCCCGAAATCGCCCTGCTGGATGTGGCCGATCGGCCCCAGCTGTGGGTCCACCTCGGGTTTTCGGTGATCGCCGGCTGCTGCTGGGTCAGCGACATCTGCTTCCGCCTGGGCGCGGCCGGGCGGGGCGTGACGGGCTGGACACTCGAGGGTGCCGACGCCAATGGCCTCGATGAATTCCCCTCGGCCCACGGGGCGGTCCCTGAGGCGCCGGCGACCTCAGGCTCAGACCCGGCCTCGCCTCATCCGAATGGTGTCAGCGCGCTCGACCACCTGGTGATCGCCGCGCCCGACCTGCCCCGCACCATCGCCGCGCTGGAGACCCTCGGCCTGGCACTGCGGCGCACCCGGGACGCAGGAAGCAAGGAGCAACCCCTCACTCAAGCCTTCTTCCGGACCGGGCGGACGATTCTCGAAGTTGTGGGGTCCGAACCGGCCCGGCCCGGGCCTACGCAATTCTGGGGCCTGGCCTTCACGACCACCGATTTCGATGCGACCGTGGAGTTCCTGGGCGATCAGGTCCGCCCGCCCAAGGCGGCGGTGCAGTCCGGCCGCCGTATTGCCACGCTCGATCGCGCCGTGGGCTCCACCGTGCCCATCGCCTTCATGTCCGAGTCGACTCGACAAAAGCAACCCAGGTCCCGCTAGACAAGGCAGCTCAATCGCAAGGGCAACCCAACACAAGGAGAGCAATGGTCATCGTCACTGGCGTATTCGAATGTGCGGCTGATGAACGGGATCGGTTCGTGGTCAGCCGGCTGGATCGTATGCGCTCCTCGCGCGCCGAGTCAGGGTGCCTCGACTACACCTTCAGCGCCGACCCGCTGGAGCCGACCCGGGTGCTGCTTTTCGAGCGCTGGGAGAGCCAGGAAGCCCTGAACGCGCACCTGGCTGCCATGGCGGGAGAGCCTCCAACCCCACCTGCAGACACGACCGTCACCCCTACGTCGATGAGCATCACCATGTACGACGCCGTAAATGAACGAGGACTGGGCGGCTGACAAGGGCTTGGCCGGCTGAGTGGGGCCTGAGATCGCACGAGTATCGGGTCTCGCGGTTGTATCGTGGCTAGGCGCTGCGCCGGTCGGTGACCGGCGCCCAATGGGGAGATCCGCAGCTATGGACGAGAAGACAACAGCAGTCGACTCGAAATCGGCCCGATGAGCCCGTCCATCCACGACGAGTTCATCTTCGATACTGACGACGACCGTTCCGGCTTCAGCCTGTGGGTATGGATCGCCGTCGCCGTCATTCTGGCCGGCGCGCTGGGTGCAGTTCTGCTGCGCTCCCCCGGCACGGCCAAGCTTCCGCCGGCGGCCGCTCCCAAGGTGCACCTGAGCGCCACCACCACGTCCACCTCGGTGGCCGTCACGACGACCAGTGTCGCTCCAACCAGCACGACGACCAGCGCGGTGACCACGACGACGCGGGCCGTCGTCCACAAGACAGTCACCACGACAACGACAAAGCACACTGCCGCCACCACCACGACGGCATCGAGCACCACGACCACGGTTCCGCCCACGACGACGACAACCGAGGCGCCGACGACAACCACGCATCCGACGACCACCACGACCACGGTTCCGCCCACGACGACCACTACGACCAAGCCGTGCGTGCAGGTGATCGTGTGCATTCTGCCGGGGGGCTAGGAGCCACCATGTTGGCAACCGGCGTACCGGGGTATAGGGGTTGATGGAGGTACTCCATGAGTACACATGAGCAACCCAATGCCGTTCCGGAGAATCCCGCCGTACCAACACCCCAGGGGCATGTGGGCGCTCTGCCCTACGACCTACGGCGCCCGACGGTGAGCCGACTCAAGTCCCGGGCCTGGAATCCGGACGAGCCACGCTTCTTCCCGCCCAAGTCCTTCGGCGCCGGTTGGGGTGTGAATTTCTACTGGCTGTTCCATCTTGCGCGGTACTTCAAGCAGCGCGGTGCGAAGACTTAAGAGGCGAGCAGCACATCACGCAACACCGAGGCGTGGGAGAGCGCCAGATCCTTGGTGGCGGTGAGCAGGATCACGTCGTCGCCCTCAATCTGCTGACGCAGCGTGTGCAGGGCGTCGACCGCGGATGGCGTGGCCAACTCGTGCCGGTATCGTTCGGCGAATTCAGCCAGACGAGCCTGATCGTGGTCGTACCACTTGCGAAGCTCGGTGCTGGGCGCCACGTCCTTGGCCCAGGTCGAGAACGGGGCGTCGGCCTTGGCCAGGCCACGGGGCCACAGACGATCGATCAGGATGCAGTGCTGCGGGTCCCGCTCAATGTCGTCATAGACCCGGGCAATGGCGATCGTTCCCATGGCTGTTGCGCCCGACCGCTCAGGCGCCCGAGGAATGCCACATGGACGCCATCGCCGTCGTGCTGACCCGCAGTTCCCCGTGGGGAAACCCCATCACTGAAAGAAAGGACTCGGCTTCCCGGCGCGGCGCCTGGCCCGCCATTTCCTCGGGCTGGTCAGCCGGGAGACGAATCTCGTAGCGCAGCCCGAAGGCACCGATGTGGGCGTCATAGGTGAGGGTGCCTTCACGGGTGAAGGCCGATCGGGTGACGTCGTGGTCGTCGAGCGCGGCCACCAGCGACACCTTGGTCGCCGGGCTCAGCTGGCCGAAGCGAGCCCGCACGGTGACCCGGAAGATCTGCTCGGACTCCATGTCCGCAGTGTAAGAGGCCGCTTCGGGGACGCTGCTCACCCGGCCGGCGCCCGGAGGCCCAGCCGGCGTTGCTCAACGATCAGGCAGCGGTCCTCGACATAGAGGAGGCCGGCCTCCTCGGCGATGTGACGCGCCTCGGCCGAGGCGATGCCCAGCTGGAGCCACAACGCAGTGGCCCCGGCGGCCACAGCCTGGCGAGCCACGTCCGGGGTGGCCGGAGATGGACGGAAGACGTCGACCAGCCCAATGGGGCGAGGGACGTCGGCCAGAGTGGGGAAGACCGGCTCGCCCAGTATCTCGGTGGCATGCGGATTTACCGGGATGATGCGCCAGCCCTGCTCCTGCATGTGGGCCGGCACGTAGTGGGCCGGCTTCTCGGTTGCTTCGCTCGCACCCACCACGGTGATGGTGTCGTAGGTGCGCAGGATCTGTTCGACGATCTCGTCGGTGCTGCTCATGCCGGCTCCAGACCGAGCGTGACCCGGGTCTTCTTCCCGACCGAGGCCGCCAACTGCCCGCAGGCGGCGTCGATCTCCGCGCCCCGGGTCATGCGCACGGTGGCGTTGACACCCAGGCTCTCCAGTTGGTCCCGGAAGTTCCGCACGCGCCCCATGGCGGTGCCGCGCACGGCGTAGCCCGGTGTCGGGTTGAGTGGGATGAGGTTGACGTGCGCCGCCAGTGGCCGGGCGAACTGCGCCAGCTCAGCGGCGTCGCTGCCCTGATCGTTGACCTCGTGGATCATGGCCCACTCGATGGACAAGCGCCGGCCGGTGGCTTCGACGTACTCGGCACAGGCCTCGGAGAGCTGACGCAGCGGATAGCGCTTGTTGATGGGCACCAGCTCGTCGCGCTTCTCGTCGTTGGCCGCATGCAATGAGACGGCCAAATTGACCGGCAACGATTCGCTGGCCAGGCGCCGGATCCCCGGCACAATGCCCACGGTGGAGAGCGTCAGGTGCCGAGCCGAAAGACCCATCTCGCCGTGCAGTCGCTGCACGGCGGCCCACACCCGGTCGTAATTGGAGAGCGGTTCGCCCATGCCCATGAAGACCACATTGGACAGCCGGCGGGGCCGGGCCGCCCGCATGGCCTCGGCCACCTGCTCCACGATCTCGCCCTCACTGAGCTGGCGCTGAAAGCCGGCCTGCCCGGTGGCACAGAACTGGCAGGCCATGGCGCAACCCGCCTGGGTCGATACGCAGACCGTGACCCGGTCCGAGTAGTGCATGAGGACGGTCTCCACCTGCGCCCCGTCGTGCAGGGACCACAGCCACTTGGTGGTCTGGCCGTCATCGGCCGAGCGCTGGGAGGCCTCGGTCAACGCCGGCGGCAAAGCCCGGGAGACCATGTCGCGTAGGGCGAGTGGCAACTCGGTCATCTCGTCGGGTCGGAGCACCCGCGTATGCAGGCTCTCCCACACCTGGCGGGCCCGGAAGGCCGGCTCACCCTCGAGTATCTGGTCCAACTCCGAGCGCGACACGTCGTAGGGAGCCGGCATGGGAACCAGGCTACGGCCTGGCGGCGCTACTCCAGGCCGAGGATGACGGTGCTGGCGGCGCTGAACCAGCCGCTGGTGCCATTGACGCAGGCCAGCTTGGGGTCGGCCACCTGGCGGGCGCCGCACTCGCCCCGCAGCTGCTTGACCGCCTCAATGAGCAGGAACATGCCCCGCATGCCCGGCTGGCACGATGAGAGCCCTCCGCCGTCGGTATTGGTGGGCAGCGCACCGCCCACCCGGAGTCGGCCATCCTCCACGAAGGCCCCGCCCTCGCCCTTCTGGCAGAACCCCAGACCTTCGAGGGTGAGGATGACCATGGGCGTGAAGGCGTCGTAGATCTGCGCGATGTCCATATCGGCCGGGGTCAGTCCGGCTCGATCGAAGGCCAGCTTGCCTGAGCGCACGCAGGGTGACTCGGTGAAGTCTTCCCACTCGCTCATGGTGGTGTGTGACACCGCTTCTCCCGTGCCGAGCACCCAGACCGGTGTGTTGGCGCAGTCTTTGGCCCGCTCCTCGCTGGTCAGGACGATGGCGCCACCGCCATCGGTCCGGATGCAGCAGTGCAACTTGGTCAGGGGGTCCCACACCATCGGCGCATCGACCACATCGTCAATCGTGATCAAGTCTTGGTAGAAGGCATCCGGATTCAGACTGGCGTTGTATCGAGTGGAAACCGCAACTTCGGCCAACTGCTCAATGGTCGTACCGAACTCGTACATGTGGCGGCGGGCCACCATGGCGTAGTGCGAGCCGACGGGGTGGCCGAAGGGGGCGGCGAACTGCACCGGGCCCCGGGTGCCAAAGGAGAGGTTGGCCATACGCAGCTTCTTCTTCAGGTCGGCGCGCTGGGTCGACCCGTAGGTCAGGACCACCGTCTCGACGATGCCCTGCGAGATGGCGGCCGCCGCATGCTCGACCATGAACTCCCAGATGCTGCCGCCGTGACCGGTCGAGTCGGCCCAGTTGGGCCGGATGCCGAGATACTCCGCCAGCTCAATGGGCGGCAGCGTCCCGTTCAACGAGCCGATGCCGTCCACTTCGGACTTGTCGATGCCGGCGTCGGCCAACGCGCGCGTCACGCCCTGGAAGTTCAGCTCGAAGGCGGTCTTGTCGTCGACGCGACCGCAATCGGAAGTCGAGGCGCCCACAATGGCCACCCGGCGGTTCGGCATGTTGCTCCTGTTCCTTGTTCGTACGTAGAGGCAGCTCGGTACTGAGGGCCTACCGCGGTGGGTCAGCCGCCGCCCATTTTCAGGCCGGGGTTGCGGGACTGGAAGATCTGCGCGTTGATCTCGGCCGCGATGTCGGCCGGGTCCCACTTGAGTTCGCCCTTGGGATTGTCGATACTGGCCCCGAGCTTCCAGGGCTCGTAACGGGCGATGTTGGTGCCCACGGCCCGGAAGACCTGTCCCGTCACATGCAGGGCCTGGTCGGAACCGAGCCAGGCCACGATGGGGGCCGAGTTCCGGGGATTGAGCCGGCTGAACTCGTCATCGGCGAACTCGTCGGGCTCCTTGAGCTCCATGTCCTTGATCACGCCACCGGTCATCCGGGTCATGCCGCCGGGGGCCAGGGCGTTCGCCCGCACGCCGTACCGGGACCCCTCCAGCGAAGTGATGATGGTCAGTGCCGCGATGGCCGCCTTGGCCGAGCCGTAGTTGGCCTGACCGGGGTTGCCCTGGAGGCCGGCGGACGACACGGTGTTGACGATGGAGGCCCGGACGTTGTCCCCCTCCTTGAAGCGCTCCCGCCAGCGAATACAGGCAAACTTGGTGGTGGCGAAGGTCCCCTTGAGGTGCACCCGGACCACCGAATCGAACTCGTCCTCCGACATGGACACGATCATCTTGTCCCGCATGATGCCGGCGTTGTTGACCAGGATGTCGAGGCCTCCGAAGGCCTCGTAGGCCGAGTTGATGAGGTTCTCGGCCCCGGCGAAACTGGAGACGTCGTCGTAGTTGGCCACAGCCTCGCCACCGCGGGCCTTGATGACCTCGACCACCTCATCGGCCGCCTGCTTGTCAGCCCCCTCCCCGATGGTCGAACTGCCCAGGTCGTTGATGACGACCTGGGCGCCCTGCGCCGCCAGTTCCAGTGCTTCACCGCGCCCGATGCCATGGCCGGACCCGGTCACGATCGCGATCTTGCCGTCAAGAATGCCCATGAAACCCCCAATTGAGAATGAAGACTGACACGTCTGTCACATACCGTAACGGCGCGAACGTGCAGTCACAATTCGGCTAACTGACCAGCGCAACGCCATCGCGCCAGGATCGACACTGACATGAATGTCATATACGGTGACGGCGTTTGCGGGCACCTCGTCGCCGGGGATGCCGCACCTCCACCCGGAGCTGTTGGGGGACGGGCGCAGCACTGTGTCTGGCCGCACATCCTGGTTGGGCGGTGCCGATGAGGGAGGGACATGGCTACACCCACGAAGGCCAAGCGCAGCACCGCACCCAAGGCAGCGAGCGCACCCAAGGCTCCGAAGGGGCCGGCCCTTGACATCACCGGTCGACCGACCAGCCTGCGCACCATCGACCTGGACACCTTCTTTCGGCCCCAGCGCGTCGCCGTCGTCGGCGCATCGGACACCAACGCCCGCCCCAACACCGCGCTGACCCAGAAGATCACCATCTGGGCCGAAGAGCGCGGCGCCACCGTGTTCTTCGTCAATCCCAACCGCACCGAAGTGGCCGGACGTCCCTGCGCGGCCGCGCTGACCGACATCACCGAACCGCTCGACCTCGTGGCCATCCTGGTGGGTGACCCGGTGCCGATCCTGCGCGACGCCGTGGCCGCCAATGCTAAGTTCGCCATCGTCTTCGCCGCCGGCTTCGCCGAGGTGGGCGAAGAGAGCGCCAAACTGCAAGACGAGATGGAGTCGGTCATCGCCAGCGGGACCATCCACGTGCTCGGGCCCAACACCAACCTCAACGCCTTCGAGGTGTTCCGTGAGGACATCCCCACCAAGGCCATCGCACTGATCACCCAGAGCGGCCATCAGGGCCGACCGATCTTCCAGGGCCAGGAAATCGGCATCCGCCTCTCACACTGGGCGCCGCTGGGCAACGAGGCGGACATGGAGGCGGCCGACTTCATCAAATATTTCTCCGATCTGAAGACCACCGGCGCCGTGGCCTGTTACATCGAGGGCTTCAAGAACGGGCGCACCCTGCAGCTGGCGGCCGACCATGCCGCCAAGAAGAAGATCCCGATCGTCGCCGTCAAGGTGGGCCGGACCGACGAAGGCACCTCCATGGCCAAGGCCCACACGGGCCATCTCACCGGATCCGATGCCGTCGTCTCGGCCGTCTTCCGCCAGTACGGCGTGCAACGGGTGGACGGGCTGGACCAGCTGCTCGACGTCTCGGCTGCCCTGGCCCGCACCAAGCCCCCGAGTGCGGCGGCCATCCGCCGCCTCAAGAACGGCGCCGGCGGACGGGTCTGCGTGTATTCCATTTCCGGCGGCACCGGCGCCCACATGGCGGACATGGTGGCGGCCGCCGGGCTCGAGGTACCGCCCTTGACCAAGCACTCCCAGACCGAATTGCACACCTGGATCCCTCCCTACCTGCGTGTGTCGAACCCGGTGGACAACGGCGGCGCGCCGGTGCGGGACTGGAGGGGGCCGAAGATCATCGAGACCATGCTGGCCGATCCCAACGTCGACCTGCTGCTGTGCCCCATCACCGGCGCCCTCCCCTCCATGGGCAACAAACTGTGCGAGGACCTGGTGGCGGCCGCGGCCACCACCGACAAGCCGATGTTCGTGGTGTGGGGATCGCCGGTGGGTGACGAGGAGGCTTACCGCCAGACGCTGCTCGGCAGCACGGTCCCCACCTTCCGCACGTTCACCAACGCCGTCATGGCGGCCAAGGCCTACTTCGACCATCACCGCTTCGTCAGCGGCTACACGTCGGCCTTCGCTAGCCCGGTGAAGGTGGCCAGCCCGGCTGCGGCCAAGGCCGACCGGCTCTTCGCTCCCAGCGGCCAACGTCTGAGCAGCGGCAGCACACTGTCCGAGCAGGACTCCAAGGCGCTCCTCTCGGCCTACGGCATTGCCGTGCCCAAGGAGAAAGTGGTGACCTCGGCCGCCGACGCCGCCAAGGCGGCCAAACGGATCGGCTTCCCCGTGGTCATGAAGATCGTCTCGGCCGACATCCTGCACAAGTCGGATCTCGGTCTGGTCTCGGTCGGCGTGCGTGACGAGGACGACGCCAAGCGGATCTACAAGCAGCTCATGTCCGCGGCCAAAAAATCGGCGTCCAAGGCCCACATCGACGGCGTCCTGGTGGCCGAGATGGTGCGCGGTATTGAGACGGTGGTGGGCGTGGCACACGACGACCTCTTCGGGCCCGTGGTCATGTTCGGGCTGGGTGGTGTCTTCGTTGAGGTCCTCAAGGATGTGACCTTCCGGGTACCACCGTTCGCCAAAAACGAGGCCCTGGCCATGCTGGACGAACTGGCCGGCAGCGCCATGCTGCGCGGTGTCCGGGGGCAGCCGGCGGCCGATCGCGGTGCCCTGGTTGATGTCCTGATGAAGGTGCAGCAGTTGGCGGTCGACCTCTCGGGTGACCTGGCCGAGCTCGATATCAACCCACTCCTGGCTGGGCCGACCGGCGTCGTCGCAGCCGACGCGCTGGTCGTCCTGACGTGAACACCGACACGGACACCCAGACCCGGACCGGACCGAGAAACACCAAGGAGAACACATGAGCGAGACCGCTGAGAGCCCCGCCGGAGACGATGTCACCCGCCACATCGAGAACGGCGTCTGCACCATCACGTTGAACCGGCCCGACGCCGGCAACGCCATGACGCAGTTCATGCGCGATCAGATCGCCGCCTGGGTGCGCGACGCCTCGGGGGATCTCTTCGTCCGCGTCGTCGTTATCACGGCGGCCGGCGACAGGGCCTTCTGCACCGGCGCCGATCTGCGCGGTGGTCGACTAGCCCCTCGCCCCAAGCCCGAGGATGCGCCCGAGGCCATCATGGGCGAGGGCGCCCGCATGATCCGCGACGGCTGGCAGGCGCTGGTGGCCTCCATCATCGACTGCGAGAAGCCGGTCATGGCCGGTGTCAACGGCACCGCCGCCGGCGGCGGCATGCACCTGGCCCTGGCCTGCGATCTCGTCATCATGGCCGAGGAGGCCAAGTTCGTCGAGGTTTTCGTGCGCCGCGGCATCGCCCCCGATGCCGGCGGGGCCTGGCTGCTGACCCGCCTGGTCGGGATCCAAAAGGCCAAGGAGCTCTTCTTCTTCGGCGACGACGTCCCGGCTGCCGAGGCCTACCGCCTGGGCCTGGTCAATCGCATCGTCCCCCGGGCCGAGCTCCCCGCCACCGTCGAGGAGTGGGCCACCCGCTTGGCCAGTGGGCCGACCAAGGCCATCGGTGTCGCCAAGTGGCTGACCAACCGTGCCCTCGACGTCGACCGGGCCACCTCGTTCCAGGACGAGGCCATGGGTCAGGAACTGGTGACGCACACGCTGGACTCCAAGGAGGGCATCGCCAGCTTTATCGAGCGGCGGCCCTCGGAATTCAAGGGCTGGTAGCCGGACCGGTTTAGCCGGGAGCGGTGGTCGACGTCGTCGTGGTCGACGCGCCCGATGCTCCGGCGGTCGTCGTGGTCGACGTCCCGCTGCCAACGTCCGTACTCGACGTAGTGCTGCCGGGCAGGCTGGTGGTGGTCGTGGACGATGTGGTGGTCGTGGACGTGCTCGATGTCGAGGTTGTCGAGGTGGTGGTCGTGGGTGTCGTCGTGGTGGCCACCGGTGGGCTGATGAAATGCCCGACGGTGGTCGAACCGTCCCCGGCGTGCCCGCCGAACAGGTTGGCCAACGGTCGGCCGGCGATCAGTTCGACGGTGGTGACGAACATCAGCGAGAGGATGAAAACGACCGCGGCCGTGCCGGCGATGACCGGCCAACGCAGACGACGCGGCTGCACGGGGGCCAGCTCCGCCACTGACGTCACTACCTCCGTGGGCGGGTCGGCCGGCGCAGGAGTCACCACCTCTGTAGGCGGCTCGGCCGGCGCGGGCGTCACGACATCGGTGACCGGTTCTGCTTCGGGGGACGCCACAATCTCCGTGGGCGGTGCCTCGTCACCGGTCAGGGCGGCGCTGGACGTGTCTTCGGTCAATGGCGACACGTCGGAAGGGCCAGACTCGCTCGAGGTCACGCCCGACGTGCCCGTACCCCCCAGCCGGCGTAGGAGGGTCGATGTGTCGGGCACCCGCACCACCACCTGCTTGACCGCCTTCTGGCCCCGGTCCAGCGACTGGGCCACGAACGCCGTGCCGAAGGTGGCGGCGGCCGATCCGATGCCCACCCCGACGATGGTGCCCTTGACGCCGAAGAAGGAGGCGATGACGGCAGCCAAAACGGCGCCCCCGGCGGACGCGACAATTTGGCGGAACGAGAATTTCACAACGGGGGCTTTCTAGTCGCTCAGGGTGGGGGTGATGGCCCGAGCGACGAATTGGCGGGCCCCCGAGTCAAGGACCCAATCGTGGCCGAAGCGGGCGACCGGTGCCGCCAACCGTGACACGAGGCGCAAGGTGGCATTGCCCGGGGCCAGGGTGCTGACCAGGAGAGCCGTGCAGCCGGTGTCCGTCTCTTCCAAGGTCAGCACGGCGGCGCCGATCACGTCGCCCTCGACACGGGCCCGGACGACCGAGGGAGCGTCAACCTCGTCGAGGTACACGCGAAAGCGCACGGGGTAGGGCAGGGGCGGTTGCACCTCGCAGCGCCACGCATCGCCTTCCACCAGACCGGCGGCATCGAAGATGCGCAACCAGGACCACCACTCCCGGTATCGGTCGACCTCACTGATCAGGTCCCACACCACGTCTCGGGCCACCGGCAGTTCGTATCGATGCTCCGTTGATATGGATCCGGGCAGGTTCACTCCCCGACCGCGCCATCAATCCGTTCCCGCAAGAGATCGGCGTGGCCGTTGTGGCGGGCGTACTCCTCAATCATGTGCACCATCACCCACCGCAGCTGGCGGGTCGTCCGGTCGGGGGATTGCGTCAACACATTGAGGCTCGGAGCGGCGGCTACCAGGGCCCTGGAGTGCTCGCATTGGCGAACGAACTCCACCCGGGCCTGCTCGGCCGACTCGGGCACCAGGTCATTGAAGTCGGCGTCCGGATCGGCCTCGTTGGCATAGGGCTCGGGCGTGGGCCCTGCCGCGAAGACGTGCTCGAACCACCACCATTCCACCAGCGTCATGTGACGCAGCAGGCCGAGCAGGGTCAGCGCCGAGGGCGCCACCGCGGCCTGAACCATCTGGTCGTCGGTCAAGCCTTCGCATTTCTGCAGCAGGGTGGCCCGGTGGTAGTCCAGCCAGCCGTCCAACATCGGGCCTTCGTCGGCCACGAAGGCCGGCTCGGAGCGGGCGACCTCAGGAGGCATAGGGCCAGGTTACTGGTGAATTCTTCCGATGCGCAGGCCCCGGTACCATGGCATTCGTGCACGAGCGGTGGCTGTCCCGGCGAGCCTTTGGGTTGCACCTGCTTGTCCTTCTCTTCGTGCCTGGCTGCGCGGCGGCGGCCTGGTGGCAGATCACGCGGGCCACCGACGGCAACGGCCTGAGCTACCTCTACGCCATTGAGTGGCCCATCTTCGCCATCCTCGGCGTCTACTTCTGGTGGATGTTCATCCACACCGACTACGACACGGTCGGGCTCAAGGGCATGCGCAATCGCACCGCCCGCCTCGAATCACCCGTGGCCGAATCAGAAACGGAACCTGCCCTGGTGGCATCGCCCGTTTTCTCGTCACCCGTTGACCCGTCGGACGACCCCGAGCTGGCCGCCTACAACGCCCGCCTAGCCGAACTGAGCCGTCAAGGGGCCAATACCTGGCGCTCACCCGAACGTACCGTGGTACGGAGAAGCACATGAGGGCGCCCTGGGCCTACCTCACCCGACCGGGCATTGAGGGAGCACTGCATCGGTACAAGGTGATGGCCTACATCGTGGGCGTCGGACTGATCCTCGTCTTCATCGGCATCCCGCTGCAGTACGCGGCCCACTTCCCGATCTTCGAGCACATCGTCGGGGCCGGGCACGGGTTCCTCTACATCGTGTACCTGGTGGCCTCGTTGGACCTGGCCCGGCGGGCCCGCTTCACTTTGGTGCAGATGGCCGCCATGATCGGTGCCGGCTTCCTGCCCTTCCTGGCCTTCATCATCGAGCGCTCGGTCGAGCGCCGGGTCCTGCGGGTGCTGGCCGACCTGGCCGAGTACGAGAAGGGCGCTACGCCAGTCGCTCAATGACGGTGGCGTTGGCCTGTCCGCCGCCTTCGCACATGGTCTGGAAGCCGAAACGGCCGCCCGTGGCCTCGAGGTGGTTGAGCAGCGTCCCCATCAGCCGCACGCCCGAAGCCCCCAAGGGGTGGCCCAGGGCGATGGCCCCACCGCGCGGGTTGAGTCGGGTCACGTCGTAGTCGAACGCGTTTCGCCACATCAGCGCGATGGCCGCGAATGCCTCGTTGCACTCAACGGCGTCGAACTCATCCACCTTCATACCGGAGCGATCGAGCAGCTTGTGCGTGGCCGGCACCGGAGCCGAAAGCACGATGGCCGCGTCGTCCGCCGCCACCGCGAAGTGGGCGAAGCGGGCCCGGATGGGTAGCCCGAGGGCTTCAGCCACCGACCGGTCGGCGATCAACATGGCGGCGGCGCCGTCGGTCGTTTGCGACGAGTTGCCGGCCGTGATGTCGGGTGCCGTCTCGGGCTCCCAATTCTGGGCCGGCGGCAGCGCGGTCAGCGCCTCAATGGTGGAGGAGCGCCGTATACCTTCGTCTGTCTCGAGTGAGGTCCCGGTGAAGGACCCGTCCTCCGCCTTGATGGGCACGGCGATCGCCTCCTTGGCGAAGTGCCCGTTGTCCCAGCTCTCGGCGGCCCGTCGGTGCGACTCCAGCGCGTAGGCGTCCATGTCGGCCCGGGTCACGCCGTAGCGCTCGGCCAGGACCTGACTCACCCGGAACTGCGTCCAGAGACGTCCATCCACCGCCTCCATGAACGAGGGCGGGAACGGTCCGGTGCCGCCGCGCGCATTGGAACCCATGGGGACGCGGCTCATCACCTCGACGCCACAGGCCACCACCAGGTCGTAGTGCCCCGTGGCCACCCCGGCCGCACCGAAGTGCACCGCTTGTTGGGACGAACCACACTGCCGGTCGACCGTCGTGGCCGGCACCGACTGGGGCAGTCCAGCGGCAACCCACCCGTTACGGGTGACATTGGTGCCCTGTTCCCCTACCTGGCTCACGCAGCCCCCGATCACATCGTCAATGCGGGACGGGTCCACCCCGGTCCGATCGATCAGCGCATTGAGCGTGAACCCCAACAGATCGGCCGGGTGCCAATTGGCCAACGCACCCCCTCGTTTGCCAAAGGTGGTGCGCACGACATCGACGATCACTGGCTCTCTCATCATTCTTCCTTTACTCAGAAGCTCGGCTGACCGCCAGGGCGGCCGCCTCTTCGCGACGGCTCATGAGCGCTTCGACGGCCGTGCCAGCGCCCGCCGGCTCTCCCTCGTACGCTACAGAACCCCGGTCCATCACCACCGCTTTGGTGGCGAGCTTGAGCACGCGCGCCACCTGTTGCTCGACCACGATCAACGCCGTCCCGTTCCGGTTTATCTCGGCCAGCCCGTCATAGACCGTGTCGATGACGACCGGCGCCAGGCCCAAGGAGAGTTCGTCGGCCACCAGGACGTGCGGTGGCACCACCAGCACCTTGGCCAATGAGAGGAGGCGCTGTTGTCCACCCGAGAGGGTGCCGCCGATCTGCCGGCGCCGTTCGCCCAGGATCGGGAATGCGGTGTAGGCCTTCTCCAAATTCTCAGCCAGCAGCTTGCGACCGGCCCGCTGTCGGAAGGCCAGCGTCAGGTTCTCCTCCACGGACAGGCTCGAAAAAATGCCCCGACCCTCGACCACATGGGCCATGCCCAAGCGGGCGATGCGAAACGCGGCCATGGTGGTGGTGTCGTGACCGGCAAAGGTGATGTGTCCGGCGCTGGGCGTCACCAGTCCGGTGATGGTGCGGGCCACCGTTGATTTGCCGGCACCGTTGGAACCGACCAGGGCCACGATGGCTCCAGCCGGCACGCTGAACGACACATCGAAGAGAGCCCGGTAGGGGCCATAGGCCGCGCTGACGTGGTCAACCACCAGGACGGGATCGGCGGGAACTGCCCCTTCGGTTGGAACGGCGGTCATACCGGTCCCATTTGGCCCAGATAGGCCTGGCGCACCGACGGGTTGGCCATCACCTCGTCGAAGGTCCCCTGAGCCAGGATGGCGCCCAGGTCCATCACGACCGTACGGTCGACCACCTCCCCCACCATGCCCAGGTCGTGTTCGACCAGCAGGATCGCCGTGCCACGCTCGCGCTGCACGGTGCGCAACACGGTCGCCACCTCGGCCGTCTCGTGGTGGTCCAACCCCGACGATGGCTCATCGGCCAGCAGGATCTTCGGTTCCGCCGCCAGAGCACGGGCCAGTTCCACCAGCCGGCAATGACCCAGACCAAGTGCATTGACGGAGGAATCAGCCAGGTGGGTGATCCCGACCAACTCCAACGTCTCGTCAATCTTGCAGGATTCCTCGGGTGTGATGGCGCTCATGTTGAGCAGATCGCGCCACAGCCGCCCTTCGCCCCGCCGAGCTCGCTCCGCCACCATGAGGTGGTCGCGCACCGTCATGTCGGCGAACACTTCGACCTTTTGATAGGTCCGCCCGATGCCCAATCGAGCCCGCCGGAACGTGGGCAGCCCCATCAACGACTGCCCCTCGAAGGTGATCTCACCGTGCTCATTACGCAACTGACCGCAGACACAATTGAACAGCGTTGTCTTGCCGGCTCCATTGGGGCCGACCAGACCGACACTCTCACCGGGGTGCACGTCGAAGCTGATGTCATGGACCGCTCGCACACCGCCGAATGACTTGGCCACGCCGCGAATGGACAGGAGCGCGGCTTCAGCCATTGGTCGTCGCGGGCGTCAGCGTGGGTGTGTCCTTGGCAAAGAACCGTTCGAAGCGCAGGGTTGACCGTCGCTTCTGGTATTCGAGGACGCCCTCGGGGTGTGATGCATAGGTCAACGCACCGAAGGCGAAGAGCACGATGGTCAAACTGGGTCCGCCGAATCGAGCGGGCAGATACGTCAGGAGTTGTTCGGTGACCACGAACCCGATACCGGCCTGAATGGCGCCCTCGACCGTCGACACACTGGTGGTCACCACCAGCACCACGAAGACGAGCGAGAACTCGTAATTCCAGTCGTTGGGGGCCGCCTGTTGCTGCTGGATACTGATCAACACCCCACCGAGCCCGGCCATGGCTCCTGACAGGGCGAAAATCATGATGCGCTGCCGGGTGAGATTGATGCCGAGTCCAGCGGCCGCCGTCTCACTGCCGCGCATGGCGGCCAGGTTGCGCCCGACCGTGCCCTTGCGCACCAGCATGACCAGGAACACGCAGAGCGTCAGCACGGCAATGACCAGGAGGAAAAATGCATGACCGTTGAAGTTGAAGAACGCGGTGGTGCCCAACCATTGCGACTTGAGGGTAATCCCCGCCGAGCCGCCGGATATGGAGATCGCATTGAAGAAGGTGGCGTCGAAGAGCAATGCGGCGGCCAGCGTCATCAGGGCCAACCCCAGCCCGCGCAGTCGCAGAGAAAGGACAGCCAGGATCACCGCCACGCAGGCCGCCAGGGCGGCACCGACCAGGCCGCCAACCAGCATGTTGAGTCCGAGATGGTTGGCCAGCTGCACCGAGGCGAAGGCGCCGATGCCGGCGAACGTCCCCTGACTCAGGGAGAGCTGGCCGGCCATGCCCGTGATCAAGGAGACCGAGAGGAGGACCACCGACAGTGCCAGGCCGTGGTTGAACACCCCGGCCCAGGTAATCGGCATCCAGGTCAACATCGAGACGACGAACGCGGCGAGCAGCACCCACCAGGCCCGCCGGATGATGCGGTCCATCTGCGGCGCCCGCGCCACGGCGGCGATCGGCGGGGGCGGCGGGTCGACCGTGGAAAGCGGATCCCTACTCGAGTCGAGGGAGCGCATGCCCGGGAGGAAGATCAGGGCCAGCACGATGACGAGAAAAGGCAACGCCGGAACGACGGCCGCGTTGATGATCCCGTTGGGCGGAATGTAGCCCTGCAGCACGGTGGTGGCGACCCCGATGAGCACCGCCACGCCCGCGGCGATCGGG
Source organism: Acidimicrobiales bacterium (assembly GCA_036268485.1). GTDB lineage: Bacteria > Actinomycetota > Acidimicrobiia > Acidimicrobiales > RAAP-2 > Bog-473. Next base: position 102,629 of record DATAUC010000067.1, read on the forward strand.
AGATTCTTCATGAGGGCGCAAGCGGCTCCCGCGATGGCCACCACGGTCAACGACGCAAAGTTGTCAGAGGTGAAGGCGCCGAAGACCGGCGCCAGGAGCACACCGGCCAGCCCGGCCATGAAGCTGGACACCATCCAGGCGATCATGACGACGCCGTCGCCATTGACGCCGTCAAGCTGCACCAGCCGCCGGCTCTCCACGGCGCCGCGCATCTGCAGCCCCAGATTGGTGAAACGCAGGAGAAGGGTGAGGGCAACCAGCACCACCACGGTGACCGAAATGGTGGACAGGTAGACACCGTTGAAGGGCGTGCCGGCCAGGGTGAAGTAGACGACGTTGGGATTGAAGAACGGGAAGATGGTGGCTGTCGTATCGAGATTCTGCGGGCCGAAAATCACCGGCATCAGGTCCGGGATACCGACCAGCAAGCTCAGACTGCACACCAATTTGGCCGTCGAGTTGGCATTGGGAATGTGCCGGAAGAGCAGCCGGTCAAACGCCAGCCCGACCAGCGGTCCCATCACCACCACCGAAATCAGGAAGGCCGGGAAGCCCGACCATCCCTCATTCTGTGTCAACAAGGTAAAAACGAACGCCGAGGCGTAGGCCTGCGCCCCAAAGGCGAAGTTGAAGACCCCCGTGGCCTGGTACGTCAGAACAAGGCTGACGGCGACAATGGCATACGAACAGCCGTAGGGAACACCGGGAAAGGCGAACCCGAGAAGTTGCTCCATTCCAGTTTTCGAATCGTCCTAGATCGTTCGGGCGATCAGGAAGGCGTGCCGGCCGGGACGGGGAAGACCGGCTTCTTCTTGGGGTTGGTGGACTCGAAGCAGTTAAACACGTTCTTGCCCGTATTGAAGACCGGCACGAACTGCGTGCCCTTGGCCACGATGTAAGCCGAGCAGTACGGCGGCGCGTGGCTGGAGTGGGCGGTCTTCCAATTGACCGGGGCTTCAATCGAACCCGCCGTGAAGTTCGTCAAGGAGTTGATCTGCTTGACCACGTTGGCCTGCGTCAAGTTCTTGCCCGCCATCTTGACGCCTTGCACGAACAGTGCAGCCGACTCCCAGCCCTGAATGGCCACCTCGTCGTAGACGTACTTGGGCTCGGTCTTTTTCATCTGGGCCATGTACAGCTTGAGGCCCGGGTACTCCGAGATCGGCGCCGTAAATGGCACGTGCTGAATGTCGAAGTACACGCCCTGCATGAGGCTCTGGTTCTGCACCAGGGTCGGCACGTCGTTCCCGCTCAACCACAGCTGCGTCCCCTTCAGCCCGTATTGCTGAATGGCTCGAGCCATGGTCACGTTGCCCTGGACGTCCATGCAGCTGAGCACGAAGTTGGCTCCAGCCTGCTTCATGCGCTGCACGTCGGTGGCCACCGTCGATCCGGGGTAGGCCACCTTGAAGTCGGTGTAGACGATCTTGTATCCAGCGGCGGCCATGCCCGTCGCAGCGGCCTGACAGGCCGCCGCCGATGCGGCCACGCCGTAGGCCACCATGGCGATCTTGGTGTCCTTGGTCTTCTGGGCCACGAAGGCAACCTGGCTCGCCTCAGCCCCGTAGTACTGGACGGATCCACCGGCGGCGAACAGGTTCGGCTGCGGAGACCAGTTGCCGGTCACGTTGTACCCGAAGGTCGGTACCTTCGCTTCGACGAATACGTTCGGGGAGAAGAAAGCGCTGGCCACACCGGTGACGGCGAACACATGGTCCTGGTTGATCAACGTGTTGGCCAGCTGGTTGAAGGTGGTCGGATTGCCGCCGTCGTCCAGTTGGTACTGATAGTTGATCTTGCGGCCGTTCACACCGCCCTTGCTGTTGATGTAGTTGTAATAAGCCTTCTCGCCATAAATAAGCGAGGCGAAGTTGGCCGCCAACGTTCCCGTCTGGGTGGAGATGGTGCCGACGGTGATCGAATTGGAGGTCACGCCGGGAGCAGCGGTGGCCGCCCCTGCGGTCGAACTGCCGATGGTGAGTGCGCCCGTTGTCAACGCCGCGCCGGCCATGGCCATCGTGATCAGTGACCGCGCACCCTGTCGCATCTTCATGCCTGCCCCGTTTCGATTGCGTGTGGCATTCCCCCCGGAATGCGCGTCACTGTACCTGTCTCCTGCCCTACTCATCAGTCGTCGCATTCCCGGCATGGTTCTCCCCACTCTTTGTCAATTTCGAAAAATGTCAATTGAGAAACAATCGGTGGCGATCGAATTCGCGCAGTGCCATCACTTCGCTGTGCTGTACCGGCGCCAACTCCTCGACGGTGCGGGCCACGTCGGGTGCATACCCGCAGGCCGCCACAAAGGCGTTGGTCCGGTCGGCCACTGAATCCGAACCGGCCGGTACGGCTTCGATCCGCAGGATCCCGTCATGCTTGCGCAGGATCCCCTTGTCGGTGACCACGCTGGCCACCCGCTCGCCGGGCGAGGTGATGTAGTCCACCGCCTCGGGCAGCCGCTCGGGTCGGGCCATGGTGATGACCACACAGGCCGTGGCCCGGCTGGCCACATCATTGGCGCCGCCCGACCCCACGAGGAACCGACCGCCGGCCAACTCCGTCGAATTGAGGCAGCCGGTGCGATCCACCTGGGCTGCACCGAGACAGCCGACCGAGCGCGTCCCGGGACCCCCGATCATCATGCCGAGCACCGAGGATGCGTCTGAGAGATAGGGGGTGTCGGGGAAGACCCGGTGGTTGAAGATGTAGGGATCGGCCGGTGTCGGCTCATAGCCCCACAGGCCGAGCTCGGCCGTCAGGTGTACTCGGCTCCCGGCCGCCCGAGCGCGGCCGACGGCCACCCAGGCGGCCAGATTGGCCAGACCGGCTCCGGCCAGCACCGCGTCGGCGCCGACGTCGGCCAGAACGCGCTCGACCTCCCGGGCACCCAGGGCGGCCGCCTGTTCCGACTTCGAGATGGCGGTGTCATCGGGCGCGGGCCGGGCCTCGGCATCGGACCGCCACGACGACGGGTCCGAGCGCCCCTCCAACCAGGTCAGGTGCTCGGGGCCGAGCTTCTTCAAGTAGGCCTCGTGCGTGGTGGGCTCGAGCACCCACTCGGCGGCGAAGGCTTCGAACTCACCCTTGGCCGCCGCGTCGGCGGCCAAGTTCCAGAACGCGATGTCCTCGCCGTAACTGCGCACCGGGAGGCCGGGGGCGTAACAGCCGCCGGGATGGGCGCCGTAGGGCGCCTCGACCACGGCGTACACCCGATGGGCGGGCACCCGGACCCGATGGCCCAGGCCGTGCAGGTCATCGACCACCCGCTCCACGGTGGCGATCACCCCGCGCCGCGCCGCCAGGGCACCCCACACGCCTTCGAGCAGCGGCTCGGAGAAAGCCAGATTGCCGGAGCGGTCGGCGGCGGCGGCATGCACGAGCGCCACGTCGGGCGTCAACGGCGAAAGCAGGCCCAGCGGTCCGGACCCGAACGGCGAGTCGATCTGGGCGAAACCCTCATTGGCGGCCATGGACGAGCCGGCGATTGATCCGGTGACCACGGCCGGCAGGCCCCGGGCGGCCGCTTCCATGCGCTGGGCCAGAGTCAGGATGGACCAGTGCTCGACCGAGACCGCACCCGACTCGTAGGCCTGTCGGAAGACCGGGTTCGGGGTGTACGTCGGAAAGCTGTTGCCCGAGTAGGCGGTGATCACCTTCTTGACCAACCCACCCTGGACGAACAGGGCACCCAGGGCCCCCAGACTGGTCATCACTAAGGTGAAACCGGGATCCTCACCCCAGAATTGCCGGGCCAGCTCGCGGGCGCCGGCCGTCCACCGGCTGTGCCCCAGCATCACGTGGACGGAGTCACCGGGCCGCACGCCGGTTGCGATGGCGTCGGCCAGGGTGGTGAAGGACGGGCCCGCCCCGCCGGTGTTGTCTGTGGTCATCGTCTGCCGGAGAAAATGGGGATCATCAGGTAAATGCCCTGGTCCAACGTCACTTTTCGTCCCCTAGAAACATGACCACCGTGTCAGGTTAGCCATTTCAACCGACCCGGGCACTACGATGCCCCAGGCATGGCGCCCCCTTCAGTCCCTGGTGAGGTCGCAGCCAAGTCCGGAGGTGCCAAGAAGGCCCCCATGCGCAAGAAGGCGGGCGCGATGGGCGCCAAGAACGCGACCGCCGGGGCCAAGAACACCGCCGTCGGGGGCAAGAAGAAGCCCGGCACCGGCACCTCCCTGGCCTTGCGCGACGGCGATTCGGTGGGCGCTCCCGCCAGCAAACGGGTGCTGCGCAGCCAGGGCCGACGCACCATGCGCAAGCTGCTCGATGCCGCCATGGTCGCCTTCGACACCAGGGGTTACCACGCCACCCGGGTGAACGACGTCGTGGAGATCGCCAAGACCTCGCACGGCACCTTCTATCTGTACTTCTCCAACAAGGAGGACCTGCTGCGCGCCCTGGTCGGCGAGGCGGCGGCCGAAGCAAACCAGCTCTACGAGGCGCTCAACATGTCACCCCAGCTGGGCGGCTCACCCCAGTGGGACGATGTGCGGGGCTGGATCTCGGCCTTCTCCACCCTGTGGATCCGCTACGCGCCCCTGTTCCGGGCCTGGACCGACCTGGCCACCATCGACCCCGATCTGATTGAGGTCTTGCGCCAGACCTTCACCGTCATTTCCGACGCGTTGACCATGCAGATCGGACCCGACAGCTCAGGCCACATCGTGGACCCCACCGCGGCCGGCATGGCGGTGCTGGCCATGCTCGACCGCTTCCACTACCTCCGCGAATTCGTGGACCAGCCGGTGGACGACGTGGCCATCGACACCCTGACCACGATGGTCTACCGGTCGCTCTTCGACCCCAGCGTCTAAACGGGATAGGTCTTGGCCGCCAGACTGGCCGGGGCCGCGAAACCGGGCGCCGTCTCGAATCCGGGCGTGGCCGCTTCAATGGCCGTCCAGCCTCCGAGTACCTCGCGGCGCGCCTGCTCGGCCGCGTGGCCGCCGCGCAACCCGAAGAGCCGTTTGGCCAGCAGCAGGTAGACCACGACGACCACATTGATGATCAGCGTGATGATCTTGAACGTGCTCACCCCGTGCATCAGCTCGTACACCTCGTAGGGGACCAATGCCGTGGTGGCGATGAAGGTCAGGTATTCGGCCCAGCGCTTGTTCAGCCACAGCCCCACCATCTCGGTGGCCTCTAGCGCCGCATAGGCCACGATGACCAGACCCAACGTGTACAGGTGGGCCGGGGAGTACTTGAAGGCCCGACCCAGATAGCCCAGCACGCCATGGGCCTGCGAGGCGCCCGGGTCTCCTCCGGACAGGTCGTTCATGATGTTGATGTAGTCGCGGTGCAGAGCATGGCTGTGCCGGGCGAACGTGAAGAGCACCACCGCCAACAGCGACAGGACCAGCACGTGAATGGCCCGGTCCAGTGCGATCAGTCGCAACACGTAGCGGTCGCGCAGGATCGGCCCCCGCAGTGGCAGTGCGATCTCGTCCCGCGACTCCACCGCGGGACGGGACGGTTCGGCCGGCGTCGGCCGCAGCACCCAGCTGTCGCAACGCAGGCAACGATGCCAGCGCGTGCCCGTGGCTGTATCGGGTCCTGCCGTCTCGCGCACCAGCAAAAGGTCGTCGGGCGCTACATGGGCGGCGTCGGTCCCGACCAGGTGATGGCCGCTGAAGGCGCACGTGAGCAATTCGTACTGATTGTTCGGTCGCTTCTTCCGACGCATCGCAGAACGTTAGATGGGATGAAGGCCGTCATATCGGCACCGACGGCAGCGGCCCGGTCCAAGTGAGATGACGCTCAGGTGTCGTTCAGCTTCAGCTTCCGCTTCCGCCTCCGGCGCAGAGGGCCTCGATGTTGGCCAGCGTCGTCGTCATGGCGTCGATCCAACCTCGACCGTTGTCGATAGCGGCTCGGACCTGCTCGGGAGATCCGGAGCAGTCATACGTTTCGGTGACGACCGTGGCGTCCGGGCCATCGGGCGCCAGCGAGAAGCTCCAGCGACTCCCATTGCGCTGCGGATCATCGACGGTCGGGTCGGCCCCGTGCATGACTGGCTCCCAGGCGATGAGGGCGTCCTTCTCGAAGGCGACCACGTGGTTGTCCATCTGGTAGTCACCCATGTCCGGGAAGAACATGTGCATGGTGAAGACATCGCCCACCTTGGTGACGGTCGAAACCGGACCGCCCGGGCGCAACATGCCCGATCCGTCGATCTCGGGATGCTTGGCCGGATCGGTCAGCACGGCGAAGACGGCACTGGCCGGAGCCTCGATCCTCCGACTCATCGACACCGGGGTGACAGCTTCATTGCTCATGACTTCGCTCCTTCGTGGTTCGTGCTTCGTCTTTCGTTATGAGGTAGACGTCACCCGACCGTCGGATTCATCGGCCGCACCCCTCCGGACCTATTCGGTCGGGAACACCAGATCGAAGATCCCGTCGACGCCCGAGCCGTGCAGGGTCAGGCCGCCGTCGACCACTATGTTCTGGCCGGTGACGAAACGGGCCAGGTCCGAGCACAGGAAGACCACCACATCGGCGATGTCCTCCGGCGTGCCCACCCGGCCGGCCGGCGTGGTCCGGGCGAAGCGCTCCTCCTGATCGGGGAAGACCTCCAGCAGCGGTGCGGTCAAGGTGGTGCGGATCATGCCGGGCGAGACGGCATTGACCCGGATGGCCGGGGCGTATTCCAGGGCGGCCGAAGCGGTCAGCGCGGCCACGGCGGCCTTGCTGGCCGCGTACGGGCCCTCCCCCGCCGCCGGCCGGGTGCCGCTGATCGACGCCGTGCTGACGATGGACCCGCCACCCTGTGCCAGCAGATGCGGGACGGCGGCCCGGAAGCCGGCGTAGACCCCGGTTAGGTTGACCCGCAGCACCCGGTCCCATTCGGCCGGGTCGATCTCATGCAGTCGGCCGAAGGTCGCCGTGCCGGCGTTGTTGTAGAGCATGGTCAGTCCACCGAGGTCGGCCACGGCCTCATCGATAACCTGGCGCAGCGCGTCGGGATCGCCCACATCGACACCGAAGCTCACGCCGCCGATCTCGTCGGCCACCACCTTGGCTCCGTCGCCATCCATATCGAGGACGGCCACCTGGGCCCCCTCGGCCGCCATGCGGCGGCACGTGGCCCGGCCGATGCCCGAAGCACCGCCGGTCACGATGGCCTTCCCGCCGTCAAGCAGTCCCATCGGATTCCCCCTTTGTCACCGGTGCGTCGCCTTCGACCAGCTGCCGGCGGGCCCGGTCGACCCACGGTGGCGCCTCGAAGACGATCGGCACCTCCAACTTCCGGATCAACAGCTCCTGGGCCATGCTCAGGTGGAGCTGCCCGTCCTCGCCGTGCATGGTGGCCCGGATGGTGGCCCGTCCGCCGGCGTTGACCAGCGCGTGCAGATCGAACAGGTTCCACTGGTCGGCGCGGGCCGGCCGGTGGAACCACAGCGCATGATCCAGGCTGGCATCGGTGTGCGTACCCCAGGTGCCGAGACTGAGGGGGCGGAACGCCGCCCCCGTCATGTCCGAAAGATAGGCCAGGACGCAGGCGTGCAGGGCCGGATCGTCCGGCATGCGCTCCCGCGTCCGGAACCAGCAGCGACGCGTCGAGCGGAACGTGCCGTCTTCCCGCCGTTGCGTGGCGCCGAGCTCGCGGATGTCGAAGGGGAACGGCGCCTCGAAACCCTCCACGTCGCGGGGCGGGGGCACATCGTCCGCCATGGGCAACTGGTAGTCGTCGCCGGCCTCGGGCGCGTGGAACGAGCACGTCATGCGGAACGCCGTCTTGCCCCGCACCTCGGAACGGACATCCCGGGTGGTGAAGGTCCGTCCGTCACGCACCCGCTCGATGAGGTGGGTGGTGGGGATCCCGGGCTGCGACGGGCGCAAGAAGTAGCCGTGCAGGGAATGGACCGGCAGTTCGGCCGGCACCGTCTTCATGGCGGCGTAAAGCGCCTGGGCCACCACCATGCCCCCGAAGGTGCGCTCCCCGGGCCACCAGTCCGGGCTGACCGACGTGCTGTACTCCTGGCCATCGGGCCTCGTCTCCAGCGGCGACCCCTCAATGGCCCGCAGGAGCTCGGCCACCGTGCCGTTCATGAACTCCATCTCGTCAATATCCACGGCGAGACTTTCTCATGGCTGCGCTACCTCAATGTCCAGACCCCGGGCGCCCAGGTCCACGCTCGTGTTGTCCTCGGCGTAGCGCAACCCCTGCACGTTGAACAGTCGTACGGTCGGCGCAGAAATCGGGAAGGGTCCCCAGTGCCACGTCCCGGCGTGCAGCACGAAGGGCTGCAGGGGTTCCAGCGTGAAGACGCGGATGGCCTCCCCGTCACCGGCTTCGTCGAAGGTGACCGAGCCTGGAGCCACCGCGATGACCGCCGGCACGTCCAACGACATGAGGGCCTGGGTGTGGGAGTCGTGCCGGAAGAGCATCTGGCACACCAGCCGGCCGGCCGATTCGGGCACTTCGGCCCGCGCATGCCCGATGATGTTCACGTGGGCGTCGTCCATGGCGAAGGAGAGCCGCGCCGGCGCCTGCCCGTCACGAGGATCGGTGTCGTCCACCGGCAACCATCCGAACGGGGCCCACGCTTCCTCCGTCAGCGGCTCTGCCCGCACTTCCCGCCGCTCGTCGGACACGTCGTCCCTCCAATCGTTTGTGCTGTTGGTTGCCATCAGTTGGCCCGCCAGCGATCTAACCTGACGCCAGAGTCAGTCTACGGAGTCAGGGAGGTCGCCCAGATGGACGTGCGCAGCATTGAGGCCAAGGCACCGGTCGTCGAGCACAACGGCACGGTGCCGGTGTGGTGGATGATCGAATCGCGGGAGTTCAAGGAGATCACCGACGGCGGCTACCTGGAGCTGGTCAACGAGTTCGAAGTGCCCGGAGGCGGCCTCGTCCATCCCCATTCGCACCCGACCCACGAGTTCTATTACGTCATGAACGGCCGCGGCATCATGACCATCGACGGCGAGGACCGCGATATCGCCCAAGGTGACCTGGTGTACATCCCACCGGACAAGGTGCACTCGCTGCGGCCCATCAGCGACCACGCGCCCATCCACTGCTTCTGCTTCGCCATCGGCGTCAAGGGCGCCGGCGAGATCAACTACACCACCCACTGAGTGGCCCGCGTCTGGGTGACCCGTCGGCTGACCAGCGGCGGGACGGACCCGCTCGTCATGGCCGGTCACGAGATCGTCACCGCGGGTGATGACACGCCGCTATCGAGGACCGAGCTGGTGGCCGCGGCGGCCGACTGCGACGGTCTCGTCTGCCTGCTGACCGACCGCATCGATGCCGCCGTCCTCGAAGCGGGCCACGCCGCCTCACTGAAGGTGGTGGGCACGGCGGCGGTCGGCTACGACAACATCGACGTGGCCACCGCCCATTCGTTGGGCATTGCCGTGTGCAATACACCGGGTGTCCTCGATGAGACGACGGCCGATCTGGCCTTCCTCCTCATCCTGACCGCCACCCGCCGGGCCAGCGAAGCCGAGGCCGACCTGCGCCAGGGTCGCTGGCGCGGGTGGGGCTTCACCACCAGCCTGGCCCACGACGTGCACGGTGCCACCCTGGGCCTGGTCGGCTACGGCCGCATCGCCCAGGCCGTGGCCCGACGCGCCAGCGGCTTCTCCATGGAGGTGCTGCACACGGCGCGCCATGACACCGGCCAGCCCGGCTACGTGGCCTCACTCCATCAATTGCTCGAGCGCTCCGACATCGTCAGCCTGCACGTCCCGTTGACCGAGTCCACCCGCCATCTCATCGGCGCGGCGGAACTCGCCCTCATGAAGCCGACGGCCGTGCTGGTCAACACGGCCCGGGGCCCGGTCATTGACGAGGACGCGCTGGTCGATGCGCTGCAGGCCGGGAGGCTGCATGGCGCCGGCCTCGATGTGTTCGACGGCGAGCCGACCATCAATCCCCGCCTGTTGGATGCACCGGGACTGACCATGCTGCCGCACATCGGCAGCGCCACCGTGCAGACCAGAACCCGCATGGCCCAGCTGGCCTGTCAGGGCGTGTGCGACGTATTGGCCGGACGGACACCGCCGAATTTGGTCTCGTAGAACCTGTGCTGATTCAACCCGTCAGCCAGGAGCACCATTCGTCCACACCCTGGCCGGTGCGTGCGCTGGCCTGAATGACATGGGCGCCCGGATTGACGTCCCTCAAGTTCGACAGGAATTTGTCGAGGTCGAAGTCCAGGTGCGGGAGCAGGTCGATCTTGTTCACCACCACCACCTCGGCGGCCCGGAACATCACCGGGTACTTGAACGGCTTCTCTTCGCCTTCCGTGATGGCATAGACCATCGCCTTGGCGTGCTCGCCCACCCGGAACTCGGCCGGGCAGACCAGGTTGCCCACATTCTCGATGATGACCAGCTCCAGATCACCCAACGGCAGCCGGCTCAAACCCGATCGGACCATGACCGCATCAAGGTGGCACTCGCCGCCAAATCCGGCGCTGGTATTGACCACCGAGATGGCGGTTGCTCCCGCTCCCTCCAGCTCATCCGCATCGAGGCTGGTGGCAATGTCACCTTCCAGGATGCCGATGCGCACGGAGCCCCCGATGTGATTGAGCGTGCGTTTGAGCAGCGTCGTCTTGCCCGCTCCCGGTGACGACATGAGGTTCACCGCCCGCACGCCGGCCGCATCAAGGGCGTAGCCATTGCCATCGGCGACGCGGTCGTTCTCTGAGAGGAGGTTCTCCAGAATGTCCACCCGCACGGTGCCCGTCTCGACGTAGCCCGAGTGATCACCGACGTCGTGCGTGTGCGCATGGTCACCGTCGTCATGGTGATGCTCATGATGTTCATGGTCGTGGTGGTGCTCCGTACCGTCGGCGTGCAGATGAAATCGACCCATGACTACGCCCCCACTTCGGCTAGGTCCATGGACACCAGGAGAAACTCCTCGCCGGTGAGCAACGTCACCTCGAAACTGCCGCACGCGCTGCAACAGAGGATCGGCATGTCCAAGGTGGTCTCCACGTGGCACTCCCGGCAGGCCACCGTGGCCGGCACCTGCTCGATGACCAGCTCGCACCCTTTGAGCTCGGTGGTGTCGGTGAGGATCTCCCAACCGAACTGCAGGGCATCAGGCACCACCTGACGCAGATGCCCGATGCGCACGGTGACCTGCGTCACCCGGCGGCCGTCGGCCCGTTGCCGCGTCGAGTCGACAATGGCGTCACAAATCGAGAGCTCATGCACCGGCGGTCATCTCGAAATCGAGCATACCGACACGGCGCCCGGACGTCACTGGCCGAGCTCAGCCCGAGACCGTCTCGGGCACGAGTTCGGGCGCCATCAGGGAGTCCCACTTCTCCTCCACGTGGCCCAAGTGCCAGTACAGCATCGCCACACCCCACGTCACCACGAACAGGCCTACGATGACGAAGCCGGCGGTGTTGATGTTGAAGCGCTGGAAGAAGTTCCAGAACGGCGAGTCGAGGTGGGCCTCCTGGCCAATGAGGGCCAGCAGCTCAATGGTGCCGATGAAGAAGGCCACGAACACCGAGAGTCCGGTGATGGTGAGGTTGTAGAACACCTTGCGGATCGGCTTGGAAAAGGCCCAGTCATAGGCGAAGTTCATGAAGCAGCCGTCCAGCGTGTCGAACAGCGTCATGCCGGCCGCAAAGAGGATGGGCAGGGAGAGGATGGCGTAGAAGGGCAGGCCACCCACCACCGCCGTTCCGGCCAGCACGAGGAGCGCCACCTCGGTGGCCGTGTCGAAGCCCAGTCCGAAGAGCACGCCGATCGGGTAGATCTTCCACGACGTATCGATCCGCTTGGCATAGCCGCCCAGGAAGCGGTTCATGAAGCCCCGCTTGTTCAGCTGGTGCTCCAGTTCGTCGGCATCGAAGCGGCCCGCTTTCATCTCGCGGTACACCCGGAAGATCGACACCAGCACGATGAGATTGAGGAGCGCGATCAGATAGAGGAAGGTGCCCGAGACCGAGGTGCCCACGACGTTGGTGACCCGATGCAACCCCGAAGAGCCCCGGCTCACCTGCGAGTCCAGGGCCCGAATGCCGAAGTTCAAGAAAATGGCCAGGACGAAGACGACCGAGGAATGCCCGAGCGAGAAGAAGAACCCGACGCTGAGCGGTCGCTTGCCGTCATTGACCAGTTTGCGGGTGGTGTTGTCGATGGCGGCGATGTGGTCGGCGTCAAAGGCGTGGCGCATCCCGAGCGTGTAGGCCAGGACGCCCGTACCCACCCCGAAGAGCTTGTTCCCCGACAGGTGATAGTGGTGCCCGACCGCCTGGGCCAGCAGTCCCCACCCGATTACGTTCAGGGCGACGATGGCCAACGCCATGCCGCCGACCCGTGACCATTCGTTGGGAGTCAGGCTGCGACGGATACGAACGAGACGAGATGGATGCTCTTTTTTGCGTATCGAGATAGCTGCCAACGGTCCTGCCTCCACCCTGCGGTCAACTGACCGCGATGGTAAGACAGATACGAGTGGTTTGCAATAAGGAATGAGATGCGTTTGACACCTATCGGGCCACCGGCTCCGGGCCAGGCCGCCCGCGGTGACGGAGCGAAATTACGAGGGGCAGGAATACACTGCAGGAGTGAGCAAGCCCTTGGGACCGGTCGTCGTGAGCGACGCCGATGACGCCACGACGGTCGAGGGGGTGCTCGACCTGGTCCGCAAGCAGGGTGGCCGGGTCACGTCCTCCCGCCGCCTGCTGCTGCGGGCGCTCTTCGATTCCAAGGGCCACCACACCGCCGAAGGTCTGGCCGCCGAAGTGCAGAAACAGGCCCCGGACATCCACCTCTCCACCATCTATCGCAACCTGGATGAGCTGGAGCGGCTCGGCGTCATCGTCCACGCCCATCTGGGGCATGGCCCGGCTACGTATCACCTGGCTGCGGCGGCCCACGGCCATTTCGTCTGCGAAGAATGCGGTCAGATGATTGAGGCCCCCGACACCCTCTTCAAGGGGCTGGCCCAGGCGGCCAAAGCTCAGTTCGGCTTCACCATCGATCCCCACCACTTCGCCATGCTGGGTCGCTGCGCCAACTGCGCCTGAGCTACCCCAAGCATCGTCGCCGACACCCGCCTACCATGGCCCTCCGGCGTGACGAAACAGCCGCGCGCTGCCCCTTGTGGGGATGACCGGGCCAGGACGCGAAATGGCAGGAACAGCTAGTGCGGATTCACAAGTAGCAGCAAGCGACACCGACGCCGAGGTCGTCCTGTGCGCGGTCGTTGAGATGTCCGACGACGCCATCTTCACCTGCGACGAGCGGGGCAGCATCACCAGCTGGAGTGCCACCGCCGAACGGGTTTTCGGTCGGGTAGCCGACGATGTCCTCCTCGGCCCACTTGATGTCCTCTTCCCGGAGCATCTCTGTGAAGAGGTGCAAGCCGTCATCGCCACCGTCTTGGCCGGCGATCGCATCCGGCACTTCGAGACCGAGATGCTGCGCCCTGATGGGATGCCGTTGCCCCTCTCCCTGTCGCTGTGTCCCGTGCTGAACGAGAGCGGCGCTGTCATCGGGTCGGTGGTGATCGCCCGGGACGTCACAGAACAGCGTTTGGCCCAGGCCACGTTGGCCGAGGTCGATGCCCGGATGGAAGACGGCGAGGCGCTGGCGCACATCGGCAGTTGGCTGTGGGACTTGCGCACCGGTGCCGTGCAGTGGAGCACCGAGTTCCACCGGATACACGGCGTCGACCCCCTCGACTTCGATGGAACGTTCGAGTCCTATCTCGGATTGATCCATCCCGCTGATCGGGACGCCGTGCGGGCCGCCATGGTGCACTCGGTGGAATCGGGACGACCCTTCGAGAGCGAGTACCGGGTCGAGCACCCGGGCCAACTGGTACGCACCGTGCAGGTCCGGGCGCAACCCACCTTCGGCTCAGCGGGGACCGCGGTCGGGCTTCGGGGCATCGGCCAGGATGTGGCCCAGCGGGTCACGGCTCCCCTCAGTCGGGAGCAACCAGATTCCTGACCTTGGCCACCAGGTCGCCACCCACGTCGGTCAGGTGGCGGTCGCCGTCAACCATGGAAGCCAGCTGGCGCAAGGTGCTCCCGGCCTGGGCCCGGGCCGACGCCACCACATCACCGAATTCGTCGCTGCCCAGTAAGGCCGTGATGGATTCCCCCAGCTGATCGAGTTCCTTGCCACCGGTTTTGGCACCGATCACATACCCGATGACCAGCGCCACGAGCATGTTCTTCATCGAGCCTCCTCTAACTCAGCCTCGGCGTGCAGGCGCACGCGCACGTCGGGGTACATGCGCAGCATGAGCATGGTCGGCGAGGGAAGATCGAACTCGCGGATATCGAACACCTGCTCACCGGTGATGATCAGTCGCCGGTCCAAGTGCGATGCAACACTGACGTTGCCCTCGGCCGGCCGGGTTACGCCATGGAAGGTGAGCTCCCCGGCTAACCGGTAGCGCGTGGTCGACCCGCTGGCCGAACACTGGCGCAGTTCCACCTTGGCGGTTGGGAAGCGGCGGGCGTCAATCCGGCGGAGCAGTTCGGCGTCGTAGAGCTTGTTGCCCGAGTTGAGTCCCAATACGTCGATCTCGAGTGAACCCGAGGGCGCCACGTCGGTCCGCAGCATGCCGTCGACCAGGGCCGCGTTGATGCAACCGGTAACACCAACCGTTCCAAAACTGAGCGGGCCCACACTCGAGCGGATCTCAACGAGGACGGCACACCGATCGGGCACCAGATGAAATCGGCCCAGATGCAACGGGTTGGGCCTGGGCCCTCGCTCAACTGCCCGCTCATTGACGCCCTCCGACGTGACGTCATCGGGGTCGGGATCCGTGTCCACCGGCATGAGACGGCGGCGGCCACCCGACGTGGACGACACGGGCGACCAGCTGGCCCCCAGAGCTGATGACCAACCCCCCTCGACTTCGGCCAGGACGGCGTCGCTGGTGCCGGTGGCCTGGTAACGGCGCAACGTCTGACCCAGGTAGCCGTGCTCCTCCTTGATTACGCCCATCCAGATCCGCAGGACGCGCTCACCCAGTGGGGTCACGCCGTACTCCCGTCGGGCCGTGACGGCGGCGGGATTCTGCGAGATGGCTTCGACCAATCCGTCCTGCTCCAGCTGGGCCAGGGCCCGGTAGACAGCCGGCCGGTCGACATGGCCGAAATGGAACTCGCCCAGGCGGGGGACGAGGCCGTACCCGTAACCGGGTTGCTCGGAGAGCAGCAGCAGGATGGCCGGCAGGATGAATCGCCGGGGCGGCGCCAGTTCAAACCGCGAAGCTCCTTCACCGCCAGCCGCGGTGGGCGTGCTGTTCGTCATGAGCGAAATTCATCCTTGCCGGGACTATTTGAAGTGTCAATCGCGTGTGCGCCCTAGGTGATTCACCCGGTGATGCAAAAGACACTCATTTACTTAGGCAATCGGCCGGGTTTCAATGAAGTCGGCCGCTCAACTTGGCGCGGCGCCATCAGTGGGGGGAGGGTTCCTTGACGGTAACCGAGGCTCCAGCGGACGAAGCTGTCGTCCACGTCCTTTGGATCAACGCCGGTTTGAGCTGCGACGGTGATTCGGTCGCGCTGACCGCGGCCACCCAGCCCAGTATCGAGGAGATAGCGCTGGGCGCGCTTCCCGGGCTGCCGAAGATCGCGGTGCATTGGCCGTTGATCGATTTCGAGTGCGGCCCCAACGGAGGCCAGGACGATTTCCTGGAGTGGTTCTTCAAGGCCGATCGGGGCGAGCTCGAGCCGTTTGTCCTCGTGGTGGAAGGGTCGATCCCCAACGAGGCCATCAAGAAGGAGGGTTACTGGTGCGGCTTCGGGAACAACCCCGATACCGACCAACCCATGACGACCAGCGAATGGCTGGATCGACTCGCTCCCAAGGCCCTGGTCGTGCTGTGTGCCGGCACCTGTGCCTGCTACGGCGGCATCCACGCCATGGCGGGCAACCCGACGGGCGCCATGGGCGTCCCCGACTACCTGGGTTGGAACTGGAAGTCCAAGGCCGGCATACCCATCGTGTGCGTGCCCGGCTGTCCCACTCACCCCGACAACTTGTCGGAGACCATCCTCTACCTGCTGTACCAGGCCACCGGGCAGGCGCCGATGATCCCTCTGGACGACGCGCTGCGACCCCAGTGGCTCTTCGGCAACACGGTCCACGAAGGGTGTGACCGGGCCGGGTATTACGAGCAAGGGGACTTCGCCACCGAGTACGGATCGCCCAAATGCATCGTCAAGCTGGGCTGCTGGGGACCGGTGGTCAAGTGCAATGTGCCCAAGCGGGGCTGGATCAACGGCGTCGGCGGCTGTCCCAACGTCGGCGGCATCTGCATCGGCTGCACCATGCCGGGCTTCCCGGACAAGTTCATGCCCTTCATGGACGAACCGCCCGGGGCCCGCGTCTCCACCATGGCCAGTGGCCTCTACGGCAGCGCCATCCGGGGGTTGCGCAAAATCACGGCCCACACCCTCGATGACGAACCGAAATGGCGTACCCCCGGCAGCGAACTGTCCACCGGCTACAAGAAGATCTGGAGGTAGGGCATGCCCACCAAGAAGTTCACCGAGGACGCCAACGGCCTCACGGAAATGGCCTGGGACCCGATCACCCGGATCGTGGGCAGCCTGGGGATCTATACCAAGATCGACTTCGGCAAGGGCAAGGTGGCCGAGTGCCACAGCACCTCGTCGATCTTCCGCGGCTACAGCATCTTCATGAAGGGCAAGGACCCGCGGGACGCCCACTTCATCACCAGCCGCATCTGCGGCATCTGCGGCGACAACCACGCCACCTGCTCCTGCTACGCGCAGAACATGGCCTACGGGGTAAAGCCGCCCGCCCTGGGCGAGCAGATCGTCAATCTGGGCGAGGCCGCCGAGTACATGTTCGACCACAACATCTTCCAGGAGAACCTGGTCGGGGTGGACTTCTGCGAGAAGATGGTGGCCGAGACCAACCCCGGCGTCCTCGAGCAGGCGAACCGCACCGAGGCGCCGCAGGCCGAGGCCCACGGCTACAAGACCATCGGCGACATCATGCGGTCGCTCAACCCGTTCACGGGCGAGTTCTACCGCGAGGCCCTGCAGGTCTCCCGCTACACGCGCGAGATGTTCTGCCTGATGGAGGGTCGCCACGTCCACCCGTCCACCCTGTATCCGGGTGGCGTCGGGACCACCGCGACCATCCAACTCTTCACCGACTACTACATCCGCCTGATGCGCTACGTCGTGTTCATGAAGCGCGTCGTTCCCATGCACGAC
>DATAUC010000068.1:0-30479 GCA_036268485.1 Acidimicrobiales bacterium
CAGGACAGACTGATCAAGGGCCATCGGTGTGTTCTCCTTTGGTGCGTTCGGACAGGAACACACCGAGGATCACGCCGTTGGCCCCCCTATGGGTGGACCCTCGGACTCACCTCAAAACCCACCACTCTGGGGGACACTGCCCAGGTGGCGAGTCCGCGACCAGGAAAAGGGGTCGTTCCTCTGCCAGCAGCGATGGCCCGAGTAACGCATGTTGAATCTTTCCAGGCGATCAATCTCCTCGATGTAGGCAGAGGTTGCGTCGGGTCGAGAACGAATGAGTCGTTCCAACTGAGCGGTGACTTTTGGAGAGAGCAACTTGGTCGTCCGGAAGCGAGTCGACAGGGCCGACCTCGCAGGCTCTGGGAGTTTGCCGACAGGAATGGGGTCTTCGATGAACCAGACTTCGCGGGCCGCCAGACAGACGTCATGGGGACTCCCGGAAAGCTTTCCCCACGCCCACCATCCAAGCTCGTAGTAGCCGGTCACCGCCCGAGGTCGGCCAGCATGGGATGTCAAGAAGAACAATCGGCTTGCCTGACGGCCGTGTACGCCGGAGCGCATGCTGCGCTCGCAAGTCGAAAAAAGCCCGAATGTCCCTGTTTCGAAATTGGGGTCACTTTTGTTATCCCCCGGTCGCGTCACTTCCCTCACGGCCAGTCGACTCGTGGGATCCGAGTAGTAGACGGCGGCGTAGCCAATGACGGGATCGGGCGCGACGAGCTGAACCCAGGGTCGAGCGGGAGGCGCCAAGCGAGATCCAGCTGCGAGTTCAGTCAGAAGCACACTCAAACGGTACCTGGCGGGTGTATCACGGTCGGTGGATACTGTTGAATCTGGGTCATATTTGATGACGGAAAGTCGCGCGAATATGCGCAGTATCCCCCACAATTGACGGGCGCGAACCTAGGCTGTTGCCCCATGAAGCAACTAGGACGTCCTGTTGAATTTTCTGCCGATCGAGTCACAAAGGCGCTTCGTGTACCGCCTGAGCTGGACCGACGTCTCAAAATCGCAGCGGCCGAGCGAGGCGTAAGCGTCAATGTGCTTATCAACGCCGCCCTGAACGACTATCTCCAGAGACTGGTTCCTGTCGAACAATTGCTTCAAGCCCAATAGCCGCAATTTGAGGCTCGGGCGCTTCCGGCGTCGAGGGTCGAAATGGGGAATCTGATGGAGCTCAACGAATACCAAGATGAGGCTCAGAAGACAAACCTGATTGCCAAGAGATCCAGGAAGATTCGGCGCGATGCCGCAATGCTGGGACTTGCGTCCGAAGCTGGGTCACTTCTTGATATTCACAAGAAGGTCATTACTGCAGCCGTCGATTCAGATGTGGGAAGAGTCGCATTTCGTCGGGAACTTGGAGACCTTCTCTGGTACGTGGCGGCTGTCGCTAAGGCTGATGGGCTTTCTCTCGAAGAACTCGCGCAAATGAACCTTGAGCGCACTCGAAAGGGTTACGGAGAAGATCTGGGGCTTGTCGGACTGCCTATTCTCGACCTTGACAGCCCGCCCAAGGAACGATTCCCACGGCGTCTAGTAATTCACTTCAAGCAGTTTAAAGACGATCACGGCCGACTGCGGGCAAAAATGACTCTGCTGGAGGCCATTCCTGACCCCTTCTTTCCAAAGGGTGCAATGATCCGGAAGACCAAGAGCAACATCGGCTTCACAGTTGGTGCTGAACTCGGGGATTCGCTGACTGACAACGCGCGGCGCGTGAATGGCTATCGCTTTCATGATGCGATCCATTTGGGCTTCCTCGCACACTTGGGCTGGTCGCCTACCCTGCGTTCCGTACTCGGACTCAAACGACGATCTGACGATGCCACGGATGAAGGTGAGGACTCAGCTCGCCTGATTTTCGCAGAAGAAGGACTGGCAGCGGTTCTCTTTCGATTGTCCAAGCAGCGAATGAACTTTAAGCACCCTCTGAATATCGACGGAGAGATAATCGAGGTCGTTCAGGCGTGCACCGAAGGATCGGAAGCTGAGGGTCTTCCCGGATGGGCCTGGCGCCTCGCCATCACGTCAGGCTTCGCCGTAATGGAGCAGCTAACCAATAATCGGGGCGGATACATCATCGCCGATCTTGACGATCGAACATTGACTTATTCGCGTACTAAGCCACGGCTTGCCGCAATGAAGGCCCCAGCGTTGGGTTAATCCCCCATTTTGGTGGGAAGAAATAGTCGATCTTGGCGGTAGACGGAGAGAATCGTTGCTTAATCCGTGAGCGACTGCTGGTCAACCAGGGCACCGCTTCACGACAGTATTTATCGACCTCACAGAACAGACCCTGACAATCAATAGCCTGGAGTGGTCGACCCGATAGACCCTCAAATGGAAGGCCCAGACGATGGAACTCGGCGTCTTGATTTTCCACCATCCACATGATCGCTTGGCTCGGCGTCCGGCCACCCAGGCTGGTAAACATTTTCTTTAAGCCCCGCAGAGCACCAGGACCAGGCTGCACGAATGAACTTTCAGAGAAGTCCGTCAATTCTGAGTAATTGATATCTATGGCCAGCTGATAGGACATGAAGTCCCCCATCAGCGGATACGTCTTGATGGCAGCAAAGACCTCGGCCAGGCTCTTGGCGCCCAACACGGTTTTGGTTAGTCCGCCTTCAGCGAACATATCCATGAATAAGGCGACGTGATTGAGGTGCTTCTCGCGATGACCGTAGGCATCTGTTGCACAGAGGATAAATGCGCCCGTATAGATCGTCCTGTTGGAAGCCTTGACAGACTCAATCGCTCGCAAGAACTGGCCATTCCTCAAGTCGGCAATGGTTGGCTGGCGACCCAGCCAACTCCGTATTCCCTGCCAAGTCTCAATACTGCTGAACATCCTGAACGCAACGATCTGGAACAATGCATCGGCTTCACTTGAAGCTTCTTCGTCGTAGATCACGTCTTTGATTAGATACTGCGAAACCCGATCCGAAGCGCGATATACGTTGCAAAACTTGAACGTCTGGATTATCGGGTTGTCTGTCCACGGCTTGGGCAGACCGGCCGCGCGCTTCTCGAACACGGCCTGGCGCTCAGAGGCAAAATCCCAATAGTTCTCGTACACTCCTGGCCTCGGCTCCATAGGCATCTGGCTCATGAAGACACCCTTGGTGGATCGAGACTCAAGGACTGGCGGACAAATACGCCGGTCCCGTGAAGATTGAAGTACCTCGGGTCATCGAAGAGAGCCTGAGCTGCTAGTCGTTCCCCAAGCGTGTAGCGGAATCGGTCAACTCCAGTGAGGTGGTCAAAGACGATTGCACCTCCGGGGACGACTTGATCCACGATCCCTTCAATGGCGGCCGTCGCGGGCGTAAAGTTATCGGTGTCGATGAATCCCATAACTATGGGGCGGTCGCCGACGCGACCAACTGTCTCCCGGATGTCCCCGGGGACTATTTCGACGTTCTGACCCGCCAAGTAATCTCGAACCTCACAAACGTTCACCACGCTGAGGTCTTCGTGGTCATACATGTCCAGGAGATTCCGTTTTGCTGGAAAGCCAGAGAACGTATCGAATCCGAGTACCGGCCAGTCCTGGCCTAGCTGTTCAATAACACGCGACAGGAACATTGTGGTTCCGCCGCGGAACATTCCAAACTCAACCACGACACCTTGAAGTCCGAGCCGAGCGGCATTCGACAGGCATTGGTAAAGGTGTATTCGGGAGTTGGGGTAGCCGTTTGCGAGTGACGGTTCGTCAAGACTCGACGTCAGCTGGTAGTAGAGAGGATCGCGGAACTCGAAGTGTCCGTACCCAGCAATGATCACCTTTGGTGCGCCGACGACAAAAGGCGCAGCCGATAGTAAGTACGACTCTTTATCCGAGTCAGCCGCAATCACAAGAACACTCAGACAGGATTCGCTTAGCTTCCGCAGAGGAAGTGTCGCAACGGACGTAGATCTTCCGATCCCTGACTCAACCTCGTGATAAACGCCTTTTACGCGGTCAGAGACACCGGATTCGCCAAGGTCCCGAACAAGTTGAAGTGCGATAGCAGGGTCGCCAATTATCGCGGCTCTGTCGACTTCAACCATTGCCAGATATTCGACGGTGTCGGCGAGGAGCTGCTTATAGAAGCCGTCCGTTGTCATGGCTAGCTCAGATCCCATCCATGACATTCGGACATACTGTCGCATCCGCCCGCCGCCGGCACAGGTGAACTCCTGCCACTCTCAGAGCCGATCTCGTGCGGGTACTCCATCCCGATTCTCGTACCTTCCGGCAGTGACAAGGCAAACTGAATTGCCTTTCGACCCGGGCCTTCGGGCTTTCGGGAGTTCCAAACGGGTCTTGGAAGTTCCACGCTTGTAGTTTATCTCGCTACGCGTGTCACCGCGAACCAAATCGACGGACAAAGTACCTGGTCAAACCCATAAATGTGGTTCACATACTTGGAGGTGGCTACTCGAGCGAAACCGCCTCCGTTACCGCCACTATTGCCGGTTGGTTCCGCACGGACGTG
Organism: Acidimicrobiales bacterium; assembly: GCA_036268485.1. GTDB lineage: Bacteria > Actinomycetota > Acidimicrobiia > Acidimicrobiales > RAAP-2 > Bog-473. Next base: position 4,485 of record DATAUC010000068.1, read on the forward strand.
CGTACAGTCAAGCGACTTCGTCATCGACGGCCACCACCGTGTCGTAGAGGCCGAAGTGCGTGAGATTTGGGTGTGAGTCGATGCCGGTGTACGCGAGGCTCGCCTCCTCGTAGCGCCGGAACGCGAACACAGCTTGATTCATCTGTTCGGTGTTGAACACTCTGAGCCGCACGAGAAGGTGGAAATCCTCGACCGTCAGGCCGGTGACGGCCAGGAACAGATCCGGCTCGAGTTTGGTGATGACGTCTTTGAGTGTGTTTTCGCGGAAATCTGTCAAGTACATGAACGCCGGGATGCGCGTTGCGAACTTGATCAACTTCTCCTGAACAAGTTTCCGCTTGGACTTGTACTCCTTCTCCTCGTCCGTGAGTTGCTTCTTTTCTTTCGCCGTCAGCTCACTGTTCTTGGCCTTTCCCTTGAGCTCTTTGACTTTCTCGCTCTTGTTGATGATCATTTCGATGACGTTGTCACCAAGAGCTCGCCAGCCCTCAATGCGTTCGACGGCTTTCATTGCTTCTGGGTTGTCGAAGATACGGCGCAGTGTGTCGTTGTCAACGTTGACCAGGAGAGCTGACTCCCACTTGCGAGCGAGCAGCGTCGCCGAGGTCCCCGCCATCGCTATGTCGAGGATGCCCCCAGCATCAATCTGGGTCATGTGAGAGCCGTCGTAAGCGAGTACCGGCAGGAACGACACCAATTCTTCGACGGCCCTCTCCGGGTTCTGCTCGTTCGGAGAGAGTCCAATGCCGTAGTCGGAGAGCTGGCGCAAAGCTCGCGTCGGCGCAAAATCGAATACGAAACAAACTGGCTTGAGGATCTCCTCTTCGTCAGGATGATCGCCGTTGGGATTCTTGATCGACCACGGCGACTGAACACGGAAGGCCGCCTGGAAGTAGCTCTCCGGTGATTTGAGGTTGCGCAGCATCAAGATCGAGGACCACTGCGGCACGGTGACGCCGGTCGTGAGCTTGCCGCACGTGAGAGTAATTGTTTTCGTCTCGAAGCCGCTACCAATTGCAGAGCGTACAGGCGGCAGTGCGGCGAGTCCCATCCCAGCCGAAGCTCCGGCGACGGTAAGCACGTTGTAGTCATCCCAGAAGGTGTTGTGCTTCTCGGCGAGAAGGTTCCCCATTGCATGACATGCAGCCACATTCGGAAGGAACCAGAGCGAATGTTGAAGGTAAGGCAACAGGCGAACGTCAGAGTACGGAAACGGGGGGCGCTGCGAGCCGAGCTTGAGGTTGTCAGTCTGATTGGGAGCGTAGGAACCACGGATGATCTCGAGCCACTTTTGCACGTCGTTCTTGTGCTTGAACTGAGCGCTCCCGCCGACACCGGTAGCGGCGAAGAACTCGTTGAGGTCGAACTCATCGAACTCTCCAGCACTGGCGATCGCCAGCAACTCATCTGGCATCTGATAGGTGAGCAGACGCATCTGCGGGAGCGCACCGTAGGGATTCCACTTGCTGGGGTTCTTGGCCGCGAACTCCTCTTTGGAACGCTGTTCGTCTGTGTAGGTCCAGTTGAAGATCTGCTCCTCAATGAATTCGCCCGTTGCCAGCGCCCTGAACGGCGTGCCGGAGAGATACAGGTATGCCTTGGTTGTGATTGGCAAGAAGTCGGTCTCCTGTTCGGAGAACTCCCCTAGGTCTTCATTGACACCAGCGAGATCGGTGGTGTACTCGAGCTTCGCCTCCTTCTTTGCGACCGCATCGTCTTCGCCTTCGAACAGCTCCTTGGCAGTGTCTCGCCATGCGCCGAAGTGGTACTCGTCAAAAACGACGAGGTCCCAATTCACGACGTGGAGCCACTCGTTCTTAGGCTTGATGTTGCCGTGGTCATCCCGCCCGAGCAGATCCTGGAACGAGCCAAAGTAGACGACGGGGTTCTTCGCATCGATCTGAGTCGGATCACCGCCCGTAGTCCGCGAGAGGTATTGCCAGCCATCGAAATCGGCATGGGTTTCCAGATCAGTTCGCCACGCATCCTCGACTGCGGGCTTGAAGGTCACCACCAGTACCCGGGTTGCGCCAAGGGTCTTTGCGAGCTGACATGCGGTGAACGTCTTTCCGAAACGCATCTTCGCGTTCCATAAGAAGCGCGGAACTGCGGTGGTGTCCTCCTTCCAGATTGAATTGAAGTAGGCATGCGTCTTGCCGACTGCCTCGGCCTGTTCGCGGCGCATCGGAAATGTTTCGTGGTGGGTGCCAGTCAGACGTAAACCCTGCTGAAGCTCAGTCACGACCGTCTTCACGTCGTCAGGCGAGCAGCGCATCCACTCGCGCGATGAACCGATGACTACGTTGTCGAAACCCTTGTCGATCAGTCGCTGGCGCACATCGTTGTCCCGGAAGCTCGAGCCATCCTCACGCTCGGCTAGAGCCTCGACGTGCAAGGTATACGCCTGTTGCATTTGGCCCTGCGACTGACGGATGCGCTCGTTTACGTCGTCTCGGGTTGTCTGCCCAACCTTGATCAGACCCGTGTAGTCGGCAGGGGGATCTTTGGGGGTCCACGCGTATATGCGGAGTCGACCCTCAGGCCTCGGAGCAAGAATCTCCGAGATCGACTTACTCATTCATCCAATTCCATCGGGCGCACAACCGTTTCGATGAACGCGATCTCGCTTTCGGACAAGCCATACATGGCATAGAGATCCTCGTCCGTCCATGGCCTCGTCCACTCCTGGATCGGCACGAATGTGTAAACCTTTCGTGTTGTGTCCTGCGATGGCTTGTGCAAAAGAATCAGGAAGCGTGTGAGGCGACAGGAAAGATAAGACAGGGCACTCTCAGCTTCGGTTTTTGAATCGAAGGGCCCGATGTACATGTACGTCCAGGAAGAAATACTTCCGGGTTCTCCGATGAATGGTGTGCTGATAATTCTGTGCGGATAGGTGTCTCTATTGCCGGTGCCGGGAGCAGCTCGGCCAACGTATATTTTCCACTTGTCGAAGACCTCTTGCTCCTTCGTGATCTCCGATCTGGCGACATAACCGACCCCACCATTTCTATAGACCTTGAGGTCATTTCCTGAACCGGTCTCTTTACCCCGGAAGGTGCTGTCAAGCCCAAATGAGCCGATCGAGCTGACCAGCTTCATGAACTTCTTCGACTCGGGAAGGGCCAGAGACTGACCGCTTCCGGTTTCTACGGTTGCGACCTTCTTGAGGATCGATAGACCCTCGTTGAAGCGGATGAACACATCCGCGCCCTCTTCGAGAAGTGGGCGCGTGGCGGTTGCGACGGGCCAGTCTTTGAAGTGGGTCGTAACTTGGCACTCTCCGGGGTTGTCTCGGTCCCACAGGAAGTAGCAGACGCCGCCCTTGAGGCCGATTCCCGGAAAGACATCCGCCGCGCTGAGGAAGTCATCAATCGAGCGCACGCGCTCATCAGTCAGCATGGATTCACGAAACTCGTCAAGACCCATACCGCCCGCGAACCACCGCGCCGGAATGACCATGCACAGGAATCGAGGGTCGAGCGTCTTGGCTTGCTGGACAAACTGGTGATAGATGGGACGCGCCTGTGTGCCGAATCCATCCGTATTGAGTTGATATGGCGGATTTCCAATTATGACGTCAAACTGCATCTTGCCTCCAAAGACTTCAGCGATCCGAGCTTCGATATTGTCGGTGTGGATGAACGCATATGCGTGTGTCTCGAAGCCCTCGCCACGATCAAGGGCTTTCTGGCTGGCCCCGCAGTACTTGCACTTGCCGTTGGTAAATTTCTCAATCTGGTTTCCGTGCTCGTCTGCCGTCAGGACCCACTCTGTTCCGCCTACCCAAGTGTGCTCGTCTCGCTCAAACCAGATGTTGCCATCCGAATCCTTGGACGTCCGGAACGACCGCACGACAGAGTGTCTGCTCGCCGCGTCTTTGGAGCAGTAGACGCTCCTGCGTGCCAGGTAGGTCGTGAGACGAGTTATGCCGATGCCGTAAACCTGCTTGGAGAGAACGTGATCGACGCGCCGTTCGAGATCAGGAATTTCATCTTTGAGACCGTCAATCAGGCGGCTCGCGATTTCACGCAGGAAGACACCGGACTTCGTTACAGGGTCGAGGAAAGTGACGTTTGGGTCGGCCCAGATGTTTGCGCCGTTATAGTCGGCGGCCCAGGCTTCGGCGACGGTGTCGAGCATTCTGTTTGCGAACTCTGGAGGCGTGAAAACCTCGTCGTTTGAAAGGTTTGCGATACAGGTCAGCACGTCCGGGTTGCGGCCGCGGAGTACGAATTCAGAGCGCGCCTCGCTCACACTGACTCTTCCGGTGCTGTGATGCATCTTGCGAGTTCGCTGAGCGTCATAGGCGGGTACGTCTTGCTCGGCGTGAAGATCTCGTGCTTGCCGAGGTCGGCGAAGAGTGTGCCTTCCGTCGCGAACGCAGCCGACATGGTGAGGGTGTCGAGGCGGAAATCTCGCCGTTGAAACCGACCCTTTCCCAGGTAGCCCCATTCGGCGAACGTAATGGGCTGGCCTTCGTTTGTGAGCATGGATAGGGCATCTCCGTGTATGAGGTTCTGCGAGAGCACGTAGGTGGCAGCTCGGTAGAGGTCATCGGAGTTGTCGAGATTCAGGTAGCCCGAGAGGACCCCCAGCATGTTGTCGCGGCATTCGGCGATGTTGTCGGGCAAGAGTTCAATGCCGTAGGAGCACATCAGTCCGAAAAGGGCATAGTGGCGTTTCTCGAAGTCGGACGTGGCGAACTTCAGCTCGACCGCGGCTAACTTGCGTCGGAGAACTTGTACAAGGAAGTGGCCCGAACCGCACGCTGGCTCCAGGAATCGGGAGTCAATCCGCTCAGTCTCGGCTTTGACCAGGTCAAGCATCGCCTCGACCATCGACGCTGGAGTGAACACCTCTCCGTGGTCAGCCACCCTTTGTTTCGACCTTGTCAGCGCCACGAAACGAGACTATCGGCTGCGGGGAAAACTCCTAGGGGTGCCTGACCGTCAGCGGGCATTCGCTCGAGTCACCTTCACTGACCTCCGCTATTAGGCCACCCACGGGGAGGGACGAGCGCTCAAGGGCCTCCGGAACGAGCCAGGTTGTCCGTAGTGAATGGCTATGGAAACGAATTAGAAGAGAGCCTGGGAAAAACGAGACGCATGCTCAGTTCCAGGTGAACGTCAAAGTTCGGAACTTGCGTTGGCACAATCACTCGGTGCCGCCGCCGTGGCGACCAGCGAGTTGGATCAGCCGCAGCCGTGGCCCGCCGCTTTTAACCGGAAGCCAAACTTCCGCTGCGGGCGCAAAACCGCTGGTGCGGGCGGACGTGGCGACCAGCACGCTCGGATGTTGTAGCACCTTGCGCGCCTCTCGTTCGCGACGGGCGCTCGGGAAACTGAAGAGAACCCAGTTGATGTGACCAGTCGCTTTGTCGAAGGCGTCGTATCCGTCGAGCTTGGCCGCCAAACGTGCCAGGCGCTCGGTGCCGTTGTCGTGTTCGAGCAGGAACGGAAGGTAGCCATCACTGCCGGTCCAGACGCCGAAGCCGTCGGGCCTGATGACATCGCCCCATTCCCGGCCACAACGCCGCTCGGACCACCACTCTTCAAGACGACCGTCGTTTTCGGTGCGCTCCGAGCGCATGAGGGAAGTGAAGAACCCGTTGATGCCGGTGAGATGACCAAGCCGCTGGCTGGCCGCCAGGTCGTTGATCAAACCCTGCCGCCAGTCGAGGTCCGACACATCGATGCCGGCTTCGGCGGCGACCAGAGCTGCACCGAGAGGTCCGAGAAGCCAGTGGAAGGGACCGGGGTTGCCCATGGTGCGGATCCGGAAGCGCTCGAGTATGTCGAGTTCGTAGAGCTCCAGTAGGCGAGTACGAGCTCGGCGTTCACCGCTGAAGAAGGCATCGGTGACTTGTGGCGAAGTAAGCACCCGGTGATCATCGAGCAGACGACAGAGCGCACGGTCACGTTCGGTAATGCGACCGAGCACGGAAATGAGCCGACGGTCCAAGTCCCTCCAGCCCCGACGACCAGCCGGTGACGAACGTTTGACCGCGTGACGCCTCTTGTCGCTACCCTCGCCATTGTGCCCCTGGCCAGATCCTTCGAACGAACTCATGACCTATCTCCCCTTAAGTCCGCCGTTGCCGCGGACCCCTCTCCGTCGCCCTGACGTGCGGGAAGAGGTTGCACAGGGGGATCACTTCCAGGTCGGAGCCCCCCTGGGACGGACTTTTTGACCCCGGTTCCGATGCCCTTGTCGTCCTGACCTCGGCATGCCGACGCGACCCGACCCCGAGTTAACGTCTGTGGGAGTGATGATCGCGGACGACTCTCGGGTGCAGCCTGATGAGATCTGTCCATGTTGGTTTCCTCCTTTGGTGCGGCGCACCCGCCTCTGATTGACCGGACCAATGACAGGCCGTGCCGGGGACGACCCCCGGGAGAAGAACAGGGTGCGAGGGTCTTGGGTGGGACAAAGTCAAAGGGCACGTAGTCGTCACTGCGCAACCATGCTGCAAGTGCGAACTCGGCCCGGACTCGTCGCTTCTGGGCAGCGCGATAACTAATGCCCAGGGCGCTGGCGGCATCGATCAGGCGGAGATCGCCGAGGCGGGTGTGTGCGATCAGCTCGGCGTCCTCGAGAGCGACGATGCCAAATCGCACTGCTCGGGCCAGGACCAGATCAGGGTGGCCCCAGGGCCGGGGTGGGGCCGACGACACCGGATCTGTGCCGACGCCGGCCCGTTCGGCCGTGTCGTGACGTAGGTGCCGGCTGGCGCCATTGTGGGCCAACCAGGTCAAACGTGCCGCCACTCTGGCCCGGTTTGGCCCGGTGCGGGCCACTGCCTGAAGTAGGGCAACCAGCATCTCGGCTTCGATGTCATCGGCCTTGTCGGGAAAAGCACGGATCATCGGCGAGGCAGCCCGGCGCAACCCAGGCAGCAAGATCCCGGCTAAACCGATGGTGGCAGAGCCGCCGGTGGCCCGTGACCCAGTTGCCATGGCATTGATGACGGCGTCTCGCACCTCATAGGAGGTCGACGGATGGAGCAGCATCCCTTTCAGTTGGTCAAGGGGAATGACTCGGTCAGGCAACCCATCGATGACTGACCCATCCAGCGAAAGTGGGTCTGGACCGCTGACCAAGAGGTTGAAGGTCTTCTCCAGTGTGTCGAACGGGGTGTTGCTCAGGATGCGTCGGGGCGCCATGGATGGCTCCTTTCATTGGGAGCCGTCATTGATGCATGCCGACTACCCCGCTTTAACCCCGCTTTGCCCTCAAATCGACCCCGCCTCTGACTACCCCGCGCGCGGGGTAGTCGTGAGACCAAAGCTTGACCCTTCTGTGTTCGTGCAGGTCAGCGCCGCGGGGTAGTCAGATCTTCGACGCGGGGTAGTCGGCGAAAAGAACGGTCGAAAAGAAATCTCATGATGACCGCCGCGCTGGCCACATGGGACCCCCCACCCTGGTTTCCCCCACTTGTGGGGGAGTCTCGAAATGGCGTCCGCCACAAGTGGGGGAAAACGCAATCGGGTCCTGACGCCGAAAAGTTCAGCAGCTTGTTGTGGAAATCTCTCCGAGGTCTCGGTTTGTCCCGGAAGAGATCCCGAGACCCTGTTTCTCCCTTGACGCTTCTCCGGTCGTGGGTGACCTATGACCGCATATCCCCCGCATTCTCAGACCACGAGCTGCCGCGTCTCCCGGCGCAGCGTCCTGGTCCTTCTCCCGGCCCGTCACCACCGATGGACGCCGAGCGCGGTGAACGAGCCATGGCTGCCGTCAAGGCCATCCTCATCCCCATTGCGCGGCTCGAGTTGGCCAAAGTCGGCCGACTTGACTCCAGGCCGTCAATGGAGGCCTCATCGAGCCCCATCGGTCAACGGACCCAGGAGGAGTTTCCCCATGCCAGCTAAGACCCAACGCACCCGAGCCGGGAAGGCGGGGCGGGAGATCCCGGGCAGTGGTGAGGGCAGAGTGGCCATCGTCACCCGGATCTCGACCGACGAGGTCAACCAGCCCTACTCCCTTGAAGCCCAATCCAAGGGTCTCGAAGCCTTTGTCGCCTCCCAGCCGGGTCAGCGCATTACGCATCGATTTGTCGACCAGGCCTCCGGTGCCACCCTCGAACGCCCGGGACTTCAGGCCGCCCTGGCCGCAGCCAGGGCCGGAGAGTTCGATGTGCTCCTCGTCTACCGGATCGACCGGTTGACCCGATCGATCGTCGGACTCATGTCCATCGTCGAAGAACTCGATGCGGCCGGGGTTGCGCTGCGCTCAGCCACCGAGCCAATCGACACCCAGGGACCGGTCGGCCGGATGCTCCTCCAGCTACTCGGGATCTTCGCTGAATTCGAGCGGGGGCTGCTCATTGACCGCATCTCCAAGGGCTTCGAACGCAAGGCCGCCCGAGGCGAATGGCTGGGGGGCGCTGGACCGTTCGGCTTCGTTCTCGATTCGCCGACAAAGACCCTGGTTCCCGTTCCGGCCGAGGCTTCCCTCGTCCAAGCCATCTTTGCCAAGTACACCGATGAGCGCTTCGGAGCCGCCGCCCTGGCCCATTGGCTGAACGACACCGGGCAGCGATCCCGCCGCGGACGCCTCTGGAGCAATCAAGCAGTGCTCCGGATTATTCGCAATCCCGTCTACCTGGGCAAGATCGCCCACGGTGATGATGTCCATGACGGCAAGCACGAAGCGATCGTCGACGAGGCCGTCTTTGCCCGAGCCCAGCTGCTGCTCGACAAACGAGCGGCCGGGTCCACCACCATGCGTCCGACGACGTCCGACTACCTCCTGACCGGGCTCGTGCGCTGTGTGGCCTGCGGTGGCGCCTACGTCGGCGTCGGAGCGCATGGACGGGGCGGCTTCTACCGCTACTACGTCTGCCGGACGCGACAGGCCAACGGTGCCCGAGGCTGTACCGGCCAGCGAATTCCGGCCGACCTCCTCGAAGACACGATCATCGCCGACCTGCTCTCGACCTACGACAACTTTGACTTCATCGCTCAGGCGGCCAAGAAGGCTTACGCCGAGGCGACGAATGAGTTACCGCGTCTCCAGGCCGAATTGGCGGGCACAGAATCTCAACTTCGAGAGACTTCGGCTGCACTGGACCGTTACCTCCACGCTTTCGAAGCGGGAACGATGTCCGAGTCGCTCTGTGCGCCGCGGGTTGCCGCGCTGTCAGATCGCAGAAGTGAACTGACCTCTCGCCATAACCAGCTAGCAGCGGAGACTCGTTCCTCAGCCCCGCAACTGCCCAGTGCCTCCCAACTCCGCACTATTGGCGAACACATCAAGGTGGCCATCAATAATGGCAGTCCCGACGTCGTCAAGCAGTTGCTGGGCGAACTGATCGACCGAGTCGAGGTCGGGCCGGAAAAGCAAGTCCAGCCGTATTTCTGGGTCCCAAACGAACAGCGGCCCGGGCCATCACTAGCCCGGACCTGCGGGACCCCGGTTCGTATGGGGTCACGTCAAGTGGAGGTGATGGGACTCGAACCCACGGCCTACGGCTTGCAAAGCCGCCGCTCTTCCAGCTGAGCTACACCCCCGTGCGTGGGCCATTGAGGCGGCACGTGAGGCGCCCATGCTAGAGCGCCCGGGGCCGCCGGCCCGACGAAGGGGCAGGACAGCGATGGTGCGGGCCGTTTCCCCACCAGCCACAATGGACCATGGCCCAACACGCAGCGAAGGGTGGTCGGCGACCTTCGCCGGTGGCCCTGATCGCCATTGTCCTCGTGGCGGCGGCCGTAGTGGTGGCCCTCGCGGTGGGATTGAGCGGGAAGAGCCCGAAATCGAAGGCGACCGAGGCTCGGAACCACCCCACGACTTCGGCTTCGGCAGCTACCACTTCGTCACCCACCACTTCGGGGCCGACCACGACAACGACCGCCGCCCTTCCGGCGCCAGCGGCTGGCTTCAAAGTCGGACAGGTCACGGCGGTGGGCGATTCGGTGATGCTCGACTATCAGAACCCCCTGATGACCGATATCCCCGGGGTCGACGTCCAGGCGTCCGTCAGCCGCCAGTGGGGCGCCGGCGAGGCGCTGCTCCAACAGCTCAAATCGACGGGCCAGCTCGGTGCCGAAGTCATCGTGGCGCTGAGCACCAATGGGCCCATCACCCAGGGCGACTTCGACGCCATGATGGGGATTCTCCAAGGCGCGTCCCGGATCGTGTTCGTCAATGTCCACGTCGACCGCCCCTGGCAGGACCCCAATAACGCGGTCCTGGCCCAGGGAGCCACCCGGTACCCGCGGGTGTTTATTGCTGATTGGGCCACCCTGGCCAATCAGAATCCCCAGTGGTTCGGATCCGACGGAACGCACCTGGCCATTGACGGCCCGGGCGCCGAAGCGCTGGCCTCGCTGATCACCTCCACGTTGTCGGGAGGCTGAAGCTCGCCACTAGGGTTCCGCCCGATGGATGCGCAGACCTTTCTCGGCATGGAGCCCGTGGGCGACAAACTTCACTGGCGCATGTTGGTGACCAAGCAGCTCACCACGCCGGGCGATTTCTTGTTCGGTGGGTGTGGCCTGGGAGCCGCGCTCGTCGCATTGGAAGGCGCCACTGACCGACCGACGATTTGGGCCACCGGGCAGTACCTGTCCTATGCGCCCACCCATTCGACGGTGGACTGGGAAGTCACCTTGTCCGTCGTCGGCGGCCACGTGACCCAGGGACGCGCCGTCGGCACCGTGGACGGCCGGGAAATTCTGACGGTAAACGCCGCCCTGGGTCAGGACAATTTGGAAGAAAACGGCGTATGGGTGAGCCCGCCCGAGGTGGCACCTCCCGAAGAATGTCCGCCCCGATTCATGCCCGAGATCTTCCGCAACACGATCATGGGCGAAGTCGAGGTGCGCATCGCCAAAGGCGTTGCCATGCAAGACGTAGGCACCGTGCCCGGAAGCCCCGACTCCGCGCTCTGGGCCCGGGTGCCGGGCCATCTCTCACCATCGGCGGCCACGCTGGCCATTTTCGGGGACTACCTGGCTGGGGCCGTGTCCTACCCGCTAGGTAAGCACGCCATGGGTCGCAGCCTGGACAACACCCTGCGCATGGTCCAGCTCAAGCCCACCGAATGGGTCCTCTGCGACATGCGGATGCACGCCCTCATGGGTGGCTACGCCCAGGGCATTGCGTTCCTGTGGTCCCAGGACGGAGAACTCCTCGCTACGGCCAGCCAGTCCACCGCCACCAAGATGATGCCGGAGAACGCCTTCACCCGGAAGTGAAGCACCCAATTGAGGTGGTGTAGCCTCAATCTCCCTCTGGGGCTATAGCTCAGTCGGTTAGAGCGCAGCACTGATAATGCTGAGGTCGCAAGTTCGATTCTTGCTAGCCCCACCAAATTGCCCGGGCTTCGACGTGATGTGGCCATCCCGTCAGATGCGGCCTACCCCTGTCCGTAGTTGTTGATGAGCCATGGACCATGCCCGCTTCTTTGCAGCGAGATCGTCCAGAACGAATCGGGATTCCCTTCGGATGGCGATGCGCTCTCAGAAAACGAGCAGTAGATGACGGCTGCGACGCCCGAATGGCTCAGGGTCTTGCAATGGAGGTGGGAAAACGTCGACCACGTTGCCGTATCTCCGCCACCCCAATCCATCATCGACCGCTGTGAAACAACGAAATGACTCTGCGCAGATTTGAGATCCTTTGCGTTGATTGCCGCAAACCAAGACTGAGCCGCCGCCAGCGGAGTCGATGGCCGTAAAGGTGCCGCCGTTTTCCCGCATGCGGTCAGGGCTATCCCCACGGAAAGGACAGCAAGGAGGGCTCTCACCCGCCGGCGACTCTTGGCCCCGAGGCTGCTCCTGATCAGCTGCTCGGAATCCATGCAGACCTTCATACTCCTTGGCCACTGCATTGTCGGCGCACTCGACTGACTCCGGGAAGGCTCGGTTACGCTGCCAGCGCACCCAGGCCGGGTGACCAGTGGCACGCACGGAGGCCCGCAATGCACGAACGTCAGCTTGGTGACCGGACCGTCAGCGCCATCGGATTCGGGGAGATGCCGCTTTCCATTGAGGGGCGTCCCGACGAGGCCCAGGCCATGGCCACCATTCACGCCTCCCTCGATGCCGGCGTCACCATCATCGACACCGCCGACGCCTATTCGTTGGGTGTCCACGAGCACGGCCACGGCGAGCACATCGTGGCGGCCGCCCTCACGTCATACGGCAGCCCGACCGACCACGTCCTCGTGGCCACCAAAGGTGGGCACCGTCGACCCGGCGACGGCAGCTGGACCGTGCACGGTGACCCCGACTACGTGAAGCAGGCGTGCGACGCCTCCCTCCGGGCTCTCGGCGTCGAATCCATCGGGCTATACCAGTACCACCGGCCCGACCCGACCGTGCCGTGGGCTGACTCGGTCGGCGCCCTGGCCGACCTGCTCGACGCCGGCAAGATTCAGATGGCCGGCGTCTCCAACGCCACCGTGGCCCAGATTGACGAGGCCCAGGAGGTTCTCGGCGGCCGCCTGGTCAGCGTGCAGAACCAGTTCTCGCCCCGCTTCCGCTCCTCGGAGGGCGAACTCGAGCACTGCGAGAAGATCGGCGTGGCCTTCATCGCCTGGAGCCCTCTGGGTGGGATCGGCCGCATCAATCAGATGGAGAGCGACTTCCCGGCCTTCGCCGAGGTGGCTCAGGAGGTGGGCGCCAGCCCGCAACAGGTCACCCTGGCCTGGATACTGGCCAAGGGGTCCCGCGTCATCCCGATCCCGGGCAGCAGCCGTCCGCCCACCGCCACAGCGTCAGCCGAAGCGGCCGACATCACCTTGACCGCGGAGCAGATAGCTCGCCTCGACGCAGCTTGAGCACCACCACATGAACGATCCGGCATGAGCACCACATCGGCGGCCCGGGTGGCCGCGGCCGCGCAGCTGCGCCGGCTGAGCCACGCCTTCGTCTCCCATCAGATGGACGACGCCACCTTGGAGGCGCTGACGGCCCGCGTCGCCGCCCTGATCGACGTTGTCGAAGCGGCGCCCGAACGCACGCACACGTTCTTGGAGTTCGGCGCCGATCTCTTCGCCGAGCGCATGAAAGGAGACGGGCCCTCGCGGGACAGCGTCTTCCCGGACTGCTTCGTCTCGGGACGGGCCAGCCCGGTCGGCATGGACGCCCGCATCTGGTTGGAAGACCGGGAAGCGTTGCTGGAGGTGACGTTGGGTCCCGCCTTCGAAGGCGCGCCGGGCCGGGCGCACGGCGGCGTGCCGGCGGCGCTCATTGACGAGACCATGGGTCTGGTGCTCTCGGTGGCCGGGACACCGGCCTTCACCGGCCGGCTCACGGTGACCTACCGGGCCCCCACACCCCTCGGCGTCCTCATCACCGGTCGGGCCCGCATCACCCAGCGCACGGGCCGCAAGATCACCATCACCTGCGAGCTGCACAGCGAAGGCGTTCTGTTGGCCGAGTCCGAGGGTCTCTTCATCGCGGTCGACGCCGCGCACTTCCTCGGCACGCCCTAGGAACAGAACCGCACCTTTCAGCGTTGTACTGGTGGCTGCAATCGAAAGGACCATGCGATGCCCGCTGTAACTGTTTCCGACACGTTGACCCTGCCCCGGATCGCCGCCGTCCCCACCGAGGGCCAGATCCGACCCGTACGAAGCATCACCACCGCGCCTGCTGGATACGAAGGAGAGGGCTTCCCGGTCCGACGCGCCTTCGCCGGCGTCTCGACGGCCGACCTCGATCCGTTCATCCACATGGACCAGATGGGCGAGGTTGAATACGCCCCCGGTGAGCCCAAGGGCACGCCCTGGCACCCGCACCGCGGCTTCGAGACCGTCACCTACATGATCGACGGCACCTTCGAGCACCAGGACTCCATCGGTGGCGGCGGCACCATCACCAATGGCTCAACCCAATGGATGACCGCCGGTGCCGGCATCCTGCACATTGAGCGGCCGCCGGAACAGCTCATCGCCCGCGGTGGCCTCTTCCACGGGATCCAGCTCTGGGTCAACCTGCCTGCGGTCCAGAAGATGGTCAACCCGCGCTACCAGGACCTCCAGGCCGAGGACACCGTCCTGTTGACCTCGCCCGACGGCGGCGCCCTGATCCGGGTCATTGCCGGCGACGTGGCCGGCGTCACCGGTCCCGGGTCCACCTACACCCCCATCTCGCTGGTCCACGCCACTCTGGCGCCCGGCGCCGAACTGGTCCTGCCCTGGCCGGCCGACTACAACGCGCTGGTCTACGTGCTCTCCGGAGACGGCACCATCGGTCCCGACGTGCGCTCCTTCGGCTCAGGTCAGCTGGCTGTCCACGGTGCCGGTGATGCCATCGCCCTCCGCGCCGACCACACCCAGAGCGCGCGTCACCCCGGCCTCGATGTCCTCATCCTCGGCGGTCGGCCCATCCGCGAGCCCGTGGTAGCCCATGGCCCGTTCGTCATGAACACCCGCGAGGAGATCATGACGGCGTTCGCCGACTTCGAGGCGGGTCGCCTGGGCCAGGTGCCGGCCGAACACATCGGGAATGCATAAAGATCCCGAGCATGACCAAGACAGCGTGGGACGCCGACCAGATCGGTGATCTGACCGGCAAGGTGGCCCTCATCACCGGGGCCAACAGCGGCATCGGGTTCGAAACGGCCCGGGCCCTGGCGGATCACGGCGCCCACGTGATCATGGCGTGTCGCAATCCGGAGAAGGCCCGCCGCGCCGCCGATGTGCTGGAGAACGATCTCGATCGCTCCTCCATTGAGCTGCTGGCCCTCGATCTGTCGGACCTGGTCTCGGTCCGGCAGGCCGCCGAGAGGGTGTTGGCCGAGCAGGCCCGAATGGACCTGCTCATCAACAACGCCGGCGTGATGGGCACGCCCTACCGGCAGACGGCCGACGGTTTCGAGCTGCAGATGGCCACCAACCACCTGGGCCACTTCGCCTTCACCGGCCTGCTGTTGAACCGCCTGCTGACCACGGACCGCTCCCGCATCGTCACGGTGAGCTCGCAGTTCCACCGGGCCGGGCGCATCCCCTTCGACGACGTCGCCGGGGAATCGATCCGCAACACCTGGCTCAACTACGGCACGTCCAAACTGGCCAACTTGTTGTTCATGGCTGAGCTGAGCCGTCGGTTGGCCGCCTCGGCGGAATCCACGATTTCGGTGGCGGCCCACCCCGGGTGGACGCGCAGCAACCTGGCCGGCACGGGTGCCGCGGTGGGGACGGGCAAGCTGCGGGCCAAGTTCGGTCGGGTAGCCGGTCGCACCTTCGGTCAGGCTGCGGCCACCGGAGCCTTGCCCACCCTCTATGCCGCCACCGCCCCCGGTGTGGCCAACGGGCAGTACTTCGGACCCAGTCACGTGGTGCAGCTCTTTGGGCCGCCGAAATTGGTCAGGCCCAGTGCGGCGGGTCGCAACGAAGCCGACGCCGCCCGCCTGTGGGAAATCTCCGAGTCGCTGACCGAGGTGCGCTACCCGATTCCTGCTTCAGTCTGACGGATTCATTCGGTCGCGCGCAGACAGCGTAAACAGCGGCCCGGTGGTTGCCGATCAACGTAACGCCTAGCGAATTGAGCGTGGGCCTCTGACTTGTCGGGGCGGATGACCCGGCCCAAGGGCACGATAAGCACCCTGCGGGCGCCGGCTTGGCGCAGGGCGGCCGCCGCACTCTGGCTGCGAGCGCCACTGACATAGGTGTCGTCGAACAGGAGGATGCGGGCACCCGGCACCTTGCTTGCAAGGTCCGGGCACACCGCGAAGGCATCGGCGTCGGCCTGCATGTGACCCACCGAGGCGACAGTCCGGTGGAGCAGTTGGTACGGCATGCGGCCAGTTTCGCCCGCCACCGCCGCATACAGACTGAGGATGCTAAGGCCAAGGGTCTGCTCCAGCGGACTCGGCGGAGGGCGCACGGTCGACGGTACGGGCACGATCAGCTCGGCCCATCCACCCAGTCCGGCCAGGATGCAGACTTGGTGATTCACGTAGAAGTCGGTCAGCCGCTTCGCTACCCCCGCTTGAAGCAGACGGCGAAGTTCTCCGATGCTGGACTCCTTGTATCCCATGAGCACCCTGTAGAGCGGGCTTGGCACCGGGCAGATCTCGACCGGGAGCACCGGAGCCAGGGGCGCCTTCAGTTGCGCGAGCAGCGTGCGGCAGGCGAAGCAGTGGGCGTAGCCGCCCGTGGTCGGGCCGCAACAGACGCGGCACATGCGAACCCTTCCGGAGTCGTACTCCGGGGCAGCTGATTCAGGCGGGTGGCTTCTCTTCGGTTCGATGCAGGAGAAAGGTCCCGGTGGCCCGGCTCATGAGCACACCATCTGCGTCGCGCACCATGGCTTCGCCATAGGCCACCTGCTTGGCCATACGGACCACCTGGCCCCGCAGCACGTAGGCGGTGCCCTTGAGTACCGGGCGCATGGTCTCGGTCTTCATCTCCAGCGTGCCCCGGGTGCGGTCCCGACCCGGGAGGGCGGAATTGATGGCGAAGTTCATGGACGCATCCAGCAGGAGCGAGTGGATGCCGGCCTGGGTAATCCCGTGCGGGTTGCAGGCCAGGTCGGTCGGCATGAAGGTGCCATCGACCCAGCCCAGGTCCTCCCCGTCCACGCCATAAGCCGTGAAGGCCCCGCCCACCACCTCAATGATCGGCATGCCCCCGTCGCCCAGCCAACGATCCATGTCTTTGCGGCCCATGCCCAGACCATACCGCCGGCCCGGGGCCTCCCAACTGGTCCAAAAGGCGATGGCAGGTAGGATGTCACCCGTTCTGACCGGCAGGGAGTACCCGCCGGATTTGGGAGGAGACCCATCATGACCACCGCAGTCATCGTCGACGCTGTCCGGACACCAGGCGGCAAGCGCAATGGCAAGCTCCGCAACTGGCACGCCGTGGATCTGGCCTCCGAGGCACTCAAGGCCCTCCAGGAGCGCAACCAGCTCGATCCCGCCCTGGTGGACGACGTGATCATGGGCTGTGTCATGCAGGTGGCCGAACAGTCGCTCAACATCGGCCGCAACGCCGTGCTGGCCGCCGGTTGGCCCGAGTCGGTACCCGCCACCACCATCGACCGCCAGTGCGGTTCCTCACAGCAGGCGCTGCACTTCGCGGCCCAGGGCGTCATGGCCGGGGCCTACGACATCGTGGTGGCCGCCGGTGTGGAGAGCATGACCCGGGTCCCCATGGGCTCCTCGGTCGTCCCCAATATGGGCTATCCCTTCGGTCCCCGTGTCATGGCCCGCTACGCCCCCGGGGGTGGCCTGGTCGGGCAGGGCATCGGCGCCGAGATGATCGCTGACCAGTGGGGCATCTCCCGTGAGGACCTGGACGCCTTCTCGGCTCAGAGCCACCAGCGGGCCGCCACCGCCACCGCTGAAGGTCGCTTCGAGAACGAGCTCATCCCGGTCGCCATCCGCGACGATGAGGGCAACGACACGGCCGAACTGATCAGCACGGACGAGGGCATCCGCCCCGACTCCACGGTGGAGACCCTGGGCAACCTGAAGCCCGCCTTCAAGCCCGAGGGCGGCAAGGTCACGGCCGGCAACTCTTCGCAGATCACCGACGGCGCCTCGGCCGTGCTCATCATGAGCGAAGAGAAGGCCGCCGCTCTCGGCCTCCGGCCCCGGGCCCGCTTCCACGCCTTCGCCCTGGCCGGCGTCGACCCCGTCACCATGCTCACCGGCCCCATCCCCGCCACAACCAATGTGTTGGAGCGGGCCAAGATGACCATGGACGATATCGACGCGGTGGAGATCAACGAAGCCTTCGCCTCGGTCGTACTGGCCTGGGAGAAGGAGCACCATCCCAACATGGAGACGGTGAACCCCAACGGTGGCGCCATCGCCCTGGGTCACCCACTGGGCGCATCGGGCGGCAAGCTCATGGCCACGCTGCTCAACGAACTCGAGCGCACCAACGGCCGCTACGGCCTGCTCACCATGTGTGAGGGCGGCGGACTGGCCAACGCCACCATTATCGAGCGACTGGGCTAAGCCCGGCCGCGCCGGCTCGGGCGCGGTGGCTGGGCGCTATCGATACTTGGTGGCGCCCATGAAGCCGGCGAAGATCATCACCAGGCCGGTCACCAGGCCCCAGGCTGATCCCTTGCTGACGAAGGGCAGATGGGCCAGGTAGTTGACCACGATGATGCCGACCCCACCGATGAGCAGGACCAGAATGAGGGCGCCCCACCAGGCCGGGCTCCGCTTGACGCTCTTCGGGATGGGCGCGGTGTACTTGCCCGTCTCCTCGGCCGTCTTGGGCCGGCCGACCTTCTTGGAAGCCGCTACCCGGCCTTGAGCCGACTTGCCCTTCTTGGAAGCGCCGCCCGGTCCTGTCTTGGTATTGGTTGCCACGGGGCCTGAGGTTAGCCAGATCCGGGAAGCCGGCCCGAGCGCCTCGATTACCATCGTCCACCCATGGGTGCTCGGGTTCTCGTCATCGACAACTACGACTCGTTCGTCTACAACCTGGTCCAGGAACTGGGTGAGCTTGGCGCCGACCCGGTGGTGTTCCGCAACGACGCCATCACGGTGGAGGAGATCCGGGCGGACCGACCCGACGCGGTCTTGATCTCACCGGGTCCGGGCCGACCCGAGGACGGCGGCGTCTCCATGGAGGCCATTCGGCAGCTGGCCGGCGAGATCCCCTTGCTGGGCGTCTGCCTGGGACACCAGTGCATGGGCCAGGTCTTCGGGGGCCAGGTGGTCGCCGCCCCCCATCTCATGCACGGCAAGACGTCCGAGATCCACCACGATGGGCTGGGCCTCTTCGCCGGCCTACCCAATCCTTTCGTGGCCACCCGCTACCACTCGCTGGTCGTGCAGCCCGACTCCGTGCCGCCCGAGCTGATGGTCACGGCCACCTCCACCGACGGCGTGATCATGGGCCTGCGCCACCGTGAGCTGGCCCTCGAGGGGGTCCAGTTCCACCCCGAATCGGTGCTGACCGTGTCGGGTCCGGCCCTGCTGGCCAACTTCTTGGCCCAATTGGCGCCCACTGGAGCACCAGCGGCCTGAGCCTGCGTCAGAGGAGCGGCGGACCGCCGCCGGTGGTCGTGGTCGTGGTGCCACCGCCACCGCTCGAGGTGGTGGTCGTGTTCGCCTCGCAGACCTCCATGGTCACCGTGGCCGGCGTGTTGAGCGTGGTACCGGGCGCCGGATCCTGGGTCTGCACCACTCCCGGGGTCCCGCCGTTGAGCGTGCAGTCAATCTGGGTGAAGGCGGGAGTCAGGCCGTCGCCCGTCAGCATGGAAGACGCGCTGTCCTGTGTTTGACCGACAACATTGGGCACGGTGGCGCTGCACGGGCCGGACGACACCACCAGGTTCACCGGCGAGCCGGTCGGCTGCTGGGTACCGGCCGCTGGCATCTGCGACGCCACCAGACCTTGGGCGAACTGCTGTGAGCAGGCGGTCGTCTGTGTGCCGGCAGTCAGGTTGGACGACTGCAACATTCCGCCCGCCGCGACCGGTGTGCTTCCGACCACATTGGGCACTGTGGCGGAGGACTGGCTGCCCGACACGGTCAGCTTGACCACCGTTGTCGATTTGGCCTGGCTGTTGCCGGGAGGATTCTGCGAGATCACCGTGCCTGAGGGCTGCTTGCTGGTGATGTAGTCCGCCTTGTAGGAAAGGCCTGCCTTGTTCAGTGCTTCGGTGGCGGCCAGGAATTGCAGGCCGGTGACCATGGGCACGTTCACGTTGGTCACCGTCGGACCGCCCGAGACGACCAGGCTCACCTGGCTCTTCTTGTCCACCTTGGTGCCGGCGGTCGGATCGCTGGAAATCACATTGCCCTTGGTGACCGTGCTGCTGGTCTTGGTCGAGGTACTGCCGACCACCAGGCCCAGGTTCTCCAGCGCCTGCGTCGCGGTCTGCACCGATTCACCCGCCACGCTGGGCACAGTCACGTTGCCCCCACTGCCGATGGAACGCACCAGGAAGAAGGCGATCACGGCCAGCACCACCAGCAGGGTGACCAGGAGGGCGACCAGGCCCCGGGTTCGACGCTGCCGGTCCAATTCAGCCCGGCTCACAGCGGCGCTCGGGCCCGCCATGACGGCTGGCGTCTGACCGGTGACCGCCACCGCCTGGGTGGCGTCGACCGGGGCCACGATGCTGGTCAATCCTGGATCGGTGGCCTCGACGGGGCGGCCGTCGGCGAAACGGAGCAGATCGGCCCGGAACTCCTCGGCCGACTGGTAACGCTGGTCGGGCGACTTGGCCATCGCCTTCATGATCACGGCCTCGAGGGCCACCGGGACAGCCGGGTTGACCACCCGGGGCATAACGGGCTGGTCCCGCACGTGCTTGGAGGCCACCGCCACCGGCGAGTCCCCGGTGAAGGGCGGCTTGCCGGTGGACATCTCGTAGAGCACGACACCGAGCGAGTAAATGTCACTGCGCGAATCGACGCCGTGCCCCTCAGCCTGCTCGGGCGAGAAATAGGCCGCCGTGCCCATGACGGCACCGGTCTGGGTCAGGCTCTCCTCTGTGTTCATGGCCCGGGCGATCCCGAAGTCGGTCACCTTGACGGTGCCGTCGGCCGTTATGAGGACGTTGCCCGGCTTGACGTCGCGGTGGACCACCCCGTTGCGGTGGGCGAAGGCCAGCGCGGCAGCCACGTTGGCGCCGATGGTGGCCGTCTGCTGGCCCGAAAGCGGTCCAGATTCGCGCAGGACGGCCGAGAGGGGCCGGCCGTCAATGAACTCCATGACGATGAAGTAAGCCCCGTTGTCCTCGCCCCAGTCGAAAACCGGCACGATGTTGGGGTGGGAGAGGTTGGCAGCGGCCTGAGCCTCCCGGCGGAAGCGCTCCACGAAAGCCCGATCCACCGAGAGCTCGGGGAACAGCACCTTGAGGGCGACCGGGCGGTCCAATTGGCGGTCCCGGGCGCGGTAGACCTGGGCCATGCCCCCCCGGGCGATGAGGTGGGTCAGCTCGTAGCGATTCGAAAAAACGCGCGGCGTGTCAACCGGTTCCATGGCGACCTGAGCCTACGCTGCGCCGTCGAGGTCGATGTGAGCAGTCACGTGCATCATCCTTGACTCCCGGTCTCATCTAGATAGGCCTGGAACACTTTCTTCACGAGCGGACCGGCCTCCCCGGCACCGGTGCCCGTGAAACTCTGCTGAGGTTCGACCACCGCTACGGCGATCCGGGGGGTGCCGACGGCCGGCATGAAGCCAATCATCCAGTCATCGGTTTCTTCGGTCGTCACTCCACTGGGGGAGGTCACCGGAGCTTGAGCCGTCCCCGTCTTGATCGCTACGTGCCAGGAGTCCGGGAACAGCCCGCGGGCGGTGGCGCCGGGCGCCGTGTTTACCGCCTGCATCAACTTGTTGACCGCCGCCGCGGCCGACGGGCTGGCGGCGGTGAGCATGGGCGTCGGCTTGTAGGTCTTCACGATGTTGCCCTGGGCGTCCCGGATCTGGGCCATGAGATGGGGGGTCATAATCACTCCGCCATTGGCGATGCCCGCCGCCACCAACGCACCCTCGAGAGGCGTCGACGAGTCGTTGAACTGGCCGATGGCGCTGTCGGCCAGCAAGGCCTGCGCGTTAGGCAGGAGCGCCGAGAAAGTTGAGGAGGCCACATTGGGCAGGTCCAAGTTCGGGATGTATTGCGATTTGGACTGGAAGATCGAGTAGCCGAAGTCCTCGGCCTGCTTGGTCAAGGTCGGCACCCCGAGCTTGACCCCCAACGCCCCGTAACCGGGGTCGCAGGATTGCGGCAGCATGATGGCCATCGTCCCGCCGCAGGGGTCGCCACCGTCGTTGGTCAGCGCCTTGCCACCGGAGTCCGGGAAGAGAATCTGGCCCGCCACCGGAAAGCTGAAGTCCGTGAGGCTCGGCTTGAGGTTGTAGACGGCCGTGCTGGTGATGACCTTGAAGGTTGACCCTGGAGCGAAGCTTCCTTCGGTGGCCAACGGCTGGAGTCCGTCAAAGCCTTCCCTGTCCTTGACCGAGTCCTCGAAATGGGCCTGCTGATCGGTGGTGACGTCTTGGGCCGAAATCGGGTTGGGGTCGTACGTCGGGTTCGAGGCCAGGGCCAACACGGCCCCGGTCGTCGGATCGATCACGACGACGGCGCCGTCCTTGTTGGAGAGCGGCGCGTCCTTGAGCGCGTTGGTGGCGGCGGCTTGGAGCACGGGGTCGACGGTGAGCGTGACATCGTCGGGCTCAGAGGGAGGCTTGTTGAAGAGGAGCTGGCTGAAATTCTCGGCCGGCTGGACGTGGGTCCCGAGGTACTGGTTGTACTCGAACTCGATACCAGAGGTCCCGTAGAACCTGGAGTCGTACCCGGTGATGCCGGCATAGAGAGGACCCTGCGGATAGATCCGGTAGTAGTGGAACGGGTCGGTCTTGTCGGTGGTCTTGACTGACCGGGCCAACACCGTGCCGTCGGACGCCGTAATGGTGCCCCGCTTATTGGCGTACTGCTTGCTCGACACGGCCGGATTGTTGGGGTCGTTGGAGAGCGCATTGGCCCGCCGGAACTGAATGTTGGCCAGCTGGACGATCACCAGGGCGAAGCAGATGAGCAACACCACACCGAGCCAGCGAATGCGTCGGCCCATTAGGCGAGACCTCTCACAGGATCCCCTGCTCGGTCGTCGTGGTCGTGGCACCGGTGGTGGTAGTGACGTCCTGGGGGCTGACGGTGTCGGTGGTGGCAGCCGTTGTCGGTGTGGTGGTCACGGGCGCGGTGGTCGGGGTGGTGGTGGCGCCGGGCACGGTCGAATCCGGCACGGTGGTCTTGGGGATGGCCGACTTCTCCTTCTTGGCCGCCTGCTTCAAAAAGAGGTAGGCGTTCTTGAGGTTCTTCTCGTATTTCTGGGCGGAAGCCAGCGAGGCTTCCTGGACTCCGGCCCGCACCTTGGGCAGGTCGACCGGCAGCACTTCATTGGTCGGAAGTGACCCGTGGGCCACCAACTTGGGGTGGAACCACAGCACGCCGCCGGCGTGGCCCTGGTGGATGACCACGTTCTTGCCCTGCACGGAGAGGTACCAGTTGTCGTAGGCGTACCAACGGATGGCGTAGTAGGCCCCCGTTGGGATGGCGGCGATCAGGATGACGAAGAAGATCACCCGGAACGTGATCCGGCGCGGGATGCCCAAACGGCGGCGGCGGGCGCCGCGACTCTCGTTGGGCGGCGCCGCGGGCACATTGGGCCGAACCGGTGCGGCCGCTCGGACGCTGGAGCGAGCCACCGGGACGGCCATGGTGTCGTTGCGAAAGAACTCGTCGCTGCGGGGTCCCGTTTCCCCGGCCACCGAACGTGCCCCGCCGAAGCCCAGTTGGGAACCGGGCGCCAGGCCATCGACCCGGGGCACGGCCTGCGTCTCACCAGTAAATGCCGGAGCCTCCGGTGCCCCGTGGGTAATGACCAGGGGAGCACCGGCGCGCACCCCGAGGGGCTTGACCACGGAAACGGCAGAGGATTCTTCCTCGCCCACCAGGACGTCGACCACCACGACCGTGATGTTGTCCGACCCGCCATGCCCGTTGGCCACATCGACCAGTTGGTGCGCCGCCTCGCCCGGATCAGACACTCGTTCGAGGACGTGGGCCAGTTCCTCGGGATCCAGCTCATTGGACAACCCGTCGCTACAGAGCACGACGCGGTCCCCCGAGCGGAGATGGAGTTCCCACATGTCCGCTTCGACGTCGGAGGCGATACCCAGGGCCCGGGTCAGAATGTGCCGTTGCGGGTGCACGGCTGCCTCAGCCTCTGTCAGCTCGCCGTGGCGCATGCGCTCCTCGGCCAGGCTGTGGTCGGCCGTAACCTGGACGATCTGGCCTTCCGAATAGAGGTACGCCCTCGAATCCCCGACGTTGGCCAGGGCCAGCGTGTCCTGGCCGTTCTCGCCGCCCACCAGCGCCACCGCAGTGAGCGTGGTGCCCATGCCGCGCAGGTCGCTGTTGTCCTGGCTCTCCTGCCAGACGGCTCGGTTGGCTCGGTTGAAGGCATCGTGGAGCCCCGCCGTGGTCGGTGCGCGGGTGAAACCCTGCAGCAGGGCCTCGATGGCCACCCGGGCGGCCACCTCCCCGCCGACGTGTCCACCCATGCCGTCGGCCACGGCATAGAGGGTGTCGGTTTCGAGCGGGAGATCCTGGTTGACCTTGCGGACCCGGCCGACGTCAGTCGCCGACCCAGAGCGCAGCACCGTCACCGGGTGACCTCAAATATGGTCGAACCGACCTGGAGGATGTCGCCCTTGCCCAGACGCTGGGCCTGGGCGATCTTCTCCGAGTTCACGTAGGTGCCGTTGGTGGACCCGAGGTCCTCGACCCACAGTTGGTCATGGTGGCGGAAGAGCCGGGCGTGCAGCGTCGAGGTGTAGATGTCATCCGGCGTCGGTACGCCACAGCCAGGTGACCGACCCACGGTGAGCTCGTCATCGAGGTCGTAGGTCTCCCCGGCATGCTCGGCCGGTTCCACGATGCGCAGAAACATCTGCTTGCGCTTGGACGACGCCCGGGGTGGACGCGCCGCCGCCTTGTCCATTCGCCGATCGGCCCGCGAACGGCGGACGGTGGCCGGGCTCATCTCGACCCAGACGGCCCGGAGAACGCGCAGGAAGAACAAGAAGATCAGAGCGATGACGCCCCACTGCATGACCCGCAGCACGGCGTTGAGGTTCTGGGTGGCGAAAAGCAGTGCCGGTGAATGCGGATCTATCACGTCATCTCAAAGATGAGTTTCGTCGACCCCACGCTGACTTCGTCCCCACTGACCAGGATCTGCTCCCGCACCGGGACGCCGTTGACCCGGGTGCCGTTGGTCGACCCCAGGTCGGTCAGGAGCACCCCGTCACCGGCCCGGCGCAACTCGGCGTGTCGGCGGCTGACATTGGTATCGGACAGGACGATCCCACATTCGGGAAGCCGGCCGATGACCAGGGGCTCGGTGCCCACCTGGACGCGCCGTCCATCGACCAGGACCAGCTCGGCCAAGAACCCACCATCGGCGCCCTCGCTGACCTCGGCCGTCACGGTGAAGCGGCCCACCTTCAGATTGGAGCCTTCGAAGATCTCGACCTCGACCGGGCCGACAAAGGAGTAGCCCTCGACCTTGGCGTGCTCCCGGGCGGCGTCGGACAGCTCCCGGGAGAGGGCGTCGATGAAATTGGAGAAGCGGTCCACGTCAGCCGGGGCCAGGGTTACGGCGAAGGAATTGGGCGCGATGAGGCCTCGCACGCCCACGCGTCGATGGAGGTCCATCTCCCGGGTGAGCCTTCGTCCGATTTCGACAGGTTGGAGGTTGCTTCGGAACGGCTTGGCCAACGTGCCCTCCACCAGACGCTCTAGACGCTCCTCGAACTGCTGGAGTCCCATGGTCTGCCTCAGACTACTGGTCCCGTGCGACCAGGAGCAGTGCGGCGGGGTCCTGACCTGCCCAGGGAGGCGATCTGACCCTCCCCAACCAGGGACTACTGTTATCCGGTCGCTCGGGCGAGTGGCGGAATAGGCAGACGCGCAGGATTCAGGTTCCTGTGTCCGAAAGGATGTGGGGGTTCAAGTCCCCCCTCGCCCACCAAAGGCCGGTCGCCTCTGGTTACCCCAACCGATCGCGAAACTCCAGGTCACGGGTCCAAAGGATCGGGCTCACCAGACACGGGTGAACTCCGGCGGGGGCACCCATTCATCGAGGAGCTCACGACCCCGGGACCGGTCCTGGGCGAGGTCGAGGGCGACAACGACCGGATGGGCGAGTGGCCCATGCCTCCAAGGCGTGGCCCGGGAGGCAACGTCGTAAGAGCGCCCGACGATGAACCCGAAGGGGTCGGCAGTCAAGGTGGCACCGTAGGCATCGGGTGTAGCTGGACCGAGCACCCGCGTCGCCCGCCTGACTACGTCGCGCGGCACGTAGAAGTCGATCGGCGCTCCGGACTGGGCAATGACGGGTCTCCCCATGCGGCGGCAGCCAGGTCGTTCGAGACGACCCATCCGCGCGCCTCGATCCCCAGTCCGAGTTCAGACACGTCGTCGCCGGGACCGGGGGCGCTGCCAACATAGGTTCGAGGTGGTGCCCATTCATCAGCGGTTGCCCAAAAGAGCTCGG
>DATAUC010000069.1:0-42194 GCA_036268485.1 Acidimicrobiales bacterium
TTTGATGGGACGTCCGGTCCGTAGGTGTGTCTCGATCAAAAAGCGGCCCATGTCCATAGGAGCACCCCTTGCCTTGGCGGTCTCCTATGTCTTGCCACATCCAGCGGAAACCCGGTCTCCTATGTCCCGAATTCACACACCTCTCCCTCCGCTCGTTGGGATGAACCCCATTTAGTGGGCCCGAGCCCTTAGGGCTCTCGGTTACTGGCATTGGAATTCCGGAGACAAATCCGTGGGATGAGAACTGAGCAGTTCCACGACGATGCCGAGAGGTTTGCACACTGCCCCAGGCTCTCGGCCACAATTTTCGCCGCGCTACGCCGAACGGATCGGCTTTGTCAGTTTGGGTTGACAAACGCCGATGTCAGTCTAAACTGACGAACATGGACCGCGAAGAACTCAACGGGAGCCTCTCGTCGGATGACCCGGCAATTGGGCTTCGTTCGTCGCTGGCGCTGCATCGCCTGGCTGAGCGGGTAGAGGCGAACCACGTCCGTGCCGCCCGGGACAAGGGCTGGTCGTGGCAGCAGATCGGAGACGCCTTGGGCGTCACCCGCCAGTCCGTGCACACCAAGTACACCAAGGAGTCAACATGACCACCGGATCCCTTGTGCCAGAGACTCTGCATGCCTGGGCCATCGTTCTGCAGGCTGGTGAGGAGGCACGTCGCCGAGGTGATCGCCGAACTGGCACCGATCACGTCTTGCTCGCCTTGTTCGAGGATCCCTCGATCGAAGTCGTGTTGGGCGTGAGCCTGCAGCAAGCCCGTCTGGCCCTCGAGTCGCTCGATCACGAAGCCCTGGGCACCGTGGGCCTGGTGTCGGGCACCGACGCTCCCCCATTGGCCATGCGCGCCGTACCGAAGAAGCCGAGGCTGAGGGACGTCGCGCAAAAAGATCGCCTCCGCATGGCGCCCGCGGCAAAGAAAGTGCTCGAGGACGCAGCTAAGCCCAACCGTCGGAAACTCCAGATAACGGCCCAGCAGGTGCTGGCCCAGATCCTCGCTCTCCAACCACCAGATCCCGCGGCGGTTCTCCTCAGCGCTCTCGGCGTGAATACATCAGAGGTTCGGGGCCGATTGCATGTGGTGGCGCCCGACAGCTGAGTCCCAAGCGACAGCCCCGAGCCGGATCATGACGCCATAGAGGGTTCATGAAGAACCCCTTGACTCGACCAAATCACAGTGATGTGATTTGGAGGCTGGGTAGGTCGCTCAGCAGCTGTCCAAGGAGGAAAGTATGAGCGGGACGCTGAGTAAGGCCCTCGTTCTCACGCTGCTCCAGCACGCGGCCGATTTCCCGTGGAGGATGCAGGACCTCGGGCTGTTGAGCCTCCGCCTCGACGACCGACGGGAACACCGACTCCATATTTGGGACCCGAATTACTCCGTCGGGGACCCTCCCATCCACGACCACCCCTACGACTTCACCTCGACCATCATCGCTGGCAAGATGACCAATGTTCGCTACGAAGAGGACCCCGCAGGGGCGGAGTACGTGCGTTTCCGCTATCCCGTGGGGGCCGAGGTCGAGCGGAAGTCGGACACAATTGCATTGTCCTCGACGGCCACCACCTACACCGAGGGCGGCCAGTACCTGCAACTGGCCCCCGAACTGCATGCCAGCGTGCAGCAGCCGGGGACCGTGACCGCCATCCGTTGCACATGGATGGACGCGCCGATGTTGACGGTGTGCCTTCGAGATCCGAACGCTTGGATCTCAGGACAGGGGCGGGACGCCACCCACGACGAGATCAAACAATTTACAGCCAAAGCTCTGGAGTGGTTCTGAGCCTCTGGGTTCTACCCCGCTCAGGGTGAATCGAGTGGAGCGACGACGATCTTGAGGAGAGCGGCGGATCGCGGTTAGCGGTACTCGGGATTGGGAAAGTCGGAGCGGCACCCAGCATCCCAAGCGGAGCGTTGGTTGCCATGGGCGGGAATACCACCGGCGTCTTTCAACTGACGCGCCATGTGTAAGAGATTCCACGTCATGAAGGTCGTATTGCGAT
The DNA here is from genome assembly GCA_036268485.1 of Acidimicrobiales bacterium. Lineage (GTDB taxonomy): Bacteria > Actinomycetota > Acidimicrobiia > Acidimicrobiales > RAAP-2 > Bog-473. Next base: position 2,011 of record DATAUC010000069.1, read on the forward strand.
TGGTGAAATCATTCTCGGGTCCTCCAGACCCAGGATCGAGGTACGACGGGCCGGGACCGGCTTCACCGATCCATCCGGCATCCGCCTGTGGCGGAATGACGTAGCCGAGATGTTGGAGCGAATAGAGGATGTTCATGGCACAGTGCTTCACGCCATCCTCGTTGCCGGTGACCAAACATCCACCTACTCGGCCGTAATAGGCGTACTGGCCCGCTTCGTTCAAGAGATGCGAATTCCCGTAGAGACGCTCGATGATCTGCGTGCACACCGAGGACTTTTCTCCCAACCAGATCGGGGTGCACAGCACGAGGATGTCGGCCGCCATGACGTGCTCGGTAATGGCTGGCCAATCGTCACGGTCCCATCCGTGCTCGGTCATGTCTGGCCAGACGCCGGTAGCGATGGTGCGATCGATGGCCCGGACCATCTGGACCGAAACGCCTTGGCGCCGCATGATCTCCATTGAGATGTCGGCCAGCCCCTCAGTGTTGGAAACCTCGGGGGATCGCTTCAGGGTGCAGTTCACGAAAAGGGCTCGCAGATCTGAAAAGTCCCAGCGACTTTGCTGGCACAGTTCCTCTTGCACGGCGTTGAGGGTCATTGGTTCCTCCCGGGTTTTGCCCCTTGTCCGACCTGGTGCATCCGAACGCCACCCTGACACACGCGCTGGATGGACCATGACGGCGTAGCCTCTCGCATGGCGTTTGACGAGGGATTGGCCGAACGAGTGCGCGACCTGGTCGGCTCGGAAACACAGGTATCAGAGCGCAAGATGTTCGGTGGTTTGTGCTTCATGGTGGGCGGCAACATGAGCTTTGGCATCGTCGGGAGCGAGCTCATGGTCCGAGTCGGGCTTGACGCCTACCCGGCTGCATTGGCATTACCGCACGCCAGAGAGATGGACTTCACCGGCCGCGCCATGCAGGGAATGGTGTTCGTCGCCGATGACGGCATCGCGGAAGATGATGCCCTGATGGCATGGCTTGACCGCGGCTTGGCCTACGCCCAGTCACTTCCCGTCAAGGCGTAGGCACCCCCGGGATCAATCATCTGGCGCTTGCGGTGGAGTCGTGCCACTTGACCTTCCAGCCGCCAGTGACCATTGTGTGGCCGTGACCCTTCCTCCATTTGCGATCGTCGACTGATCACAGCATGGGAGTGCTCGATGGCGTGAAGGTCATAGAAGCCGGACTGCTGGTGCAGGGGCCCCAGGCGTCCCTCACGATGCTCGAGTGGGGTGCCGACGTCATAAAGGTGGAGCTACCCGGATTCGGCGACCAGAGTCGCTGGCTGCCCATCAGCCGGGAAGACCGGCGCTCGGCTTGGTTCGCCGCCTACAACCGGGGCAAGCGGAGCGTGACCGTCGACCTTCGGGTGCCTGACGGTCGCGAGGTGTTTCTGCGACTGATCGAGCGAGCCGATGTCGTCATCACCAATTTCAAACCGGGCACCATGGAGAGCTGGGGCCTTGGCTACGCCGACGCGGCGGCCCGCAACGAGCGGATCATTTACGCCATGGGGTCGTCGTTTGGACCAGAAGGACCCGACGCTGGTCGTGAAGGCGCCGACCTCAGCGCTCAGGCAGCCGGAGGCCTCATCAGCACCACCGGTGGCCGCGGCGCCGACCCCACCTCCATCGGCGCCACTATCGCCGACCACATCTCGGGCCAGAACCTTCTGGCCGGCGTTCTCGGCGCGCTCTACGCCCGTGAGAAATCCGGTCTGGGCCAACTCATTGAGACCTCGTTGCTCGGCGGCCAGATCTGGGCTCAGGCCGGCGAGTACACCCGCTACCTCATGTCCGGATCGATATCGGGTCCAAGCGGCCGTGGTCACCCGATGATTCCGGGCATTTATGGTGTCTTCCCGACCTCCGATGGCTGGATCGCCATCGTGGGCGTGGCCGGAACGGCGCGAGATCTCTTCTACCAAACCATCGGGCGGCCCGATCTGATCTCGCAATTCGATCAGCTCCTCTATTTCGAAGACGATCGCGATGCGTTGTGGCCCATCCTCGATGAGGTGTTCGCCCAGAAGCCCACGGCCGAATGGTGCCACCTGCTGGGAGAGGCTGGACTGCGCTTCGCTCCCGTGCGCGATCACGCCGAGGTGGCCGCTGATCCCGGCGTGCGCGCCAATCGCTACATCACGGGCGTCCCCGGTTCGGCTCAGGGGACAGCCGACCAAGAGGTCGTGCGCGCCCCAGTTCGCTTCGGGGGCCAGGACACCGCGGCCCCGGTCGGCCTACCCGAACTCGGCCAGCACACCGAAGAAGTACTCGTCGAAAACGGCTTCTCGTGGGAGGAAATCGAAGCACTGTCAGCGGCTGGCGCCATTTAGCTGCCGTGCTCAATCGTCGCCCGATAGGTTCGGCCATCCAGGACCGCGGTGGGCTTGGGCGCAGCGCCCGGATTCTTTAACCAGGTGTGGCGCAGCCAAAGGGCCCGGCCGCCTTTCGGATCGGTGGCCGTGAGGTAAAGGGATTCATACAGACCTTTGCCCGGCGGGACCGTAGGGGTGCGCAGGTCGCTCAGATCCCTCATGTCGGATCTTCTCGTTGCTCCATGAACTCGAGGCGTATGCCACCCGGAGCCTCCACAAAGGCGATCCGCCGGGTCCCGAACGTGCCGGAGACCGTGCGCGGGCCCCACAGGACGGTGTGGCGCTCCAACTCAGCGTCCAGATCGTCGACGAAGAGCGCCGGATGCAAAAAGCCTTCCTCGGGCAGGTCCGCTACCTCCTCGTAAATGGCCTTGGTAAACAGCGTCAGCGCCAGCGTGCCCAGCTGGACATCGGCCCGGCGGCCGTTTTCCCACGCCACGGGATCGGTCACGGATGCGCCGGCGGCTCGGTACCACTCACAGGCGCCCTCCAGATCCACCACCTTGATTGCCAGATTTGCCATGCCGGTAACTGCCACGATGGGCATCGTATGTCCGAGGCGGCCGGAACAAGTCCCCCGCTCTTAGGCTCCTGGCATGCCGGTGACCCCTTCGACGACACGCACGACGCTCCGCCAGTCGGCGCGGGCCGCCTGGCTGACGCCGGAGTTGGTGCGCTTCGTGGCGTCGGCCCGGCGCCGGGAGGATCCCTACCCGAGCTATCGACGGCTCCTTCGTCACGACCCGGTGCACCACAGCCCGCTCGGCGTGTGGATCGTGGCCGACCACGCGGATGTCAGTGCGGCGCTGCGTCATCCGGCGCTGAGTAGCGACGAACGCAACGTCGACCTGCAGACACTGCACCTCGGGCCGCTTCGACGCGTCCTCGGTTCGCAACGTGATCCCGACCGGGATTCGACCTTCAGCGATCGCCTGCGCGAGCTCATGCTCTTCCGCGATCCACCGGACCACACTCGCCTGCGCGGATTGGTCAACAAGGCGTTCACACCGAAGACCGTCCAGCAACTGATCGGCCGGATTGACGTCATCGCCACCGAGCTGCTCGATGAGATCATCCCGCAGGGATCGGCCGATTTTATGGAGGCATTCGCCTACCCCTTCCCGGCTCAGGTGATCTGTGAGCTCATCGGTGTGCCCAAGGAGGACGCCCACCACGTCATCGCGCATGCTCCGGCTCTGGCCACCGGGCTGGACCCAGGACCGTTGCAAACGACAGAGACCAGGGCCGCCGCCGATGGGGCCATCGTCGCCATAACGGCGTACCTGACCAATCTCATCGCACGACGCCGGGCCGCGCCCGAGGACGACATGATCTCAGCCCTTCTGCAGCGACAAGACGGTGACGTGCTGACTGAGAGCGAGCTGATCTCGACCGTCCTGCTGGTCCTCATGGCCGGACACGAAACCACCGCCAACCTCCTGGGCAACGGTCTGGTTGCGCTGTTAGCGCAGCCGGACCGACGGGAAGAGCTGCGAGCGAATCCGGGTCTGGACGCGGCAGCCGTCGACGAGTTGCTCCGCTTCGACAACCCGGTGCAGATGTCCCTGCGCATCGCTAAAGAGCCGGTGCAGATCGGCGGACGCCGCGTGAAGGCGGGGAGCGCCATCATCTTGTGCAACGGCGCCGCCAACCGGGATCCGGCCGTATTCGCCAACCCGGACGAGCTCAACTGGCACCGACCTCAGAATCCGCACGTGAGTTTCTCCGGCGGGATCCATTTCTGCCTCGGCGCGCCTCTGGCCCGGGCCGAAGCCCGGATCGCCCTGCGCGCCATCATGGACCGCATGCCCGACTTCCATCTCACGGGCCAACCGGTGCGTCGACCGAGCTTTGCCATCCGAGGTTTGTCGTCGTTGCCGCTCGGCTGGACGCCCTCTGCCTCCACACCATGAGTACCGAGGGCAGGGACGGATTGTGGGTGCCGGCCCGGCGCGGCCTCACCGTCGGGCTCGTGCTCACCGTCACCTTCATTGCCTCCGAAGCCCTGGCCGTCGTCACCGTCATGCCACTGGTGGCCCGGGACCTGCACGGCCTCGCTCTCTACGGCTGGGTCTTCAGCTCTTTCATGCTGGCCAGCCTGGTCGGCATCGTGGTGGCCGGTCGTGACGCCGACCGTCACGGGCCGGCCCGGCCCTACATCACCGGTTTGGTGCTGTTCACCGTCGGCCTGCTGGTGGCCGGCACGGCGCGGTCCATGGCCGTGCTGGTGGTGGGCCGCGTCCTGCAGGGTCTGGGAGCGGGCGCCGTCCCGGCCGTCGCCTATGTGGCCATCGGGCGCAGTCTCCCCGCCTCCATGCAGGCCCGCATGATGGCCGTGCTCTCGACGGCCTGGGTGGTACCCGGCATCGTGGGTCCGGGACTGGCCGCCGAGGTGGCTCACCTCTTCAGTTGGCGCTGGGTCTTTCTCGGCGTGGTGCCGTTGGTGGCGCTGGCCGGGCCGTTGGCCCTCCCGGCCCTGGTCCGCCTGGGTCGGCCCGAGGCCGCGGCCGAGGCCGAGCACCGGGTGTGGGACGGCATCCGCACCGCGGCCGGCGCCGCCCTGTTCCTGGGCGCGCTGAACGCCTCGAATGTCCTGGCCGGCATCGGGTTGGCGGCCTCTGGCCTGCTCATCGGGGTCGCCTCGCTGCGCCGGCTCCTGCCGCCGGGCACTCTCAGCGCCCGGCGCGGGTTAGCGGCCACCATCGTGTCCCGGGGTCTCTTGACCTTCGCGTACTTCGGGACCGACGCCTACGTGACGTTGACCGTCGCCACCGTCCGCCACCACAGCACCGTCATGGCTGGGGCCGTGGTCACCGTCTCGACCCTGGCCTGGACGGTGGGCTCGTGGATCCAAGCCCGGCTCAACAACCACTGGGAGGGTCGCCGCCTGGTTCGCCTCGGGCTCGGGTGCATTCTGCTCGGCACCCTCGGACTGATCTGGCAGTTGCACCAGGGCGTCCCGGTGGCCGAGGCCTTTGTGGCCTGGATGGTGGGCAGTTTCGGGATGGGGCTGGCCTATGCCCCCATCTCTCTCATGACGTTGCGGGCGGCGCCGGCCGGGCGCGAGGGGTGGGCCTCGGCTTCGCTCAATCTGGCCGACGTCCTGGGCGTCGCTCTCGGTGTGGGATTCGGGGGAGCGGCCGTGGCCATCGCCACCCGGGATGCCGGCGCAGTGACGACCGGAGTGGCCGTGGCCTTTGGGACGGCTGCTCTGGCCGGCGCGGTGGCGCTGTGCATCTCTCCCCGCTTGCCCGGCACCCTCGACCGGACCCCGGCGGACGTGCTCAGTCGATAGAGGCGCGCAGCCCGATCAGCCAGGCATTGGCCGCTTGCCAGGCGGCATCGGCTTCCTGGCGTTTGGCAACTCCCTGCTCCCCGGCGACCGGGTACGAGCCCAGGAACTTCACACCGGCCAGGCTGGCGTGCAGGTCGCGCAGGCAGTCGGCCACGACCTCGTCACCCAGATGCCCGGTCAGGTCGATGACGAAGCAATAGTCGCCCAAGCCCTGCTTGGTCGGTCGCGACTCGAGTTTTGACAGGTTGATATTGCGCGCGGCGAACTGGCCGAGGATGCCGTGCAGGCTCCCCGGGTGGTCGGCATGCTGGAAGCACACGATGCTCGTCTTGTCGTGGCCCGTCGACTTGGGCACCACGTTGCGGGCCACCAGAACAAACCTGGTCTGGTTGTCCAGATGATCCTCAACGTCCTCGGCCAGGATCTCGAGCCCGTAGCGCTCGGCCGCCAGTCTCGGCGCTATGGCGGCGGCATCGGTGGCGGACGACTCGCCCAACAGCCGGGCCGCGTCGGCGGTCGAGTTGGCGGCCCGTTGCTCCGCCTCGGGCACGTTGGTGGCCAGATACTTCTGGCACTGGGCCAGGGCGTGGGGATACGAGGACACGGTCCGTACGTCCTTGAGGCGCGTCCCGAGCCGGGCCATCAAATGGAGATGGATGTCCATCACCACCTCGCGCTGGATGTACAGGTCGACATCGAAGATGAGGCCGTCGATGGTGGCGCTCACCGTCCCCTCAATGCCGTTCTCAATGGGCACGAATCCGAGGTCGACCTCGCCGCTGGCCACGGCCTCGAGCACGGCCATGATGGTCCCGAGGGGTCGCAGATCAGCCGACGCCAGATCGGGCTGGGTGTTCAGGGCCTCCTGGGTGAAGGTGGCCGCCGGGCCGAAATAGGCCACCGTGGTCGCAGGAGGGTTCACACCCGGGCAGGATAGAGCAGGTCATGGATCCAACCTCACTCCGCACGCTCATCGATCAGGTCGCTTCGGGCGACTGCACGCCGGACGACGCCGTGCGTGCCCTCCGGCGCCTGCCCTATGCCGACCTGGGCTTCGCCCGGATCGATCACCACCGTGACCTGCGCCAGGGCATGCCTGAAGCCATTTACGGCCCGGGCAAGACCCCCGAGCATTGCGCCGCCATCGCGGTGGAATTGCTGGGTGCCACCAGCGGTCCCGTGCTCCTGACCCGGGCCTCCGACGCCCAGGTCAAAGCCGTAGCGGCCGCCACGGCCCACCTCGGCCACGGTGCCGGCGAGGTGTCGGAGAGCGGGTCGACCTTCACCATGGTCTTCCGCCCGGCGCCCGAACGAGCGGGAATCGTCGTGGTGATCACCGCGGGGACCGCCGATCTGCCGGTGGCCACTGAGTGCAAAGCCGTCCTGACGGCGCTCGGCTTCAGCCCGAGCCTGCTGGTCGATTGCGGGGTGGCCGGGCTGCACCGGCTGCTGGCCGAGGTCGACACGTTGGCCATGGCCGATGCCGTGGTGGTGATCGCCGGCATGGAGGGCGCGCTGGCCAGTGTCGTGGGCGGATTGACCCCGGCCCCGGTGGTGGCCGTACCCACCAGCACCGGCTACGGAGCTGCCTTCGAAGGAGTCACCGCCCTGTTGGCCATGCTGGCCGCCTGCTCCTCCGGAGTGACCGTGGTCGGTATCGACAACGGATACGGCGCGGCCTGCGCCATCGCCCGGTTGCTGCCGTGAGCACGACCAAGGACAGCACCGAGACGGTCGCCTGGTTCCACTGCTTCGCCGGCATCGCTGGCGACATGGCACTTGGCTCCCTCCTCAACGCCGGCGCCGATCTCCACGAGGTGCAGACGCTGCTCAAGCGATTGGACCTCCCCGGTTGGGAGCTCCAGGTTGAGGACGCCCGGCGCGGCGGCATCGCCTGCAGCCGGGCCCTAGTCAGCGGCGCGGAAGACGCGGTGGTGCGCACCCACGGACATATCGCCGCGCTGATTGTCGATGCCGCCCTGCCACCACGCGTCACCGACCGCGCTCTGGCCGTATTCCACAAGCTGGCCGTAGTGGAGTCAGCCCTGCATCAACGTCCCATTGACGAGGTCCACTTTCACGAAGTGGGTGGGCATGACGCCATCGTCGACATCGTGGGCACGGTGGCCGCACTGGAGGTGCTCGACGTCGATTCGGTAGCTGCCTCCGCCGTGGCCACCGGGACCGGCACCGTGATGAGTGCCCATGGCCTGCTGCCCAACCCGTCCCCGGCCGCCGTACGGCTGCTCGAAGGTATCCCGACCTACGGCCGCCCGACCCGGGTGGAGTTGACCACGCCCACCGGGGCCGCCCTCCTGGCCGCGCTGGCGGACTCCTTCGGCCCCATGCCAGCCATGGTGGTCACCGCCTCGGGCTTCGGCGGCGGCTCCAACGAGATTGAGGAACTGCCCAACTGCACCCAGGTCGTGCTCGGAACGCGCGCCGTGCCGGCCGCATCGGATCCGGGTCCCGGGCAGGCGGCCACGCTGCTGGAGGTCACCCTGGACGACGTGACCGGCGAGCAGCTGGCCTACGCCGTCTCCGCCGCCCTCGACGCGGGCGCCTTTGACGCCTGGGTCAGCTCGGTCACCATGAAGAAGGGCCGTCCCGGCCACGTCCTCCATGTGCTCTGCGATGGCGCGGTGGTGGGCGCCCTGCGCCACGTCATGCACACGAGCACCGGCACCTTCGGGGTGCGGGCCACTGCAGTCGAACGCTGGCCGGTGGCCCGGACCTTCGATCAGGTCACCGTCGATGACCTTCCGGTGCGCATGAAGGTCGGGTACGGCCGGGCCAAGCCGGAGTTCGAGGACGTGGCCCTCATCGCGGCCAGGACAGGAGCGCCGCTGCACGACGTGGCCTCCCGAGCCGAGGCGGCGTGGCGGGAGGCCCAGGACAGCACCGACAGTTCACCCTGATGGCGGCCGGGATGTTCGAATTCGACGAGGCCATGACCGACCTCGTGATGGCCTACTGCAAGGAACGCCTGGCCCTCGATCCGGTCTCGCTCGACTTCGGGGGACTGGTCGAGTCGTTGCCTGACGCGCTGGCCGGCCTCATGCGGGCCGAGGGGAACGACGCGGCCGATGTCATGCGACTGTTCGTCGACACGCTGGCCCTGGCCGTGGTGTCCTGCGACAGCCCCCGGTTCCTGTCTTTCATTCCCGCCGCCCCGACCAAGGCGTCGCTCCTCTTCGACATGTTCGTGTCGTGCTCTTCGCTGCACGGCACCTCATGGCTCGAAGCGGCCGGCGTGGTGGTGGCCGAGAACCAGGCTCTCAATATCATCGCCCGCCAGGCTGGGTTCCCCGAGGGCGCCGGCGGTTGCTTCGTGGCCGGTGGATCAGCCGGCAATCTCTCGGCGCTGGTGGTCGCCCGCGACACCGCCGGGCACCGCCGCGGTGATCGAGGCCCGGCCCGGCCCCTCATTGCCATCAGCGACGACGCCCACTCGTCCATCGGCAAGGCCCTGCACGTCATCGGCGTCGAGGCGCTCATCATCCCGACCGAGGACCATCGGCTCACCGGTGGCGCGTTACGGAGCGTGCTGGACGGCCATGAGCGGGCCGCCGATGTGGTCGGCGTGGTGGCCACGGCCGGTACGACCAACGCCGGCATCGTCGACGATCTGGACGGCGTGGCGGACGTGGCGCAGGAGCGGTCGCTGTGGTTCCACATCGACGGCGCCTACGGCGGCGCCGCGCTCTTTGCGCCGTCGGCCGCGGCGAAGTTCATCGGTTTCAGCCGGGCCGACTCCTTCATCGTCGATCCCCACAAGTGGCTCTTCGCTCCGTTCGACTGCGCGGCCCTCGTGTACCGCCAACCCAATCTGGCCAAGGCGGTGCACACGCAGGATGCGTCGTACCTCGAGGTGCTGCACAGCGACAACCCCGAGGAGTGGAATCCGAGCGACTACGCCTATCACCTGACCCGGCGCGCCCGCGGTCTGCCCCTGTGGTTCTCCATGGCGGTGAACGGCCTGGACGCCTACCGCGACGCGGTGGAGGCCGGCTTGGCCATCGCCCAACGGGCGGCCGACATCATTGACCAACTGCCCCATGTCGAGCTGGTGCGATCACCGGATCTCTCCGTGGTGCTATTCCGGCGACCGGGTTGGGGCAAGTTCGACTACGACTCGTGGTCGGCCCAGCTCCTGACCGATCAGATCGGCTTCGTCACGCCCACGACGTGGGAAGGCGAGACGGTGGCCCGCTTCGCCTTCCTCCACCCGAATACCACCGAGGCCATGGTTCGGGAGATCCTCTCCACCATGGCCTGATGGTCGGCGCTAGACCATCCGGGACCGGAGCAGAGCCAGGCCAGGACCGGAAAGATCGCTCAAGCCGGCCGAGCGACCGGTCATCGCCATAATGAGGGCCAGGGCGGGTCCGCTCACTTCGGGACCTTGCCCGTAGAACCAGTCGACGTCGGTGGCCCGCACGCTGAGTCCGGCGATGCGCTTCTTGGCCGCAACCGGGAAAGTGGCCACCTTGTACATCTCCATGCAGGCGACGAGGGAGCCCGGTTGGACGTGATGGGACAGGCCCAACGGACGGCAGATGTCGTCGGTGTGCGTGACCACTTCGCCCAGCATGGCCAGAGCCGGCGCCGGTGGGCGGTTGGTCGTGGTGGTGCGGGTCTGCAGGCGTTCGGCAAGCTCGGACATGGGACGCGAGCCCAGCCGGTGGGCCTCACGATCCATCATCGTATTGAAGCGGAAGCCGTGCTTGGCCATGCCTTTCATGAAGGACCCGGTGGTCTGCTCGGCCGCCTGCACGATGTGGCCGGCCGTCATGGTGACGGTCCAGCCGGCGCAGAGCGACGGGGCCGCCGCCTGCTCGGGCGTCAGGCCGGCCAGGATCCCGGCGGTGGTGGCTCGCTCGGCGTGGATCAGGTCCCACGTGGCTGCGTCCTTGGCGACGTCACTCATGGCTCACTCCTTCATCGGGCGTCCGGTGACGCCACTTCCACCCTGACGACGAATGGAGGGACCCGGATTCGACAGCCAGACTGCCGAATCCCACTCCTCCGCTAAGGAGTACCTCGGCCCTCGAGGAGGGGATCACCGGGGCGGCGCATGGTCTCCCCGGCCTCATGGCGTCGGCGCCAGGCGATGCCCGACAGCGCTTCGAGGACTACCCGGTTCCCCAGATAGGCCGTGACCTCGGCGTGGTCATAGGGCGGCGAGACTTCGACCACGTCGATACCCGCCAGCGGGAGCTCCATGGCCAAGCGGCGCACGGCATCGAGGAGTTGGCGGCTGGTCAGCCCGCCGGGCTCGGGCGTGCCGGTGCCCGGGGCCATGCCCGGATCGACCACGTCGACGTCGACCGACAAGAAGACGGCGTCACACTCGTCCAGGGCGATGCGTGACGCCTCGTCCAGCACGGCGTCCAGCCCCTTCTCCACCACCTCGGTCATCTCGAAGCTGCGCATGCCCTGATCGGCCATCCAGGCCAGGGTCTCGGGCTCGGGCCAGTAGCCGCGCAGCCCGACCTGGAGGAAGCGGTCGCCTCGGGTGGCGCCGGATTCGATGAGGCGGCGCATGGGCGTACCGTGCCCGTGCAGATGCCCGTAGTGGCTGTCCCCGGTGTCGGCGTGCGCGTCGAAGTGGATGACCGAGACACGGCCCCAGCCGACATGCCGGGCCACGCCGGTGACATCGGGCAGGGCGATGGTGTGGTCGCCCCCCAGAATGATGGGGAGCGCGCCACTCTTGGCCACCAGGGCCACGGCCTCTTCGAGCCGGGCCAGCGCCTCGTCGGTCTCGCCCGACACCATTTCGACGTCGCCCACATCGACCACGCCCAGCTCGACCAGGGGGTCGACCCCGAGGGCCAGGTGTGGCCGCTTGCCGTCGTGAGGCAGGTAGTCCGTGATGCGAATGGCTTGGGGGCCGAAGCGGCAGCCGGGCCGATGGGTGGTGCCGCCGTCAAAGGGAGCGCCGATGATGACAGCGCCCGCTCCGGCGTAGCTGGAGGGGTCCTCCAGGTCGGCGGCCGGGATCCCGACGAAGGTGGCGTCGGGTCCATACATGTTGCCCAGCCGCATGGAGCGACCCTACCGGTCCAATGTTTCGGCCGGAAGAACTGGGCGGTGGCGGTCTAGGCGGTGGCGGTGGCCCGGTCCCAGGCCCGCTGTAACACCAACACCAACGTCTCGACGTCCTGGGCACCCGGCACGGCCCACTTCCCGTCGATCAAGAAGTACGGCACCCCGGTCACCCCCATCTCCTGGGCCGCCGCCTCATCGGCACGCACGTCCTCAGCATGAAGGTCGTCGTCGAGAACCTTGGCCGCGATGTCGGAGTCGAGTCCGGCCGCCACGGCGGCCTCGAGCAGCACGGCGCGGTCGGAGAGGAGACGGCCTTGCGTGAAGTAAGCAGCGAAGAGTTGCTTGACCAGTGCGTCCTCCACCTCGGTGCCCCGGGCGGCCTGGGCCAGGCGGTGGGCATCGAAGGTATTGCCCAGCTGGATGCGGTCGAAGTTGAACTCCATGCCGACCTCGTGGCCGAACGATGTCAGCCGCTCGTGGCCCGCCTGCACCTGCTCGGGACTCATGCCGTACTTGGAGGCCAGCACCTGCTCCATGGTCTGGGGTCGCCGGGCCGGAGCGTGCGGATCCAGCTCGAAGGAGCGGTGCGTGACCGTGATGGCGTCACCGTGCGCGAACTGCTCCCGAGCCGCATCGAGCCGGTAGAGGCCCAAGGCGCACCAGGGGCAGGCGAAATCGGACCAGATGTCGATCTGCATAGTGCCTACGAGACTATGCCCGGGACCCCTCGGACCATCCCCTCAACCGTGAAAGACCAGGTAATCTGCCACCTTGCCCTGGCGCGCCGTGACTGAACTGCGACGAGCGGCCAACCGCCTGCGCCATCCCATCTGGCCCCTCCTGGACGCCGCCGCTTGGACCCTCTCGCTCGCCTTCGCCACCTACCTTCGATTCGGGCTGCACGTCGACCTGATTCCGGGCTGGCACCTGTTGGTGGCCATCGCCGTGGCCGTGGTGGTCCAGTCGGCCACGGGGTGGCCGCGCCTCTACCGGGTGCGCTGGAAGGCGGGCAGCTTCGAGCAGGTCAGTGCGCTGGTTCCGCCCGTGGCCACCACCGGTGTGGTGCTCGTTGTGGTGGGTCTGGTCTTCTTCCGCCACGACCTGCCCGTGGGCAGCGTGGTGGCGGCCGGCGCCTTCACCCTCCTCCTCACGGCCGGCGGCCGCATCGGCTGGCGCTACCTGCAACAGAACACCGCAACGGCTCCCGACACCGCCGAGCGCGTCATTGTTTTCGGTGCCGGTGAGGGCGGACGCCAGCTCATCAACGCGCTGGTGGGGGCCGGCTCTGTCCCCATGCATCCGGTGGCGCTGCTCGACGACGACCCAGCCAAGGGCACCACGCAGATTCGGCACCTACGGGTGGAAGGGGATCGCGACGCCATCGGCGCCACGGCCCGACGGTTGGGTGCCACCGGGCTGGTCATCGCCATACCGAGCGCGGGGTCCGACCTGATCCGCGAGATCGCAGCGCGAGCCGAAGAGGCTGGATTGACGGTGCGGGCCCTGCCCCCGGTGGCCCAGCTCTTCGCGCTGCGGGTCAATATCGCCGACGTCCGTCCGGTGACCGAAGCCGACCTGCTGGGGCGGCGCACCATCGATACCAACATGGAGTCGATCGCCCAGTACCTGACCGGCCGGCGGGTGCTGGTGACCGGAGCCGGCGGCTCCATCGGGTCCGAGCTGTGCCGCCAGGTGCACCAGTTCGAGCCGGCGGCCCTCATCATGCTGGACCGCGACGAGTCCGGTTTGCATCAGGTGCAGCTCTCCATCGAGGGCCGGGCCATGCTGGACCAGCGGCACCTGGTGGTCTGCGACATCCGCGACCCCGAGGCGCTGCGCGCCGTCTTCGCCGAGCACCGGCCCGATGTGGTGTTCCACGCGGCTGCCCTCAAGCATCTTCCCCTGCTCGAGATGTGGCCGACCGAGGCGGTCAAGACCAACGTCTGGGGCACCATGCATCTCCTCACCATCTCCGAGGAGTTCGGCGTCGCCCGCTTCGTCAACATCTCCACCGACAAGGCGGCGGCACCCATCAGCGTGCTGGGGTACACCAAGCGCCTGGCCGAACGCTTGACGGCCACCATCGGCGCCCAGGCCAGCGGTGAGTACATCAGCGTGCGCTTCGGCAACGTCCTGGGCAGCAGCGGATCGTTCCTCACGGCCTTCCGCTCCCAGATTGAGGCCGGGGGTCCGGTCACGGTCACCGATCCCGACGTAACCCGCTACTTCATGACCATTCCAGAAGCGGTGCAGCTGGTCGTCCAGGCCGGCGCGCTGGGCAGCAGCGGCCGGGTACTCATTCTGGAGATGGGTGAACCGGTGCGCATCGCCGAGGTGGCGGCGCAACTCATCGCCCAGTCCGGCGGCGCCATCGACATCGTCTACACCGGGCTACGGCCGGGTGAGAAGCTGCACGAGCAGCTCTTCGCCGACGACGACGCGAACCGGGTGCAGCTGCACCCCCTCATCGTCAGCGCCGAGGTCCCGCCCATCGCCCTGGCGGCGGCAACCGGAGTCGCCCTCAATGCCGGCGCCGACACGCTCAAGGCGGCGTTGCGCGACCTGAGCGTATCCAGCGAGGACCTCCCGGCCACCGCTGACTGAAGGCGCTCCGGCGGGTCTGGTTAGCTCCCGCCCATCCCGACCACCGGCTGATTGAGCGCGATGTTGCCGGTTGAACCGTGGAACACGGCGTCACCGTAGGAGAAGACACCACCGTCGGAGGCCACGAACCAGTAGCCCTGACCGTCGGCCGTTGGCTCCATGCCCACCACCGGTTCGTTGAGGGCAAGGTTTCCGGTGGACCCGAAGAACGGCGCATCGAAGCTGAACACGCCGCCGTCACGACCGAGCAACCAGTACCCGCCAGTGGCGGGATCCAGCGCCATGCCGACAATGGGTGCATTGAGCCCCAGGTGCGAGGCATCGCCTTGGAACACGTCGTCTCCGACCAGTGTGTAGACATGGCCGTCCGCTCCAACGAGGTAGAGGCCACCGCCGTCGGGCGTGGTGGCCCCCCCGACGATGTCATTGACGTGGAATCCGAAGATCGGGAGGTCGCCGTCCTGGGGGGCGTTGAATCCCCACACCGACCCGTCGGCCCCGATCACCCAGTAGCCGCCCGTGGCCGGGTCGGCCACCATGCCGACAACGTCCTTCACGTGACGGCCCAGTCCGGGCACCGAGCCGTAGTAGCCGGCGTCACCAAACGAGAACACGCCGCCGTCGGCTGCCACGAACCAGTAGCCGCCACCGTCGCCCGTTTCGGCCATCCCAACGATGGGTTGGGCCAATGCGATGTTTCCGGTCGACCCCAGGAACGGCCGATCGAAGGAGAAGATGCCGCCGTCCCGGGCCACCAGCCAGTAGCCCTGGGCAGGGCTGTTGAAAAATACTGGTTCCCCCGGTGGCACGGTCGCCGGGACCACATAGGTGAAGAAGGCCTGATTGGATACGCCGGTCGCCGTCTGGACCTGAATACCGACGACTCCTTGGGATCCGGCCGGCGTCACGGCTGTGACTTCGCTCGACGAGATGAGGGTGACGTCAGTGGCGAACGAGGATCCGACCTCCACGGCCGGTGTGCTTGCGAAGTTGGCTCCATTGATCGTGATCGCCGTGCCACCGGCAACCGAGCCGATGCTGGGTGAGATGGACGAAATGCTCGGACCCGGGGCCGTGGGGCTCACATAGGTGAACTGATCGAGGGGTCCGCCGACCGAGGTCCCGTTGGGTCCGGTGATGGAAACGGTGACCGTGCCGGCGGCTTCTGCCGGCGAGACGGCGGTCATGACCGAGTCCGAGTTGACCAGGACCGTGGCCGCCGGACTGGAGCCGAAGTCAACGGCGGTTACCCCGGTGAAGTGTGAACCCGTGAACGTGACCAGGGTCCCACCAGCTGTCGTGCCCGAGACGGGGCTGATACCCGTGACATTGGGCGCCAGCGACACCGGTACCGGAGTGGTGACCACGCCGATGATGGTGCCGGTCAGTTGGGACAACGTCGGCACTGTGGCCGGCGTCACCGTCCCGATGAGACATCCGTTGGCGATGCTCTGATCAGAGAAGGGCACCCACGCGGTGCCGTTGAAGAAGTCGAACGAGGTGCCCGATCCCGGATTGCACACCGTGATGGTGACTACCGAGAAGTTCGAGCCTGTACCCAACGCCACGTCGTAGTAGGCGCCCGTGGCATTGGCCAGGGTGACCCCGGACGGATTGGGTCCGTAAGTAGCCACCGTGATAGCGCCGGGACCAACACCCTGGGCGCTCACGTTGCCCTCAGTGGCCGTGACCTGTCCGCCATTCGCCGCGCCCGTTGCACTGTTGGACGCAGTGGCGCCAGCCGGAGGTCGTGGCGCCGGGACCGTGACGCTCAGTGATGTCAGGCCGATGGACGGGGCGAAGCTCGCATCTCCGGAATATTCGGCCGAAATAGTGTCGACGCCCGCCGGAGCACTGCTGGCACTACAGGACGCCACCGACGAGGCCAAGGGGCCGGTTGTGCACAGTGTGGCGCCGTTGATCAGGAAGGTGACCGTGCCCGTCGGTGTACCACCAGTACTGGTGACACTGGCCGTGTAGGTGACCGCACCACCGACAGTGACCGACGTGGGATTGGTCGAAGCGGCCGTGGTCGTCGCGGTACCTGAAGCTGTTGGAGCGGTGATCCTTCCGATGCTGTTGTTGGAATTGTTGGTGAACCACAATGCCCCATCGGGTCCCGACGTGATGCCTTCGGGACGGGCGATGGTCGCGTCGCTGAATTCGGATATGGCGCCAGACGTGGTGATGCGGCCGACCATCGACGGTGCGGAAATGGCTGGCCCACCTCCGGCCGTGAACCACAAGGCTCCATCGGGTCCCGAGGTGATGTTTTCCGGATCAGACAGTCCGGGGGCACTGAACGTGGTGATGACTCCCGCCGTTGTGATCCGCCCGATGGAGTCGAGATTGGTGAACCAGAGGGCGCCATCGGGTCCGGTGGTGATGTCGGAAGGCACGTCAATACCTCCGCCGGTGAAGTTGGAAACCGCCCCGGCGGTGGTGATGCGTCCGATCGAATTGTTGTCCAGGTTGACGAACCAGAGGGCACCGTCGGGTCCGGCCGTGATCCCATCGGGTAGGTCAATTCCGGATCCGGTGTAATTGGTCACTACGCCGGCGGTGCTGATTCTCCCGATTGAGTCCGGCGTCGACCGGCATTGACCGCAGTTGGTGAACCACAGCGCGCCATCGGATCCGGCGGCGATGCTTTCGGGCTGGAAGATGCTGGGGTCGGTGAAGTTCGACACCACGCCCGACGTCGTGATTCGCCCGATGGAGTTGTTGCCCAAGTTCGTGAACCACAGCCCGCCGTCGGGTCCGGCGGCGATCCCTGTCGGATCCTCAATGGTCGCTCCGGTGAAGTTGGAGACTGTGCCCGCCGTGGTCACCCGGCCGATGCTGCTGCCGCTGTTGTTGGTGAACCACAGGGCGCCATCTTGACCGTTGACGATTTGTTCGGGACCGTTAATACCAGTCCCCGTGTAATTGGTCACCACAGGCGAAGTCTGGGCTGACGCCACGGAAAGCGCTGTCGCCCCGGTGAGTGTGCCGCCCAATAACACTGCCGCCCCGAACATGATCCACCGCTTGGCCGCCACCGTTGGTACTCCTTGTCAGTCGCCTATCCAACCCCGATTGGAGCAATGTACAGGAAGGACGGCCCGGGCACCCGATTGGCTGGGACGCATCTGGTGGGAGGGACGAACCTGCTCCGTCGACCGCAGCCCGAGGTGCTCTCGCTCAAAATCCACTGGCGGCGATAATTGCTCCATTGAGCCTGGTCCCTTGCAAGTCGCCAAGGTTGGGAGCATCTCCGTATGCGAAGACTGTGCCGTTGGCCGACGATATCCAATATCCCTTGCCGTCCGACGTGGTGAATATGGTCGTTGCGGGGTCTAGCCCGTTGAATACGGCGGTTGGTGGAGCGCCAAAATAGGCGGCATCTCCGTACGCGTAGACGCTCCCATTTCCCGCCAAGATCCAATAGCCACCGCCGTCGGGAGTGCGCACGGCCGATGTGATCGGCACGCCGAGAGTGCCCGGCTGGCCGTAGTTGTGCGCATCGCCAAAGGTGTAGACGTTGCCAGCGCGGGTCACGACCCAATATCCCTGCCCGGTCGCATCGGGCAGTACCGCCTCAGCCGATCCCGAACATCCACCGATGCCTGGGCAAGAACCCTCAAAGCTCGCGTCGCCAAAGGCAAACACTCCTCCGTCTGACCCCACCATGAAGTAGCCGCGGTCGTCATTGGAGGGCACCATCCCGACTATGGGCGCATTCAGACTGTGCGACAGCCCGGATCCGGCTGGGTTGAGCCCAAGTTTCGGAATGGATCCATAGAACTGAGTGTCACCAAAGCTGAAGACTCCACCGTCAGACGCATCGAGCCAATAGCCCGCTCTATCGGCCGTGGGCACAATGCCCACCACCGGGCGCTGCAGCTTGAGCGATCCAGTTGACCCGTAGAACTGGGCGGTGCCGAAGGTGAAAATTCCGCCATCGCTTCCAACCAACCAGTAGCCGTTGCGACCGGGATTGGGCGGTGGTGCGGTGGAACTGAACGAGACCGGCGCGACAAACAGTCGGCGTTCCCCACCACACGAATAGCTGGTACATCCAGCCGTCCAGGCCGCAAAGACGAGCCAAGAGTTGCCCGACGAGTCGTCGAACCACGACCCACCGCCCGGCCCTGCCACGGTGCCGTAGGAGGAGACGATTGGATTCGGGTCCGACTGGACGCATGCACTCGACGGCGACGCGCAGGTCGCATAGCCCTCCGAATATCCCGAGGACGTGTAGATGCCACCACTGAAGAGGAGGAGGAACTGCCCGCCTACGTAGTGCATGGACGGATCTTCCACCGTGGCTTCCCACGGAAAGGCCGTCGTGTTGTTCGTGAAGATCTGAGTTGGCGTACTGCCAGCGAGGAATCCGGTCCCACCGCTGTTGAGTTCCTCAGTCCAGATGCGTGCCGGCTGCGCGGATCCACCGTCGTTGGACTTCCACACCAACCATGGGCTCCCGGTGGTTGGATCGATGAAGGGGCTGGGGTCAATCGCACCTCCGAGGTTTGACTGACACAGAAGTGGGCCGGTTGAGAGGTCCGCAAATGCGGCATCACTCTGGGTGATGGTTGGGGCGGTAGCCACCGACAAACAGTCAGCACCGGTATCACCTGCGTGACCGGCCGTAGCCGCGTCGTAGAACATCACCCATTGGTTGTCGAAAAAAAACACCCCGGGTGATGTCTGCGTATTGATCTGCTCCCAGGCCGGCGGATTAGGAAGAGCCGAGGATCCGAAATTGGTTCCCGTGTAGCTCCTCCAACCAGACTCGGGACTCCCGCTGGTATCGACCAGTGCTTGCAAATAGTTGCCCAGCACAGTGCCGGTACTGAAGGCAAAGTACGTGCTCCCGGATTCGACGACATCTGGGTCGCCGGCATCTCCACCGTAGGCCGGTGTGTTGGATGGGCTCACCGTGATTTGAACCGCCGCGTTGGGAAGCAAGACCGCGCTACGCGCTGAAGCTGTCGGCACGCAAACCGCCGCGACGGCCAAAATGACGCCAAGGCACGACCCCATTCGAAGGAGTGGTGGTGGACCCTTTGGGACAGATGTTCGCATCGTTACTCCGCCTGAATTGGTTTGGAGCCAGGCCAATTGGCACCGAATCTGGACGTTCGACCGCAATCACCTTCTCACACACCATGTTCGGTCGAACCGATCTGTCCCCAGCCACCCGTTGTCGGACCGGCATGCTTTCAGCCAGTTGGGGCTAGCACTCCTAGCGATAGTCGACGGCCGCTTCCAGCGTGGCTCCCGCCGCCAGCAGGCGCTCCTCGCTTCCCGCCGGCCCGACCAACTGCAGGCTGGCCGGGAGCGGTCCGGTGGTCGGGACGGGCAACGACAACGCGGGCACACCGGCCAGATTGACCGGCAGGGTGCAGCGACCGGCCAAGAGGTCACTGGCGTCTTCAAGGGTGGGAGGGAACATGGTCAGCGTCGGCGTCACCACGACATCGAAGCGCTGGAACAGATCGGTCATGGTGGACTGCCAGCGGCGCTGGGCTTCCCATCCGACGGCGATGGTGTCGGCGGCGAACTCGCTCCCCGACACCAATCGCTCACGCACTGCGATACCGATGCCGCCCGGATCGCTCTGAACCAGGTCCTTGTTCGAAGCCCACGCTTCGGCCACAAGGAGCATGCCGGCCACCATCGTGGCCCGATTCCACTCGGGCAGGTCGAGGTCCGTGACGTCCCATTCGCTGGCCGCCAGCGCACGGTCGATCGCCGCCTCAATGAGCGGGTCACCCGCCGTGCTGAGCCGGCCCACGCGCAGATTCGCACTGGGAGGCCCGACCACGAAACCCGGTTCGAACAGCTGCATGCCGGCAACCAGACCGGCCACGCCGCGGGCCAATGGTCCGGCCGTGTCGAAACTGGGCGAGAGCGGCCACACGCCGTCGAGGGGTATGCGGCCCCACGTCGTCTTCAGGCCGGCCACCCCGCAGCAGGCGGCCGGGATACGCACCGAACCCCCGGTGTCGCTGCCGAAGGCCACGTCGGCTTCCCCGGTTGCCACCGCCACGGCGGCACCGCTGCTGGATCCGCCCGGAACCAGCGTGGGGTCCAGCGGGTTCACCGGCGTGCCGAACCACGGATTGATACCGGTCACCCCGAGGGCCAGTTCGTGCAGATTGGTGCGGCCGACGATGCGGGCGCCGGCGGCCCGGGCCCCGGCCAGGCAGGCGGCGTCAACCGGGGCGGGCTGAGCCCGATCGGCCACGGCCCGGCAGCCGGCCGTGGTGGGCTCACCGGCCATGTCGAAGAGGTCCTTGACGGCCAACCGCACCCCCGGGCCCGAAGTCTCGTAACGGGTGATGAAGGTGCTCACGGGCGGACCCAGTCCGCATCGGCGTGACGCAGCCGGAGCGCGGAGGCCGCCACGACCACCAACACGGCCAGCGCGGCGGCCAGCGCAAGGGTGCTGTGACCGTGCCTGATGAGGAGGGCCCCGATCAACGCGCCCAGGAACATGGTGGCCACCGAAGTGAAGCGCCGTCCTCCGGTCGATCCCGAGCCGCCCACAAGCGCGCTGTCGGCCGCCGTTCCGGTGATGGTCAGCGTCAGCACCGTGGTGGTGAGGTCGGGCACGGCCAGTTTGCGGGCCGAGGCATTCTGCAGACCCATGGCGATAGCGAGGAGGACGATGAGGGGGTATCGAGCGGCAGTCGGCACCGGTGACGCGCTCAACGCGCTGAGAATCAGCGCCGCCAGGAGGTAGGCCGCCTGCACGCTGACCGCCGTGGCCAGGAATCGACCACGGTGCTGGCCCAGACGCGCGCCGAGGCGGCCACCGAGCAGCGCCCCCACCCAGAACGAGACCAGGGCAACCACCGAGGCCCAGAAGGAGAAGCCGGGTGCCCCCGCCAACGCGAAACCCAGGAACACGATGTTGCCCGTCATGTTGGCCACGAACACGTGGCCCAGTACCAGGTAGCTGAAGGCGTCCACCAGCCCGGTGACCAGCGTCAGCCCGACCAGCATGGGCGGCAACGGTCCGTGCCGACTGCCGGGGGCCGGAACGAAGGTCTGGCGTATTTCGGTGAAGAAGCTGCTCACGTTGTTGGGGCCACCTCAGCCACGTCGGCGGCCACATCATCGGCTTGCCGGCCGCGTTCGAGGCCGAAGAGCGCAACCACACCGGCGAAGGCCATGATGCCGCACATCACGTAGAGCACGGTCTGCGTGGCGTGGGCAAAGTCCACAGAGAAGAAGTGCGGGATCGAGCGGATGGAGCCGCTCCCGGAATTCTGCGAGAACTTCGATGCCACCTGCGCCGCGTGCGGCACATGCTGCGCCAGCAGCGATGTCGTTAACCGGGAACGCTGCACGGTAACCAGGATGGTCCCCAGCACGGCCAGGCCGAGGCTGGCCCCGAAGTTCCTGATGGTCTGGGTGATGCCGGTCGCCTCGCCGTAGGAAAGGCGTGAAGCCCGATTGATGGCGTCGGTGTTGGCCGGGCCCAGCATCAGCCCCATGCCGGCGCCGGACACGATGACCCAGATCTCCTGCTTGGAGAAACTGAGCAGCGTCACCTTGGAGGCCCACAGTCCGAAGCCCAGGGCGGCCAGCGCGCACCCGAGCACGACAGCCCGTTTGGCTCCTTCCCGGTCCAGTATGCGGCCCCCGACCTGGGCCGCCACCACGAAGCCCAGGAAGAAGTAGAGGAGAAACAGTCCGGCTTCCGATGCCGACTTGTGCAGGGAGATCTGGGCGTACTCGCTGGCGAAGAAAAACACCGGGATGAACGCCATCATGGCGACCATGAGGACCACGTTCTCCACCAGGAAGGCCCGAATGCGGAAGATGCCTACTGCGATGAGGGGCGACGGCGCGCTGAGCTCGACGCGTACGAAGACGGCGATCACCAGCAGCCCCCCCACGATGCAGGCCCAGGTGCCCGGATTGCCCCATCCCCAGACCACCGACTGCTGCAGACCGAAAATGCTCAACCCGATGCCGGCGGCTATGAGAACGGCGCCCTTGTAGTCAATGGGCGCCCGCGTGTGTTCGGTCTGTGGCTTGGAAAGGGCGATGAGCACCAGGGCGATCAGCGCCACCGGAATGTTGACCCAGAAGATGGCCCGCCAGGTCCACTGGGTCAGGTAACCACCGAGGATCGGACCGATGGCGGTCAGCCCCCCGGCGATACCGAAGAACAGGGCCAACGCCTTGCCCCGTTCCCGCAAGGGAAACGTGTTGACCACGATGGCCAGCGCGGCCGGGAACATCAACGCGCCCCCCGCTCCCTGGACGACACGGAAAGCCACGATCCAGCCTTCGGCCGCACTGCCCGTGGGTGTCAACCCGCACAGGGCGGAGGCGGCCGCGAAAACGATCACGCCCAGCACGCACATGCGGCGGTGCCCGAAAATGTCGGACAGGCGCCCCCCCAGCGCAAAGAGCGCGGCCAGCGAGAGCAGGTAGCCGTTGACCATCCACTGCACCCCGGTCGACGTCAGCCCGAGTTCACGTTGGATGTTGGGCACGGCGATGGAGACGATCGTCTGGTCGATGAAGGTCATGGAGACGGCGAAGATCATGGCGGCCAGCACCCAATTGCGACCCTCCACTCCCGTGCTCGCCATGGCGGACCTCCTTGGACTGTGCGTGCGATGCAACGCTCTCGCAGCGTACGGCGAATCGCCGCGATGGGCCATGGACCGCAAGCCGGCCGATATGGTGACGCCACCAAGGACGGAGGTGGCGCAATGCGCGCTCGAATGATGGCGATCGGGGCCGCGCTGGCCCTTGGCACCATGGCCCTGGCCGGCTGCTCGTCGGCCAAGAGCCCGCACGTCTCGGCCCCCACGACATCGACGACCTCGTCGGCGCCGACGGTCACGGCGACCTCCGGTGTCCCAACAGTGGTGACCACCACGCTGCCGCCGATCACCACACCGCAGATCCCGTCGGGCTTCGCGTTGGCCAAGTCGCAGTGGGAGCAGGGGGCCATGGCCGCTTCGGCCGATCAGGTCGGCTTTTGGAACCAGGCCGTCACCGACCTCACGGGCGCCGAGTCATCCGCCGGGTCCAATGAGGCCAGCTACGCCACCGCCGTGCAGGAGCTGCAGCAGTTGATCAGCATTCCCGAGACGGGCGACACCCCGACCCAGATCGCTGAAGCGCAGACGGATGTCCCGGCGCTGGACTCCTTCTTCAGTACCCCCGGGCTCTACAGCTGATTCAGCTGCGCAGGGTGTAGCGGTAGACGTTGGTTACCCGCTGCTCGAAGCCAAGGCGCACGTAGAGCCGGTTGGCCGCCTCGCGGGTCGGTCGCGAGGTCAGGTCGATGGTGCGGGCGCCGCAGACCTCGGCATGCGTAAGGGCGGCGTGCACCAACTCACTGGCCACGCCAGAACCCCGGGCTTCGTCGTCGACGACCACGTCCTCTATCCAGGCTCGGAGTCCGGTGGGCGAGCGGAACACGGCCAGGGTCAGCATGCCCACCACGTGGCCATCGTGGCCCTGGCGGGCCAGGAACAACGTGGTGTCGGGGTCCTCAATGATGCTGCGCAACTCGGCCACGGTGGGTGCCGGTGAGGAGTTGGAGAGCTGCGGCACCAGTCTGGCGATGGCGCTTTGCAGGGCGTCATCGGCCACCTCCGCCTGCTGAACGGAAACCATCAGTCCTTGGGTGGATCGCCCCGCCACATGGGCTGGCGCACGCTGTCGTAGAGGACATCTCTGTGCTCGCCGGCCAGCGCGGCAAATACATGGTCACCCCAGCGCTCGACCCCGACCATCGGCGAGGGCAACGTCTCGCGGGTGAACCAGCCCACATCGCGGCACTCGAGAGGATGCGGGTTGAGCTCGCCCCCGACGGCCTGGCACAAGAACAACATGGAGTAGAGCGGGACGCGGGTGAAGCCGAGGCGCAGGCCGTCGAGGACGGCGATGAGGCGGACCGGTTCGACTTCTATACCGGTTTCCTCCTCCACTTCCTTGACCACCACTTCGGCCGCCGAGTAGCCGACATCGCACCATCCGGTGGGGTAGAGCCAGATGCCCGAGTCGGCCCGTTGAATGAGCAGGAGCTCACCCTTGTCATTGGTCACGGCAGCTCCCACGGCCACCTTGGGCGTGACATATCCCGGGACACCCTTGCCGACCGTGTCCAACCACTCCTGGACCAACCCGCCGGCGTAGCTCTCGTCCCCGCTCACGCCGTCTGCTTCGGCCCGGATGTCGCCGGCCACCTTGAGAATCTCCTCGAACCGTTCCTGCTCGTAGAGGCTCTCGGTGAAGCCCAGCCCGGTGCGGGCGATGGCCGCCAGGCTCTCGCTCCAGCGCAGGAGCGTCTTGAGGGGGACGTTCGGATCCACGGCTTGTGACGCTACCGCGCCCCGCCCGATGGGCCAGAATGGACCGTGCCCGTCAACGAGGATTGCCGCCACTACGTGATGCGGACGACCCCGCGTGGCGATCGCCTGGAACGGTGCAAGGTCGACGCCAACGAGCCACTGCCCTTCGCCTGCCCCGAGGGCTGCCTCTTCTACGAGCCTCGCAAGGTGTCCTCGGCCGGCTGGCACGTCCCCAAGGGCAAGGACGACAGGAAGCCGTAGGGCTCAGCTCTCGAGCACGTCGCCCAGGAGGTCGATGGTGATTCCCTCCTGGCGCAGCCAATCGAGGGCGGCATCGATGTTGTCCCCGTCGCCGTCGAGTTCGCAGACGATCCAACCCCGATGTTCCTCCACGTCGGCCCGGCGGATATTCGGATCGACGTCGAACTGGCGCACCAGCGTGGCCAGCACGGCGCGCCGCACCTCCGATTCGGGAAAGGTCAGCTTCACTCGAACTTGGCTCACTGGCCCTCCTTAAGGTCGCGGTTCAAACTGCCCGAGCGGAACCCTTCCAGGTCCAACGCCACAAAACTGAAGCCCGCCCCCCGCACAGCGGCCACCACGTCCTCGCGGCGGGCCAGCACGTCGGGCAGGTCGCTCAGGTCGAATTCGAGGCGGGCCGACGTCCCTTCGTGGCGAACGCGCAGCTGGCCGAAGCCCAAGGCGCGGAGCGCGGCCTCGGCCCGGTCCACTGCCTCCAGTCGGCCCAGCGTGACCGGCGTGCCGTAGGGCAACCTCGAGGCCAGGCAGGCGGCGGCCGGCTTGTCCCATGTGCGTAGGCCGAGCTCCCTGGATAGGTGTCGGATGTCGTCCTTGGTAAACCCGGCTTGAACCAGTGGGAAGGTGGCTCCGGCCGCCGCGGCGGCCGCTTGCCCCGGCCGGTGATCGCCCAGATCACTGACATTCACGCCGAGCACGACCTGGGCCGCCTCCGATTCGGCCAACGGCCCCAACACGCTCATCAGCGCCGTCTTGCAGCGGGCGCAGCGATCGGCGCCGTTGGCCACATACGCCGGGTCGTTCATCTCGTCGGTGGGCACGCCGATCCAGCGCAGGTCCCACTCGCGGGCCAGCGCCTGGCAGTCCTCCGCCTCAGCCGTCGCCAACGAGGGCGAGATGGCCGTGGCGCAGAGCACCTTGGAACGCCCCAGCGTGTCCTGGGCCACCTTGGCCAGCAGGGCCGAGTCGGCCCCACCGCTGAAGGCGACCACGACCTGGCCCAACTGACGCAGCTCGTCCTGCAGGACGGCGAGGGATGCGGTCATTGCACCAACGCGTTGAGGACGGTCGGGAGATCGCCCACCATCCCCGTGTAGAACGGGCCGAACTCGGCGTAGTTGGCCGAGCCCTCGTCAAAGCGCATCTGGTAGACGCACTCCTTCAGGTCGTCCGGGTGCACGCCGAAGAGGGTCACGCCCCACTCGAAGTCGTCCAGCCCGGTAGACCCGGTGATGACCTGGAGGATGCGGCCGGCGAACGTCCGCCCCACCTTGCCGTGGCCCATCATGAGCTCCTTGCGGGCCTCGAATTCCAGGCTGTACCAGTTGTACTCGGCCGTCCGGCGCTTGGACATCGGGTAGAAGCAGAAGGCCGTCTTACCCTCGGGTGGGAGCTGGGGGAACAGCCGGGCCTGGCGCATTTCCTCGGGGAGGCCGGCGGCGTACTCGGAGACCTCGGTCAAGGACACGTAAGAGGCCACCGGCGTGGCCCCGGCGTTCTGCACCGCCGTTTGGAGTTGGCGGATGCGCCACAGGTCGGGGCCGAGGATCATGAGGCCGAGGTCGGCCTTGTGGCCCAGCAGGGCGGCCGGGATCACCTGGTAGCCGTCACCCTCGGCCGCCTTGACGGCGTCGGTCAGGGCCTCGGTGTCGAGATCGGGATCGACCTGGCAGAAGAGGTGCAGGACGTTCCACCCGATGGAAGGGGACAGGGGCACGCGAGCCAGTGTAGGGAACGGATGCGGCCATACTGAGCGGCGTGACCTCGTGGGAGATCGGACCCTTCACCCGGCGCGGTGAGGTGCTCGACCGCCAACCGGACCTGCCCTGGGCGGCCAAGGACGTCTTCAACCCGGCCGCCGTGGTCCGTGACGGCCGGGTGCACCTCCTCATCCGGGGTGAGGACACCGTCGGGCCGTACAGCGGCACCTCCCGCATCGGGTTGGCCACGAGCGAGGACGGGCTGCACTTCGAGGTCGAACCGGAGCCCGTGCTCTACCCCTTCCAGGACGAATGGCACCCTTGGGATTGGCCGGGCGGTTGCGAGGATCCGCGGGTTGTGGAGTCGCCCGAAGGCGGCTACGTCTGCGCCTATACCGCCTTCGACGGCAAGACGGCCTGCCTCTTCGTGGCCACCTCCGACGACCTGCGCACCTGGGTCAAGCACGGCCCGGCCTTTGCCGGTACGCCGTATGTACGGCGCTGGTCCAAGAGCGGATCCGTCGTGACCGAGTTGGTCGATGGCCGGCTGGTGGCCGCCCGCTTCGAACAACTGCACGGTTGCTTCGTCATGTACTGGGGAGAGGGCACCTGCTTCGCCGCCACGTCGGACGACCTGGTGCACTGGCAGCCGGTGCAGTTCGATGCCGGGGCCGACCGCTTCCTCTCCTACCGCACCGAGTCGGCCTCGTGGAGCGTGCACCGGGTGCCCGGGACCGAGGTGCTGCGCCCGCTGCTCTTCCCCCGACCCGGGCGCTTCGATTCGTTGCTGGTCGAGCCGGGACCGCCGGCGATCCGCACGGCGGACGGCGTGGTGCTCATCTACAACGGCGCGTCCTTCACCGAGGCCGGCGTGGCCTACCGCCCGGCCCAGGTCCTCTTCGATGCCGGCGATCCACTCTCCCCGATCGCCCGCAGTACCTCACCCTGCCTGGAGTCCGACAATCTGGGCGGTCAGGTGGCCAACGTCTGCTTCGCCCAGGGTCTCGTGCTCTTCAACGGTGCCTGGCATCTCTACTTCGGCATGGGTGACTCGCGCATCGGTCTGGCCACCGCACCGGCCTGAGCCCGGACGCGACAAAGCGCCCCGTAGGGCGCCCTGCCGGGTACTGCCAAATGTTGGGAAGACGACTTAGTAGTCGTCCATCCCGCCCATGTCGCCGCCGTGCGAGTGGGCGTCTTCGGGCTTGTCAACGATGACGGCTTCGGTGGTGAGGAACAGGGCCGCGATGGACGCCGCGTTCTGCAGGGCGGAGCGGGTCACCTTGGCGGCGTCAATGACGCCGGTCTTGAACAGGTCCTCGTACTCGCCGGTGGCGGCGTTCAGGCCGTTGGCACCCTTGAGGTGACGGACCTTGTCCACGATCACGCCGCCCTCGAGGCCGGCGTTCACGGCGATCTGCTTCAACGGCTCTTCGACGGCCCGGGCCACGATGCGGGCACCGGTGGCCTCGTCGCCTTCCAGCTTGTCGGCCAGCTCGAGGATGGAAGCCTGCGCCCGCAGGAGGGCTACACCACCACCGGGGACCACGCCTTCTTCAATGGCGGCCTTGGTGGTGGACACGGCGTCCTCAATGCGGTGCTTCTTTTCCTTCAGCTCGACCTCGGTGGCGGCGCCGACCTTGATGACGGCCACGCCGCCGGACAGCTTGGCCAGACGCTCCTGCAGCTTCTCCCGGTCGTAGTCCGAGTCGGTGTTCTCGATCTCGGCCTTGATCTGGTTGACGCGGCCCTTGATGTCGTTCTCCGAACCGGCACCTTCGATGATGGTCGTCTCGTCCTTGGTGATGACCACCTTGCGGGCGGTGCCCAGCAGGTCGAGGGTGACGTTCTCCAGCTTGAGGCCGACCTCTTCGGTGACCACTTGGCCGCCGGTGAGGATGGCGATGTCCTGCAGCATGGCCTTGCGGCGCTCGCCGAAGCCGGGGGCCTTGACGGCCACCGAGCGGAAGGTGCCACGGATCTTGTTGACGACCAGGGTGGCCAGGGCCTCGCCCTCGACGTCCTCGGCGATGATCAGGAGGGGCTTGCCACCCTGCATGACCTTCTCGAGCACCGGGAGGAGGTCCCGGACGGCGGTGATCTTGGAGCCGACCAACAAGACCTGGGCGTCTTCGAGGACGGCTTCCATGCGCTCGGGGTCGGTCACGAAGTAGGGGGCGATGTAGCCCTTGTCGAAGCGCATGCCCTCGACCAGGTCCATGTCCATGCCGAAGGTCTGTGACTCCTCGACGGTGATGACGCCGTCGCGGCCCACCTTGTCGATGGCTTCGGAAATCATCTCGCCGATCTCGGTGTCGGCGGCCGAGATAGAGGCCACCTGGGCGATCTGACCCTTGGACTCGGTCTCCTTGGAGATGGCGTGGATGGCGGTGACGGCGCTCTCGACCGCAGCCTCGATACCCCGCTTGAGCGACATCGGGTTGGCGCCGGCGGCCACGTTCTTCAGGCCCTCGCGGACCATGGCCCACGCCAGCACGGTGGCCGTGGTGGTGCCGTCACCGGCTACATCGTCGGTCTTCTTGGCGACTTCCTTGACCAGTTCGGCCCCGATCTTCTCGAAGGGGTCCTCCAGGTCGATCTCCTTGGCGATGGAGACGCCGTCATTGGTGATGGTGGGGGCGCCCCACTTCTTGTCCAAAACGACGTTGCGGCCTTTCGGTCCGAGGGTGACGCGCACGGCGTCCGCCAGCTTGTTCATTCCGGTTTCGAGTCCGCGTCGTGCGTCCTCCTGGAAGGCGATGATCTTGGCCATCTGGTGAGTTCCTCCGTTGATCTGCCGGCCCGAGTCGAGCCGTTAGCACTCTCATCTGTCGAGTGCTAATAGGAAACCACGCTCAGGCCCCCGGCGCAAGGGCGGGCTTCAGCCTCCGGCCACCGCGGGCACGATGGAGAGGGTCTGACCTGGGGTGATGGACGTGGCCAGGCCGTCCAGGAAGCGGACATCCTCGTCGGCCAGGAACACGTTGACGAAGCGGCGCAGGCCGCCGGCGTCGTCGAAAAGGCGCTCGGCCAGGCCCGGGTGGGCGGCGTCCAGGGCCTTGAGGGCGTCCCCCACGGTCGCTCCCTCGACCTCCACTTCACCGGCGCCGCCGGTCAGCGTGCGCAGTTGGGTGGGGATGCGGATGGTGAGGCTCATGAACGGTTCTCCTGGTTGAGCGCCGCGTCGAAGGCGGCCAAGGTGGGCGTGATGGTAGCGGTCGGCCCCGTGAAGTCGGTCAGGGCCTCCACCGTCTTGAGGCCGTGGCCGGTCACCAGGGCGACCACCCGCTCGTCGGGCCGGATGGCGCCGGAGGCGGCCAGCTTGGCCAGGGTGGCGATGGTCACGCCGCCGGCGGTCTCGGCGAAAATCCCCTCGGTGCGGGCCAGCAGCCCGATGGCGTCAATCACCTCGGCGTCGGTCACCGAGGCGCACGAGCCCCCGGTCGAGCGCATGGTCTGCAGGGCGTACCAGCCGTCGGCCGGATTGCCGATGGCCAGCGACTTGGCGATGGTCTTGGGCTTTACCGGGCGGATGGCGTCGGTGCCCTCCAGGAAGGCCGTGGCCACCGGGGAGCAGCCTTCAGCCTGGGCGCCCGAGACGCGCACGTGCGGCACCTCGTCCAGCAACCCCACCTTGCCCAGCTCCTCGAAACCCTTGGCCACCTTGGTCAGCTGGCTGCCCGAGCCGATGGGCACCACCACGTGGTCCGGAGCCTGCCAGCCCAGCTGCTCGGCGATCTCGAAGGCCAGCGTCTTGGAGCCCTCGGCGTAATAGGTGCGCACGTTGACATTGACGAAGGCCCAACTGGGGCGCTCGCTGGTCAACTCGGCGCAGAGACGGTTGACGTCGTCGTAGGTGCCCTCCACCGCGATGACGGTGCCCCCGTAGATACTGGTCATGCTCACCTTGGCCCGCTCGAGGTCGTGCGGGATCAGGACCACCGACTCCATGCCGGCCCGGGCGGCGTGCGCCGCCACCGAGTTGGCCAGGTTGCCGGTGGAGGCGCAGGCGGCCACCTTGAAGCCGAGTTGGCGGGCCTTGGTCAGGGCGACCGACACCACCCGGTCCTTGAAGGAGCCGGTGGGATTGGCGGTGTCGTCCTTTATCCAGAGTTCGCCCAGGCCGAGTTCGGCGGCCAGACGGTCCGCCCGGACCAGCGGCGTGAAGCCGGCGCCCAGGTCGACCGGGGTGGCGTCGTCGACCGGCAGCAGGTCGCGGTAGCGCCAGATGGTGCGGGGGCCGGCCGCAATGCGCTCCCGGGTGGCGGTGGCGGCAATGCGCTCGTAGTCGTAGGCCACTTCGAGCGGCCCGAAGCAGTAATCGCAGACGTGCAGCGCCTCGGCCGGGAAGGGACGTGCACATTCCCGACA
Source organism: Acidimicrobiales bacterium (assembly GCA_036268485.1). Classification (GTDB taxonomy): domain Bacteria; phylum Actinomycetota; class Acidimicrobiia; order Acidimicrobiales; family RAAP-2; genus Bog-473. The sequence goes on from DATAUC010000069.1 coordinate 32,991, forward strand.
ACGCAGCCCAGTGACAAAATCGACCATCGGTCCTCCTCATCGTTCGGGCATTGGCACCTGTTGCCCACCGGTCAAGGTGTGCACTGGTTGCCGCGACGTCGACGGGCCCGTCCCTCAGTCGCTCTGGATGATGGCTTCAATGATAGCCCGTGGGTGCCGGCCCCCGTCAACGAGGCGCGATGATTGGCCCGTGCCCACGACGTACCACCACGCCGAGTTCCCCAGCGCCCGGGTGCTGGGGGCCAAGGGTCAGCGGACGGTCTCGGTGTGCATCCCGGCCCGTAACGAGGGCTCCACGGTCGGCTCCGTGGTGCGGGCCGTGGTGCAGCCGTTCCTGGCCCGGGCCGGCGGGAACGGCCTGGTCGACGAGGTCATCGTGCTCAACGACGGCTCCAGCGACGACACGGCCGAACAGGCGACGGACGCCGGGGCCCGGGTGGTCGACGGCGGGTCGGCCGCCGGCGGCAAAGGCCAGGCCATGGCCGCCGCCCTGGACGCCTGCACCGGTGATGTCATCGTCTACCTGGATGCGGATGTGGCCAACACGACCCCGGCCTTCGTCACCGGCATGCTGGGACCGCTCCTGCTGCATGAGGACATCGCGCTGGTCAAGGGCTTCTACACCCGGCCGCTCCACGGTGACCCCACCGGTGGGGGCCGGGTGACCGAGCTGGTGGCCCGCCCCGTACTCGAGCTCCTCTTCCCCGAGCTGTCCGAGGTGCGCCAGCCGTTGGCCGGCGAGACGGCGGCTCACCGCTGGGTCTTCGAGAAGGTCGGCTTCGCCGACGGCTACGGCGTGGAACTCGGTCTCCTCATAGATGTGGCCACCCACTTCGGCCCCGGCGTCCTGGCCCAGGTCGACCTGGGCGAGCGCATCCACCGCAACCGGCCCCTGCACGAACTGCGGCCCCAGGCGGTCGACGTGTTGCGGGCCGCCCTCGCACGCGCCCGCCCCGATATCGGTCTCGGTCCCGACGCCGACCCGGCCCCGGCGTGACCCAGACCATCCTCGTCTCCAACCGGGGGCCGCTCTCTTTCCGTTTCGACGTCGACGGCGCACTGGTGCCGGCGCCCGGTGGTGGCGGTCTGGTCACGGCGCTCCGGCCGCTGCTGGCCGGCGGCGGCGCCACCTGGGTCTCGGTCACCATGGGCCCGGCCGACCGGGCCGCCGTCGACCAGGGGTTGATGGTCGACCAGGATCTGACGCTCCTGCCCGTGCCCATGGACGACGAGATCTACCGGGCCGCCTACGACGTCATTGCCAACACCACGCTCTGGTACTGCCACCACCATCTCTTCGACTTGCCGCGCCGGCCCCGGTTCGACCGCTCCTGGGGGCTGGCCTGGGACGGCTACCGGACCTACAACCAGGCCGTGGCCGACGTGGTGGTCGAGCACGCTGAAGAGGGAGCCGCCGTCCTGGTGCAGGACTACCACCTGTCGCTCTTGGGCCGGATGCTGGCGGAGGCCCGGCCCGACCTGCGCACGGTGTCGTTCCTTCACATCCCCTTCGCCGACCCCAACATGCTGCACGTGCTGCCCGACGACACGGTCGATGAGCTGCTGGCCGGCATGGCCGGCTTCGGCGCCTGCGGTTTCCACTCGGCTCGCTGGGTCGCCGGGTTCCGGGCCTGCTTCGACGATCCCCGCTCCGCCTACGCCGCACCCGCCACCTTCGTGTCCTCTCTCTCGCCCGACCACGAGAGCCTGCTGGCCGAGGCGGCCTCGCCCGCATGCGCCGAGTGGGTCGAGCGCCTGCGGACAGAGACCGGCGGACGGGCCATCATCATGCGGGCCGACCGCATGGAGCTCTCCAAGAACATCGTGCGCGGCATGCTGGCCTACGAGGAGCTGCTGGAGGCCCGGCCCGAGTGGCACGACAAGGTGGTCCATCTGGCCTTCGCCTACCCGTCCCGGCAGGGGCTGGCCGACTACCTGGCCTACGGCGCCGAGGTGGTGCATACGGCCGAGCGCATCAATCAGCGCTTCGCCACCGATACCTGGGTACCGATCCTGCTGCACACCGACGACAACTGGGCCCGCTCCCTGGCCGCCCTGACCATCGCCGACGTGCTGCTGCTCAATCCGATCCGTGACGGCCTCAACCTGGTGGCCAAGGAAGGGCCGCTGCTCAACCAGGTCGACGGCGTGCTGGTGCTCTCGCGCGAAGCCGGGGCGTACGACGAGCTGGCCGACGCTGCACTCGGTGTCAACCCATTCGACGTGGGCGGCACGGCCGACGCCCTGCACGCCGCCCTCTCCATGGCGCCGGAGGAGCGGGCCCGCCGCAGCGTTGCGTTGAAGGCCATCGTATGGTCGCGCACGGCCGCCGACTGGATGCGCGACCAGCTCGCCGCCGCCGGCCTCTAGCGCCCGTTCTCAGCCTCGGGGCCGGGCCGCTTCCAGCAAGGTTTCCAGCAGAGCCAGCGCGCCGGCCGGTCCGTCCACGGTGAGGTCGGCCTCGGCCGCTACGGCCGGGTTGCTCTCGGCATCCACCACGGCGATGCGGGCCACGGCCACGCCGTCCTGGCGCAGTGCGCCGGCGGCGGCGAACCCGGGCAGGTCGCCGATGTCGTCGCCGAAGATGGCCATGGCCTGCATGCCCCGGGTCAGCTCCCGTACCACCGTGCCCTTGTCCACTGCCAGCGGCGGTCGCAACTCCAACTCCATGCGGCCCCGATGCACCTGCAGCTCCCGGGTCGCCACCTCGCGCTGCACGAACTGCTCCACCCATGACTGCTCGTCGGGGGCGTGACGCCAGTGCAGGGTCAGCGTCAGACCCTTGGGCTCGACGTAGACGCCGGCCGGGGCCTCGGCCCGGGCCCGCTCCACGATGTCGGCCATGACCGCTTCGAAGGGTTGGGCCTCGGGCACCACTTGGCGCCGTCCGTCGGCCGGGTTGCGGCGTTCGAGGCCGTAGAGCCCGACCAGGCGGACCCCCGCCGGGCCGCCCAGTACGTCGTGCAGGAACTGCACGGGGCGACCCGAGATCACGGCCACCACTGCAAAGGTGTGGGCCAGACCCTCGAGGAGAGCGGGCACCCCGGGCCAGGGGCGCGCCGCCACGGGATCGTCGACGATGGCCGAGAGGGTGCCGTCGAAATCGAGGCAGAGGGCGCACTGGCCGGGTGCTGCCGCGTGGGGCCGCAGGATGTCAGGCAGCACGCTCAGCCGGAAGCGGGCGTGACCAGATCGGCCCCCACCACCACCACCACGTCGGCGTTGGCGGCCCCCGCCACCGGCACGGCGGTGGTCAGAGGCAAAACGACCGCCGGCTTGAGACCGAGCGAGGTGGCGATGGCCGAGGCCGCCGGCTGCTCCCCCGCCTTGTAGTACACGGACGAGGTCGGGAGGTCACCGCTGGCGTCGGCCGCGGTCTGCATGGCCCAGCCCTGGGCGCCCAACGCCGTGGTGTAGCGGCCGGCCAGGCCCAGCGACGAGGTGGCGTTGGCCACCAGCACGCTGACCGAGCTGCGCTGCACGGTGACGGTCGTGGTGGTGGTCCCACCGGCGCTGCCGGCGGTGGTCGTGGTGGTCACCGTCCCCTGGCTCACCCCGCTCACTGTCGGTCGGGTACCGACGTTGACCAGGATGATCGCGGCCACGACGAAGACGGCCAGCACGATGACGGCCCGGACGGGATCGATGTGGCTGACCCGCTGACCAACCCCGCCTGGACCAGCTGGGGAGTCGGGAGGGTCAGCAGCCATTGGTTGACCAGCCTGCCGTGCCCGCTGCCTCGAAGCAAGGACCTCGCCTATTCTGGCTGGGCACGCCCGAATAGCTCAGTTGGTAGAGCACTTCACTTGTAATGAAGATGTCGCGGGTTCGATTCCTGCTTCGGGCTCCATCCGGTCCGTCCCCCACAAGCCCTGGACAAGGAGGCACCCCTGTGTTGAAGGACTTCAAAGCATTCATCCTGCGGGGCAGCATCATCGACCTCGCCGTGGCTGTCATCGTCGGCGTGGCCTTCACCGCCGTGGTGACCGCACTGGTCAAGGACCTCATCACCCCGCTCATCTCGGCCATCGGTGGCCAACCGGACTTCTCCAATCTGAGCTTCACCATCCACCACTCGGTCTTCTTGTACGGCGACTTCTTGAACTCGCTCATCTCGTTCCTCATTGAGGCCACGGCCGTCTTCTTCCTGGTCGTGGTGCCCCTGACCAAGTTCATGACCCGACTCAACCTGCTGCCCGCCCCCAAGCCGGCCCCGCCGACCAAGGACTGCCCCGAGTGCCTGAGCGCCATTCCCGTGGCCGCCCGCCGTTGCGCCTTCTGCACCTCAGAACTCTCTGACGCCTGATGCCCGAGCCCCGCCTCACCCGGCGCCAGCTCCTCGAGAGCATGGGTTTCTTCGCCGGGGCCGGCCTGCTCGGGCTGCCCACGTTGAACCTGACGCCGGCCGCCACCCAGAAGATCGTCCAGCAGGCCGCGGCCACCCCGGCCGCCGGTTCGGACCTGGGTGCCATCGACCACATCGTCTTCCTCATGATGGAGAACCGGTCCTACGACCATTACTTCGGGGCCTACCCGCGGGGCCGGGGCTTCAACGACCACCCGGCCGACAGCCTGGGCGCCTTCGCCCAGGAATTCCCCGGGGCCAGCCACATGTCGCCCCCCAACGTGCTCCTGCCCTTCCATCTGACCCGCGATCTGGGCGAGGAGTGCACCCGCGACCTCACCCACGACTGGGGTCCGATGCACGAGTGCTGGAACGGCGGCACCATGGACTCCTTCGTGCGCATCCACACGGCCCAGGCCCATGAGGGCTCCCGGGGCCGCATGACCATGGGGTACTACACCCGCGACGAGTTGCCGTTCTACTGGGCCCTGGCCGACGCCTTCACGCTGTGCGACAACTATCACAGCAGCATCCTCGGGCCGACCCACCCCAACCGGCTCATGGCCAACTCGGGCACCATCGACCCCTCGGGCAGCCAGGGCGGTCCGGTGGTCTCGACCAACCCGACGCCCGACGACATCTGGAACCTGCGCTGGACGACCATGCAGGAGGTGCTCGAAGACGCCGGCGTGCCCTGGAAGGTCTACAGCCCGTCCAACGTGGGCGTTTCGGGACAGTACGCCTCGCTGCTCAAATTCCCGACCTGGGATCCGGCGCTCTACAACCCGACGGCCGATCCCGAAATCATGTTCGAGACCGACCACGTGCTGCCCTACTTCACGGCCTTTCGCAATCCGCTCTCCCCGCTCTACCGCAAGGCCTTCCTGCCCTCGTTCCCCAACGACTTCGTGCACGACATCTCAGCCGGCACCCTGCCCAGCGTGTCGTGGATCATCCCGCCCCTGGGCTTCGACGAGCACCCGTCGTCGTCCCCGGACCACGGGATGTATTTCACCTCGCTGGTGCTCGATGCGCTGACGGCCAATCCCGACGTCTGGTCCAGGACGGCCTTCTTCCTCATGTACGACGAGAACGACGGCTTCTTCGACCATGTGGCGCCGCCCACCGCTCCCCCGGGCACCCCGGGCGAGTACCTGACGGCCCAGCCCAACCGGCTGCGCTCGCCGGCGGCCGACACGTTGGGCTTCAACGGACCGATCGGGCTGGGCGTGCGGGTGCCCATGCTGGTCATGTCGCCCTTCAGCCGGGGCGGCCACATCGCCTCGGAAACCTTCGACCACACCTCGCAGCTCAAGCTGGTGGCCGAGCGCTTCGGGGTCGACGTACCCAACGTCTCGGCCTGGCGCCGGGGCGTGGTCGGTGACCTGACCTCGGCCCTCTTCGGCGGCACGCCGATGTCGAGCGTCCCGGGCTGGCCAGCCACGCCGCTGGGCCCGGTCATCCTGTCGGGTTCGTGCTCGGAGGTCGAGCAGGACACCGAGCTCGGCGGCAGCACGCCGGTCGTGCCCAACACACAGGCGATGCCGACCCAGTAGGGGACCGGCTTAGTGCTGGCGGGCCAAGCTCCGCTGGCGGGCCACCTCGAAGGCGGCGACGGCGCCCGCGACGCCGACGTTGAGAGACGGCAGCTTGCCCAGCTGGGGGATGGAGACCACGGCATCGCAGCGGCGGCGTACCAGCGGCGCCAGACCCTTCTCCTCGCTGCCCACCACCAGGGCGACGGGACCTTCGCCCAGGGGCAGGCTGTAGAGCGACTGGGGCGACTCGCCGGCCAGCCCGACCGACCACACGCCCAGCTCGGTCATGACGGAGAGCGCGGCCGGGATCCCGCCCACGACGGCGAAGGGCAGATGTTCAATGGCGCCGGCGGCCGTCTTGGCCACCGTCGGGGAGAGCCGGGCCGAGCGGTGCCGGGGCAAGACGACGCCGGTCACGCCGGCGCACTCGGCGCTGCGCAAGAGGGCGCCCAGATTGCGGGGATCGGTGATGCCGGCTGCCACCAGCAGGAAGGGCTGCACACCCTTGCGGCTGGGCGCACAGAGGTCTTCGAGCGGCACCGGCTCCACCGGCTTGGCGAAGGCCAGCACACCCTGGGGGGCTTCGGTGCGGGCCTGGGCATCGAGGCGGGGCCGGGGCACGGTCTCGAGGGGGACGCGCAACTTGGCCGCCAACTCCTCAATGCGGTCCAGCACGGGCGAGGGATCCTGGTCCTCGGCCAACAGGATCTTGCGTACGGTGCGCCGACCGACCTGGAGGAGTTCGAGAACGGCCTGGCGGCCCTCGACCTGATCGCCACCGAGCTCGCTGGGCTCGCGTTGGTCCGGCCGGTACGTGCGGGCCTGACGGCTGTCGCTGCCCCGTCCACCACCACGTCCACCGGGACCCGGTCCGCCCCCGCTCCCGGGTCGGGGCGGACGAATACCGTTGGGCGGCGTCATGACTGTTCCATCAAGACGATGGCCATGGCGGCAATCCCTTCGGCTCGGCCCAGTGCACCAAGCCCTTCGGCTCGAGTGGCTTTGACCGAGACCGGACCACCGAGAACGGTGGACAGCGTGCCCACCATGGCCTCGGTGTGCGGGGCCAATCGAGGGGTATCGGCGATCACGGTGCAGTCGGCATTGGCACAGGTGAACCCGTGCTCGGCTGCCATGCGCACCACTTCGGTCAGGAGGGCCACGCTGTTGGCGCCTTCCCAGACGGGATCGGTATCGGGAAAGTGTTGGCCGAGGTCGCCCAATCCGACGGCACCCAACACGGCGTCGGCCAACGCATGGCAGACCGCGTCGGCATCGCTATGGCCGCCCAGTCCACGAGCGCCCTCGATGGTCACGCCGCCCAGCACCAAGGGCCGGTGCGGATCATCGGAGAACCGATGGATGTCGATGCCTTGCCCGATACGCACGTCAGTCTCCCAGCAGATGTTCGGCCGTACGCAGATCGGCCGGCGTGGTGATTTTCAGATTGCGGGGATCGCCCGGAACCACCCGCACGGTAGCGCCGAGTGCCTCGACCAGTGTGGCATCGTCGGTCGCTTCACCGTGTTCGGCATGGGCCCGGCGCAACAGTTCGGCCGAGAAAGCCTGTGGTGTCTGCACGGCCACCAGCGCCGTGCGGTCCAGTGTCGAGGTCACGGTGTGGGCGGCATCGACGACCTTGATGGTGTCGGTCACCGGGATTCCGGGTACGGCGGCGCCCACCCCTTCGTGGGCCACGGCCTGCACCACGGCGCTGAAAAGAAAGTCAGAGGCCAACGGGCGCGCCGCGTCGTGCACGATGATCACGTCGGCCTCGAAGGGGACGGCAGCCAGGCCGTTGCGCACCGACTCGGCCCGCGTCTCGCCGCCTTCGACGATGACGGTGGCGCCGTGGTCACGGTGCGCGTTGGGATCCGAACCGCGGGGGACGACGAGGACCACACCCGAGGCGGCCCGTCCGCAGGCCTCGACGGCCCAGGCCAGGACGGGCCGGTCGCGTAGGACCGCATACTGCTTGAGTTGGCCGAAACGTTGGCCGGATCCCCCGGCCACCACGATGGCCCAGACGTGCGCCACGGCGCCGTGGTTATGTCAGGGCGTCGTTCAGACGCTCTTCGGCCGTCTCTTCGTCCACGTTGAGGGCGAAGGTCAGCTCGGAGACCAGGATCTGGCGCGCCCGCTGCAGCATCCGCTTCTCGCCGGCGGAGAGGCCCTTGTCCTTGTCCCGGATCGAAAGGTTGCGCACCACTTCGGCCACTTGGTAGATGTCACCCGAACGCAGCTTCTCGGAGTGGTTCTTGTAACGGCGGGACCAGTTGGTCGGCATGCGCGCTTCCTTCTTGCGCAGCACCGCGAAGACCTCTTCGACCTCTTCGTCGTTGATGACCTCGCGCAGGCCCACCCCTTCGGTGTTGTCGGCCGGGACGTTCAGGATGAGGTCCCCGTAGGCCAGGCGGAGGACGAGGTACTCGCGCTTCTCGCCGAAGGCCACCTTCGTCTCTCGCTTCTCAATGACGGCTGCCCCGTGATGGGGATATACGACTTTGTCTCCGACCTTGAACACGGATCTCCCTTGCACAGACACGGCGCCGGGCCAGCGACGATTTAAGAGGTGCCGTTCCGGTCCCGACAGGTCAGTCGGCCGGACAGCAGCTGGCCATTTTACCAGACTCGCCCATTATTCGTACCGCTCGAAGATGCTGGCCTCGACCATGCGGGCCAGGCCGTCGCGGATCACCCGGGCCGTGGCGCTGCCGATGCCCTCCACCGACTCCAGATCCCCCACGTTGGCCGACATGATCTCGGGCAGCGTGCCGAACCGATCCACCAGCCGCTCCACCAGCACCGGGGCCAGCTGAGGCAGGCGGTGCAGCAGGCGGTAGCCCCGGGGGGCCATCTCGGCGTGGAGCTGATCCTCGGGCGAGGGGAGGCCCAGAATGGCGACGAGCTGGGGCAGATCCATCAAAGAATCAGAGGAAAGCTGGCGCAGCTGGGTCAGCGCCGTCGGGTCGGCGTAGTCCCGCAGGACGAGGGTGACGGCCTCGCTCACGCCGGCCCGGAGCTCCTCGGACTGCAGGTGGACCAGGCGCCCGTCGGACCCGAGCTCGACGAGATGCCCCTCGATCTCCTCGGCGATCCGGCACACCATTTCGCCGGGCTGCAGGACGGCCACGACGTCGCGGACCGAGACCGCGTCCTCCATCTCCAGGCGTGACAGCGAGGTCAGGGCATCGTCGAAGCGCATCCGGAAGCGCTGCTGCGTGGCCAGGGCCTGGCTCGAGCGGTCGATCAGCCAGCCGGACGACTGGCTGGTGTGCTTCAGGCCGTTGCGGTACACGGCGATGGTGGCCATCGCCTCGG
>DATAUC010000070.1:0-23365 GCA_036268485.1 Acidimicrobiales bacterium
CCAAGCGGGCCATCAATCTGCACCTGCAGAGTGCCATGAGCCTGGTGGCGCCATTCGCACTGGCGGCTGAGAGCGAGTCCTTCTCAACCGATGACCTTCGCAAGACGATCGAGTCCTTCACCAAGAAAGCTGAATGACGACTGAGCAAGGTCCCGAAGGTAGCCTCGTGCATGCTGATGGCAACAGAGAGCTCGCGGCGGAGAGCGCTCAGCTCGTGGTGGGCTTACCCATTACTTCATTTCGTGGGGATGTGGGAAAGCTCAGCAAAGGACCAGGCTCGTGCACCCACCTCAACGACGCTCTCCGATTCCTGGCTGATGCCGCCGGGCTGGTACGTCATCTTCACGATTGACCGAGCGACCTGTGACGACCGGTAGCCTTTTTGAAAAGCGACGACCTGGACTCGCGGACATGTGCGACCACAACCGTGGTCATGGCCGGACGAGGTGCACCTGGGTGGCCGAACCAATCAACGGGACTTGGCTCCGAGCGGCAGCCCCGCTAACGACGGAGACCGGCACTGGCCGGTGAGAAGGAGCGTAACCAATGGCATCTGATCGATTAGTCCTGCGAGCAACGGTCGGAGGGCTCATGATGGGCCACGGACTCCAAAAGCTGAAAGGCAGTTTTGGCGGCCCAGGCTTGCAGGGGACCGAACAGGCGATGGGGGCGATGGGAATGCACCCCGCCAAGCATCAGGCGTTGGCCGCGGCTCTGAGCGAGACCATCGGTGGTGGACTCACAGCAGCCGGACTGTTTAACCCGCTCGGACCGGCAATGATCACCGGCGTCATGGCCGTGGCCATCAAGAAGGTCCACTTGAAGAACGGGGTCTGGGTCTCAGGTGGCGGTTACGAGTACAACCTCACGCTGATAGCTGCAGCGCTGGCGCTGGCCGCCGAAGGTCCTGGCAAACTGTCTCTCGACGGCCTCTTCGGAAAGAATCGATCGGGGCTCAAGTGGGCGGTGGTTGCTCTCGCCCTTGGGCTTGGTAGCGCTGCTGCCACCTTGGCCATCTCCGATCAGTTGGCCCCGGCCGATACTGCGACCACCGGATCATTTGTCGAGCCGGCTGACGAAGAGGCCTCACCGCCTGACGATGCCTGACTCCGCTAACTGACCGGGCCAACTCTCTCCGGGGCAACGACGACAAACTGCCGCCCGACACGGCCACAACGGCCTGAAGCCTTCTGGTTGGTCCGTGCACCGCTCCACGTCGAGCACTTGGCCGTCCGGTCGTGCCGATGAGCCTGCCGGGTGTTGAAGTCAACGGCGTTCACCGATAGAGTCAACAGCGTTGACCAGGTACTGAGCGCAGCCCGCTGACCGAGGGGGATGGATGGACGAGGGCGACGCCCACGACTTCGAGCGCATCACCACGTGGTTGGAGGCCGACCTCGGCGGAACGGTCACCCACATCGAGCGGCAAGCGCGTTGGCGACCGGCGTGGTGGGTCGATCTGGAACGGGACGGCGAGCGGCTCGAGCTGTGCGTGCGGGGGGATCGCCTCGACTCGGCCTCCGCCTTCACGCTCGATCACGAGCGCACCTTCCAGTCGCTCCTGTCAGAGCGGGGAATCCGGGTGGCACCGGTCCACGGCCGGCATGTGTCCGACCCGAAGGCCTATGTCATGGATCGGATAGCAGGCCGGGACAACTTCGAGGGAGCGTCCGAGAGCGAGCGTCGATCCGCTATGGAGGATTACGTCGACATCCTCCTCGAGATGCACGGGCTCGACGTGACACCCTTCGCCCAGGCTGGGATCGTGCGGGCCGCATGCCCTCAGGAGTCCCACTCTGTCGGGCTGCGGCGATTCGTAGAGCGGGCCTACCGCAACGAGAAGAAGCGGCCCGATGCCTTTCTCGAGTTCGCCTTGGCCTGGCTCGACCGCAACACCCCCGACAATCCGGGCCGGGAAGCCCCGATCGTGTGGGATGCGGGCCAGTTCCACCACCAGGACGGCCGCATCACCGCCCTCCTCGACCTGGAGTTCGGCCACATCGGCGACCCGTTGGCCGATCTCGCCGCATTGTGGGTGCGCAACCCCTTCATCCCTTTCGGCGACGTATCGGCGCTCATGCGCCGCTACCAAGATGGAAGCGGAACCCCCATCGACCTGGCTGCCGTCCATTGGCACTACATCCTCTGGGCGTTGTCCAACCGCCTCGAGTTCCATGCCGTGCTGGCCGACCCGGTGCCCGGTACCGACTACATGCTGAACCTGCACTGGTGCGTCGAGACCGACCTCATGGCCCTGGAGGGCATCGCCACCACCCTCGGCGTCGAGCTCACCGACGTCGAGGAGCCGCAGCCGACGGATTCAGGCTACGGCCCGGCCCATCGCCACCTGACCCGGTCGCTCGAGAGCCGGCAGCTCGAGGACCCGGTGGAACGCTACCGGTCGAGGATGTCGGTGCGTCTCGCCCGCCACCTCGAGCGCATCGACGAAATCGGCGCCGCAGTGGTGGAAGCCAACCTCCGCGACATTCATCAACTCGTGGGCCGGAGGGCCCTCGACTGGATCGATGGGGAAGCCGACCTCGAGCGGTTCGTCCTGGCCGATGCCGGCCGACACGACGAGCAGCTCATCGGCGTCTTCCACCGGCGGCTGCACCGGGCCCGGATGCTGAACGGCCCGTCCGGCTCCTGGATTACCCAACATCGCCAGGTTCCACAACCGAGCATCTGAGCGGAACAACCGTCGCCTCCACCACCGAGGCGCTGACAGGAGGGAACGTCATGCCCGACCGCACGCAATCGGAGACGAGTGCGCCGCACCTGACGGGCGGGGCGCCGCCGCTGCAGCCGGACCTTGCCGCCTTGATGCCTGCAGCACCGGCACTCATGGATCAGTTGGTGAGCGAGTTCGCTCCGACGGCGGCCACGCTGTCGACCCCCCAGGCGTACTGGGCCGGGCTCAACGGTTGGATCACCGACCGTCTGTCCGGCCCGATCATGGAAGGGACGGTCACGGTCGACGAGGTAGGCGAACAGGCCTGGGCTGTGTACGCCTCCAGCTACTGGGGCGGCATGGAGCTGCGCCAGCACTGGGGAATGCCCCCGGTACTGAAGGACATGGTCGGTGTCCTCTCGCCGCCCTTCGCCGAGGTGCAAGCGGGCGTCGTCCAACTCATGGCCCAGCGAATGGCAGCCCTCCGAAGCGGCGGCGAGCACTGCTTGGCCGTCCTGCCGTCGATCCTGCGTGAAGCGTCCACCTCGGGGCCCATCCATGGCGTCGGCTACAACGCCGGCGTCCAAGTGGTCAAGACCGAGGATCCCCCCATTGGCCAACGACGCCCGCACCGCCCGTCCAAGCCCTCGGTGGTGCGAATCAACGGACGTGATTTCATGCGGGTGGACTATGACCGATCGACGCCCCAGTACCTCAAGGTATGGCGCTCGGCCTTCGAGCGAGTGGTGGCCGCCGATCCGGACCGCTACGAGAGGTTGGTAGTCGGCGAAGAGGGGGAAGCCGATCTTCGGGACATCTGGAAGGACGCGGTGGCCTTCGGCAACACGACCTGGGGCGGGGATGCGCAAGACGACTGGACCGACGCCTACTGGGAGGAGACCATCCGCTGGAGCTCGATCCTGACCTTCGGCATGGAAGCGGCGGGACTGGCCGCTCTCGTGGCGCTGATCAACCAGGATCCCGATGCGGCCGCCCGGGCGGTGATGGGCAACGCGCTCTATCTGGGGGCCACGTCGGGGTGGTTGGTCGGCCTGCTCGATACGGATGCGAAGCTTCCCCAGATAGCGGCGGCGTGACCCTGGTGGACGCTGACCACAAGGTGCAGACCTGGCTCGAGCGAGAGCTCGGGGGCACGGTCCTGTCCTTCGAGCGACAGGAGCGGTGGCGGCCTGCCTGGTTCGCCGAGGTGGTCCACGATGGTTCGGTCCGCCACTACTACGTGCGTGGCCAGCGGGGAGGCAACTTCCGCGAAATGATCACCCTTCACCAAGAGGCCGACGTCAATCGCCTCTTGCTGGCCCACGGGGTCCCTGTTCCCGTCGTCCACGGGATGATCGACGATCCGCCCGCCATCGTCATGGAGCGCCTGCCCGGCCGGGTGAACCTGGCCACCGCCGTCGATGACGCCGAGCGAGACGCAGTCCTCGACCAGTACGTCGAGGCCATGCGTCGGATGCACGCCATCGACGTCGACGAGGTCGGGGCCATCGGCCTCCCCGTGCCAATGGACAACCGTGCGGCGGCGCTGAACATGTACATGACCGGCGACGCCAACTACCGCAAAGTGAAGTCCGCACCCAGTCCCATGATCGAATTCATGTGGCGGTGGCTACAGCGAAACGTCCCTACCGGGCGCCACCAGCGCGCCCTGATCCAGGCTGATTCCGCACAGTTCCTTTTCGAGAACGGGACGATGACCGGCCTCATCGACTTCGAGGCTGCCTATGTCGGTGACCCCGTGGCCGAGTTCGCAGCCATGCGCAGCCGTGACTGCGAGGAGCCCTTGGGGGACATTGGCCGGATCGCCGCTAAATACCGGGCGGCCACCGGTGATCGGATCGACAAGACCGCCGTCGAGTTCCATACCGCGGGCTGGTCGTTGATGACGCCGTTCCAATGGGAGGAATCGGTCCGTCATCCGGCAGCCCGGGACAGCTGGCTGGAGTACTTCACCTGGATCGTCGGCTGTGGTCGCTGGGGGCTGGAGGCCATTGCCCAGCTGGTCGACGCGCCGCTGGACGTGTTGGACAGGCCCAACGAGCGGTCGTCGCCGACCTACTGGGACGCGCCCTACCGGAACTTGCTATCCCTCCTCGACCAGTGGCCCATCGGCGGCGTTTCCCAGAACTTCGACCTGGACAGCGCCCGAGCCGTCACCCGGTTCGCCGAGCACGTGCACGCCTTCGGCCGTGAGCTCGAATCAGCTGCAGTGGACGAGATCTCCGAGCTGGTGGGAAGGCGCCAACCGGACCTTGGCGCGGCGGAGGCGGCGCTGGAGGAGTTCGTGCTCACCGCCCCGCCTGATTGCGACGTCGACCTGGTGCAGTACTTCCACCGCTGGACGCAGCGCCAGCAGTTCCTGATCCAGGGCACCGGTGTCCGCCACGAGAAGCTCATCCATATCAGCCCACAACCGCTCGAAGGAGCCGGGTGGGAACCCACTTGACCTCGAACGTCCCACGATGAAAGGACCCGTCTCATGACCAGCTACTCCAACGCGGAGGTCGAGGAGGCCTTCCGCCACTACTTCATGACCGGACCGGTACGAGAGGACTGGCTCGCCTGGTCGCAGCTCTTCCACGATGATGCGGTGTACTGGGACCACTACTGGGGAAAGTTTCGGGGCCCGGCAGAGATCCAGCGCTTTCTGGAAGTGACGATGTCGGCGGCGCCGGCCGTGTACACCGTGCTGTGCTGGTACGTGATCGACGGGGATCGAGTCGTGTGGCAGGGGCTCAATCGTGCCGACAACCCGCAGTCGGGCCAGCCGCCCTTCGATTTCCCGTCCCTGCAGATCCTGACCTACGGCGGCGACGGCAAGTGGAGCTCGGAGGAGGACTGGTGGATAGCGTTCGAAATGAAGCGATTCGGCAAACGCTATGCCGAGGCCGTCGCCCAGCACGACCCGGAGCACCCGCAGCGGATGACCAGGCTCGACTGGGGCCCCTGGCACGACTGGGCCCGTCCGACCGACGGCCACCAGGCCACGCCTTCCTGGCTCGGGCGCCAGGATGTCCAACCGGTCCTCAGCGTGCGGGAGATCGACTTCGGCGAACGCAATCCGACCGAGTAGACGGCCGTTGTGCCGGTACCCCGACGCGTGTGGTCCTACCCGAGCAGATGTCGGGCGACCACCATTCGCTGCACCTCGGTGGCCCCTTCTCCCAGGCGCTTGACCCGTAGGTCGCGAAACCAACGCTCCAGTGGCATGTCATTGGCCAGTCCCAGCGCGCCATACATCTGCACGCACCGGTCGAGCACCGAGAACGCCGTCTCAGTGGCGGAGAGCTTGGCCACCGAGGCCTCCACCCGGACGTCGCCCCCGAGGTCGGCAGTCCAGGCGGCCTGATAGGTGAGCAGCCGGGCGGCGCGCAACTCGATCTCGCTGTCGGCAATCATCCACTGGATACCCTGCTTGTCGGCCAGCCGGGAGCCGAACACGTGCCGGCTCTTCACCCAGTCCGTGGTCATTTCCAACGCCATCTGGGCAATGCCGATGGGTCCGGCGGCGTAGAGGATGCGTCCCATGGCCAAGAAATCGGCGGCCAGGTCGAACCCCTCGCCCTCGCCCCCGATGCGGTTCTCCACTGGCACCTTGACCCCGTCGAAGTGCAGTTCGGAGGGCGCGAACGAGTTCATGACATCGATCGGGGTCGTGGTCAGACCCGGGCTGTCGGTTTCCACGATGAAACAGCTGATGCCGTCCCGGCGGCCTTGCTCGCCGGTGCGTGCGTACACCACCCCCCAATCCGCGGTTCGAGCGTGACTGGTCCAGAGCTTGGTTCCGTCGAGCACGTAGTGCTCCTCAACGCGCCGGGCCCGGCATTGTATGGCCCGCGCCGGATCCGAGCCGCCCGCGCTCTCGCTGATGGCGGTAAAGGCCTTGGGTGAGCGCCCCTCGATGATGGGGCGCCCGTAGCGCTCGAACTGTTCGCTCGTGGCTTGGAAGAGCACGCTGGGCGGATTGCCGCCGAAGGCGCCTGCGGCCGGGAAGAACGCTCCCATCCGGCATTTCGCTGCTTGCTCGGCCACCACCACCTGGCCGAGCATGCTCAGCCCGGCCCCTCCGAACTCGGCCGGGGTCTGCAGCGACCACAACCCGAGCGCCCGAGCCTTCTCCTGCAAGGGCTGCAACAAGTCGTGGGGCAGCCCGGCGGCGTCGTGCTCCAGGCCCTCCTCCAACGGCCGGACCTCGTGTTCCATGAAACGCTGAACCGTCTCTTGCAGCAGGCGGAGCTCCTCGGGCAGCTCCCACGCCCCGCGCCGCCGGTCTTCCATCGTCATGACAGGTCTCCCTCCGGTCGGTACCGAGCCGGTCAGTCGATCAGTCCTCGTTGCCGACGACAGTCGTCCACCTGGAGATGGTGGTTGTCGGCATAGGACTTGGTCCATGCGGGTGGCAACCGACCCCAGGCTTCACCGATGCTCAGGCGGCTTCCCTCGTGTAGCCGGGCCGCCCCGACCACGTCGGCCAGGAAGATGGTGTTCTCCTCGGCGTCGAGGCTGTTGACCACCCGACCCTCGACGTAGCTCAGTGCATCCTGGAGGATGGGTACACCGGTTACCCCGGGCGCAGTGGCAAACCCTGCCAGTTTGTCCCCGTCCCGGCCCGAGCTGCCCCCCAGGCCCATCAAGATGGCCAGTGATGCATCGATCAACTCGGGAGCCGCCCCCAACAGGTGAACGGCAAACACCCCGGAGTCACGAACCAGGTCGTGGCTGAAGTTGTACTTCGTGATGCTGATCGTCATCCGTGGTGCCTCGGGGACGATGCCGGCGGCGCCGGCTGACAGCGACATCAGCCCGTTGGTCCGGCCTTCCCATGCCGTGGTGATGGCGACAGGGAAGGGTCGCATGCCCGAGAGGAATTGGCCAGCCATGTCCAGATCGATTGCCATCGTCCGAGC
The DNA here is from genome assembly GCA_036268485.1 of Acidimicrobiales bacterium. Lineage (GTDB taxonomy): Bacteria > Actinomycetota > Acidimicrobiia > Acidimicrobiales > RAAP-2 > Bog-473. The sequence continues at coordinate 7,600 of DATAUC010000070.1, forward strand.
ATAGAGTGGGATCGTGAAGTCTGACAACACTGTCACAATGCTGAACCGGCGAAGTATAAGGGGAATTGAGGAGTGGTAGCAGTCCATTGCCGGCAGTTAGTCTGACTTCAGCGTCACAACTATCCAGACGACCGACGGGCACGAAGGGCTGTGGGTGATGGCCGACCACGAGACAGATGTGGCCATCGTGGGCTCGGGCCCTTGTGGTGCCACCCTGGCCAACCTCCTCGGGGTCTACGGCATTCGAGCCGTGGTGCTCGATCAGGAACCCGGGGTCACGCCCTATCCGCGAGCGGTGGCCGTCGACGATGAGGCCCTGCGGACGTTTCAGACCGCCGGTGTCATCGACCAGATCCTTCCCGACCTCATCCAGAACGCACCCATCCGCTACCACGATTCGAGAGGACGACAGTTGGCCCACGTCCGACCCAGCGGTCAGCCCTACGGATGGCCTCGGCGCAATCTGTTCTATCAACCGCTGTTGGAGGGCGCTCTGCGGGAGGGTCTCGAGCGTTTCGACCGGGTGACGCTATTGACCGCCACCGAGGTCATCCATCTCGACCAGGACCCAACCGCAGTGTCGATCCGCGCTCGGGCGGGGGAGGAGACGCTCACCGTTCGCGCCCGGTACCTGGTGGGTGCCGATGGCGGCCGCAGTTTCGTGCGGAGGGCGGTCGACATCGATCTGACCGGCTCCACCGCCCCGTCGAAGTGGCTGGTGGTCGACGTCGAACAGGACACACTCGACGCTCCCTACTCGGCCGTCTACTGTGATCCCGTCCGCCCCACCATGACCATCCCGTTGCCCTACGGGCGTCGCCGCTTCGAGTTCAAGTTGCTGGGGGCCGAGGACGAGGACGAGGTGGTGGCCGAGGATGCCGTGACCCGACTGCTCCGGCCCTTCTACCCCGACGGGGAGCTGCCTGTGATCATGCGCCGCCGGGTCTACTGGCACCACTCGCGGGTGGCGTCGCGGTTCCAAGCCGATCGCGTGTTCCTGGCCGGCGACGCGGCCCATCTCCAGCCCCCGTTCTTCGGGCAAGGCATGAACTCGGGAATCCGGGACGCCACCAACCTGGCCTGGAAGTTGGCCGCGGTCTGCCAGGGACGAGCCGAGCCGGCCCTGCTGGCCACCTATGACACTGAGCGCCGAGGCACGGCCGAGAAGATGGTCTCCTTCGCCACCCGGATGGGCGAGATGTACCAACCGCGCAACCGGTACACCGAAATCGTTCGCGACGCCGTGTTCCGGGGCGTCCAGCTCGTACCCGGGGCCCGCGATTACATCCTGCAGATGAAGTACAAGCCGTTGCCTCGCTACGTCGACGGAGTCGTCGTCGGTCCCGATACCCGGGACGCCGCTTCACCCACCGGCCGGCCGTTCCCCCAGCCCGTGGTCCGGACCGTCGATGGCGTCCGACTCAAGCTCGACGACGCCGTAGGCCGTTCCTTCGCCCTCATCGGGCTCGGTGTCGACCCCGGCCGGCATCTGTCCGATCGCTCTCGGGCGTTTTGGGACTCGATAGGGGCGGCGTTCGTGCACATCGGTGCCCCGGTGGCCAGCCAGCGGTCGACGCCTCGGCTGGAGTCGGCCGACGAGGCGTCGACAGCGGATGCGACCGTGCATCTGTACGACGTCGACGGGGTGTTCCGCGACATGCGACTCGAGCGTGCGGCCGACGAGGTCATCGTGCTGCGGCCCGATCGATACGTCGCCGCTACCGGTCGCGCTGGGGAGTTGGACGACCTGACCAACCGGATACGGGCGGCGACCGGGGAGGCGCCGGTGACTCGCTCCGCTCCAGATAGAATCTGACACTGCTGTTTACTATGAAGGCCCAGGCCTTACAGAGACGGAGACGGGAATGACCCTCGATGGTGCCAACGTGGTTGTGACCGGCGCCGGATCCGGGATCGGTGAAGCGACGGCCGTCCATCTCGCCGCGGAAGGTGCTCGGGTCGTGGTGGCCGACGTGGCCGAACCGGACGGCCACCGGGTCACCGAACGGATCGTCGCTGCGGGAGGCACCGCCCACTTCGTGCCCTGCGACGTCTCGATCGAAGGCAGTGTCGAGGAGCTCATTGCCCGCTCCGTCGAGCTCACCGGCGGCTTGGATCTCGCCGTGAACAATGCCGGCATCGGCGATCATCCCGGCGACCTGCACGAGATGGACGTCGGCACCTGGGACCAGGTCATGGCGGTGGACCTGCGCGGCACATTCTTGTGCCTGCGGGCCGAGATCGGGGTCATGCTCCGGGCCGGAAAGGGCAGCATCGTCAACATGGCCTCCAATGCGGGGGTCAAGAACGCGCCGGGGATGGCGGCCTATACGGCGGCGAAACACGGCATCGTGGGCTTGACCAAGAATGCCGCCCTGCAGTACGCCCGCCGGGGGATCCGGGTCAATGCCGTTTGTCCCGGGACCATAGGCACACCCGCCATTCGCTCATTCCCCCCAGAGCTCCAGGGCGAGTGGGGGGCCATGATCCCCATGGGACGGATTGGAACGCCCGAGGAGGTAGCGGAAGCAGTGTCCTTCCTGTTGTCGGACCGCTCTGCCTTCATCACCGGGATCGCCCTGCTCGCTGACGGCGGGCTGATGTACGCCTGAGTCCCTCAGCGGGCCGCATGCGGTATCGGTGCCGGCGTCAGCACGAAGCCCTCGTAGCCGGATGCGGCCACCTTGTCGCATCGGCGGCGATAGCGACCGACCCCGCCGACGTAGGGCATGAACACCCGGGGCTTGCCGGGCACGTTTGCCCCCACGTACCAGGAATCGGCCAGTGGGTACAGCGTCTGCGCGGCCACGTCGTTGACGTGCTCCACCCAGGTGCTCTCGGCCTCCGGCTCCGGCTCGATGGTGGCAAAGCCCCGGTCCCGCATGTGCACGAGGCAATTGCCGATCCATTCGACGTGCTGTTCTCCGGCGGCGATGACGTTGCTGAGCACCGAGGGGCTCCCGGGCCCCGTGATGGTGAACAGGTTGGGGAACCCGGACACGCCGATACCGAGATAGGCCCGAGGTCCGTCGCGCCAATGCTGGTCTAGGGTCCGGCCGGCGCGTCCGCGTAGGTCCACCTGCAGTAAGGCCCCGGTCATGGCGTCGAACCCGGTGGCCAGGACCAGGGTGTCGAGCGGATGGTGCCCATCAGTGGTCACAACCCCCGAAGCAGTGACGGCCTCGATGGGGGCCCGGCGGACATCGACCAGCGTCACATTGGAGCGGTTGAAGGTCGAGTAGTAGCCGCTGTCGATGCAGATGCGCTTGGTGCCCAGGGGGTAGTCGGTGGGGGTGAGCAGGTCGGCCACCGACGGATCGTCGACCATGTCACGGATCTTCTCGCGGACGAACTCGGCGGCCAGCTCGTTGGCGGCCAGATCGGTGGTGATGTCGCGGAACGAGGCCAGGAAGGCAAACCCCCCGTCGTTCCACGCCGCCTCGAACTGCTCCTGGCGCTCCTGTTCGGATACTTCGAGGGCGGACTTCGGGTTGGCTCGCAGCATGGTGCCGCCGAACGAGTGACGGCTGTACTCCCGGTACTCGGGATAGTGCTCCTTCACGTCCCGTATCTGCTCGGGTGTGAGCCGGACGTTCACCCCCGACACGCTGAACGCCGCCGTACGCTGGAAGACCACGAGGCTGGCGGCCTGCTGGGCCAGCTCCGGAATGATCTGGATGCCCGACGCTCCGGTACCGATGACCCCGACCCGCCGCCCCGAGACGTCGACTCCCTCCGACGGCCACCGACCGGTGTGCAAGAGCTCGCCGCCGAAGTCATCGAGGCCGGACACGTCGGGCAGGCGCGGCACCGAGAGGCAGCCGGTGGCCATGACCAGGTACCGCGTCAGGATCTTCTCGCCTGTATCGGTGCGCACCCGCCAGAGGTCGGTCGACTCGTCGAAGTGGGCGGCGATGACCTTGGTGTTGAAGCTGAAGTGCCGCCGTAGGTCGAAACGATCGGCGGCGTGGTTGGCATAGGCCAACATCTCGGGCTGGGTGGGGTAGCGCTGGGTCCAGTTCCAATCCTGTTGGAGCTGCTCGGAGAAGGAGTAGGAATACTCGACACTGACGATGTCGCAGCGGGCTCCGGGATAGCGGTTCCAGTACCAGGTGCCGCCGACGCCGCCCCCCGCCTCGATACCCCTGACGGAGAAGCCCAAGGACCGCAAGTGGTGGACTGCGTACATCCCGGAGAAGCCGCCTCCGACCACGATGACGTCACTATCGGTGCTCACGGAATGCCCGGCTTCCGACATACGTCCTCACTTCTTGGGGCGGACCGGTGGTTGGCCCGACGGTACTAGGTATCTGACAGTGGTGTCCATCAGGGTGTCGAATGGTGGGCACGGAATCGCCATCGGGAGAAGCCCCGCCGCTTCGGTCGGGCGCCTTGGGCGACGAGAGTGTCAGATAATGCGGCGTTCGTCACCGTCAGCGTTGCATTCCAAGCACTAAACGTGCCATAGTCCGGGGAGACTGTGTGTCAGAAACGCAGTGCCACTAGGAGCAGATGATGGCGACTCCGCCCCCCGCACAGCTGACCCATGTGGGCCTCTACGTCACCGACATGGATCGGATGGTCGGGTTCTACAACCGACTTCTGGGCTTGGTGGTGACCGACGAGGGGGAATTCCTGGGCAATCGGCTCACCTTCATGAGCAGGGACGCCGACGAGCACCACCAGATTGTCTTCGTGACCGGTCGGAATGCACCGACGGATATCAAAGTGCTGAGTCAGGTGTCGTTTCGCCTGGTCGACGATGATCTGACCGCATTGCGCTGGATCCACGAGACCGCCCTCGAGCTCGGTGCCCAGAACATGGAGGGACGGAATCACGGCAATAGCTGGAGCCTGTACTTCGAGGACCCCGAGGGAAACCGCTTGGAGGTCTATACCGCCACTCCCTGGTACGTGAGCCAACCCTGGCGTGTGCCCCTCGACCTGGCCGAATCAGACGAGGTGATTCGGGAAAAGACGCTGGCCCAGATCAACGAGACGGCGACCTGGTCCCCGGTCGAAGTGTGGCGCCAGCAGGTGGCTGCTCGCCTCGATGCCGCGGCCCCCCGGTGAACGCTTCTGACCCGGTGCCCTATCGGAGCCTGTGGACCTCTTTGCGAGAGGTCTCGTTCCGGCAGGGTTGGCTAGATGTCGACGGCATCGCTACCCGGTTCGTCGAGGCCGGCTCCCACGATTTGCCCCCGTTGGTCATGCTCCACGGGACGGGGGGGCATTGGGAGACCTTCGCCCCCAACCTCGGCCCACTGAGCAAGCACTTCCGGTGCATCGCCTTCGACATGGTGGGCAACGGCTTCTCGGACAAACCTGATTACGACTACGAAATCGACGTCTACGCCCGGCACGTCCTGGGGGTGATGGACGCGCTCGGTGCGACGCGTGCCTCGATCGTGGGCATGTCGCTCGGTGCGTGGGTGGCGGCGCGGGTGGCGCTCGACCACCCGGAGCGAGTGGACAAGATCGTACTGATGTCGCCGGCCGGGCTGGTGGCCACGGCGACCAACATGGCCCGCATTCGGGCCGAGCGGACCCGAGCGGTGGACGACCCGAGCTGGGAGTCGATCAAGGCCATGTTCGACCATCTGATCGCCGACGAGCGCAATCGCATCCCGGACGTCATTGCCCTCCGTCAGGCCATCTACCAGCTTCCCGAGACCCGAAAGGTCATCGACCACGTCCTGATTCTCCAGGAGCCCGAGGCCCGGGACCGAAATCTGCTGACCGAGCAACAATGGGCCTCGATCCAGGCACCGGCGCTGGTGGTGGCCTCCGGCCAGGATCATGGGGAGTACCAGAACACCGCCCAGCGGGTGGCGCGCCTGATCCCCCAAGCACAGGTGTTCGAGATGCCCGACGTCCGTCACTGGCCGCATTTCGAGGACCCCGAAGCGTTCAACGAGGCGGCCATCCGCTTCCTCCTGGGCTGATGGTCGCCATGCTCGGACACGACGCAGTGGTTGACGCCGCTTCTCGGCTGGATGAGGCGGAGCGGACACGAACACCCATCCGGCAACTCTCCCTGCAGTATCCCGATATGACCATTGACGACGCCTACGCCGTCCAGCGAACCTGGGTCGACATGAAGCTCAGTGGCGGCCGGGTGCTGCGGGGTCGCAAGATCGGACTGACCTCACGGGCCATGCAGCAGGCCGTCTCCATCACCGAGCCGGATCATGGCGCCATCTTCGACGACATGTTCTTCGCCGATGGGGGCACTGTCCCCACCGAACGGTTCATCCGGCCTCGAGTCGAGGTCGAACTGGCCTTCGTGCTGGCCCACGAGTTGCGTGGGCCTGGGGTCACCACCTTCGACGTGCTGTCGGCCACCGGGTATGTCACCCCCGCCCTCGAGATCCTCGATGCCCGCGTCCAGATGAGCGACCCCGAGACCGGTCACTTGCGTACGATCGTGGACACCATCGCCGACAACGCGGCCGACGCCGGCATCGTGGTCGGGGGCAGGGCCGTGCGCCCACTGGATGTCGATCTGCGGTGGGTTTCGGCCTTGCTCTACCTCAACGGGGTGATCGAGGAATCCGGAGTGGCCGCCTCTGTCTTGAACCATCCGGCCAACGGGGTGGCCTGGCTGGCCAACAAGCTCGCTCCCTACGGGGTCGGGCTCGAGGCCGGCCTGATCATCCTGGCCGGGTCGTTCACCCGGCCGGTCCAAGCTCGTTCGGGCGACACCATCCATGCTGACTACGGTCCGCTCGGCGCTGTGACCTGCCGGTTCGTATGAGGACATGGTGACCGCGCCGCCCGAGGGAGCCGGAGCTGTACCTCCCTGGACCGAGCGACTGGCCCGGGGGACGCCGCTGATCGGCATGTGGGTGGCCAGCGGCAGCCCGTACTGTGCGGAGATCTGCGCCGGAGGCGGCCTGGACTGGCTGCTCATCGATACCGAGCATGCCCCCAACGACCTGCGCTCGGTGCTGGCCCAGCTGCAGGCCATCGGTGGCTACCCGGTCACGCCTGTCGTCCGACCGCCCACCGGCGACCCGGTGCTGATCAAACAGCTGCTCGACATCGGGACCGACGTCCTCCTCGTGCCCATGGTCGAATCGGCAGCCCAGGCCGCCGACCTGGTGGCGGCCACCCGCTATCCGCCCGCCGGCATGCGCGGCGTCGGCAGTGCCCTGGCCCGTGCCTCGCGGTGGAACCGGGACACCGACTACTTCGAGCGCACGGCGGGCAACGTCAGCCTCATGGTGCAGATCGAGTCACGGGCCGGGCTCGACGCCCTCGAGCAGATCCTGGCCGTCGAAGGAGTGGACGGCGTCTTCCTCGGTCCTGCCGACCTGGCCGCTTCACTGGGCCACCTCGGACACCCCGACCATCCCGACGTGGTGGCTGCCGTGGAGCGTTCGATCACTTTGATCACGGCATCGGGCCGCTCGGCCGGGGTAAATGCCTTCGCCGAGCCGGCCGCCCGTCGCTACCTGTCTCTCGGTGCCACGTTCGTGCTCGTCGGTGCGGACGTCACGTTGTTGGCTCGAGGCAGCGAGGAGCTGGCCCACCGCTATCGCACCGCGGCCGATCAGAGCTGACCGGTTGCTGATCGACCGAGGAGACCCATGCGAGAAGTAACCATGCAGATCGGCAGCGATCGTCGGGCCGGTAGCAGCTGGTTCGATTCCATAGACCCCTATACCGGTGAGGCGTGGGCCCGCGCTCCCGAGGCGACCAGGGGGGACGTTGACGATGCCGTCGGTGCGGCCCGTTCCACCTTCGAAGGACAATGGGGAACGATGCCAGGGAGCGGACGAGGCCGACTGCTGCGCCGGCTCGGTGAGGTCATCGCTGAACATGCCGACGACCTCGCCCTGGCCGAGACCCGGGACAACGGCAAGCTCCTTCGGGAGATGGGCGGACAAGTACGGGCCCTGCCGGCCTGGTACGACTACTACGCCGGTATGGCTGACAAGATCGAGGGTCGCGTCGTCGACACTGGACGTCCCGACTACTTCGGCTATGTCTCGCGAGAACCGGTGGGAGTGGTAGGGGCCATCCTGCCCTGGAACTCCCCGTTGTTGCTCCTGACCTTCAAGTTGGCCCCGGCCCTGGCTGCCGGCTGCACCATGGTGGCCAAGCCTTCCGAGCAGGCCCCGGTCTCCATTCTCCTCCTGGCCGAGCTGTTCGAGGAGGCCGGGTTTCCCGCCGGTGTGTTCAATGTCGTGAGCGGTGCCAATCGACAGGTGGGCGAGTGGCTGGTGGGTCATCCCGGCGTCGACCGGATCTCCTTCACCGGGTCCGAGGCCACGGGCATGGCCGTGGCCCGCACCGCGGCCGAGCACTTCGCACCGGTGACCCTCGAGCTCGGAGGTAAGTCGGCCAACATCGTCTTTCCCGATGCCGATCTCGATGCCGCCGCCAACGGTCTGGTGGCGGGCATCTTCGCTGCCGCCGGTCAGACCTGCATAGCCGGGTCACGGGGCCTGGTCCACGCCGAGGTCTACGACGAGATCGTGGCCCGCGTGGCCGAACGCGCCGAGCGCATCGTCCTCGGCGACCCCAAAGAGATGGCCACCGAGATGGGCCCGATCTGCTTCCCGGGCCAGCTGGAGAAGATCGAGCACTTCGTCGAGCAGGCTCGCAAGTCCGGTGCCGATGTCGTCACCGGCGGCAGCGATGGGGGACTGGGTGGACTGTTCTACCGGCCGACGATCGTGGCCAACGTGGCCAACGACGACCCCATCTGCCAGGACGAGATCTTCGGTCCGGTGCTGAGCGTGCTTCGCTTCGACGGCGAGGAAGAGGCCATCGCCATGGCCAACGACTCGCGCTACGGACTGGCCGCCGGGATCTGGACTCGTGACATCCAGCGCGCCTTCCGGCTCAGCAAGGCGCTCAAGGTCGGCACCGTCTGGGTCAACGCATACCGCACCCTCAATTACGCCATGCCCTTCGGCGGCGTGAAGAACAGTGGGTTCGGCCGCGAGAACGGCACTGAGGGCCTGCACGAGTTCTTACAGGACAAGGCGGTCTGGATCGAGACCACCGGCGCCACCCGCGATCCCTTCGTACTGGGTTGAGCCAGGCCGTGCCTGGGCAACTCGCCGCCACCCGGCCCTTGGATGGGATCACGGTGGTCTCCATCGAGCAAGCGGTGGCGGCACCGTTCGCCACCCGCCAGCTGGCCGACCTGGGCGCTCGAGTGATCAAGATCGAGCGTCCCGGTACCGGCGACTTCGCCCGGGGCTACGACCACACCGTCAAGGGCCTGGCCAGCTACTTCGTGTGGCTCAACCGTTCGAAGGAGTCGGTGACCCTCGACTTGAAGCAGCCTGGGGCCCAGGCCGTCCTGGCCGACTTGGTGGCCGGCGCCGATGTCTTCGTCCAGAACCTGGCTCCCGGGGCCACGGCGCGCATGGACCTGTCGGCCGAGCAGTTGCGCTCCCGCCATCCAGCCCTCATCGTGTGCGACATCTCCGGGTACGGCAGCTCCGGTCCGTACCAGGGCCGCCGGGCCTACGACTTGCTGGTTCAAAGCGAGGTCGGCCTGGTGTCGGTGACGGGCTCACCCGAGAGCCCAGCCAAGGCGGGGGTCTCGATCGCTGACATCTCCGCCGGCATGTACGCCTTCTCCGCCGTGCTCACCGCATTGTTCGCCCGGCAACACAGTGGACAGGGCGCCGCACTCGAGGTGTCGCTGTTCGATTCGCTGGCCGAGTGGATGTCCCAGCCGATGTACTACACCATGTACACCGGCGTCCCGCCCGCCCGCACCGGCACGTCACACGCCACCATTGCCCCCTATGGGACGTTTCGCACCGGGGGCGGGGGAGCAGTCCAGCTCGCCGTGCAGAACGACCGCGAATGGCAGCGGCTGTGCACTGGCGTGCTGGGACGTCCGGCGCTCCTCGACGATGCCCGTTACCGCACCAATTCTCTGCGGGTCGAGAACCGCCCGGCCCTTACCGCCGACATCGAGGCCGTGCTCGCCGACATCACTGCCAACGACGTCATCGACCGTCTCGATGCCGCCCAGATCGCCAACGGGCACTTCAACGACGTGGGCGACCTCCTTGCCCACCCCCAGTTGGCCGCCGGCCATCGGTGGTGCGAAGTCGACTCGCCCGTCGGTCCCCTGCGGGCCCTGCGGCCACCGGTGCGGATGGATGGCGTCGACCCGGTCATGGGCCCGGTGCCCGGGGTGGGCGATCAGACCGAGGCCGTGCTGTCGGAGCTGGGCTACACCGCTGTCGACATCGATCGCCTCCGAGCCCAGGAGGCCATTTGACCCACGATTGGCTCCACCAACGCAGCGATTCGCCGTTCAGAGAGCTCGACAGTCACGACCGGGGCCGGTGGGCGTCACTGGGCCCGAGTGAGGAAGGAGTGACGTGAGCCCGTCACTGAAGAGGGATCCCGACACGACCGGGCACACACTGGCGGGTGTGCTGGCCGACCATCTGGGCGTGGGCGATGTCACCGTCACCGACCTCACCGTCCCCAAGGCCGGCTTCTCCAACGAGACGGTCTTCTTTCATGCCAGTTGGCCCCAAGACGGGCACCGGACCCACCGGGACCTGGTGCTGCGGGTTGAACCCACCGACCACCAGCTGTTCGTGCGACCCGACGCCCCTCGGCAGGCACAGATGATGAGCGAGCTGGCCCGCCATCCCGGTGTGCCCGTTCCCCAGGTCGTGCTGACCGTGTTGGAAACCGACCTCCTGGGTGCTGCCTTCTTCATCATGGAGCGAGCCCACGGGCGCGTCCCCGGTGATGTGCCCAGCTGGCACCAGAAGGGCTGGACCGTCGACCTCAGTCCCGGCGCCCGAGCTCGAATGCATGACGCCGCCCTGGAGTCGCTCGTCGCCCTGCACCAGATCGACCCGGGAGACGGGTTCTCCTTTCTCCGGCCGTCACCAGGAGACACCCGACCGGCTCTGGACCGGTACCTGGACGACCTGCAGCAGTGGTTCGACTGGTGTGGCCCGAGCCGGCGGTTCGGGGTCGAAGTGCTCGACGCGGCACTGACCTACTTGCTCGACAACCGGCCCAAGGACAGGACCGAGGGGCTGGTGTGGGGCGACGCACGCGTGGGCAACATGGTGTTCGCCCACGACCTTTCCGTTGCCGCTCTGCTCGATTGGGAAGGGGCGACGTTAGGCCCACCGGGGATCGATCTCGGATGGTGGCTGATGTTCGAGGACTTCCTGTGCGAGGCGCAGGACCTGGACCGCCTGGATGGGGTACCCGACCGGTCCGGCATCATCGCCCGCTATCACGAGCTGGGAGGCACCGACGTCGATGATGTGGACTGGTACGAGCTCGTGGCCTGCGTGGTCATGACGCTCATCAACAGCCGGCTGGCCGATCTCCTCGTGGCCGGCGGTCAGGTGCCCGAGCGGGTTGCCGCCACGTACCCGATGCGCACGGTCGAGATGACCCGCCTCCGCTTGGCGGCACTGTCGACTGCCCCTGGCTGATCAAGGCCACCGACCAGGTCGACCGATGACTGGAGAAGACGCCTCAACTGGGCAGGCGCAACAACAGGCATCCGGCTTCGGGTCCGCCGCCCACTCCGACGGCGGCGATCTCCGGGTCCTGGCCCACCTGGCGGTCACCGGCCTCGCCCCACAATTGCAGGCACGCTTCGTGGAGGAACCCGTAGCCGTGGAGGCGACCGGCGGACAGCTGGCCGCCGTGGGTATTGATGGGCAGGTCGCCGTCGAAGCCATAGTGCTCGGTGTCGTCGAGGAACGTGCCCACCGCGCCGTGGGGGCAGAACCCCAGGGCTTCGATCCACTGGGTGGTCAGGTAACTGAACCCGTCGTACAGCTGGGCCATGTCCACATCGGCCGGAGACAGGTTTGTCTGCTGCCACATGTGGTGGGCAACGTCGTGGGCGGCCATGGTCGTGAGGTCGTTGCGTTGGTCCCAGGTGTGGCGTTCGTACATGGCCGACCCGGCCGCCTCGACGGCGATGGGGGTATGGGCCAGATTGCCCGCTGCCTCCCGTCGGGAGATGATGATGGCGGTGGCCCCGTCGCAGGGTACGTCGCAGTCGTACAGGCCGAAGGGCCAGGAGATAACCCGGGCGGACAGATAGTCGTCGAGGGTCATCGGCTCCCGGTAGATGGCGTTCGGGTTCCGCGCCGCGTTTCGGCGCCCGTTGAGCGGGATCTGTCCCAGCTGCTCCCGGGTCAGCCCGAAGTCGTGCATGTACCGCTGGGCGTACATGCTGATCCAGTTGGCCGCCGAGGCGGCGCCGAAGGGAAGGCGCCATTCGCCGTGCCCGCTGGCGCGGGTGGACTGTGAGGTGAGGGCCTGGGCCCGGCCGGAGGCCTGAGCCGTTGCCTCCCACACCGCCCGAAAGCACAGGACGTGCGTGGCCCGTCCGGTGGCCACTGCGGCGCAGGCGTCCAGCAGCGTCCCGATCTGGCCCGGTGTCTCCACCCCACTGAGATGCCACGTAGTCCGAAGGCCCAGCGCGTCGCGGATGTCATGGGTGGCAGCGCCCAGAAACCCGGCCTCGGCCATCACCGGGCCCGGGTAGCTGGCCACCCCGTCGATATCGTCGGGCTCCAGTCCGGCGTGCTCGATGGCGCGAAGGCTGGCCTCGATGCCCAGGTCGATTCCGGTGCGATCGATCCGACGCCCGATCTGGGACTGGCCGATGCCGGTGATGACGGACCGACCGTCGACGAAGGTCACGACGCCACCGGTCGGAACAATGGGATCCAGACGTCGTCTCGTTCCTCGAACACGACCTCGACGGGCATGCCCACGGTCACCTCATCGACCGGACAGTCGATGACGTTGGTGGTCAAGCGCACGCCGGGCTCGTCGTCCAGTTCGACCATGGCCACGACGTAGGGCGGAGGGAAGCCCTCGAACCAGGGATGCTGGTTGACAGTGAAGGCGGCCACCGTGGCCCGGCCCGATGCCGCCTCGGGACCGACCTCACGGCTGCGGCAGCGGAAGCACACGCCCACGGGGGGATGAAACCAATGCTCACAGGTCCGGCACCGGTAGATGCGCAGCTGGCCCTCCGACCCGCCGGTCCAGAATGCCTCCGAGTCACGGGTCACCTCGGGGAGCATCCGGTATGTGGGTGGCGTCATCTGTCTCCTCCGGCCCTGGCTAGGACTGCTTCGGCTTCTTCCCGCGTGATGTGAACTTGGCCATGGCCTGGCGATGCTCCTCGGTCTGGAACAGCAGGGTGTTGGCCATGCGGTCCATATCGCGGGCGGTGCCGCGATCGGCAGTGGCGGCGGCGTTGATGCCCACCTTGGCCAGCCCCAGGGCCTCGGGTGACAATCGGCTGAGCGAACGAGCGAAGGACTGCACCGCATGGGGAAAGTCGGCTTCGGGGATGACCTGATGGACCAGTCCGATGCTGACGGCTTGCTGGGCGTCCACCGATTGGGCCGCCATGGCCAGCCACCGCGTCCAATGGGGACCGATGAGCCGGGTCAGCCGGCTGATGCCGCCCGATCCCGGAAGCACGCCCAGGGTGACGATCTCGGGGAGGGCAAACGTGGCCCGGTCGGAGGCCAGGCGGAAGTCGCAGGAAATGCCCAACTCGACGCCGAACCCGAGGCAGGGACCCTGGGCGGCCAAGATGACCGGCTTCTCCATGGTCTCGATCTCGTCGAGGAGCACATGCACCCGGCGATAATCCCGCCGGGAGGCGACACCGGATCCGATTTTCTTGTTCACGAAGCGGCCCACGTCGATGCCGGCGGTGAAGTACCGGCCCTCGGCCGTGATCACCAGCACCCGGAGATCCTGACGGTCGCCCAGCTCGGCCACGGCGCTCCGCAGCACATCGAGCATGTCCTCGGAGACGGCATTGAGCTTGTCGTCCCGATCGATGGTGATGGTCAGAACTCCATCGGACTCGTCGCGTCGCATGGGGGAGGTCACCGCACGCCCCGCGCCGAGCCACTCACGCCCACGATCGTTCCTTCGAGTTCCATGTTGACCCTCGTCTCCCCGCTCGTCGGTCTGCAGTCACGACGGGCACCCCACTGGTGTGGCGATGATGGGGCAGTGTAACGCATAATCTGACGGTAACGTCACCTACGGCCACGGCGCAACTCGGTGCTGATGTTCGCTCGGGTGGCTCAGCGGCGGGGGACCAGGATGGACTGGTACTCCGTATAGTCCTGGATCGCCTCGGGACCACACTCCCGACCGATGCCCGAGAGCTTGAAACCGCCGAAGGGGGCGCCCAGGTCCATGGGAGCGGGCGAGTTGATGGCCAGCACCCCGGCCCGGACGCGGCCGGCAAGGTCAGCTCCCCGTTCGATGTCCGATGTCCAGACGGTACCGGTGAGGCCATAGTCCGACTGATTGGCCAGGAACACGGCTTCGTCGTCACCGTCATAGGGAATGACCACGGCCACGGGGCCGAAGATCTCCTCTTTGGCGATGGTCATCTGGTTGTGGGCGTCGGCGAACACAGTGGGCTCGACGTACCAGCCCCGATCCATATGAGCCGGCCGCCCCCCACCGACCACCGCCCGAGCCCCCTCGCGCCGGCCGGTCTGCACGTACCCCTCCACCCGGTCACGCTGCCGGCTGGTGGCCACCGGGCCGACGTCGGTGGCCTCGTCGAAGGGGTCGCCCACGCGCAGTGCACCGACTGCGCCAGCCAGGGCGTCGACCACCTCGCGGTACCGAGACCGTGGGCTGAGTATCCGGGTCTGGGCCGCGCAGACCTGTCCATTGTTGGCCATCGCCGCGGTGACCAGCTGCCGGACGGTCCGCTCCGAGAGATCGACGTCGTCGAGCAGGATGGCGGCCGACTTCCCTCCCAGCTCGAGCGTGCATCGACGGACGTCAGCGCCACAAAGCTCCCCGATCCGCCGCCCCACTGCCGTGGAACCGGTAAAGCTCACCTTGTCGACGCCCGTCTGCCTGACCAGGTGCTCGCTTCCCTCGGGACCGGCAGGAACGATATTGACGACGCCGGGAGGGAGCCCGGCGTCGAGCACGGCCTCGGCCAGGACAAAACTGTCGAGGGCCGACTCCTGTGCCGGTTTCAGGACAACGGTGCAGCCGGCGGCCAAGGCGGGACCGAGCTTGAGGGCGGCGATGAACAGCGGTGCGTTCCACGGCACGATGGCGGCGACCACACCGACAGGGAGCTGGCGAACGCGTACCTCATGACGGCCCATTCCCGCCCTCGTCGTCTCCCAGGGATAGTCGGGGCCGAAGCGCGTGTAGGAATCCAGGACGGCGGAGGCGATGGTGACCTGCCCATGAAGAGCCCAGGCACGAGGAGAACCGATCTCGGACGAGATGACGTCGGCGAAGGTGCCGGCCCGGTCCGAGATGGCCGCCGAGAGCCGGGCGATCGACTCGGAGCGCTCCATTGCCGTGAGCTGCGGCCATGGGCCGCGGTCGAAAGCATGGCGCGCCGCAGCCACCGCCCGGTCGACATCGGCCGGGTCGGCACATGGCACGTGAGCGAGGGGCTCCTCGGTGCCCGGGCATACCACCTCGATGGTCTCGGTGGCATGGGGGGTGACCCACTGTCCGTCGATGAACAGCTGTGCACGAGTCGATGCCGTGGGCACGGTTAGTTCCCTCCGTTTGGCAATGGTGTCGGAAAAGTTGCCGTCGTTATACTGCCGTCCATGGAAGACCGTTTGCCCATCTCTGACACCACTGTCAGCACGAGTCGAGGCCGTGGTCGAAGTGAGCTCTGACGAGGACCTGCACATTGACCGAGACGGCAGCGTGGTCATCCTCCGCCTGCAGCGACCGGCTCGGCGCAACGCCATCGATCGGG
>DATAUC010000071.1:0-12070 GCA_036268485.1 Acidimicrobiales bacterium
ACGTCGAAGTAGCGGGCGAACTTCTCCCAGCACACCTGGACGTTCGCTCCCATGACGAGGTTCGGGCGGTCACAGGGGAGCCCGGCCGCCTGGCGGGCCTTGCGCCACCGGAACTTCATGGCCAGCCCGGCCAGGTGGATGGCCTCGGAGCTCCCGACGGTCGCCGTGCCCACGCCGTCGTGGCGCTCGTCGGCGCCGAAAAGTCGGCTGAGCATGTTGACGCAGCGATCCTGCAAGGCCACCGTCTGCGGGTACTCGTCCCAGTCGATGGCGTTCTTGTTGGCCGTCTCGCTCATGAGGCGGTCGGCCGCCTCGTCCATGTAGGTGGCGACGAAGGAGGCCAGGTTGAGGGATGGAATCGCATCGAGGGCGAGCTCGTCGTGGATGAGCTGGTAGGCCGAGGCGGGGCTCATGGGACCCTCGGGCAGCTCCAAACGGGGGATGGGACCGGCCATGCCCCGGGAGGCATAGGTCGGGGTGATCTCGGAGGGGGCCGCGTCGAGCGGTATCTTGCGGCTCAGCATGAGCACGGACGCTAACGCAGGGGAGGAGGTCGTCGGACGTTCCCCCCTCATGGAGGAGGGGGGTACCACCACGGGTGGACGCCCGCACCTGCCGCACCTGCGCGGCCTCGATGGCGTGCGAGCCTTCTCGGTCCTCGGCGTCATCGCGTTCCACAACGGACTGAGCTCGGTGCCCGGCGGGTTCTACGGCGTCGACGCCTTTTTCGTGCTGTCGGGATTCCTCATCACGACGCTGCTGGTCACCGAATTCGGCACGAGGGGCCGCATCAACCTGGGCCGCTTCTGGGCTGGCCGGGCCCGGCGCCTGCTGCCCGCCCTCTTCCTGGTCGTCATCGCCATCGGCGTGGTGCTGCTGGCCGCGCCCAGCGTGTTGGCCACACCGCACGTCATCGGCGATGCCATCTCGACCATCTTCTACGCCTCGAACTGGTACTCCATCCACAACGGGGTGAGCTACTTCTCGACGGCCACCCACCCCTCGCCGCTGCTGCACACCTGGTCGTTGGCCATTGAGGAGCAGTTCTATCTGCTGTGGCCGCTCATCGTGTTGGCCGTGCTCTCGCTGGGCACCCGGCGCAAGGGGCGGCGGGCCCGTAGCCCGCTCAACCGGGACGGCCAGCGCGCCCGCACCGTGCGGGTGCTCGGCGGTGGCCACCTGATGATGTTCCCCCAGGGGTCCGAGCATGACGCCGCCTGGACCCGGCGGCGGCGGCTGCACCTCCTCTTCGCCCTGGCCGCCTTCGGCGCCCTCGCCTCGTCCCTTCTCATGGCCCACCTGGCCCCCAACGGCTACACCACCCGCGCCTACTACGGCACCGACACCCGGGCCCAGGCGTTGCTCGTGGGCGCGGCCATCGCCATCGGGGTGACCTTGTGGAAGCCGACCGGGGCCGGAGCCAACGGGACGGCGTCGGCACCGTCGGCAGCGTCGGCAGCGGCGTCGGGCTCGTGGGCGCCGTGGTTCCAGCGGCTCTGCGCCGTGCTGGGCGTGATCGGGATCGCCGGCTCGGCCGTGCTGTGGACCACGGTCAACGAGGCGTCGTCCTTCGCCTTCAGCGGCGGCTTCCTGCTGGCCAGCCTGGCCGCCGGCCTGGTGGTGCTCGGTGCGGTGGTCGCCCCGTGGGGGTTGGCGGTGCGGCTGCTGGAGATCCCACCGTTGCCGGCGCTGGGACGCATCTCGTACGGGGTGTATCTCTGGTACTGGCCCGTGCTGTTGGTGATGTCGGGCTCCCGGGTGCACCTCAGCGTCTACCCGCTCTTCTTGTGCCGGGCCGGGGTGACCATCGCCATCGCCACCGCCAGCGCCTTCCTGATCGAGATCCCCATCCGCCGGGGCGCCCTGGGCCAGTGGCGGGCCCGGGTGGCCGGCCCGGTGGCCGCCGGTGTGGCCATCGGCTTGGTGGTCATCAGCACGCTGGTACCGGTGGAGGCCGCTTCCATCCCGGGCTCGGCCGTGTCGGGCGACGTCAACAACTCCAAACCGAACGGGGCGTCCACCTTCTCGGCCCTGAGCCCGCCGGTGCCGACCACGACCACCACGACCGTCCCGGGGACGCCGGCCTCGTCGACCCCCTCCACGCTCGTCCCGCCGCCGCCGACGGGGCAGCCGATCAAGGTGCTGCTGCTCGGGGACTCCATGGCCGGCTCGCTCGGCGTGGGGCTGGCCCAGTACGAGTCGAACTCCAACGTGCAGATCGTCAACGAGGGGATCCCGGGCTGCTCGCTGGCCATGGGCCAGGAGATCAAGGTCCTCTTCTACACACTGCCGCCGGGGCCGCCGTGCAGCGGTACCGATCCCAACGCCATCGTCAACCAGTGGCAGAAATGGGTCAACGCCTACAACCCCGACGTCGTGATCTACGTGGCCCGGGGCGAGACCTTCGATACCGAGGTCAAGAACAAGTGGACCAACCTGGGGGAGGCCGATTACAACCAGTACGTGGCCGACCGCTACAGCGCCGCCATCAAGGTCCTGGGCTCACGGGGGGCCACCGTGGTGCTCTTGACCACGCCGTACTACGACAGCGGTACCTCGCCCTCGGGCGTCATCTGGCCCGAGGACGCCACCAGCCGGGTCACCACCGACAACCAGATCATCCGCACCGTGGCCAAGTCCGCCACCATCGAGGACGGGCACCAGGTCTACGTGTTCGACCTCAACACGGTGGTCGATCCGAACAACGCCTACGCCGCCAACCTCGATAGCGTGCCGCTGCGCTGCGGCGACGGTGTGCACTTCACGCCACCTGGCGGCGTCTTCGTCGGACTGCAGCTGCTGCCCGACGTGGCCCAATTGGGGTTGGCCCACCGCACCGCCTCGCCCAGTGGCGCCTGGCCGGGCCATCTGCCACCATCGACACCGACGTGGTACCCCAAACTGCCGTGCGGCTGACGTGAGCAGCGTTCCGACTCCGACTCCGGATGTGACGACGCCGGAGTCGCCGGTGGCGGTGCGGCGGGCCACGGCGGCCGACGTCGATGCCATGACGGCGCAGCTGGTGCGCTCGTTCGCCGACGACCCGGTGATGCAGCACGTCTTCCGGGCCGAGCGTCGCCGGCCGGCCGGCACGCGGGCCTACTTCCGCACCCAGATGCGGGCGGACTACCTGCGTTTCGGCGGCTGCTACACGACCGAGGGCTACCTCGGCTCGGCCATCTGGGCCCCCGCCGGCAAGCCACTGGCCGCCGGGGTGAACGGCTTGAAGACCCTGCTGCCGGTCGCTCCCTACGTGATCCGCCATTCGATCACCACGGTCAGGCTGCTGTCGCTGATGGAGTCGATGCATCCGCAGCAGCCGCATTGGTATCTCGCCACGCTGGGTACCGATCCGGCGGCCCAGGGCCGCGGTGTCGGCTCGGCCCTCATGGCGCCGGTGCTGCGCCACTGCGACGCCAACGGGGTGGGCGCCTACCTGGAGTCGTCCAAGGAGCGCAACGTCCCCTTCTACTCCCGCCATGGCTTCGCCGTGATCAAAGAAGTGCCCCTCCCTGGAGGTGGGCCCTCCATCTGGACCATGTGGCGCGAACCGCGACCGTTCGAAGAGCGACCCGTAGACGATGAGGTGGGGCGGTAAGGTCGCAGCAGGGATAGGAGGCACCATGAACGACGAACCAACCGGCCTACTGGGCCAGCCCAGCGGCTCGAGGCAGCGCAGCAACAAGCGCCGTCAAGCGGGGAGTTGGGCCGTGCGCAACAACTTCTCCCGCATGGCCAGCACGTTCGGCACCACCGCCGTGCTGACCCGTCCCGAGGTTGACGCCCACGGCCACCCGCTTCCGCCGGTGTCCGACGCCAAGCCACTGGTCGAGAGCGACGTCCTGGGCAAGGTGGGGCTGCTCACCCTGATCGCCATCGGCTTCGGCGGCATCTCGTTCGTCTTCCCGGTCTCCATCGGGTTCGCCCTGGTCTGCATCTTCGTGGCCTTTGCGCTGGCTTTGTGGACCACCTTCCGCCCGCACATGGCCCGCACCCTGGCGCCCATCTACGCCGGGACCGAGGGGCTGGCCCTGGGTGTCCTCTCCCGTCTGTACTCGGCACAGAGTCACGGCATCGTGCCGCTGGCCATCATCTTGACCGGGGCCCTGTTCATCGGTGTGCTGTTCTCGTATCGCACCGGGCTGGTCCGGGTCACCAACCGCTTCATCTCCATGACCATCGTGGCCGGCTTCGCCCTGCTGGCCGTGATGCTGGCGACGCTGTTGGGCCTGCGCTTCCCCGGCCTGGGCAGCTCGGCCACCGGCCTCATCGTGTTCGGCGTGGTCTACCTGGTGGTGGCCATCCTGGACCTGTTCGTGGACTTCGAGCTGGTCAACCGGGCCGCCAAGGCCGGTGTGTCGGCCGACGCCGAGTGGTACGCCGCCTTCTCCATCTTCCTGGCCGTCGTGATGCTCTACCTGGGCCTGCTGCGCATTCTGGGCGGCGCTCGGCGCTAACCAGTTGGTCGGCGACTAGTTGGTGGGGTGGATGCCTTCGGGCATCGACAGCGGATCGCCCACCACCATCCCGAGCACATCGACCACGGCCCGAGCGGGAGCGGAGGGCAGACCACGTCGACGCTGGGCCACGCCGACCCGGCGTCGGGGGAGGCCGTCGAGCGAGAGGACGGCAAAGCGTTCGCGCAGGTGACCGGGCACCGCCGTGGCCGGGAGGATGGCCGGGCCGTACCCGTCGAAGGCCAATGACGCCAGCATGCGCACGCCGTCGAGTTCCATGGCCGGGCGCAGGACGACCCGGGCCGGCACCACGGCGCTGTCGATCTCGGCCCGCAGGGCCGTGCCGGGGGCCGGGAGCAGAAGTTCCATGTCGGCCAATCGGCTGAGGGGGAGTGAGGACTCTTGAGCCAAAGGATGCTCACGCGGCACCACCAAGACCAGGTCCTCATCGAAGAGTTGGACCACCACGACCTCGTCGCCGCTCAGCGGCAGCGTGACCACGGCCAGGTCGAGCTGGCCCGTGGCCAACTGGAGTTCCAGCTGGTTGCTCGATCCCTCGGCGATGTTCAGGTGGATGTGGGGGTGCAGCGCCCGCAGCAGGTCGAAGAGCTGGGGCACCAGCCAGCGGCCGGTGGTGCCGATCATGCCCAGGCGCACCGTCCCGACCACCTCCTGGCGCAGCGCCGTGACGTCGGCCACCATGTCGGCCAGCTCGTTCATGACCCGCCGGGCCCGGGCCACCACGACGTCACCCTCTTCGGTGAGGCGGCCCGACGCCCGGTCGACCAGCTGCACATCCAGTTCGCGCTCGAGACGGGCCACATGGGCGGACACATTGGACTGGACCGTCCCGATGGTGGCCGCCGCAGCCGAGAAACTGCCCGTATCGGCAATTCCGAGGAGTGCTTGCAGGTGTTTCAGCTCCACAACGGCACTCCTTCCCCGGGCGCTTGCGGGTGTTCAGGTTTCGATCATATTAACAGATGACAACTATCTGTTGAAGCTGGTTGACAGATTAAGGCGATGGGTCCAGAATGGATCTCAGACCACAGGGAGACGGAACCCCCCCTCCAGTCCCTGGTGAGTCTTGAGAAGGGATCGCCTCCCCCCCGGCGATCCCTTCTCGCTTTTTACGGACTCTTTTTGTCCGGCCCCTTTTCCCTTTAGGCTGGCCTTCGTGGCTCCCCCCAGTGCTGTCTTCATCGACCTGGACCGCACCCTTCTCTGCCGGGCCTCGGGCCAGGCGCTGAACCGGGCTCTGATGGACGTCGGCGTGCTGCCCCAGGGGCGCTCGCTGCCCGGGGACAAGCTGCTCTACGCCATCAACAACCGCCTGGGCGAGAACCTGCTGTCCATGGGGCTGGTGCGGGCCGCCGCCCGGGTGGCCAAGGGCTGGCGCCAGGAGCAGGTGCAGGCCGCCGGCCAGGCCGCCGTGGCCGACCTCACCTCCATGGTGGCGCCCTTCGCCCCCCAGCACCTGGCCGCCTTCCGGGAGGCCGGACACAAGCTGGTCCTCTCGACCACGACGCCGGTCGACATGATCCGGCCCTTCGCCGAGGCCATGGGTTTCGACGACGTCATCGCCACCACCTACGAGACCGACGCCGACGGGCGCTACACCGGCCGGCTCTACGAGGGCTTCGTGTGGGGTACGGGCAAGCTCAAGGCCGTGCGGGCCTGGGCCGACGACGCCGGCATGGACCTGGCCGACTGCCACGCCTGCAGCGACAGCGTCTTCGATACGCCCTTGCTCTCCAGCGTCGGCTTCCCGCACGTGGTCAACCCCGACCCCTCGCTGACCGTCATCGCGACCGCCCGTCGCTGGCCGGTGGAGCACTGGGACCGGCCGCCGGGGGTGCCGAGTGTGGTGGGGCTCGAGCCGTATCACATGCTGCGACCGTTCGTCCGGCCGTCCTCCTTCCCCTACGCCCGCTTCGATATCGCCGGCGTGGAGCACATCCCCTCGCAGGGACCTGTCCTGCTGGCCGCCAATCATCGGAGCTACTTCGACGTGGCGGCGCTGGCCATCATCGCGGCCGAAGTGGGCCGGCCCGTGCGCTTCTTGGGCAAGAAGGAGATCTTCGACGCCCCCGTGGTGGGGCAGATCGCCCGGGCCATCGGCGGCATTGCGGTGGACCGTGGCAGCGGCTCGGACCAGCCGTTGCGCGCGGCCGAGTCGGCGTTGAAGGCGGGCGAAGTGGTGGTGGTGTTGCCGCAAGGCACCATCCCCCGTGGCGATGCCTTCTTCGACGTCGAGCTCAAGGGCAAGACAGGTACAGCCCGGCTGGCCGCGCAGACCGGCGCCGTGGTGGTGCCCATCGGCGTGTGGGGCACCGAGAAGGTGTGGGCCCGCTCGGCCCGGGTGCCCGACGTGTCGCTGGTGCGTCATCCGCCCACCATCACCATCCGGGTCGGACGCCCGCTGTCGCTCTCGCTGACCGACGCCGTGGCGGACACCACCACGATCATGACGGCCATATCGGCGTTGCTGCCGGAGGAGTCCAAGGTGCGCCACGAGCCGACGGCTGAAGAGTTGGCCCGCACCAAGCCTCCCAAATGACCTCATCTCCCCGATGAGTAGGCGGTGAGATACCGGCTGGCCCTGCTCACCACGCGTGCCGTCAACGGCGCCTCTCGTCGGCTGGGTCGCGGGCAGGGCACCGTGGCCGGTGGACGGGCCGGGCTGCGGGTCGACCCGCAGCTGCTGCAACACCTGACTCGGCGCCGCAGCGTGGCGTTGGTCACCGGGACGAACGGCAAGACCACCACAACCCGCCTGCTGGCCACGGCGCTGGGCGCCGGCGGAAATCGGGTGATCAGCAACGAGACCGGATCCAACATGCCGCCCGGTCATGTGGCGGCCTTGGTGGGGGATCGCACCTCGACGGCGGTGTTGGAGGTGGACGAGATCTACATGCCGCGCGTGCTGACGGCCACCAATGCGTCGGTGGTGGTGCTGTTGAACTTGTCACGGGATCAGCTGGACCGCACGAGTGAGGTGCGCATGATCGCCGGCCGTTGGCGGGCCGCCCTGGCCGCCGCACCGCACACGGTGGTGGTGGCCAACGCCGACGACCCCCTGGTGGTCTGGGGCGCCGGCGCCGCCGCCACGGTCCATTGGGTCGGTGCCGGCATGCGCTGGCAGCTCGATGCCGTGGGCTGCCCCTCCTGCGAAGGCCGTATTGCGTACGCGCCCGACGGCTCCTGGCACTGCACCAATTCGTGCGGACTGGTGCAGCCGACGGCCACCGCTTGGCTGGAGACCGGCGGTGGCGGTGGTAGTGCTGATGCTGGTGGAGTTGGCGATGTCGTGGCGGTGTGGGCCGACGGCCGGCGCTTGCCACTCCCGCTGGCCCTGCCGGGCCACTTCAACCAGGCCAACGCTCTGATGGCGGCGGTGGCGGCCGAAGTGCAGGGTGTGGACGCCGCCACCGCACTCGAGGTCATGGCCTCGGTAAGCGAGGTGGCCGGCCGTTTCACCACCCGGGCCATCGACGGTGTCCTGGCCCGCCTCATGTTGGCCAAGAATCCGGCTGGTTGGAGCGAACTCCTCGAATTGGTGCAGGCGGACCGCGGACCGGTGGTGGTCAGTATCAATGCGAGGATCGCTGACGGTGCCGACCCGAGCTGGCTGTGGGACGTGCCCTTCGAGCGCCTGGCGGCCCGCACCGTGGTGGCTACCGGCGACCGTTGCCGCGACCTCTCGGTTCGCTTGCGCTACGCCGGGGTGGAGCACGTGATGGAGACCGACCCGGTAGCGGCGGTGGCTCGAGCGACCGCGGGTGGGGGCGTGAACTCGAGGCCAATGGTGGTCGACGTCATCGGCAACTACACCGCCTTCAACGAACTATTGCAGGCCGGAGTCTCGCTGTGACCGCCTCTCTGCGCGTCGTCGTCGTCTACCCGGATCTGTTGGGTACCTACGGTGACGGCGGCAACGGCTTGATCCTGGCCCGTCGGGCCGAGTGGCGTGGCTACGCCGTGGAGCTGATCGAGGCCCGGTCGGACCAACCGCTGCCGGCGGCCGACCTGTATTGCTTAGGCGGTGGCGAGGACGGGCCCCAGGTGCGAGCCGCCGGCAGCCTGCTCGACGACGGCATGCTGACTCGCCAGGTCGCAAACGGGGCGGCCGTGCTGGCCGTATGCGCCGGCTATCAGATTGTCGGCACCACGTTCCCGGGAGCGGAGGGTGACGCCCACGACGGAGTGGGACTGCTCGACATCAGCACGACCAAAGGCAGCGGCCCCCGCGCTGTGGGCGAGGTGGCGGGTGAACTCACCACCGAGGCGATGGAGGTATTGGCGCCGACCGTGCCGCCGACGTTGACCGGTTTCGAAAATCACGGTGGCGTGACCACGCTCGGTTCGGGCGTCACCGCGTTGGCCCGCGTCACCACCGGCATCGGCAATGGAGACGGCTCCGGCACCGAGGGCGCCGTCGCAGGCCGGGTGCTCGGGACCTACCTGCACGGGCCGGTGCTGGCCCGCAACCCGGTACTGGCCGATCTGTTGCTGGGTTGGGCGTTGGGCGCCGGCGGGTTGGCGCCGCTCGATGACAGCGCCGAGGAGGCGCTGCGCCAAGAGCGGCTGGGTGGATCACGTCCGACCTCGCGGCGGCGGCGTCCCTGGCGACCCCGCTAGGCAGCCAAAATTAAGGCCTCTCCCTCTCGTCCTCTCTGATGTCAGATGGCCGAGCCGCGCGTGCCTTGGTCGGTCAACTCAAGCTGGTGGATCAGACTCGCTGCCGCGGTGCGACTACTCACGCCGAGTCGGCCATAGGCCTCGTTCAAATGACCCTCCACGGTTCGGATACTGATCTTGAGCCGGGTGGCTATCTGGCCGTTGGACAGGCCGCGCGCCACCAGACCCAGTACTTCTCCTTGTCGAGCGGAAAGCCCGAGCCGACTCAAATCGGGTAGATCAGACTCGGTCAGTCGCTGGGTCACCAAAAGCACTTCGCCGTGACGGCCATGCTCCACGGACTTGAGTCGTCGCACAACGAGGCGCCGGGCGCCGCGTTCGAATACCAATGGCCAAGTTGGAGCCACTGGCACCCTGTCGTCTTCTGCCCGCAGCCATTCCTTAAGCTCATCTGGAAGTTGTCCCGAGGCTCGACGCGGGAACCATTGCCCCAGGAGGTTGGTGGCGCTCGGAGTCCAATGCTCGGGCGCGCCTTGGTCGCTCAAGACAACAACGCCTTCGGCCCGTTCGGTAGAAAGATCATCGAGCACTTCAAGTAGGTAGCGAATCTGTTCGTTGGCGATGGCATTTCGGTAGGCCTGTAGGAGATGAGGCCGCAACATATTCGAGATCGTTCGGTCTCGTTCGGAAAAGCCGCGTGTCTCTCGATTGAGGGCAATACCAATGAGGATGTGGGGCGAAGGAACGGTGAAGGACAGTTGATCTTCAGCGCCCAGGTACGAGTAGAACTCTCGATACAACGCGCTGCGATGGAATTCTTCGACCGACCACAAGTCCGAGATGGCGCGGGGCCGCCCGTCGTTGGTCCGCCGGATCTGGGCGATAACGGGATGGTCGAGGATGAGCCGGGCGAAAGCTTCCTCCCCGCCCGGCCAAGGCTCGACGGCGGGTACCCCAACGACCTCGATGTCACCGGTTGAGCTGATTTCATTCCAGGTCGTGCTCATGCTGGGCACCAGCTCGTGGACGACATGCACCGCCTCTTGGCGTAGGCCCTCAAGCGTCAGCGGCGCCGCCAGGTTCGCCACTCCATCCACCAGTCGGTCGGCGTCTTTCTGCGGCAGAGCGGTCACCGCCGAAGTATTTCATGGGCCCAGGTGGAATTACCTATTGCCGTTGCATCCCATGGCGATTAGGAAGAGGTCGCGTGAAGCAGCGAGAAGGCCGTCTCATGATCCGCGCCCTGGTGCGGCTGTGTGCTGTTCTCAGTCTCGCCGCGGTGCTCTGCGGCGTGTGGCGAGGTCCCACGCTCCACGCCGGCGCAGCCAATGCACCGACGTACACCCTGATTGACCTCGGCCAACCCAGCACGGAGGGGCCGATCTACATCAGTCCGAACAGCGGCCTGGTGCTTGACCTCGGACTGAGCGAGCTCTACGACATCGCAACCGGAACGGTCACCGATGTGTCCGCGCCGCCCACGGGGTTCACTCCGATTCAGATGAACGACGACGGTGAGGTTGTGGGCAATCTCCTGACCGGCCCCGACGAGGGCGGCGCCGTCTGGACACCGGCCACCGACGCCTTCCACCTCGTGAGCTTGTCCACTTCAGTGCATACCTTGCCGGGCGGTCTCTGCTTTCAGGTGAACCCGGACACCAACTGCTCCTACGAATTGCAAGCGGCTCCGATTTTTTCGGCCACCGGCATCAACGACAACGGGAACGTCGTCGGTGACGTCAGGTCCCAATTCGTCGATAACACCGGAGCGCAATTCGGCGACGACCTCAACAGCAGTGGATCGACATTCGCCGCCGAAGCGCCGGGGGGAGACGATGCCGACTTCACGGGTCTCATTCCGAGTGGTCTGGTGTTTCCTTTTGACCAGGTGAATGCCGGGTTTTCCGACCAGTGCGACGTAAACCACAATGCCATCGTTGAGACCGATACCTACACCACCGCCTTTTCGCCGTTCGCCGAGTCCGCGTTCGCCATCAATGACAGCAATCAGATTCTGGGGACTCCGTGCCAATTGCCTGATCAGGGTGGCAATGGGGTGCCTGAAGTCTGGACATCAGGGGGTTCCTTGTCGTCTTCTTTCCCGGTCGACAACGGACTCTTCCCAATGAATCAACCACAGCTCTTCAACAACAGTGGTGACTACGTCGTGGGCGACGTTCCGGGCAATCAGAACTCTGAGACCCTGGTCCATGCCAACGGCATCACGGTTCCCATCCTTGACCCCGGTGGTTTTGTGTCTGACAGCATCGGCGGCCTGAACAACGACGATGAGGTCGTCGGGACCGGGACCGGGGGAGCGTTTCTGTGGTCCCCCGATGCCACCGACGGTGTCACCTTGCAGAGCCTCCTGCCCGACGATGAAGCGCTCACGATACGGACGGGATTGGGCATCGACAACGACGGCGACGTCGTGGGCACCGCGTCGGACAGCGGTGGGCATACCCATGACTACGTTGCCATTCCGGGACCGGTGCCCATCATCGACTCGGTCTCGCCCGGCGGCGGGCCGCTCTCGGGCGGCAACGAGGTGACGATCACGGGGACGAACTTCGAAACGTCCGGACTTACGTTCAAGGGGGTGGAGTTCGATCCGCCCGATGGTGGGACACCCCTGGATGGAACGAATGCGGTCGTGGTCTCGGACACTGAAATTCGGGTGGATGTACCAAACGGCACTGTCGCGGCAGCCGGGAGCGAGAGCTTCGTATCTTCGGTTCTCGCGGACTTCGTCGACAGCGACAATCAGCCGGATGATTCTCTGCCCAATGCGGCCGATGACAACGACTACGTCTTTGGAGCGCCGGTCATCGACTCGGTCGCACCGGGCGGCGGACCGCTGAGCGGTGCCAACTCGCTCACCATCACCGGCTCGGGCTTTGCGAACCCGGCCCTGAGCTTTGAGGGCATCGAGTTCGACCCGACCGCGGACACCTCCAACGATGACGCCGCTG
>DATAUC010000072.1:0-53473 GCA_036268485.1 Acidimicrobiales bacterium
CCGCACCGACTTCGACGAGGTGGTGGCGCTGGCCAGCTGGGGCATCGAGACCGGCCGGGGCCGGCGCGGTGCGCACCTGCACCTCGACGCGGTCAACGGCCGGCTGCGGGCCCGGCGGGGCGCACGGCTCGCCGCGCTCACGGGCGGTGGCGCCATCCCCGAGACGGGGGACTACCGGGTGGTGCTGGACCCCGACGGGGTGACGGTCGGCTCGGTGCACGAGGACTTCGCGGTGGAGGCGAACATCGGCGACGTCTTCCTGCTCGGGACCCACTCGTGGCGGGTGCGCCAGGTCGAGGTGGGCACGGTCCGGGTCCACGACGCCGGTGACGCCGCCCCCACGGTGCCCTTCTGGCTGGGCGAGGCGCCCGCCCGGACGGCGGAGCTGTCGGCCGAGGTCGGCTCCCTGCGGGCGGCGGTCGAGCCGTCGCTGGCGGCGGGGGACCTGGCCGGTGCCCGGGCGCTCGTCGGGGGCCGCGCCCGGGTGGACGGGGAGGTCGCCGACCAGGTCGTGACCTATCTGGACGCCGGTCGCGCCGCGCTGGGGGTGCTGCCCACGGCCGATCAGCTGGTGGTCGAGCGGTTCTTCGACGAGAGCCAGGGCACCCAGCTGGTGGTGCACTCGCCCTTCGGCGGCCGGGTGAACCGGGCTTTGGGGCTGGCCCTGCGAAAGCGGTTCTGCGTCTCGTTCGACTTCGAGCTGCAGGCGGCGGCGGACGACGACACGGTGGTCCTGTCCCTGGGACCACAGCACAGCTTCCCGCTCACCCGGGTGCAGTCGATGTTGACCAGCGCCAACGCGGCGGAGGTCCTGACCCAGGCCGTGCTGCCGCATCCCATGCTGGGGGCGCGTTGGCGGTGGAACCTGAACCGGTCGCTGGTCCTGCCCCGCATGCGCGGCGGAAAGCGTCGCCCCATCCACCTGCAGCGCATGGAGGCCGATGATCTGCTGGCCGCCGTCTGGCCCGGCCTGGCCGCCTGCCAGGAGAACGCGCCACCGGGGCCGATCGCCGTGCCCGACCACGTGCTGGCCCGCCAGACCATCCACGACTGCCTCCACGAGGGGCTCTCGGTCGAGGGGCTGGTCGACCTGTGGTCCAAGGTCGAGGATGGCACGATCACCATCCACACGGTCGAGTCCTCGGAACCGTCGCCCCTGTCGCACGGCATCCTCAGCGGTCGACCGTTCACCTTCCTCGACGGCGCCCCCCTGGAGGAGCGCCGCACCCGGGCCCTGTCGCTCCAACGTGGCCTGGGACAACTGGGACCGAACGGGCTGCCGGTGCCGGTCGACGAGCTTGACGCACTCGATCCCGAGGCCGTGCTCATGGTGCTGGACCAGGTCTGTCCCCGGCCGCGGTCGGCCGACGAGTTGCACGATCTCCTCCTCTCCCTGGTGATCTGCCGGCCGGTCCCGGCTTGGTCCCGCTGGTTCGATGCGCTGGCCGCCGACGGCCGGGCCTCGTTGCTCGACGGCTGCTGGGTGGCCACGGAACGGGCGATAGCGGCAGCCACCCGGCAGGACGATGACGAGGTGGCAGCTGCCTGTGTCGGTGGCCACCTCCAGGTGGCCGGGCCGGTCACGCTGGAGGCGCTGACGGCCGATGCCCCACTGCCGCCGGGGGCGCCCTACGGAGCGCCGGTCTCGGTGGCCCGGGCCCGCACCGCCCTGGCCCGCCTGGAGGCCCAGGGGTCGGCCATAGAGCTCCCCGACGGTCGATGGTGTGCCCGACACCTGCTGGTCCGTCTGCACGGCGCCAGCCGCCAACGGCGCCGGGGTCTGGTCGATCCGGTGCCCATCGCCGACTTCGTGCGCTTTCTCAGCCGGTGGCAGCACGCCACGCCATCGAGCCGCGCCGAAGGGCGGGCCGGGCTGTTATCGGTGCTCGAGCAACTCCAGGGCATTGAGGCACCGGCGGCCGAATGGGAGGCACAGATTCTCCCGGCCCGGGTCGAGGGATACGACACGCGCTGGTTGGATGAGCTGTGCCTTTCGGGCGAGGTGGTGTGGGGACGGCTCACGCCACGGGCCGAGCGTCCCGGCCGCGCCGGCACGCCGTCGCCCTCCACTCCGCTGGCCTTTGTCATCCGGGAGGACCTGCCGTGGATGTTGCAGGCCGTGCGGGGCGGCGCCGTGGTCCGCCCGCCCGAAGTGGGCGCGGCCGCCGATGTGCTGGCGGCGCTCACGGCCCGGGGTGCCTGCTTCCGCCCCGAACTGGCCACCTTGGCCGGCCGGCTCCCGGCCGAAGTCGATGAAGGACTGTGGGACCTGGTGGCCCGCGGCATCGTCACGGCCGACGCCTTCTCGGCTGTGCGGTCATTGCTCTCTGCCCGCGACCGTTGGCGCACGCGCACCTACCGCCGGGCACCCAGTCGCTACGGCGGCGGACGCCCCGGCCTGGCCCGCCGGCGGGCACCCGCCGGTACGGGCATCGGTGAAGGGCGTTGGTCATTGTTGCCGGTGCCCGAGGCGCCGACCGATGCCGAGCTGTTGCCGGGCAATGAGGAGCTGGCCGAAGCGGTGGCCTGGCAGCTGCTGTCGCGGTGGGGCGTCGTGGCCTGGGAGGTCTGGAGCCGCGAGTCCTTCCGGGTGCCCTGGCGTGAGGTGGTGTGGTCACTGCGCCGGCTCGAAGCCCGCGGGCTGGCCCTGGGTGGACGCTTCGTCAGCGGACTCTCGGGTGAGCAGTACGCCTTACCCGCGGCGGCCGAGGCGCTGCTCAAGGTGCATCGGAGCCAGCCCGACGGCGAACAGCTGGTGGTGGCCGGAGCGGACCCGCTCAACCTCACCGGGTCGGTGCTGGGCGGGACACGCGTCCCCACCCGCCGGAACCAACAGGTCACCTTCCGCGACGGCGTGGTGGTGGACACCTTGCAAGCCGGCTGAGCATGACCGGGTCTCGCACCGTCGATCTGAACGCGGACATGGGCGAGGCGGTCGAGCCCGATGGCATTGCGGTCGAGCGTGCGTTGTTGGAGTACGTCACATCGGTGCACGTGGCCTGTGGCGGTCATGCCGGCGACGCCGCATCCATGAGGGCGACCGTTGAGGCCGCACTGGCCGCCGACGTTGGGGTGGGGGCCCATCCCTCCTATCCCGATCGGGCCGGTTTCGGCCGCCGACCGATGGAGTTGGCGTGGCCCGTTTTGTTGGACTCATTGCGCATGCAGGTGTCAGACCTGAGTGCGGTCGCCCGGGCCGCCGGCACCGAGGTGCAGTCGGTCAAGGCGCATGGCGCGCTCTACGGCGAGGTGGCCCGGGGCGGGGCGGCCTGCGTCGCCCTGATCAGCGTGCTGCACGACCTGTGCCATGCGTCGACGCCGCTGGTGTTGCCCGCTGGCGCACCGGCGTTGGCGCTGGCCAAGGAGATCGGCCGCCCCACATTGGAGGAGGGCTTCTGCGATCGGGCCTACCGACCCGACGGGACGCTGGTGGACCGGACCGTGCCCGGTGCCGTCTTCGACGAGCCGGAACGGGCGGCCGAGCAGGCCGGCACCCTGGCCCGCGGGCTGGTCCGGGACGACGTCGGCACCTGGCTGTCGCTGCACCCCGACACCTTGTGCCTGCACGGCGATTCGCCCAACGCGCTGTCCATGGCGATGGCGGTGCGTGACCTCCTGGAACGAGAAGGGGTCGTGGTCGCCGCGGCAGCGCGGTGAGCCAGCTGGTGGAGCGCTCGGTTCCCGTGGGCGAGGTCCGGCCTTTGGGAGACCATGCCTGCATCTTGGGGGTCGAGGACGCGGCGCGTGGTCGGGCCGTGGTGGCGGCCATCACCGGCCAGGCGTGGCCGGAGCTGCGTGAGGCGGTGGGCGGCCTGGCCACCGTGATGGTGGCGTTCGTTCCCGACGCCGACCCCGCCGACGTTGGCCAGCGGCTGATCCGACTCTGGCGCGCCCTGGCCGGCGTGTCCGCCGATGACGTACGTACCGGCGCACGCGTCGTCGTGCCCGTGGTCTTCGACGGGCCCGACCTCGGCCAGGTGGCCGCAATCAGCGGTGGCCCGGTCCACCGCGTGGTGGAGTTGCTCACGGCGACTCCCCTCACCGTGGCGGTGCTGGGCTTCTCGCCCGGCTTTGCCTATCTCTCCGGGCTGCCCGATGCGTTGGCGGCTGTGCCGAGACGGACGCGCCCCCGACCGACGGTGGCGGCCGGTTCGGTGGCGCTGGCCAACGGCCATGCCGCCGTGTATCCCAGTGCATCTCCGGGCGGCTGGCAGCTGATCGGCCGGACCAACGAGACCTTCTTCACGCCGCGGTGCCCGCCCTATGCCCGCCTCGCCCCGGGCGACCAGGTGCAGTTCGTTCCGGTGGACGAACTGCCCGATCCACAGTCGTGGACCGGAGAGGATGCGTTGACAGTTCCGGCCCACCCGCCCGGCCAGGCCGTGTTCACGGTCGAAGAGGCCGGTATCTGGACCGTGCTGCAGGATGCCGGTCGCCCCGGCCTGGCCGCACTCGGCGTCCCCGGCGCGGGGCCGGCCGACCCCGACTCGTTGGCTTTGGCCAACCGGTTGGTCGGCAACCAGCCGGATGCCGGCGCGCTGGAGGTGACGGCACGCGGCCCGACGCTGTCGTGCCTGGCCGCCACGTTCGTGGCCGCGGTCGGTGGATCGCCCGAACTGACCGTGGCCGGCCAGCCGGTATCGAGCGATCGGGTCGTGCCGGTGAAGGCAGGGCAACGCCTGGGCATCGGTCCGGTGCGCCAGGGTTTCCGGTCCTACCTCGCCGTGGGCGGCGGATTGGTCGGTCACCCGGTCATGGGCAGCCTGGCCACCGACCAGTTGTCACGGTTGGGCCCGGGCCCGCTGCGGCCCGGACAGGAGCTGCGGTCGGCGCCGCTGGCGCCCCCGCTGGGTGATCACCTGGCGTCCGACGCCGTGGGTACACGGGAGCTCACCGGCCCGATCGTGCTCCGTGTCGTGGCCGGCCCCCATGAGGAGCGGTGCGCGCCGGGAGCGTTGGCCGCGCTGGCCCACCTGACGCTCACCGTCGATGGCGACAGCAACCGGGTCGGCCTGCGCCTGCGGGCGCCCGCCGGATCGCCGTCGCTGGGCCGGGTTGGCGTGACGGCCGAACTCGATTCACAGGGCGTGGTCACCGGGGCCGTCCAGATACCTCCCGGTGGTGACCCCGTCATCCTGATGCCCGACCACGCCACGATGGGCGGCTACCCGGTCCTCGCCGTGGTGGCCGCGGTCGATCACGGCCGCCTGGGGCAGTGCGCACCGGGTGACTCGGTGCGCCTGCAGCCCATCGGCCACCACGAATCGCGTCGGCTGTTCCAAGAACGACAACGGCGGCTGGCCCGGGCCGTGAGCGGGCACTACCCGATCGCGGTCGACTAACCGACGAGAAGTTTCACGGTGGTCCCGACCCCGATGAGGACGACCACCACCCGCAGCGCCATGGCGGGAATGGCCTTGGCCACCCTGGCCCCGACCCACCCGCCTCCCACACTGCCCAGTGCCAGCAGGCCCACCGCACCCCAGGCCAACCCGCCGTGAATCAGGAAGACCACCGCCGCCACACCGTTGACGAGGATGGAGAGGATGGTGCGCAGGCCGCTGGTGCGCACGATCGAGTCGGGCAGGGCCAGGCCCAGGATGGCCAGCAGCAGCACGCCCAGTCCGGCGCCGAAGTAGCCCCCGTAGACGGACGCCAGGAAGACGCCGCTCAGCAAGAGAGCAGGGCGGGGTCGGGGTGGTGTGTGCTCGCCATCACCCAGGGCGCGCCGCAGGAGCGGTTGGCCGGCAAAGAGCACGGACGCCCCCAGAACCAACCAGGGCGCGATGCGGGTGAACGTGGCCGACGACGTGGTGAGGAGGAGGACCGCCCCCACGATGGCGCCCAGGCCGGCCACCGGACTGAGCCGGGCCATCTGGGTCTTTTGGCCCATGATCTCCGAGCGGAATCCGGCCGCGCTTCCGAGGTAGCCGGGCCACATGCCAACGGTGTTCGTCACGTTGGCCGTGAGGGCCGGGTAGCCCAGGGCCAGGAGGAGGGGGAACGAAATGAGGCTCCCTCCGCCGGCCACCCCGTTGAAGACCCCGGCACCAAAACCACCCAAAATGATGAGAACAACATGAGGTGCGGTCAACGAGATGGTGGCCAGACCCGCTCCCGTCATGCCGTGGAGCGTAGGGGACCCCAGGTCATCCCTTTTGTTCCCCGGCAGCCCAACTACTATTCTGCGTCGTCATCCCATTGAGGGAAATTTGTTCGGTGGGCGCAAGGTTGTCCTTGTTGACCCGTTTCTTTGGCAACAACGGGAGAACTCCGTGAGACAACGGAGACGGAAGGGGTTATTAACATGAGGCGTCGTATTCGATTTGCGGCAGTAGGAGCCATGGCGGCGACAGCCGTCGGTGGCCTCGTACTGTCGACTGGGGTCGGTGCGACTGACGCACCCGGCACCTACGACCTGTCGGCTTCAGGCGGAGTGCTGAACCTCTCCGTGCTGAGCCTGCTCAAGGTGACGGGTGGCGCCTCTTCGGCCGTCTACACGCCGTCCACTTCGGGTGGTGCCGGTACGGTCACCGCCACCGGCTCGGGCATCACGTCCCCCCTGGGTAATTCGACCCAGACGGCCACCGTCAACTCGGTCGGCGGAAGTGACCCGTCCTCCACCTCAGTGTGTGGACCCCTTCCCGCCGTGGACCTTCCTCCGCTGGTCAGCCTCACTGCCGCCTGCGGCACGGCTTCGGCCTCTGAGGACGGCTCCGGTACCCCCACCGCCACGGCCACGGGCACGCTGCCCACGCTGACCGTCGGTGCGGGTCTGTCCACCCTCCTGGGTTCGCCCACCGCCGCTGCTGGTGCCACTGGCGCCGCCGGCGGGATCCTGGGCCTGGGGAACATCGGCGGGCTGCTCGCCCCCGTGACCAGCCTGCTGAACACGGTCGGCCAGGCTCTGCCTGCCCTGCCCGGCGGCCTGTCACTGGGTTCGTTGCTCTCGACGGTGACCAACCTGACCAACGCACAGCTGCTCGGTCTGCTCGAGGTTGACCTCGGCGGCTCGACGTCGACCATCACCCCGGGCACCGCCGCCAACGGCGATGCCACGGAGACGGCGACGGCGACGACCAAGGGTGTCTCCATCAAGATCCTTCCCGGACTTGTCGGCGGCTCGGCCCTGGCCACCATCACCATCGGCGACAACTCGGCCACCAACACGGTCGACGAAGTCACCGGTGCCGTCACCGCATCCGATGACCCTTCGGACATCAGCGTGGCCGTGGCCGGCATGACCCTGCTCAACATCGGTGAGGGCACGGGCCCCACCCCGATCCTGGCTGGCACGCCCCTGGCGTCAACCATCCAGATCGGTGGCGGTTCGGCCACTCCTGGCCAGGGCTCAGGCTCGGCCGAGGCGGCCGACGTGAAGCTCGACCTCCTCACGGGGATCGACGGCGGCATCGACCTCGACCTGGTTGCGGCTCAGACCTCTGCCGGCGGTACTGCGGCAGCGGCTCCTCTGACGCAGGCAGCCATCGAGAACCCACTGGTGACGCCCCCCGCCGCAGCCCCGGCTGCGACCGTGGTGCCCAACGTCACCTCCGTCCACACGGGTGAGTTCTGGGCCGGCCCGCTGCCGATCATCCTGGTCGCCGGCATGGCATTGGCTGGAGCTTTCCTGATCGCCCGCCGCCGGGTCTTCTCGGCAGCACGCTCGCTGATCCCATTCGCCCATCACTCGGCCACTGGGTCAACAGGCGGACTGCCACCGGGCCCGGCTTCCGGGACCTCCTCCGTTCCCCCTCCGGTCTCGGGGCCGGCCCGGCGGCAGTCCTCCCTTTAGGGAGGAACCGCCACTGAAGCACCCGGTGGGTTCCGCCACACCGGAGAACAACAAGAACGATCTACGGAGGATCTGGAGAGGGTAGGCAGAATGCAGCGGGAACCGATGCTGCGAACTGCTCGGAACGGGAAGGCGGAATCCCGTTCCGAGCAGATGCAGTTTTCAAAGCAGATGCAGTCACTAGAGAAGATGCAGTCAAAGAGGTTGGGCCCATGGCGCCCGTAAGAAAATGGTCAGTCACCTTCTTGGGGGTGCTCCTGATCTGGACGGCCATCGGGTTCACCAGCTACGCGGTGGCCTGGCAGGCTCACAAGCGGCACGCTCAGGCGGTGCTCCTGCAGAGTGAGCACGACGCCATGGCCAAGATCGCCGCTCGCAACCACGGAGCGGCCTGCCTCGTCAGCGGCCAGCAGACCGGCCAGCTCTCCGGGGTCCTGAGCATTCCGTCTCTGAACCTCAAGGCTCCGGTCGAAGAGGGAACCGATGATGCGGAGCTCGACGTGGCCGTCGGTCACGACCCGCAATCGGTCTGGCCCGGAGTCAACGGTGCCGCCGTCTTCCTGGCCCACGACGTGAGCTACTTCGTTCATCTCAACGCCCTGAAGCCTGGAGATGTCATCACCTATCAGACGGCCTGCAACACGGTGAAGTTCGTGGTGGACTCCCAGCAGGTGGTCGAGGCCGGATCGCCGGTGGCCAATACCACCAACGCCAGCCTGGTCCTGGACACCTGCTATCCCCCCAATGCGCTGTTCTTCACTTCCAAGCGCTTGCTGGTGCGGGCCACCGAGGTGTCCGCCGCCACCAAGGGAACCAGCCTCAATTCGGGGTCCAGCGCTCCGGTGTCGGTGCAGCCGGTCAGTTACACCACCACCGCGCCGCCCGATCTGGTGGCGCAGGGCCTGACCTTGGAACAGAACGAGGCGCCGATGGGCACCATGCAGCTGGTCAATGCCTCCGTGGCGTTCTCCCAGTCGCCGGGCCCGCTGGCGCTGGAAGGTGCTGCGCTGGAGTCCTATTTCGGTGGTCTCCATTCCGGCGCCCAGCGACAGATGGCCTGGTGGGCCGCGCTGGCGCCCGGCGTGACGATGCCCTCACAGCTGCTGGGGGCCACGGTGACCGGGCACAATGCGCCACTCGACGTGGAAATCGATTCAACCGGGGGCCAACCGACCCAGGTGGTCCTGCGGACGACGGTGACCCTTTCAGGCGGGTCCGCGCCGGGTACGCACAGCGAGACGGTCGTTCTCCCTGTTCACGGAGGCAAGGTCACGATCGGCAGCTGGCAATTCGGCTAGAATTATCGGGTAAGAGGACCGCAAGGGTAGTCTTCGTCACCCGTTTTCAGAGTGCTGTACCGGTGGGATACCGGGGGACGACGGAGGAGGAGCTGGGATGAGTTTCGACGAGGCATACGCCAACATGGTTCACGATGAGTTTCGGGCCGCGCCAGGCAATGGCGTGTCCGGTGGGGCTGCGCACGCGGCGCCCAGCGAGGCGGTACAAGCGACCCGCACACGCACGATCGCTCTCGTGGCGTCCGGCGGCATCGCCTGCGCCGTGGTCGGCGCTCTTCTCGGTGGCCTGGGTGGAGAGTTCGGCATTTCGCCGGCGTCGGCCCACGCCCTGAACTCTTCTTCTGAGACAGTTCCGCTGTCGTCGGTCGCCAACGCGGCATTCGTGTCGCACGCGGCAGCTGCCGCCCCGGCCCTGGCCTCGGGTATCTCGATCGGTTCGCTGACCAACGGTGTCACCGGTGGCACCACCCACGGGTCCGGCTCGGTCGCTTCCACGCTGGCCTCGGCCGTCGGTGGCCTCTTGGGCGGCACGTCGCCGTTCATCCCGCCCGCCGTCGACCCGGCGGCCCCCATGACCGGCGACCCGGTGACCACCACCAGCGGCTCGAACACCCCCTCGGTCCAAGCCGCCGTCAGCGATGTCACGCTCGGTCTCAACCAGGTGCTCGGTAACTTGACCAAGGCGCTCGCCGCCGTCGTTTCCATGCCGTCGAATCCGGCCGCTGGTATCACCGACGTTGTGTCCACCCTCAGCGACACGTTGGGCGACATCACCAACACGCTTTCCAACTTGACCACCGACCTGCCGACGCCGTCGGGCCTGAACCTCGGCAGCCTGCCCATCGTCTCGGCGCTCGCCCCTGGCACCGCCAAGGCTCCGGCCGCGTCGGGCGCCGGTGTGCCGTCGGGTCTGAAGGCGCTGGCTCCGGTCGTCGCTGCGGTCAACGGTCTGATCCCCTCGACGGGTTCGGGTACGCCTTCGCTGCCCAGCCTTCCCACGGTGCCGCTACCCGGGCTGTCGACTGCGTCGACTCCCAGCCTGCCCACGACGTCGACCTTGGCCCTGCCCGACCTGCCGCCGCTCAATCTGCCCACGCTGCCCGGTTCGTCTTCGGGTACCAGCGGTGGCGTCACGATTCCCGTGCCGCTCCCTTCCGGAGTGAACCTGAGCGTGCACCCCACCATCGGACCCATCTCGGTCGGGGTCACGATCGGCAGTTCAGGGATCACCGTCAGCGCTGGCTAACCGTCCCCCCTCTGAAGTTCCCAGAAGAACCCCTCCCGTGTGGAGGGGTTCTTCGCGTCTCAGCCGATGTGGTCATGCGGGGTCGTCCGCCACTGTCGCCTACTGTGCGACTGTCGTCGCTTCGTGTATTCGCAAAGGAGACTCATGGTCCGGTTGACGTGTCTGTTGCGCCGTAAGGACGGGTTGACCCCGGCTGAATTCCACGCCCACTGGAGGGATGTGCACGGCCCGCTTATCGCGGCCAGTCAGAGCGGGAGCCATGTGTTGCGCTACGAGCAGCACCCGCGCCCCTTGTCTGACTACAGCGGCGACGACGATCCGGGCTTCGACGGCGTTACCGTGCAGTGGTTCGAGTCGATGGACGCCTATCGTGCCCACATGGCCGAGCCCGATTTCTCTGTCATGTGGCAGGACATCGAAACCTTCCTCGATACAGACAAGCTCCACTTCGTCCTGACCGAGCACCCGCTGCTGGTCATGGGCGAGGGGGATTCGTTCCCGCTGGCCTGATCAGGTAGGAGCGTCACCACCAGCGACGGTCGGTTCATCGACCGGCGGCAGCGCAGCCATGGGAGTTGCAGGGGGCGCTTCGACCTCGGTCGGGCTGACCGCCGGCGCTGGGGGGAGGGCCCGCAGGGTCTGGCGCACAGGCGGCAGGAGCGCCTCGGCCGCGGCACGCTGGCGCTCCATGAGGGCGGCCAGGACCTGCCATTCCTTGCCGCCGACCCGCGACACCTCCTTGGGCAGTTTGCCCAGTATCCGGACCATCTCGAGCCGGTGGTGCTCGGCCACGCCGCCCATCACGAAGATGGTCGACGCCGGCAGGTGGGCGTCGCCGGTCGCCAGTTCGGACAGACGGGCGGCGGCCACCTCGTTGTCCTGCAGTCGACCCAACTGATCCTGCAGGGCGGTGAGCTGCTTGGTGAACCCCTTGGTGCGACCGCTGTAGATCTCCGCGCTGAATTCGAGGGCGTAGCGCAGGCGCTTGCAGCGGATGCGCAGCCGGTGGAAGTCCGACGCCACCCCCGAGCGCTTGGCCCGGCGGGCTGCCTTCGTCACCGCGGTGTGGGTGCCATTGACCAAATCGGGCAGAGCCATGGCGGCGGGCAGCCGGGTGGCCAGCGAACGGCGCGGTGGGCCCTGCTGGACCATGGTCGACATGCCGCTCAGCAGGCGCTCCCAGCGCGACGAGTCGAGCGCGGCCAGCATGTCGGAGCGGGCGTCCGCCCTCTCGCGCTCGAGCAGTGCCGTGAGGTCGGTCAGCGGGCCATCCGGCCGCGACTTGGCCAAAGTCTCCTGGGCCTCCAACTGCACATCGAGGTCGCGCACGGTGCCGAGGACGCCGGCCATCCATCCGATCTCGTCCCGGAACGTCTTGGCTCGGACGGGAAGGACGTCGCTGAAGAGTGCCAGTGCGGCCCGGAGGCGCCGGGTGGCCACCCGCATATCGTGCAATTCCTCGGGATCCTCTCCGAGGCGCGTGCCGGGCTCCTTGGCCCGCAGGACGGCAATCTGTCGCCGCAGGACGGCGTAGGCCACATCACCCACGCTGGCCTCGGCGGTGATCTCCGTCGGGCCGAGGTCGGGGGGGCCGGGAATGTCCGCCCCCAGGGCCAGGAGACCGGCTTCGAACTTCGACAGTGTGGCCGGTTGCAGACCGCAGGCCAGGCGCAGCTGCTGGACCACCGGCTCGAGTGCGTCGAGCCATTCGGGCTGCACTTCAACCTCGACCCGGCGCAGTTGCATCGGGCGCTGGCCCCCGCCCACCACAATCATGGTGTCGTCCAGCGCCACCTCAGCCGCATCGACCCCGCCGACCCGCAGGGCAAACGGACGGCGGCGAGTCCGCACCTGGAGCACTTCGCGCAGGGCATGGGTCCCGGCCACGGCGTGGACCCGACGGCCGACCGGGCCTTCCGGACCGAGTGCACCCACGCCGGCCACTGGCAACGCCTCGGTGACTTCGAGTCGTTGGCGCAGCCCGCCCTCGCCGGCCGATTGCGTGTCCTTGAGGGTGATCTCGTCGTGCCGGCCGCGTCGACGGATGCGCACGACAAAGCCGGCCCGAGCCATGCGCCAATCCGTGGTGTCCAGATATGAGTCCACCAGCCGGCGCGGTGGCTTGGCCAGAGCGGTGACCGTCTGCTGCTCTGCCGCATCGATCGACAGTGTGGGCAGCGTGGCCAACCAACGCTCAACCGGTCGGAGGTCGAGGGCATCGAATTGCCACTCGATCTCCACTGACTCGGCAGCACGCTCCATCACACCAGGTTAGTTCGATCACCAGAATTCGCCCCAGGGTCCGTTGGATTGACCAGTTCACGCGATAGGGCGGCGGTAGTCTCGTTGCAGTGGGACGACGAGCCTCGACTATGGACTACCGCACTCCGTCAGAAGTCATTCAAGCCGCCGGCGGTCTCATCGTGCGTCGTCAGTTGGGGCAGTTACAGATCGCCATCGTGCACCGTCCCGAGCACGAGGACTGGTCCTTCCCCAAGGGCAAGCTCGAAGAAGGTGAGACCTTCGAGAACGCGGCGCAACGGGAGGTGTTCGAGGAGACCGGATTCCGGTGCCGGCTCCTGCGTTTCATCGGGCATACCGAGTACATCGACCGCAAGGGTCGGCCCAAGGTGGTGGCCTACTGGGTCATGGCGGCTGACGCCGGGGAGTTCGTGGCGAACGACGAGGTGGACGCCCTGCGCTGGGTCGGTGTGTTGGAGGCGGCCCCGCTCCTGTCCTACGAGCGGGATCGAGAACTTCTGGCCGTGGTGTCCGCCGCAGATCAGGCAGAACCGCTGGTCTGAGGGAAAATTAAAATTTCTGGCTTTTCATGTTTAGGACCGATCCCGGCGGGGAACTACTCACTCAGCGATCTACCGCCTGATCGCAAAATGCCGGCGCGTGTGCCCCAGCTGATAGCTCCAGGAACCCCACCGCCAAGGGGCCTGTGATTCAGGAGTTATCTTGAATCAGCTGGGGCACTCCCGGCAGCCTTCTCCTCCCGTTCAGGGTTGGGTCAGCCCCCGTTTCGGTCCGGTTCGATCGGCCTTCGCCGAGAATTTCGCGAGCCGGGGCGAGTTGGGAGCCTCCGTGTGCCTCTTCGTGGGCGGGGAGCCGGTCGTGGATCTCTGGGGTGGCTGGCAGGACCAGGGCCGGCGCCGCCCCTGGCAGGCCGACACGCTGGTCAATGTCTTCTCAGTGGGCAAGGCGGTGGTGGCGCTCATCGTGGCCCGGCTGGTCAGCCAGGGACTGCTCTCCTACGACGACCCGGTGGCCCGGATCTGGCCCGAGTTCGGGGTGAATGGGAAGTCGGCCATCACGGTGCGCCAGCTGCTTAGCCACCAGGCCGGGCTGCCGGCGGTCCGAGCTCCGCTTCGGGCTGGATCGGTGTTCGACCGCGGCCTCATGTGCCGCACCCTGGCCGACCACACACCCTGGTGGGAGCCCGGCACGGCGCATGGATACCACGTCAACACCTTCGGCTTCCTGGTGGGAGAGATTGTGGGCCGCGTGACCGGTACCACGATCGGCACCTACCTGCGCCAGGAATTCGCCGGCCCACTGGGCGCTGACTTCTTCTTCGGGCTGCACGGCGATGAGAGCACCCGGGTGGCCGATTTCGTGGGGATGGAGACGGCGCCGACCTTCAGCGCCGACGCCATCACCGATGAGCAACGCATGGAGCGGCACGCCTACTTCAACCCGCCCGAATTCTCGGGCTCCGGCGTGATCAACACCCCGGCCTGGCGCGCCGCCGAACTCCCCTCTACGAACGGTCACGCCTCAGCGCGCGGCATTGCCCGCATCTTCAACCTCTTGGCAGGCGGCGGACGTCATGACGGCTCGGTACTGGTGGATGCCGCCGTGTTGGCCGAAGCCGTCACCGAGCAGGTCTACGGCGAGGACCTGGTGCTGCACCGGCCCTCCCGGTTCGGCATCGGGTTCCAGCTCACCCAGGCCGAACGCCGGCTGGGGCCCAACGCCGGCTCCTTCGGCCACTTCGGCGCGGGCGGCTCATTGGGGTTTTGCGATCCAGACGCCGGGTTGGCCTTTGGCTACGCCATCAACACCATGGGACCCCGCTGGCAGAATCCGCGCAACCGGGCCTTGATTGACGCCTGCTACGACTGCCTGCCCTGAGTCAGACGCCCGACGCGGCGGCGGCCCGGACGCTCGCCACCACTTCTTCATTGGAAGATCCCGGTCCGAGTACGGCGGCGATGCCGGCCGCCATGAGCAGTGGGATGTCGGCCGGCGGCACGATGCCCCCGACCACCACCGGCGTGGCCAGCCCGGCTGCCCGCAATGCATCGACCACGGCCGGGGCCAGGGTGAGATGCGCTCCGTTGTGCATGGAGACACCCACCAGGTCCACGTCCTCCTGCATGGTGATGGCCGTGATGCTGTCGGTGGTCTGCCGCAGCCCGGCGTAAATGACCTCGCACCCGGCGTCGCGCAGGATGCGGGCCACGATGCGCAGGCCACGATCGTGGCCGTCCAGCCCGACCTTGGCCACCAGGACGCGCAACGGACGATCGAAGCGGTCGACCTGGTCGTTCGTCACACCGTGCTGCGTTCGTACCAGGTACCGAAGACCGTTTCGAGCGCCTGCATGGACTCGCCCACGGTGACCCGGGCCACGGCCGCGTCAACGAGGGTGGGCATGAGGTTGACGGTGGGATCCTCGGCCTCTCGTTGGAGGCGGGCCAGGACCTGGCGCACGGCGTCGTCGTCGCGCGCCTGCTTGACGGCGGCCAGCGTGGCCAGTTGCTGGGTTTCCACGGCCGGGTCGATGGAGAGTGTGGGCGGTGGCGTGTGGTCACCGTCGGTGTAGCTGTTCACCCCGACCTGGCGCCATTCGCCCTTGGCCACCATCGACTGGAATTGGTAGGCCGCATCGGCGATCTCGTTGAGGAACCAGCCGTCATCAATGCAGGCGAACGTTCCTTCCAGCATGGAACCCGAGCCGGCCTCTCGCAGGTGGGCGAAGATCTCCTCGGCCTGGCGCTCCATCTCGTCGGTCAGCTCTTCGACAAACCATGAGCCACCGAGCGGATCCGCCACGTGGACGACACCGGTCTCCTCGGCAATGACCTGTTGGGTGCGCAGGGCCAGGCGCGCCGCATGCTCGGTGGGTAGCGCCAGGGCCTCGTCGAAGGAATCGGTGTGCAGGCTCTGGGTGCCGCCCAGCACGCCGGCCAGTGCTTCGATGGCCACGCGCACCAGGTTCACTTCGGGTTGTTGGGCCGTGAGCGACACGCCGGCGGTCTGGGTGTGGAAGCGCAATTGCTGCGAGCGTGGGTTGACGGCACCGTAGTGGTCGCGCATCCAGCGGGCCCAGATACGCCGGGCCGCCCGGAACTTGGCGATCTCCTCGAAGAAATCCATGTGCGCATTGAAGAAGAAGCTCAAGCGGGGAGCGAACTCGTCGACGTCCAGGCCGGCCGCACAGGCGGCTTCCACGTAGGCGAAGCCGTTGGCCAGCGTGAAGGCCAACTCCTGGGCCGCCGTCGATCCGGCCTCGCGAATGTGGTAGCCCGAAATGGATACCGGGTGCCAGCGCGGCAGTTCGGCCGCGGCGAAGCGCATGACGTCGGTGACCAGGCGGACGCTGGGGCGAGGGGGGAAGACGAACTCCTTCTGAGCCTGGTACTCCTTCAGGATGTCGTTCTGGATGGTGCCCGACAACGCGGTGCGGGCCACGCCGGTCGAGTCGGCCACACCGACGTACATGGCCAGGATGACGGCTGCTGGGGAGTTGATGGTCATCGACGTGCTCACCGTGCCGAGATCGATGCCGGCAAAGAGCGTCTCCATGTCGCCGATGGTGTCGATGGCCACGCCGGCCCGCCCTACTTCCCCCTTGGCCAACGGGTCATCGGAATCGCGGCCCAACAGCGTTGGCATGTCGAAGGCGGTGGACAGCCCGTCGCCGCCTGAACGCAGGAGCTCCTTGAAGCGCCCGTTGGTGTCCTCGGCGGTGCCGAAGCCGGCGAACTGGCGCATGGTCCACAACCGCGAGCGGTACATGGAGGCGTGCGGTCCCCGGGTGTAGGGCCACTGGCCCGGGAGCTCGGCGTCGTCGGGTCCATAGACCGGCTCGAGCGGCACACCGGACATGGTCTCGAATCGGGCGGCGCGACGAGGCGAACGATCAAATGCCTCTTGCCATTGAGCTCGGTTGGCCATGGCGCCATACTACTTAAACGTTAAAGTAAATGCGTCCTACGGGAAGTCGCCGGCGGCGTGACGCAGCTGACCCAGCTGGCCGAACAGAACGGTAAGGGCCGGCCTCTCCAATCCCAGGTGGGAAAACACCTCGGCATTCATGTCCCGGGTGGCCTGCTGGACGACCTGGTGCCCGGCTGCGGTGAGCTCGGCCAGCGTGCCCCGGCCGTCCTGGGGATTCGGGTGCCGGGACACCAGCCCCTGGCCCTCCAGCCGGCCCACTGCGTTGGTCACGCTGGCAGCGTTGACCTGTAGGCGCTCACCGATCTTGCCCAGGGGCAGCCGGTGCGCCGACGAGAAGGAGAGGAGCATCAGTACCTCGTAGCGGGCGAAGGTGAGTCCGAAAGGTCGTAGCACGACGTCCGCCTGGGCCAGGAAGATCTGCTGCAGGCGCATGACCGAGGTGACCATGGCCATCCCGGGCGCGGCGTCGGCCCACCCGTGGGATTCCCACTGGCGCCGCGCCTCGGCGATCGGGTCGAA
Organism: Acidimicrobiales bacterium; assembly: GCA_036268485.1. Classification (GTDB taxonomy): domain Bacteria; phylum Actinomycetota; class Acidimicrobiia; order Acidimicrobiales; family RAAP-2; genus Bog-473. Next base: position 17,051 of record DATAUC010000072.1, read on the forward strand.
GGGGAGACGAGGCGAAGCGGGCACGGCCGAACGCTACCGGTCCGACCGCGCCCGCATGCCTCGGCGCGTTCTGTGTGAGAGCCCTACAACAGCGACGCCGACCCGCTGGCGGGCTGCCAACTGGCCGATCCGGCGTAGGAGGCCTTAATCCCGAAGGTCAGTACGGCGGCCACCAGGCTGGGGAGCGTGAAGTTGCAGGTGGCCAGGCCGCTGGCATTGGTCACGCTGGTGCAGACCGTGGTGGATCCGGCGGTGAACACGATGGTCTGCCCGGCGATCCCGGCGGCCGGAGCGCCGCCGGTCAACGTGGCCATGGCCGTGTTGAGCGTGATGAAGAGCGGCGGGTTGAGCAGCAGCGGGCTCACCGTCAGGGTGGTCGCCCCCTTGCCGATGGTGATCGAGAGGGACTGCGTGGCTGTGCCGCTCGGGTTGGCCGAATCGGTGACCTTGACCACGAACGTGGTCGTGGCGGCGGGACCGGTCGGCTTGCCGCTGATGACGCCAGCACTCGACAAGGTGAGGCCGGCCGGGAGTGCGCCCGAGGACAGGCTCCAGGTGTACGGCGTCTTGCCGTTCGTCGCCACCAGTTGCGTGGTGGCGTAGGCCACACCGACCGTGCCGTTGGGCAGCGTGGTGGTCGTGATCGTCACCGGGGGCAGCACCGTCAAGGTGAAGTTGATCACCGCGTCCGCACCTTCACCGTTGTGGGCCGTGATGACCAGCGGGTAGGTCCCCTGCGACCCGGCGGCCGGCGTGCCGGCCAGGGTGCCGGTGCCCGTTCCGTTGTCGACGAAGGTCACCCCGCTCGGCAGCGGTCCCGCTTCGCTGACCGATGGGGTCGGCGTTCCGGTGGCCACGAAGACGTCCGATCCGGGTGAGTTCACCGTGAAGGTGTCGCTGGTCGGACCGGCCAGCGCGGCGGCCTGGTCCACGGTCAGTGTGAACGAGGTCGACGCGTTGGGCAGGCTGCCGTTGGCCGCCGTCACCGTGATGGCGTACGTGCCGGTGCTGCCGGCGGCCGGTGTGCCGGCCAACGTGGCCGTGCCGTCACCGTTGTCGGTGAAGGTCACCCCGCTGGGCAGGGCGCCGGACTCGGACAGGTGTGCCGTGGGCGTGCCGGTCGAGGTGAAGACCTGTGGCGTCCCGGCTACGCCGACGATGTAGGTGGCCGCCGTGGGGCCGGACACCATCGGGGCCGACACGCCGACTTCAACCGAGCCGATGTCGCAGGTGGGTCCGGCCGGCCGGGACGAGCCGCGCTGGTCCACCGCTCCGGTGGCGCAGAGGACGATCGGGGTGCCTCTCACGGCGTCGTTGATGCCTGTGGATGTGTTGACCGGGATCTTGTTGATGAGCGGGCTGGTGGACGCCGGCAACTCGGTCGAAGTCGGCCCCCCGTTGTTGGTCAGGGCACCCAGTTGAGGATTGCCGGCGCCGTCGTTCTTGGCACCGGTGAATCCGCAGGTGCCGTCAGCGGCGCTGGTGAAGTTGTAACCGCCGTCCACCACGGCACCGTGGCAGTTGCCCCCGGTGTTGTTGGTGATGTCGCTGCCGGCCACGCTGATGGAACCGGCGATCTCGACGAACAGCCCGGCACTCGCCCCCGTCGCCGAGGTGTTGTTGTCGATGGTGCTGAAGACGATCGACGTGGGATCGAAGGCGTCGATCGTGCCGAAGCTCGGGGTCGTGGCGTTTCCGGTGAAGGTTGAGTTGGTGATCGCCGTGGTGTTGATGTCGCTGGCCACGGTCGAAAACGTGATCAGCGCGCTGGCGGCACTGGCCCGGTTGCCCGAGAACGTGTCCCCGCTCAGGGTCAACTCGGTGGTGACGCTGGCTGTGGTGGCACCGCTGTAGATGGCGCCCCCCAGTCCGGTCGTAGTGGGATTTGCCGTTGTCGGTGTCGCCGTATTCCCGGTCAGCGAGCTGTTGGTGATGCTCATGACGCCTTCATTCAAGATGCCGCCGCCGTTGCTGGCGCTAGCGGTGTTGCCGGAGATGTCGGCGCCGGAAAGGGTGACGGTGCCGCCCGGGGCGGAGAGGATCCCTCCGGCCGCCAGGGCCGACCCACCGTCGATGGAGCCGCCGTTAAGCGTGAAGGTGGCACTGGCGGCCACGGCCACGTTGCCGCCCTCGAAGGGCGACGAGTTGGCATTGATGGTCACGTTGGTGCCGTTGAACGTCGGCGTGTCGGCGGCCACCGACGATCCGTCGAAGATGGCGCCGGCGAACTCGGCGGCCGTTCCGTTTTCGAATGTCGTGTCGGTGGCCGTGGTGGTGCCGGCGTTGTAGAGGGCCCCACCTTCCAGGGACGCAGTGTTGTGGTTGAAGGCGGTGCCGTTCTGCAGGGTCAGCGATGACGCCGAGTTCACGAAGACACCGGCGCCGTCAACGCCCGTATTGGACAGGATGGTGCTCGAATCGACAGTGGCAGAAGGCACGTCGGCCGCCGCCCCCTTGCCCACCAGGAGGGCGCCCCCCAGGCCGCCACCGGCGGCGGCGGTGTTGGCGCTGAAGGTGGATCCGGTGAAGGTGGCCGTGCTCCCGACGTAGGCGCCGCCGGCGTCGAGGGCGCTGTTGCCGCTGAAGGTGTCGCCGGTACCGCTGAAGGTGGCCGGCGTGGCTGCGAACGTCTTGCCCGACACGGTGCCGAGCACGTTGCCCGTCACCGCGATGCCGCCGCCGATGGCGGCGTTGGTGCCCGAGGTCAGCGTGCCCCCGCTGATCGTGCTGTTGGTGAGGGTGAAGGTAGGCGCGTCACCCGCCGCGGACGGCCCCTCGAAGACGGCTCCGCCCCAACCGGTGGCCACCGAGCCGGCACTGGTCGCCGCGATGGCCTGATTGCCGCTCAGGTTGGTGTTGGCTGTGATGGTCAGCTTGCCTGAATCGAGGATGCCGCCGCCGTTGCCGACGTTGACCGTGCTGCCCGCACCGGCCACGTTGTTGGTCACGCTGGCGCCGACGAGGGAGGCCGTGCCGCCACCGGCGACCACGAGGCCGCCGCCGTCGAGCGCGTTGTTGGAGGCGATGGAGGTGCCGGTCAGGGTGGCCGAGTTGCCGGCCGCCACGTACAGACCGCCGCCCACGGCCGTCGTGTTGGTGTCAAAGGAGCCACCGGTTGCGTTCAGGGTGGTGGCTGCAGCCAGGAGACCTCCACCACCGGCCGTGCCAGCCTTGTTGCCGGTGAAGATGGCGCCGTTGGTCGTGAGCGACGGGGCATCGGCCGCCACCGCCTGGTTGGTGAAGAAGCCGCCGCCCTCGAAGGAGGCGTTGTTGGCCGAGAAGGTTGTGTTGGTGATGGACGCGGCGCCGACGAGATAGAGGCCGGCTCCGTCGGTACCCGTGTTGGACGAGACCGTGTTGGGGCTGGCGCCATCACCGGTCAGCGTCAGCGTGGTGCCGCTGTAGGCGGCGATGCCGCCTCCGAGCACGGCTGAGTTCCCGTTGATGGTGGAGTCGGCGACGCTGTCGGTCACGTTCTCGGTGGTGGCGAGCTTGGCCATGACGATGCCGCCGCCCAGAGTGTTTCCGGTGGTGCTGTTGCCGCTGATGGTGGTGTTCTTGATAGTGGCTGGTCCGGCCAGGTAGATCCCGCCGCCACTGAGCGCGGTCGCCACGTTGTTCGAGATGGTGTCACCCGTCAGGGTGAGTGGGGCGGTGGCGATGTCGCCGATGCCGGCGCCACCGGTCGGGCTGGGCACACCGGTGCCGCCCGCCTTGTTGTTCGTGATGGTTGAGTTGGTGACGTTGAGCGCGCCGATGAAGTCCTCGATACCACCACCGAATCCGCTGATGCCGCGCTCAATGGTGACACCGCTGATGGTGACGGGATTGGTGTCGGCGGCGGCCAGATCGACCAGCACGGCTGCTTTGCTCGATGCCGAAGGCGCCGTCTCGGCCGCGTCGATGATGGTGGTCGCTTGACCGGCCCCGTTGATGGTGACGCCCTTGGTAATGGTGAGCGCGCCGGTATAGGTACCGGCCGCCACGTTGATGGTGTCGCCGTCACCGGCGAAGGTCAGTGCATGAATGAGCGTCTTGCACGGCGTGACGGTGCACGCGGTCGTGTTGTCGACCCCGGTGGCGCCGTTGACGAGATATGTCACGCCCGTGGCCGATGCCGTCAGTGGTGTGGCCACCAGGAATGAAGCCGCCAGTGCTACCGCGGCACCCAGGCCAACAGAGGCCCTTGTTACCGCGCCGATACGACCCCGCCCAGTCGAACCCATGAACCCTCCCTATGTTGAAACCGCCCGGCACGATATCCAGGTTGGGCGGGATTGACAACTGATTTCCTTCGGCAACTGGCATGACATATGCAGTGTTGCTGAGGAATTCGCCGTCCCGACAGGCCGTCGACTCTGTGAAGGCAACTGGCATTGCAAACCGCCCACCCTCTACAGCAGTTCCACCTGATCAATGCGCCACTGGCTACCCGAACGCAGCAGGGTCATCTTTATGCGGCTGTTGTCCTTCGTCGGGCCGGACTTTTGGGCGGTGTTGTTCACGGTCTGATCCACGAAGAGCAGCACCACCGCCCGGCTGGACGTGACCGATTCGACACCGACGGCGACAATGTGGGCGGTGGCGATGGCGTGGTACTGCTTCAGTACTTTGGACAGGGCGCTGCTGGACGCCTTGAACGTCTTGCGAAACGACGGAGTGGCGTGATCTTCGACGGTGCCAAAATCGCGGGCGAGATGTTGGTAGTTGTAGGAGGCGACATCGACGGCGTAGGTCTTGGCCGCCGCGGTAGCGCTGGTCCGCGCTCCGCTGATGGATCGTTGATTGGAAAGTTGCACCTGTGAGATCACCAGCCCTGCTGCGAGCACGATGATGATGAGGATTGGGAGAGCCAGGCGGAGCGAAGGGATCGGGATGCGCATGGAGCGCGATGTGGTGGTGGTCGGTGCGCCAGAAGATGGACGTCCTGCCGCGGTCTCCTCATCGGGGGTGGCTTCCCTGTCTGGGCTGTCATCGGGTGGCGTTGCGGTCACGGGGTCTCCTTGGACGGATGGGGGTTGTTGGTCGAGTCATGAATCACCGGCGGGACGAGGTGCATCGGCCGACCCGCGCTGAAGCAGGTCGGGCGCGGTGAGCGTGCAGGTGTTGTTCAATGCGGGTGAACCGGTCTTTGCCGTGGGCTCCGCCACCTGCGCGCCCAGCACGTAGGGACACACCGTATTGGCGTTGTCGTACGTGATGTGCACCTGCACGCTGCCACCGGCGACGACACTGGCAATTTTGTGGGTGAAGGCCGGCAACTCGCTGAGGAGACTCTGTACGGCCGGCTGACGGAGACCGGCCACGTCGGAGACCGTGGCGAGATGTTGGACGAGGGCGGCGATCGTCGTGCCATCTTGGGCCAACAATTGGTTCAGGGCCGTGGTGAACGGCACGCCCTCGGTGAGCAGAGCATTGACGTCGGTGTTCGAGGCGCTCAGTTGTGCCGTGATGCCGGCCAGGGACTGACTGATCTGGGCCAGATTCTCGGCACTGGCCTGGGCCTCCTCCAGCACCGGACCACCGGCCGTAATGATGGTGGAAGTGGCGCTCCGCGATGCCTGCAGCGCGTGCACCAGCTTGTTGGCCGCTTCGGTGATCCGGCGCAGATCCGGACCCGTATCGGCGAATCCCGATCCCAGTGCGGTACTTATGGTGTGGATGTCCTTGGCATGGACGCTGGCAATCAACCGGGCGGCGTCACTCAGGAGATCGGAGATGGCCACCGGCACCCGGGTGCGGGACTGGTCGATCACACTGCCGGCATGGAGGTCTGGACCCGAAGATGCCCTGGGCACGAGATCCAGGTACTGCTCGCCCGCTACGGACAGATCGTGCACCTGCGCGCTCAGATCGGCCGGAATGTGGACACCGGCATTGATCTCCAGCGTGGCGACCACTCGGCTCGGCGTGGCCTTCAGCGAGGCCACCCGGCCAACGTCCACGCCGCGGTACGTCACATAGGACTCGGGAAAAAGCCCTCCGCCTTGGGCCAGATTGACGGTGACTGAATACGGAGCGGTGCCGACGCCGTCACCCAGCACGTTGACGGTAATGAACCAGGCACCGATGACGGCAACGAGGACCAATCCAATCAAACGGAGTGAAACCTGAAATCGGCTCATGGCAACCCCGCTCCCAGGAGCGACCGCACCGCTGAGGCCGAGCTGGAACCGGATGCCCCGTTGACGGGGGACGGTGAAGTCGCTCGGGTGGGCCCGTTCGACGCGCCCGAGGGTGGGGCGATGACCACGTGGCCGGTCAGGTCCAACTGCAAGAAGTTGCCCGGTGCGATGTTGGGTGTGAGATCTTCGAACCGCTGGAACGCGCTGAGGGTGGGGCCGAGGGATTGTTCTACGTTCACCAACTGATTCACCACCCCGTTGAGCTGCTGCACCGTGGCGACGATGTTCGCCCCGCTGGTGGTGACGACCGAGTCAGCCACGGTGGCGAGCTGGTTCACCCCTTCCAGCAAGTTCTCGAAGTCGGCGTTCTCCCCGTTCAGCACGGCAATGGCCGGTCCGATGGTGTCGATACCTGTGGCGATGGCGGAATCGCCGGCAGCCAACTCGGTGCTGAGCGAGGAAAGGCCGCTCAGCGCGGTATCGAGGCTTGGGAGATTGCCGGTGAGCGACGTCACCGTCGTGGTCAGGTCGCTCAAGATGGCTCGTACCTGAGGTTGGTTGCCATTGAGGGCGTTGTTGAGCTGCACGATGATGGTCTGCAGTTGGTTGAGCCCCCCTCCATTGAGGAGCCCGCCCAGCGCGGCCAACGTGTCGGCGATGCTCGGCGCACTGCTGGTGTGGGCCTGGGAGAGGAGGGCGCCTCCGTGCAGCCACGGTCCGCCGGTGGCATGAGGGGGATAGGTGAGCTCAATGAACTCATTGCCCAAGGGCGTGTTGAAGAGAATCTGAGCGGTCGTACCGATCGGCACCCGGACGCTGCGCCGAATGGCCAATTCCAAGACGGCCCTGTAGTTCGATGTGGTGATGGACTGCACATCGCCTACCTCGTTGGCCCCAACGAACACCGTGGCTTGGACCGGGAGATTGAGGACGTTGGCGAATTCCGCCCTGATTAGATAGGTGGGTCCGCTCACGCCGCCTGGTTTCGGTAGCGCCTGCAGACTCAACCCGCACGATGTGGTGGCCAGGGCCACGAATGCGAGGGCCAGCGTCGCTCCCCAGAGGCGGGACGATTTTGCGGTCACGGTTGGGCCCCGATGAGCGCACTGAGCGTGAGGTTGGGCCCGGCCGGGGCATCGGGCGGCGGTTTCACCTGAGACAGTGCAGCGCTGGCCGCACAAGCCAAATTCAACTCGCTGCTCTTTCCCTGCTGTAGCCCCAGGGCGAGAATCCGTGTTTCCTCGCTACCGCAGACGGCGCTGATGAAGGCGGGGGTGTCGGTAGACGGGACGTAGCGGATACGAAGGGCGCCGGTCCCCGACGATGACACGGTAATGGCGTTGTCCACATCGGCCAGGCCCAGACCGGCGTAGTCGAATGCTTCGGCGAGCTGTTGTTGTTGGGCTGCGATGGCGCTGGTGAATTGCTGCAGGTTGGCCAGCGTGGAGCCCAGAGAGGTTTGATTGGCCTGCACGAATTGGGTCAGCTGGGTCACCACAGAGTTGAGTGATTTCAGGATGGTCCCGATGTCAGCATCGTCAGAAGCCACCACGCTGGTGACGCCGGCGGCGTCGTTGGCGAAGGCCTGGAAGTCCTGCGTGTTGGCCGCGGCCACGCCAGTGAAGTTCCCAACGTTGTCGAGCAGGGACGAGATCGTCGGGCTGTCGGCCGCAACGGCGCCCAGGGCCTGGCTCAGTGCGGTGACGGTGGTCTTGAAGTTCGGACCGTTGCCCCCCACCGTGGCGGCCACATCGTGCACGAATTGCGAAACCGCCCCCTTGGCGTTGGCTCCGGTTGGCCCGAGGGCGCGCACCAACTGGTCGAGCGTCGAGATGATCTGGTCAACCGATTCGGGCAGGACCGTCCGCGATTCGGGAATGACGGCACCCGCGGGGAGCAGCGCTCCCGATGTGTAGGCGGGCATGAGTTGGACGTACCGGTCATTGACCAGATCGGGCGCCATCAGCATGGCCTTTGCGTTCCGGGGCAGTTTCACGTCGTCATCTACCCGCATGGACACGGTGACCTGGGTGGGATGGGCGCTGATACTGACGATCTGGCCCACCGGGATGCCGAGGACGTCGACGTGGTTCCCTACATAGAGCCCCGGCGCTTCGGCGAACTCGGCCGTGACGAGGCGGGTCGGTGTGGCCAGACCAGCGTGCACGCCGAGGAAGCCGACAACGGCCAGGGCGGCGATCACCAGGCCGGCCAGGGCCAGCACCGTGGCGGGGCGGAAGCGGGCAAGGAAGGTCATGGCGTGCATCCCATCACCGGATTGGTGGCGCCGGCCTTGGCGCATTGGGCGATGACATTGTCGGGGATGAGCCCCGCCGGGAGGATGAAGTCCCCGAAGTTTCCCGACCCTGACACATTGGCCAGATAGCGATTGGCTGCAGTGAGGAGCGGGATGGCCGTGGCCAGATCCCCCTTGTCCTTGGCCAAGACACCGCTGATGGTGTTCAGGCCAGTGACGAGGGGACCGAGCTGGGCCTGGTGGGCCGAAATGATGGCGTCGAGCTGGGTGGTCAGGGCAGCGGTGGAACTCAGAAGCGTGGCGATGGCCTGATGGCGTTGGTTGAGCACTTGGACCACCAGGTCTCCCTGCCCCAGGATGTTGACCAACTGGCTGCTGTTGTTGGCCAACGTCTTGGTCACCTGCTGCACGTTGACCACGAGTTGGGACAGTTCTGATTGACGACTCCCGATCACCTGCGAGAGCTGCGCCAGTCCACTCAGCATGGCCTTGGTTTCGGCCGCCGGTACTGCTTGGAGTGTCTGGTTGGTCACGTTGAGTGACTTTTCCAGCTGCGGAACGTTGATCTTCTGTACGCGGCTGCCCGCTTCGGACAGCGTGCTGATCAGCGTGGATGGCTCAGCGGTATGCGAGGTCGGGATGACGTCGCTCCCTGCAAGCGCACCGGCGCCGGACGGCGCCACCGACAGGTACTCCTGGCCCAGCGGAGTCAGCACCTTGGCCGCCACCCGGGTACTCATCCCGAGGTGGACGCCGCGGGCGACCGTGAACGACACAATGACCCGGGACCCGTCCAGGCGGAGGCCGGTGATGCTGCCTTCCGACACGCCGGACACGCTGACCGTGTCGCCTTGGGCCAGCCCGGCGGCATCGGCAAAGGCGGCCTGGTAAGAGGCGTCATCGTTGATGAAGGGCAGGTGCGAGAAATTGAGGGTCAGCAAGACCAAGATGAGCAGGACGGCCGTGCCGACGGTGGCCACCACTAACAGATTGCGTTCACCGAATCGCTTCATTTGCAGTTGGCCGTGTGCTGGCTCTGGTCGCCCACCGGTCCGGACGGGAATCGAATCGGAATGCTCGGCACGGCGGTGACGGGGTTGAGGTCGGCAGTGCCCTGCACGTTGATGGTGAGATCGCAGATGTAGACGCTGAGGTAACTGCCGCTATTGGAGATCCTGTCCAAGGTGGCGATGAACGACGGGAGTCCGGTCAACACGCCGTCGAGCTCGCCCTGATCGCCGGCCACGGTATGGGACGCGCTGATCAAACCGGTGATGGCCTGATCCAGTGACGGCTCGCTCTGGCTGATCAGGCCGGACACCGTGCTGGTCAGGCCACTGAGATTGGTCACGGTGGAACCGAGCTCGCTGCGGTCTCCGGCCAGGCCGGTCACCAATCCATCGAACTGGTCGACCATGGAGACCAACTGTTGATTATGGGTGCCCAGCGTCCCAGCCACTTTGTCCAGGTTGTCGATCACGGCGCCGATCAGTTGTTGGCGCTGGACCAGATTGGAGGTGAGGGCGGTGGTCTGCGAGACCAGGTCGCCAATGGTGCCGGACTCGCCTTGGAACACGTTGATGATGGAGCCGGTCAATGCATTGACCTGATTGGGCGTCAGCGCGTTGAACAGCGGTTGGAATCCATTGAAGATGCTGGTCAGGTCGAGCGCCGGCGCGGTTCGGGACAGGGGGATGGTGGTCCCCGCCGCGAGTTGGTGGCCAACGGACCTGCCGGGTACCAACTCGAGCAGTTGTTGGCCCAAGAGGTTCTCGTAGTCGATGTCGACATGCGTGGTGGAAGCGAAACGTTGGTCGGTGTCGACGGTGAAGCTGACCAGTGCCCGCAGGCCACTGAGCCGGACACCGGTCACCGTTCCCACCTGGACGCCGGCGATGTCGACCTCGTCGCCGGGTTGGAGTCCCGAAGCATTGGTGAAGAGCGCGCTGAAAGGCCGGGTTGCCTTCGAGCTGAGATTGAGCAGGCTGGCGGTGACGACCGCGGTGGCTATGACGGCCACCAGGGCGAACACCCCCAGCTTGGCCAGGATCTTCCAGGGCAACGGTTGACGACTCAAGAGGCACCGCTCAGTCGCACCAGCAGTGGTTCCAGCAGGAGGGTGGCGATGGAGGCCGAAGGCATGGCCTTCCCTCCGTTGAGTTGCGCCGCCATGGCCGCCGCCGCCCGCTCCTCGGCTGGCGTCGTGAGCACCGATGCTTTACTGCTCGGGCAGTTCGGGCCGAGTTCGCTGCCGTAGGTGGGGCAGTCGGCCGCGGTGTACTGCGGCGGATTGAAGTTGGACGTGCCGAGACATTGCTCGGCCAAGGTGTTGCCGCCTCCCGCCGCGGCGAGGAGACATTGCGCCGTGCCGTCAAGATCGAGGTCACCGCTGAAGCGAAGAAACGGGCCGGCCGATTCAGCCGCTGCGAATCCCTCGGACCAGGCGGCCAGGCCGGACATCGTGCTGGCGATCTCTTGCGGATTCTGGTTGAGGTCGCTGAGCAGCGGGGCCGCATTGGCCACCAGGTCTTCGAAGGGGGCCTGCGTGGCCGTCGTGAGGTAGGCCAGCGATTTCGACAAGGTCGTCCCGCCCACCAGTGTCTGGTGCAGCAGCGTGGCATCGTGGTTGAGCGTGGCTGCCGTCACCGAACCGTTCGACAACGTCTGCAGCAGATCCGGGGCATCGGCACTGAGGTCGCCGGTGACTGGAGCGCCCAAGGTCACGTCGTGTTCGAAGGTCGGCAGCAGCGGCAACATCTCGCCGAGGTAGGCGGCCACGCTGTCGATGGTGTGACCGATGGCATGGCCGCGCCCGTGCAGCGCGGTGGCCAGCGCGGTCAGTGCGGCGTCGAGGGCAGCCGGGTGTAGGGCATTGAGGACGTTGTCCAGATCGGTGACGGTGCCCTGCAAGGTTGTCGTCTTGGACCGGTTGACCACCGGAATGGTTTGACCGGCGCGCAGTGGCAACGACGACGACCGACCGGGCGACTTGAGTGTGACACCTTGCGTTCCGAACGCGGTGGTGATGCCGACGTCGGCCTCGACGTTGTGGGGCACTTCACCCAATACGCCCGGATTCAGGTGCAGGACGGCATGGACCACGCCGCCGGGGAGTTGACGACCGAGGGACTGCACGGCACCCACGGTGATGTCGCGGTAGACCACGGGAGACCCGGCGGAAATGCCGTTGCCCGAGGCTGGCACGTTGGCATAGACCGAGGAGTAGCTGGAGAAGTCACCCCCGAAGGACTTGAGAATGACGGTGACAGTGCCGCCCAGGAGAAGCACGAAGGCCATTCCCAAAGTGGCCAGACCGAGCGTTCGGCGAGTGACCTGGCGAGGTCGGGCACCCGAGGGGCTCATCCGGAGAACCGGATGCCGCTCGACGTGCCCCAGAACAACAAGGTCATCAACATGTCACTGAGCGCAATGACCACGATGCTGGTCCGAATGGCCCGACCGGCCGCTCGCCCCACTCCTTCGGGACCCCCCAGCGCGTTGAAGCCGTAGTAGCAGTGGATGATGGTCACGATCACCACGAAGACCCACACCTTGGTCATGGAGCGCAGGATGTCGCCCCCATTCAAGAAGGCGTGGAAGTAGTGCTGGTAGGTGCCGGCTCCCTGATGGGCGATGAGAATGACCGTGATCTGGGTGGCCAGGTAAGCCCCGGACAGTGCGATCAGATAGAGCGGCGTCACCACCACCAGGGCGGCGATCATTCTGGTCGTCACCAGGTAGGGGAGCGGCGGCGTTCCCATGACCTCAAGCGCATCGATCTCCTCGTTAATGCGCATGGCTCCGAGTTGGGTCGTGAACTTGCAGCCCATTTGGGCGGCCAGGCCGAAGGCCGTAATGAGCGGAGCGATCTCTCGCGTGTTGGCGTAGGAGGACAGGTAGCCCGCCAACGGAGCCAGTCCGATGAGCTGCAAACCTTGGTATCCCTCGAGTCCGACGGTGATACCGACGAAGGCGGCGATGACGAAGACCACCAGCACCGTGCTGGCCGCCACGGCCAACAGCCCACCACCGAACGTGACGTCGGCCAGTAACCGGTAGATCTCGCCCCGATGCTTGCGCAGCGCATTGGGGATGTTGAGGAATGTCCGCCCCGCGAACACCAGCAGTTCCCCCAGCCAGGCTGATTGATGCACGAATCGCGCCAGGAGCGGGTGGCTCGACACATCGTCCACCGCCACATAGGGCTTCGCACCGGGTCGAGTGGGAGTCGTCGTCATGGCAGCCTCGGTGGCACGAGCACCAAGAAAATTTCGGTCAGCACGATGTCGACGAAGAACAAGGAGATGCCCGTGATGACCACGGCCTGGGTGACCGCTTCGCCCACGCCGGCCGCTCCCCGCTTGGCCGTCAATCCCTTGTAGGACGCCACGACCGAGGCGATGAGGCCGAAGACCGCCGCCTTGATCATCGATTCGATGATGTCGGCCGGTTGTGCAAAGGAGCTGAAGGAGTTCAAGAAGCCACCGGCCGAGCCGTGCAAGATGGTGATGTCGGCCACGTAGCCGCTGGCGATCCCGGCAAAGGCGACAATGCCATTGAGCAGAATGGCCACACTGACGGTGGCCAGCAGTCGTGGTGCCACCAATCGCTCCATGGGGTCAATTCCCATGACCTGCATGGCCGAGATCTCGTCGCGAATGGTCCGGGCCCCCAAATCCGAACAGATGGCCGATCCACCAGCTCCCGCCAACAACAAGGCCGTCACCAGTGGGGAGGCTTCGCGTACGGTCCCGATGGCGTCAACCGCGCCGACGAAGGATGAGGCACCGATCTGGGTGGCCAGACCGCCCACTTCGAGCACCACCACGAGGCCCAGGGGAATGGCGATCAGGAGGGCTGGGAGGACCGAGACGGAGGCTAGGAACCAGGCTTGGTCCACGAACTCGCGCCAGGCGAACCGTCCCCGGAGCAATTCGCGTCCGGTGGCCATCATGGCGTCGAGGACCATGGCGTACAGGGCACCGAGCGACGACAGGGTCCTGACGACGCTGTCCCGAACCCGTGTGATTTCTTCCCGGAACTGGTCCGCCGGAGTTGGTTCCTGGCCCAGGCTGGGCGGACGGGCACTCATCGTCATGCGCCGACCTGGTCATGGCAAGGTCGCAGTGCGGCGTCGATCATGGTGGCCAAGGCGGCCCAACGCTCGCCGTCGACGTTCACCTGACCGCTCCGTAGCGACGCCAAGTAAGCCAATTGGTAGAGCACGATGGTCTCTATCCCGAGCGCCAGCTTCTTGGCCGGCAGATCCGGTCGAATGAGGCCAATCGACTGGCCCAGCTCGAGGAGATCGGTGAGCTCTTGGCGGAGTTGCCCCAGGCGCGGGAGCGCCATGATCGATTCAGGATTGAGGGCCTCGACCCCGCGAATGGAGCGGGCCGCCAGCGGATGGGCCTCCACCGCCTGGCTGAGTTCGTTGAGCACACGCACCAGGAGGCCTTCGACCGTGGTCTCCTGGCCGGCAAAAAGGGTTCGTCGGACCAGGTCGATGAGCGAGCCGGCGTCCTGGTCCACTGCGGCCAGGTAGATGGCCTCCTTGTCCGGGAAGTACCGGTACAGCGCGCTCGGGGTCATGCCGGCATCGCGGGCGATGTCGGCCATGGTGGTGCGTTGAAATCCACTGGCTACGAAGCGAACGGTGGCCACCTTCAGCAATTTGGCGCGGGTGCGGGCCCCCTTGTCCGATCGAACCCCCACCGTCGACATGTGTCCCCATTTAACATCGAAATGAATGATTCATCAACTTATTCACTTCCTGGGTCAGACGGGGCGCCGCCAAGCAGCAATTAGGTCGTCTTGTTTTTCCGATTGGCCAGGCGGTCGACCACTTTCCCGACCCGTTCCGTCGTGCTTTGGAGAGGGGAAAGCGTGTTGGAGACGTTGCCGATGGTGACCTGCAATTCGCTGATGGAGCGGTCGAGGGATTCGAGGGTGGGCACCAGGGTCGAAAGTGCGCTGAGCGGTTCAATGACTGAGGCCAGCTCGGCCAGCACGTCGCCCACCAGGGCCAGGCGCTCCAGTACCGGGACGACGCGGGCGATGGCGTCCAGCGTGGTGCCCAGCTCGGCCAGTTGTCCCAGCGCCGGGACCACGCCGGCAATTTCACTCAGGGTCTTCTCGAACCCGGCGATTCTCTCGATGGCGGGGGCTACTTCTCCCAGTTGCTGGAGAGACGTGACCACGGACGGCAAACTGAGGATGCCCCGGACGTTGGCGTCGATCTCGTTCGCTATCCGCTTGACATCATCTTGGACCCGTCCTTTGGACTCCATGTCGTCATCCTGACAGTTCCTGTCGACAACCCCCTGGTGGCTCCTGGTGAGGCGGGCTCGGGAGGGGTCCCGGTCAGTCGAAAGCCAGAGGAACTCGTGGCCCGAGGTCGCTAAGCGTTCGGTCCTGAGGTCCGAGCCGGGAGCCCCCCTCAGCGTCGTATGATCACCCACAGGGGTTCATCGGAATCACCTTTGGGTCGAGCGAGAGCATGATCCAAGGATGAGGATGAAGGTCCCGCTGGAGAGGTGCGAGAGCGGCCGAATCGGATTCACTGCTAATGAATTGACCTGGGTAACCGGGTCCGAGGGTTCAAATCCCTCCCTCTCCGCTCGGGGGGCGGGCACGAGATGTGTGCCCGGCTCAAAAGGTCCGCTTATGTGGGCCTGCCGTGCCGCCAAGGCGGTGGTCACGGTCTGGTGCGAGGAGCGTGCGTGGGAGAGGGTCGGTACTGGCTGCAGACCCTGGGCTGCCCCAAGAACCAGGTCGACTCCGACAAGTTGGAGGGTCGCCTGGCCAGCCAGGGCTACCAACGGGCCGACGACCCATCTGGGGCCGATCTGGTCGTGGTCAATACGTGCGCCTTCATTGAATCGGCCCGCCAGGAATCCATCGACACCGTTTTGGAGCTGGCCGACCTGCGCCGCGCCGGCGCCCGCCTGGTCGTCACCGGCTGCATGGCCGAGCGGTACGGCGACGAACTCTCCGACGCGCTGCCCGAGATCGACCTGGTGGCTGGTTTCGGCATCGATCTCATTGACGAGCCGCCGCTGCCGCTCGGCGTGCCCGTGTCCCTGGCTGCCAAACCCGGACCCCGTCCGAGCAAGGGCTTCGACCTGCTCGAGCTGGCCCGACCGGCCAGCGAGGTGCCCTGGGCCTACGTGAAGGTGGCCGAAGGGTGCGATCGCATCTGCGGCTTTTGCGCCATCCCCTCGTTCCGGGGCAAGCAGCGCTCGCGTCGTGTCGACGAAGTCATGGCCGAGGTCGAACTGCTGCTGGCCGGCGGCGCAACACCCAGTGGCGACCCGGCCCCGGCCGTGCGCGAGATCGTGCTGGTGGCCCAGGACCTGGCCTCCTACGGCCGTGATCGATCGCGTCCGGGCGAACGCGTCAAGGCCGGCCGCTCGCCCATCGCCGCGCTGACTCGTGCCATCTCTGCCCGGGTCGAGCGCACCCGGTTGCTCTATCTCTACCCGTCCGGCTTGACCGATGAGTTGATTGACGCCGTGCTGGGTACGGGCGTGCCGTACTTCGACCTCTCGCTGCAGCACGTCTCGCGCCCGCTGCTGGCCCGCATGCGGCGCTGGGGCGATGGCGACCGCTTCCTCCAGCGCATCGCCGACATCAGGGCGGCCGACGCCCACGCCACCTTCCGCTCGTCGTTCATCCTCGGGTACCCCGGTGAAACCGAACAGGACCACGACCGCTTGCTGGCCTTCCTAGACGAGGCGCAACTGGACTGGGCCGGTTTCTTCCCCTTCTCCAACGAGGCGGGTACGCACGCGGCCGACCTCCCCGACCAGGTACCGGCGAAACTGGCGCTGGAGCGCCTGCGCGAGGTCTCCGAACTGCAGGACGCCATCACGGCCGCCCGCCGCGACCTCCTCATCGGACAGACTCGTCAGGTGCTGGTCGACGAACCCGGGTGCGGCCGCACCGTGCATGAGGCGCCCGAGATCGACGGCGTGGTCCATCTCCCCTCTGACACGACGGCCGGCGAATTGCTCGACGTGGTGATCACGCACGCTGTAGGACCGGATCTGCACGCCGAGCGTGTAGCCGACCAGGCGCCGTTGGTCGTCGGGGCACACCGATGAGCGAGACGGAGACCCGGCACTTCACGTTCGGCCCGACTGCGCTGGCCACACCGGCCAACGCGGTGACGGTGGGCCGGCTGCTGGCCGCGCCGGTCTTCGTGGCCATGATCGTGATCTGGCATGCCACCTGGGTGAACCTCATCGTCGGCTTCCTCGTCGCCGCCAGCGACGGGTTGGACGGCTACATGGCGCGCCGTCAGGGCACTACCCGCTCGGGCGCCTTCCTCGATCCGTTGGCCGACAAGGCAGTGGTCCTCGGCGCCTTCGGGGCACTGGCCGCCGAAGGCACGCTGCCCTGGCTGCCCATCATCCTCATTGCCGCCCGCGAGATCGGCATGCAGCTCTACCGCTCCTGGGCCAGCCGCCGCGGCGTGTCCATCCCGGCCCGCACCTCGGCCAAGCTCAAGACGTTCGTGCAGGACCTGGCCATCGGCACCTGCCTGGCCCCACCCCTCGTGCACCATCATGGGGTGCAGCTGACCGTGACGTGGATTGCGGCCGCGCTGACCATCGTCACCGGCGTGCAGTACTTCGTCGATGGCCGCCAGGCCTTCAAGGAAGTGGGTGGGGTGTGAGGGTTGAGATCGTGGCCGTCGGCACCGAGCTCCTGCTCGGTCAGATCGCCGACACCAACTCGGCCTGGTTGGGCGACCGCTTGGCCGCCAACGGGGTCACCTCGCACTTCCACCAGGCCGTGGGCGACAATCACGAGCGCATCACGCTGGCCTTCCGCACCGCGCTGGCCCGCAGTGACGGCATCATCGTCTGCGGCGGCCTCGGGCCGACCCAGGATGACATCACCCGTGAAGCCATCGCCGACGTGATGAACGTCGAGCTTGAGCGCAACCAGGAGATCGTCGATCTCATCGCCGGTTTTTTCCAGAGCCGGGGTCGCACCATGTCGGCCAACAATGAGCGCCAGGCCGACGTGCCGAAGGGGGCCACCATCATCCCGCAGCGGATGGGCACGGCGCCCGGCCTGATCTGCCCACTGGGCAACAAGGTCATCTACGCCGTCCCCGGTGTGCCCTACGAGATGATGGAGATGTTCGACCGCGCCATCCTGCCCGACCTGCGCCAACGAATGGCTGCCGTCGGCGAGGAGAGCGTGATCGTCAGCCGGGTGCTGCGCACCTGGGGCGCCAGCGAATCCGGGCTGGCCGAATCGCTGCAGGGCCGCATCGACGAGCTGGACCGGGCGGGCTCGGTCACCCTGGCCTTCCTGGCCTCGGGCATGGAGGGGATAAAGGTCCGCATCACCGCCCGCGGCGCCACCCTCAACGACGGCGTCGCGCTGCTCAATGCCGAGGAGGTCTCGGTCCGGGCCGCCATCGAGACCCAGTTGGGTGACATCGTGTTCGGCGTGGACGACGAGTCGATGGAAGTTGCCGTGGCCAACGAACTCTCGTCCCGCCACTTGACCTTCGGCGTGGCCGAGTCGCTCACCGGCGGCCTCATCGCCTCCCGGCTGGTCAACGTGCCCGGGGCTTCGGCCTGGTTCCGCGGCGGGGTCGTGGCCTATCACGAGCAGGTGAAGTTCGACGTGTTGGATGTGCCGGTCGGTCCCGTGGTGACCGAAGCGGCGGCGGCCGCCATGGCTGAGGGCGTGCGCCGGGTCACCGGGGCCGATGTCGGCCTGGGCATCACCGGTGTGGCCGGCCCCGACGATCAGGAAGGCGTGGCGCCCGGCACCATCTTCGTGGGACTGGTCCTGCCCGACGGCAACACGCAGACCCGGCAGTTCACCTTGCCCGGTGATCGGGAACGGGTGCGCCAGTACGGGGCTATCTCCGCCCTCGATCTGCTCCGCCGAGCCCTCATCGACCTCCCCACCGCCTAAATTCCTCACAGGGGGACCACAGCCGGACCACATCGGGCGGGAACCTCCTGGTGGAAATCTGTGCCCCAGGGAGGTGTGCCCAGTGAAAACGGAGAACGGACCGCGGGTCTTAGTGGTGGACGACGAACCCTCGATCGTCGATGCGGTGGCCACGTCATTGCGCTACGAGGGCTTCACGGTGGACGAGGCCATTACCGGGCGGGGCGCGCTGTCCCAGGCCCAGGAAGATCCGCCGGACCTGATCGTCCTCGATGTCATGCTGCCCGACCTCGATGGCATTGAGGTCACCCGGCGGCTGCGCTCCGACGGCATCAAGGTGCCAGTTCTGTTCCTGACCGCCCGGGACACCCTGCAGGACAAACTGGCGGGCCTCACCATCGGGGGCGACGACTACGTCACCAAGCCCTTTGCGCTGGCCGAGCTCATCGCCCGCGTGCACGCCATCCTGCGGCGCACCGGGTATGAGCCCGACGATGACGGCATCCTGCGCTTCGCCGACCTCGAGCTGGACGAGAGCGCGCACGAAGTCCGGCGCGGCGGCCACGAGGTACAGCTCACGGCCACCGAGTTCAACCTGTTGCGTTACTTCCTGCTCAATCCCCGCCACGTGCTGTCAAAGTCGCAGATCCTCGACCACGTCTGGCACTACGACTTCGGTGGCGATGGCAACGTGGTCGAGACCTATGTCAGCTACCTGCGCAAGAAGTTGGAGAAGCACGGACCTCCGCTCATCCACACCATCCGTCTCGTGGGCTACACACTGCGCGAATCCGAGTCCTCCTGAGTGTCGCTGCGCCTCCGACTCCTGCTGGCGGTGGGGGCGATCGCTGTGGTCGCCCTGGTGGTGGCCGACTTCGCCACCTATTCCGCCCTGCGGTCGTCGCTCTACAAGCAGATGGACCAGTCGCTCTCCCAGAGCTCGCTGCGGCTCAGCCGGTTCCTGACTGAGGGCACTTGCCCCACCCCGAACAGCAGCTTGTTCGACCCCGGTGGTCAGGGCAACGGCACCGCGCCGCCCGACAACGGTGGCGGCGCGCCCGGAGGGATCGGCAACTTTCCCTTCATTGAGGTGAGGTCCCCCGGCGGCACTGTGGTCGATGGCCGCGAATGCTCGGCCTACGTCGGCTCGCACGCCTACACCCCGCAGCTGCCCGATCGCATCACGGGGTTCACGGCGCAGCCCGACGGATCGTCGGCCGTCTACTTCACGGCCGGCTCGAACCAGGCGGGCGGTCCTGCCTTCCGGGTGCAGGTCACCAAGGAGATCGAACTCAACACCAACACAAAGGTGCTCGTCGTCGTGGCCCAACCTCTGGGCGCCACCGCCAGCACGCTGCACTCGCTGCTGCTCATCGAACTGGCCGTCACCGCCGCCGCGCTCGTCGTGGCTCTCATGGGTGGTTGGTGGCTGGTCCGTCTCGGCCTGCGCCCGCTCGAAGATGTCGAGCGCACGGCCGACTCCATCGCGGCCGGCAATCTGGACCAGCGCGTCCCCGGAGCCAATGATGCCACCGAGGTGGGTCGCCTGGCCCGGGCCCTCAACGTGATGCTCGAACGCATTGAGACGGCGTTTGCCGCCCGACTGGCCTCGGAGGCCCGACTGCGCCAGTCCGACCGGCACCTGCGCCAGTTCGTGGCCGACGCCTCGCACGAGCTGCGGACCCCGATCGCCGCCGTCTCTGCCTACGCCGAGCTCTTCGAACGCGGTGCCGACCGCCATGCCGACGACCTGCCTCGGGTGGTGGCCGGCATCCGCAGCGAGACGGCCCGCATGGAGCGGCTGGTCGGTGACCTGCTGGAGCTGGCCCGCCTTGACGAGGGCCTGCCCATGCAGAGCGTGCCCATCGAACTGGTGGGCGTGGGGGCCGAAGCGGTGCAGACGGCCCTCACGGTCGGACCCCAGTGGCCGCTGCAGTTCAGCGCATCGCATCCGGTCGAAGTGATGGGCGATGCCACGCGGCTGCGGCAGGTCATCGACAACCTGCTGGCCAACGTGCGGGCCCACACCCCGGAAGGGACGACGGCGACAGTGCGCGTCGGTCAGGATGGGCCGATGGCCGAGCTCGTCGTCCGGGACAACGGTCCCGGTATGTCGAGCGAGGAGGCGGCGCGCGTCTTCGAGCGCTTCTACCGGGTCGACGCGGCTCGGGCCCGGTCCCACGGAGGCTCCGGTCTCGGGCTCTCCATTGTCTCGGCCATTGTCACGGCGCATCGGGGCACCGTGTCCGCCTCGTCCACGCCCGGCGAGGGGCTCACGGTGACCGTGCGCATTCCGGTGGCTCCGGTGACGGCGGAGACCGCCGATGCCTCGGTATGAAGCGTTGGCTCAAGTGGCTGATCGGTGGCCTCGTCCTCCTGGCTGTCCTCCTTGTCGGTGGACCGTTCGTCTACATCCATTTCATTGAGGGTCCGGCACCCAAGCCGCTGACGCTGCCGTCGAGCCATCACGCGCCGGACACTCCGGCTTCCTTCCCTACAGGCAGCTGGAAGGCGACGTCGGCCTCGGTGGTTGGCTACCGGGTGAATGAAGTCCTGTTCGGCCAGAACAACGTGGCGGTTGGTCGCACCCACTCCGTCACCGGGGCCATCGCCTTGAAGGGCGCCAACGTGTCGACTGCCGCCTTCACGGTGCAGATGGCCACGGTGCACAGCGACCAGAGCCAGCGGGACAATCAATTCGACGGTCGCATCATGGATGTGTCGCGGTACCCGACCGCAACCTTCAGGCTCACGTCGCCCATCACGCTGGGGTTCGGCACCAAGGCGGGCATCACCGTGCAGGCCACGGCCACCGGCGACCTCACCATGCACGGGCAGACGCATGCCGTGACGTTCCCGGTGTCCGCCCGCTACACGGCCAGCGCCATCGACATCACCGGGTCCATCCCGATCACATTTGCCACCTGGGGTATCTCCAATCCGGGCTTCGGCGGGCAGATCACGGTGGACGATCACGGGCTCCTCGAGTTCCTCCTGGTGCTCCACGCCTCCTGACCTGCCATAATCTGGCTCCCCAACGCGTGTTGGGCAATCCCTACTAAGTGATAGGTAGGTTTGCTACTCTGTGGACGTGAGGTGGGGGGCGGGCCGTAGACCCGGCGCGAGTACGGACGATCAGCAGAACCACCGGCGGCGTGGCGGCCTGCGCCTGGTGGCGTCCCTGGTGCTGGTGAGTGCCGGCGTGACCGTGCTGGTGGCGGCCCAACTCCCGGCGCTGCCCTCAACGGCCACGGCATCGGTGCCCAGCGAACCCGGGTCCGCCTTTGCCACGTCGACCGTGCTGGCGGCCAATCCCGAATATGGCGGGTTGTCGCTGATCGTGCGGGCCGGCGAGTCCACTGCTTCATACACCGGCACACAAGGGGTGGCCGACTCGCAGGCGGTCAACCTCGGTTACATCGGGGGATTGCTGAGCGCACCTGCGACCACCTGCCTGCCCACGGGCAGTGCCACCTCGACCTCTCCGACCGCCGCGTTGGATCCATTGGAGGCCGCGTCCGCCGCCGGCGCCTCCACGACGTCGAAATACGACGGAGTGGAAGCGGTCACGGTGAATCCGTCGCCCGAATCAGCCGGGGCCACCACACAAGTCCTCCCCGCCTCCATTCCCGGCCTGCTCACCATTAATGCGAATGCCGTGGCGCACGTGAAGTACGACTCCGGTCAGGATCAGGAGGCGGACGCCACCTCCACGGTTTCCATCAGTCTCCTGGGGGGCGCGGTCACGCTCAACGGCCTGACCTGGACAGCCAATGAGCTGAGCGGAAGCACCGACACGGCCGCCGCGTCGTTCTCCATGACGTCGGTCACCGTGGCTGGCAAGACGACCAAGATCGCCAGCGCGGCCGACCTCGCCCCGGTCATCACCCTGGTCAACAAGGTGCTGGCCATCGCCGGCATCACCCTGATTGAGCCCGTCGAGTCAACCGATTCGGTCACCGGCACCGTCGCCATCAGTCCCTTGGAATTGGAGCTCACGGGAACCGCTCTCACCAACACCGTCCTGGACAAGCTCAACAACACCGAGACCACGGTGGAGAAAGCGATCAGCAAAGCGCTGGAAGCGGGCAATGTGGCCTGCCTCACCTCCATCGCCGGGTACCTGGGAGACGGCGAACTCATTGCCGGAATTGTGGAGGGGATCATGGCTGGCGGCGGCGTCATCGATCTGGACATCGGTGGAGCCAGCGCCGACACCGCAGATGCTCCGAATTTCGTCGATCCTCTGACCGACGGCAGCTCGGCGTCAGCTGACGCCGGCCAGTCGCTACCCTCCCAGGGGCTCGGGTCCGATTCTGGTTTCGACAGCGGCGGCCTCAGTTCCGCGCCATCGACCACGGTGGCCAGCGGAACGACCGGTCACGGCGACCAGCCGCAAGCATCAGCCTCGGCGCCAGCCGCCCTCGTTCGCTGCGTATCGAGCAGTCCGGCCGCCCGTCCCGGCTGCTGGTCCGGCGCCGCCCCTGTCGCAGCCGGAGTCCTGCTCATTCTCGGTGGCCTTTTGTTCGCGGCCGACATCGTGCGGAGCCGCCGGAAACTGATCCGACCCAAGGAGACCCTATGAGTGCCAAGTCGAAGGATCGGGTGAGCCCGGGTGATCGACGCTTGTTCGCCGGCTACGGACCGGCTGTCCTCATCATCGCCGCCTTCTTTGTCATGGCCATCCTGGTACCCAGCGTGGCACCGGAAAAGGACGTGTCGGCCAATACGACCGGAAGTTCCAAGGTCACCAGCGGAGGCGGGGGACTCGGGGGCCTGACGAATAGTTCGACCACCACAACCCCCGCGGTTGGTGGAGCGGGTGCCAGCCCGGGCGCCAACTCGACGACCGGCACCGCAGCCGGGGCCGTACCCTCCACGACTCCGAATCAGGTCGCGGGCTGCGCCGGCCCCCAGGTGGCCGGCGACCCGTACTCGCCCCCGTGCATCAGTTTCAACGGCAACAACGGAGGCGCGACGACCCGAGGTGTGACCTCCAACCAGATCGTCATCACCTACATGAATCCGACCGACGGCAGTAAGAGTGTTGATCAATCAATTGAATCGGTCACCGGCAGTTACAACAGCGTCATCTTTCCCGAGACGTACGCCCAGGAGATCAACACGCTCCAGGAATTGGTGACCTACTTCAACAAGCACTTCCAGTTCTACGGCCGCCAGATTGTGCTCAAGGTGATCAACGGACAAGAGGACGGTGCCGGAGACAACGCAGGCAACGTCCAAGCCGACGCGCTCAATGTGGCTGATGACATCAAGGCCTTCGCAGAAATCAACGGCACGAGCGAGGCGTATGTCAACGCGCTGTCCGCCCAGCATGTCCTCAACTTCTCCGGCGTCTATGACAACGAAGCCGGCTACCAGGCCAACGCGCCGTACTCGTGGAGCGACGTGCCCGACTGCACCGAGATCGGTCAGGACGTTGGGTCGGTGGTGACCAAGGACCTGGTCGGTCAACCGACGTCCTTCGGCGGGACGGGTGTGGCCAATGGTGAGCCGCGCAAGTTCGCCGTGGTCTACGACGACCTGCCCTACCTGTCTTCATGTGCCACGGAGATGACCTCCGCCCTCTCGGCCGCCGGGCAACCAGCCACCACCACCATTGGATACAGCACCGATCAAAGCGTGGCCACGGCCACGGCTCAGAGCACCGTGCAGCAACTCATTAACGACAACGTCACCACGGTGCTGTGCATGTGTGACCCGCTGGGCGAGCTGCTCTTTGCCGATGACATGCAGAACGACCACTATCAGCCCGAGTGGGTCGAGGGCGGCGTCGTCGGTGAGGAGACTGACGACATCGCCCAGGAAATGCCGCAGAGCGTGTGGGCCCACACCGTCGTCATCACGAGCGAGGAATCATTGGCTGGTAAGTACGGGTCGACCTTGGCCTATTTCGCGGCCAAGTCCGAAGACCCGAACAACGCCCTCATCGTGAACGAGGTCGATGTCCTCTACCAACGGTTGTACCAGTTGGCTCTGGGTATCGAACTGGCCGGTCCGAACCTGACCCCCCAGTCCTTCGAGCAGGGAATCTTGAGCTACAAGGGAGGGAACGGGGCCTACGGCCCCCAGACATACGTGTACAACGGGGTGGACTACTTCAGTCCAGTGCACCAGTACAAGATCCAGTGGTACAACCCGTCCGCCATCTCCCAATCCGATGGTGCCCAGGGCACTTGGGTGAGCAACAACACGTGGTACAGCTCACCGCCTAGCCCGCTGCCTGTGTTTCCCAACGGACCGCAGTGATCGACAAGAAGTGGCGGCCGGCCCTCTCTACCGGCGCCACGGTGGCGGTCGTCCTGCTGGTGACCCAGATATCTCCCCACCGGGTACCCCTGGGAACCGTGCTCTACGGCGTGCTCTACGGCAGCCTCAACGGGCTCCTGGCCATCGGGCTCGTCCTGACCTATCGCATCAGCCGCGCCATCAACTTCGCCTACGGCTCCATGGGTGGTGTGGCGGCTGCGGTCGGTGTGGGCCTCTACGGCGGTCACCATTGGCCCTGGGCCATCGACATCGCCGTCGGCCTGGTGGCCGGTCTGCTCATCGGCGGTGGCGTCGGCGCGCTGGTCAGCTGGCGCTTCGCGCAGGCGCCCCGACTGGTGTTGACCGTGGCCACTATTGGTTTGTCGCAGTTGCTGGGCGGCATCGCCGTGTACATCCCCCAGTGGCTGGGAACCCCAACCCGGTTCTCCCTGGCCGGCTTCCAGACGGGGTTGAATTCGGTGAGCACGCTGATCAGCCCGGTGCTCTTCACCGGCAATGAGTTGCTCATAGCCATCGTCGTCCCCCTGGCGGTGGCGTTCGTGGCCTGGTTTCTGCTCCGGACCGATGCCGGTCGCGCCGTCCGGGCCATCGCGGACAACGGTGACCGGGCCCGGCTGTTGGGTATCCCCGCCCGGCGGTTGCTCATCGGCGTATGGGCATTGAGCGGCGTGGTGGCGGCCCTGGCCGTCGTGCTCGCCGCGCCGGACCAGGGTGTGACCTTGACCGCCACCGCCGGTCCGACACTTCTGCTGGCTCCGCTGGCCGCCGCCGTGGTGGCCAAGATGGAGAAGCTCTGGTTGGCCTTCGCTGCCGCCGTGGGTCTCGGCGTGGTGCAGTACGTCACCGGTCTGAACGTCAGCAAGCAGGACGTGTCCACGGTGGTTCTGCTCGTCGTCGTCGTCGTGGCGCTCCTGTTGCAGCACCGGTCCTCCAGTCGGGCCGAGGCGGCCGACGAATCGTCGTGGTCCGTCATGGGAGCGGTAAAGCCGATACCCCAGGCGCTGCGCAACCTGCGCGAAGTACGCATCGTGCGCACGGGCGGGATCGCCGCGTTGGCCGTCCTGGCCTTGCTGCTGCCGGCCATCCTGCCGGCGGACCGACTTGATCAGGTCAGTGGTTCCATCGTCTTCGGGTTGGCCGCCCTTTCGCTGGTCATGCTCAGCGGTTGGGGCGGCACCATCAGCCTGGGCCAGATCGGGCTGGTTGGCGTCGGGGCTATCACCGCCGGGGACCTCATGCAGCACGTCGATGTCGACTTGTTCCTGGCCCTGGCGGCTGGTGGCGTGGTGGCAGCCGTCTTCGCCGTGATCCTGGGATTGCCCGCGTTGCGGGTCAAGGGGCTCTTCCTGGCGGTGACCACGCTGGCCTTTGCCGTGGCGGCCGACGACTTCTTCTTCAATGGGGCCAACTTCCCCAAGCTCCTGCCGTCGGCCGTCCTGCGCCCGGTTCTGTGGAAGCGGTTCAATCTGACCGGCGAGGGCGACCTCTACCTCCTCTGCCTGGCCGTGTTGGTGCTGACCATCCTGCTCACCGTTGGGCTGCGTCGGTCGCGCACCGGTCGGGCCGTCCTGGCCACCCGGGACAACCTGCGCGGGGCCGAAGCCGCGGCCGTACCCACGACCAAAGTGCGTCTGACCGCCTTTGCCATCTCCGGGCTGGTGGCTGGGGTGGCCGGAGGACTCTTTGCGTTGATCTATGGCGGGGCGGCCGGATCAGGCGCCGGGTCGTCGTTCCCTTCCTCGGCCAGCCTGCTCGTCTTCTCCATGGCGGTGATCGGCGGGCTCACCTCCATCAGTGGCGCCCTGGCCGGAGTGGCTGTGCTCCAGGTCGTAGGCATCGCGTTCCCCAAACTCCAGGTTCTGTTGTCAGGAGTCGGACTGCTGGTCGTGCTTCTCGTCTTCCCCTCAGGCCTGGCCGGTGTCTTTGCCAACGTGCGGGATCGGCTTCTGGCGGTGCTGGCCCGGCGCCGCGGACTGAGCATGAGCGTGTGGGGTGACGAGCCCGAACCATTCGACTCGGACGAGGTTGTCGTCCCTGTGGTCGTGGCGGACGCCAGTGCGGACTCGGCCCCGGTGCTCTTGCGCTGTTCGGACGTCAATGCCTCCTACGGATCGCTGCAGGTGCTCTTCGGCATCGACCTGACCATTCACGAAGGGGAGATCCTGGCCCTGCTCGGCACCAATGGAGCCGGCAAGTCCAGCCTGCTCAAATCGATCACCGGAATCCTGCCGGCGCGGGCCGGAGCCATCACCTTCGACGGAAACGACATCACGTCGGATTCCACGGAGCGCATCGCCGGTCGCGGCCTCACGATGATGCCGGGCGGCCGCGGCACCTTCTCGTCGTTGAGCGTGGACGAAAACCTGCGGGTGGCTTCGTGGTCGTTGCGCCATGACCGAACCGAGGCGGCTGCCGCCCGCCAGCGTGCCGTTGAGCTGTTCCCCATCCTGGGCACCCGGGGCAAGGTAGTGGCGGGCAACCTCTCGGGCGGCGAGCAGCAGATGCTGTCGCTGGCCATGGCCTTCCTGACCAAGCCGCGCCTGCTCTGCATTGACGAGCTGTCGCTCGGATTGGCGCCGACGGTGGTGTCCACGCTGATCGACGCCGTGCGCGACATCCACCGCCAGGGCACCACCATCGTCATCGTCGAGCAATCAGTCAACGTCGCCCTTTTGGTGGCCGAGCGGGCCACGTTCTTGGAGAAAGGTCAGGTGCGCTTCAGCGGACCGTCGGCTGATCTCCTGGACCGTCCCGATCTTTTGCGAGCGGTCTTCATCGGTGGGGGTGACGCAACTGAGGCGACCGGCCAGAAGAATGTGACCGGAGTCCAGTCCCGTCCGCCGCCGCCCGACACCAGTGATCGGCTGGTGGTCGATCCGGACGAGGATCCCACCCTCCAGACCCACGGTCTGGTGAAGCGGTTCGGCGGCATCACGGCAGTCAATGACGTCAACCTCACGGTCAACCCACGGGAGATTGTCGGGCTCATCGGTCACAACGGCGCGGGGAAGACCACGTTGTTCGATGTCATCTCGGGCTTCCTGCGTCCGGAAGAGGGCACGATCTTCCTCGACGGCAACGACGTGACGACGATGCCTCCCTACTGGCGCTCCATCGGCGGTCTGGGGCGCTCATTTCAAGAGGCTCGACTCTTTCCGACACTGAGCGTGGCCGAGACCATCACCGTCTCCCTCGAGCGGCACCTGGCCAACCGGGATCCCTTTGCGGCCGCATTCCGCTTGCCGGCGTCGACTGACTCCGAAGCGCGTGCCGCCGAACGGGTTGATTCGATCCTTGAATTGCTCGGCCTCACGTCCTATGCGGAGCGACCGACCGGCGAGCTTTCGACGGGGACGCGCCGGATCGTCGAGTTGGCGTGCATCCTGGCTCACAAGCCCTCGTTGCTCATGCTGGACGAGCCCACGGCCGGGGTGGCCCAGGCCGAGACCGAGGCACTGGGACCGTTGTTGCGCCGGGTGGCCAATGAGACCGGCTGTGCCATGGTGGTCATTGAGCACGACATGGTGATGATCTCGGGCCTCTGCGACCGCCTGGTGGCGCTGGAGTTGGGTGCGGTCATCGCCGAGGGCCCGCCAGCGGAGGTGCTGGCGTCGAATGCGGTGATCGCCAGCTATCTCGGCACCGACGAGAGCACAGTGCAGCGCAGCGGACCGCAGGTAGTCGGGGCGTGAAGGTAGTGCGACCCTACGGGGTCGGAGTCAAACGCCGCGAGGAGATCCTTGAGGCCGCTCTGGAGCTCTTCAGCGTGCATGGCTATCGGGGTGCCCCCATTGCCGAAGTGGCAGCCAGGGTGGGACTCACGTTGGCTGGTGTCCTCCACTATTTCTCCTCGAAGGAGGAACTGCTGGCGGCAGTGCTCAAGCGCCGCGACGACCTCGACGCCCCTTGGTTTGAGGAGAAGTGGGCCGAGACCGGGAGCTTGCGCGGGGCCACACTCCAGTTGATGTCGCGCAACATGCACGAGCCCCATGTGCTCCGCTTATTCGTCACCTTGTCGGCCGAATCGACCGATCCCACCCATCCGTCCCATGAGTACTTCCAAGCGCGCTACCAGCGGAGCCGGAGGATCTTTACCCGCACGCTGGAAGAGGCCAAGGCTCGGGGCGAAGTCGTGGCCAGTGTCAGCCCTCCGATCCTGATTGCTGTGCTGGACGGACTGCAGGTGCAGTGGCTGCTCGAGCCGAGCTTTGACCTGCTGGGCGAGATCGACCGCTACTTCGATTCCATTGGCCCAGTTGAGGAGATGTCCCGATGACGATTGATCACCCGACCGGGGACGTTGTTTCGCCGGGTCGAATGAGCAGCTTCCGTAGCGGATTGGGCCCCGCCGGCCTGCTGGCCCTCGTGGTGTTGGCCGGGTTGGCGGCCGCCCAGAATTTCGACTCGGCGGCCTTCGGTGTCCTGGCCCCACAGATTCGTCACACCTTCCATCTCGACAATGCCGGCATCGACTCGGTAAGCGCGCTGACCGGTGCCATCCCGCTCCTGTTGTCGGTGGTGATCGGGAACCTCGGTGACCGGGGCAATCGCATAAGGATCTCCCGTTACAGCGCACTGTTGTGGGGAGTGACGGCCATCCTTACCGGGTTGGCTCCCGTCTTGGCCGTGTTGGTCATCGCCCGGCTGCTCGGTGGGATCGGACTGCTCTCGTCGCAGACCATCTATCCGAGCCTGCTGTCGGACTACTACCCCAAGGAGAAGCGGGCGCAGGTCTTCACCGTATTCCTCATCGGCTCGACCGGCATTGGGCTGGCGGCCAGTCCGTTCGCCGGCTTCCTCGGCGACTCCATTGGCTGGCGCACCACCTTTGTGTTGTTGGCTCTCCCCACCTTTGTCTTCGCCGCTCTGCTCCGGCTTCTGCGCGAGCCCAGCCGGGCCAGTTCGGCGGACGTCCCTGCGACCTACGTGACCGGCGCCGACGCGCCGGACGGCGTGGTGGCCACGCCGGCGATGGAGGTGGGCAACATCCGTGACAGCTTCCGCAAGATACGCACCATCCGGACCCTGCGGCGGACGTGGCTGGCGGTGTTCATTCTTGGTGGCGCGTCGGCTCCGTTGAGCACCCTGGTTTCGACCTACTTCAAAGATGTATTCCATGTCAGCTCGTTCGGACGTGGCCTGATCATCTCGGCGGTCGGGGTGGGCGGGATCGTCGGGTTGATCCTGGCCGGCGCCCTCGGAGGGCGCATGTTGGGGCGCGGCCAGGGCTATCAACTTCCCTTCATCACCGGCGTGTCAGCGGTCATCTTTGCCGTCTTCTTGCTCGTCGTGGCGGCCGCTCCAACCCTTTGGGTCGCCGTGGTGGCAGCCAGCTTTGCCGGCATCGGGTTGGGTGGATTCTTGACGCCCTACACAACCATCGTCTCGATGGTCACCCCGTCGGAGTTGCGAAGCCAGGCCTACGCCTGGTCGACCGTCTTTTTGGCCCTGGGGGCCATCGCGGTGGCCGTGTTCGTCGGGACACTCGCTGATGCTGCCGGACAACGAGTGGCCATTGGAGTCCTGTCTCCCGTGATTGTGCTGGGCGGTCTGGTGTTGGCGTCGACCTATCGGTTCATTAAGGACGAGACCGTCGACACCAACCCCACCACCACGCCCGGGATTCTCGGCTAGTTCCGTCCCTCCGGCGGCTCATCAGCCGGGCCGGGATACGGCGGTTCCTCCAAGATTCTGGGGTCCACGATTCACATCGCAACCACAGCGGACCCTCACCGAGGCGGGAGACGGTCCGGCCACCATGTGTGGCATGACAGCTCTCGACATCACCGCCAGCTCCGGTGCGGTGCCGATGGATCCTCGCCAGGCTCCACTCGATGTGGAGATTGTGGTCCCGGTCTACAACGAAGCGCCGCAACTGGCTGAACGCATTACGTCCCTGCGGCACTTTCTGGACGCTTCGTTCCCGTTTCGCACTGTGGTGACCATTGTCGACAATGCCAGCACCGACGAGACGTATGCCATCGCGAGCCGGCTCGCGGCCGTTACGCCTGGCGTGGCTGCGCTCCATCTGGATCGCAAGGGGCGGGGCCATGCTCTCCGATCGGCCTGGTCGTCCAGTACCGCGCCCGTGGTGGCCTACATGGACGTGGATCTGTCCACCTCGTTGTCTGCCTTGTTACCCCTGGTGGCTCCCCTCTTGTCCGGTCATCGGGATGTAGCCGTAGGCACCCGGCTGGCCCGTGGGGCTCGTGTGGTGCGCGGGCCGAAGCGAGAGCTCATCTCTCGGGCCTACAACCTGTTGCTCAAGCTGTCGCTGCACGGTCGCTTCAGCGATGCCCAGTGCGGCTTCAAGGCGCTTCGCCGCGAGTCCGCCCTGCAGTTGCTCCCGCTCATTGAGGACGAGGAATGGTTCTTCGATACCGAATTGCTCATCACCGCGGAGCGGCTCGGCCTGCGCATCAGTGAGGTGCCGGTCGACTGGATCGACGATCCCGACTCCCGGGTGAAGATCATGCACACGGCACTGTGCGATTTGCGCGGCGTCTGGCGCATGTCCCATGGCCGGGGGCGCAAGATCGCCCCGTCGGGCGGGATGCTGCCGGACGGCTCGGCGGCCCAGGTCGCGGCCGACCAACTCTTCCGCTTCGCCGGTGTGGGCGTGGTCAGCACGTTGGGGTACCTGTTCCTCTTCATCGCCTGGAGACCGATGGCCGGGACCTTCGGTGCCAATGCACTTGCTCTGGCTATCTGCACCATCTTCAACACCGCGGTGCATCGCGAGCTGGCCCGCAGCATGAGCGGACACGCCCATCGCACCCGCTTCGTGGTCACGGCCTCGGGCCTCTTCGCTGTCAGCGTCGGTCTCACCACATTGGCCCTGATCGGGGCGCGGGCAATCGACGTCACCTCACTCCCCCTTGAACTTGTGGCCGTGACTATCGCCAACGCGGTGGCCGCCGTCCTTCGCTTCTCCATCCTGCGCGCCTGGGTCTTCCGGCCTAACGCCATCACCACTGCCCCAACGGAGGCCTTCTGATGTCCAGCATCACCCCATCTGCGCCCGCCGGCTCCTCGGTGGGCCTGCTCGAGCCTCCGGTGGTCCTCGGCCGCGAGGTGGAACTGCCGCCGCCGTCGCCCGCACCCCCTGACACGCCGGGCCCACCTCGCGGTCGCTTGTCACGCTTTCTTCGGGGCAAGGAGCATGATCCGGTCTGGGTCCGGCCCGCACTCCTCACGCTGCTGACCTTGACAGCCGTCCTCTACCTGGTCGATCTGGGCGCGTCAGGGTGGGGTAACTCCTTCTATTCGGCGGCCGTGCAGGCCGGAACGAAGAGTTGGAAGGCTTTCTTCTTCGGCTCCTCGGACTCTTCGAACTTCATCACGGTGGACAAGCCGCCGGCGGCGCTGTGGGTCATGGAGATCTCGGCCCGAATCTTCGGCGTGAATTCCTGGAGCATCTTGGCGCCGCAAGCACTCGAAGGTGTGGCCACGGTGGGGCTGGTCTACCTGACCGTCCGTCGCTGGTTCTCCGCTCAGGCGGCCTTGTTGGCCGGCGTGGCCCTGGCCCTCACTCCGGTGGCGGCCCTGATGTTCCGCTTCAACAACCCCGACGCCCTGTTGGCCCTCCTCCTCACCGGCTCCATGTACGCCATGGTTCGCGCGCTGGAGAGGGCGCAGACGAAATGGTTGGTGCTGGCCGGGACACTGGTCGGGTTCGGTTTCATCACCAAAATGATGCAGGCCTTCCTCATCATCCCCGTCCTGGTCATCGTGTACCTGCTGGCCGCTCCCACCGGCTGGTGGCGACGTGTCGGTCAGACGGCGGTACTCGGAGTCACCACCGTGGTCGCCGCCGGTTGGTGGGTGGCCGCCGTGGCATTGACGCCGGCTGCCGACCGGCCGTATGTGGGGGGATCGCAGAACAACAGCATCTTGAACCTGATCTTCGGCTACAACGGATTCGGCCGTCTCAGCGGCAATGAGAGCGGCAGCGTCGGCGGATCGGGCACGACCGGCAGCATGTGGGGACCCACCGGGCTGACGCGTCTGTTCAACGACAGCTTCGGCAACATGATGTCCTGGCTCCTGCCGGGCGCCCTGGTGATGGGGGCCGTCCTCCTCATTGTCACCATCCGTGCACGCCGGACGGACCGGGAACGGGCCGCACTGCTGCTCTTCGGCGGCACCTTGGCCGGCATCGGGCTGACCATCAGCCTGGCCCACGGCATCATCCACCCGTATTACACGGTGGCGCTGGCCGCCCCGCTGGCTGGCCTGGTGGGGATCGCCACCATGGCCTTGTGGGAGCGCCGTGCCACCTGGGTCGGTCGATCCGGACTGGCCGTCGGCCTCATCGCCACCACGGCCTGGAGCTTCGCGTTGCTCAACCGCACACCTCAGTGGTTTCCCGCCCTCCGGGTGCTGGTGTTGGTGGCCGGCGCACTCGGCGCTGTGGCCATCATGGCTCTCCCGTGGATGCGCAGAACTCCCCTCCTGGCGGCCGGATTGGTCGCCGGGCTGGGCTTCACCGCCGCGCTGGCCGCCCCCCTCTTCTCAACCGTGGCCACGGCCGCCGTCGCCCATAGCGGGGCTATCCCATCGGTGACCCCGACCGCCTCGGGTGGCTTCGGCTTTGGCGGTGGCGGTCCCGGCGGCTTTGGTCGGGCTGGTGCCGGGGGCACCCGGACCGGCGGAGGCGGCTTCCCAGGCTTCGGTGGCTCCCGCTCGGGCACGCGCCCACCCGGAGGTTTCGGTGGCGGTGGTTTTGCCGGCGGAGCGCCCGCCGGCGGCGTCGGTCAGGGCACCCGGCCCACCGGTGGAGGCTTTGGCGCCGGACGGACCGGCGGCGGAGGAGGGATCCTCAATGCCAGCACCTCGAATGCTGCCCTGACCAAGCTGCTCCGGGCCGACGCCGGCCAGTACACGTGGGTGGCCGCCACCGTGAGCTCGAACTCGGCATCGGGGTATCAGCTGGCCAGCGACGACCCGGTGATGGCCATCGGTGGCTTCAACGGCACCGACCCAGCGCCATCGCTGTCCCAGTTCGAAAAATACGTGTCCGAAGGGAAGATCCACTACTTCATCTCCGGAGGGGGCGGCTTGGGCGGAGGCGGTGGCTTCGGTGGAGGTACAAGCAGCGGCGACGTGGCCTCATCCATCACGTCATGGGTGGAGAGTCACTTCACGGCGCAGACCGTCGGCGGCACCACCGTCTACAACCTGACGACATCATCGGTATCGAGCTGAGCCGTCCGGCCAACCCCCCTTCTCCGGCCGGGCGGCTCAGCCCCCGGTCGCACCACCCGCCGGTGGGGCCGGGGTGGAGGTTGTCGGCGGGGTGAAGTTGAGGGACACCACGTGCGAAGGCACCTTGGTATGGGTGGCCTCGCCCCATTTGGAGAAGGTCACCGTGCCCTGAATCGTGGTGTTGACCTTCTTAGGATTGGTGACTTCCTGCACCGGCCGAGGCGTCTTGCCCTTTTCCACATAAAGCACCACGGGGACCTTGGCGCCGCTCGATGACGCCGCGAAGCCGTCAATGGCTTGTGTGGCATGCCCGGCGATGGTCTTGGAGGGCCCGAACGAATACGGACCACCCATCTGCAGTTCGGTGGCGATGTCCTTGTCCTGCAGGCCCCCCACCAGATCGGCCAACGTGGTGTTGGTGATCGGGAAGGCCAACCAGGTGCTGGCGTACTTCTTCGACTGGGCCGCCGTCAGCCCCAGAATCCTCTCCAATGCGGCCGTGTTGCCCCGGACGTAGCCGGTGACGCCGATCAGAATGGCCTCGAGGGTTTCGACGGTCGGCCCACTTTGCACAATGAGGACTTGTGACCCCGATGTTTTTCCGGCGTCACCCACGACACCGAGAACGATTCCCTGTTGGGTGGCCTTGGAGACGAAGTGGAGGTTCTGCTGGCCGGCCTGGATTATGGCCGCTTCGTAGGCCGCCTTGGCCGTGACGGCGGTACTAGCCGCGCCGGCTGAGAGGCCGCTTGTCAGCGTCACCAGGGAAGCTAGGACGACGCCGACAACGGCGACTGAGCGCGTCCTCACCACCGCTCACGAGTCATTGACTGTCTACGTGGCATTGACGCCCCCGAGCGTGATGGTGCTGGGGGGTGCCATCGGCTTTACCGCTTCACCCCACTTGGAGAACACCATGTGCTCAAGCCCGTTGGATTGGCCCTTGGCGTTGATCGTGTCCTCTTCGACGATAAGGGGAGTGCCCTTGGCTCTTACATAAAGGACGACCCTCTGCACCTTGGCCCCTTGCAGTTTTTGGGTGCCCTCAATGGCGTCGACCTTGAAGCCGTCGATGGTGCGGGCCTGTCCAAGTGTGTAGGGACCCTTCACGGCGATCTCCTGGGCCACATCGTGGGAACGCACGCCGGCCACGACTGCGGAGTATGTGCGGTTGTTGGTGGAGAACAGCACCCATTGGCTCTTCACCTCGGCGGCCTCGGTTGCCGTGAGGCCGATGAGGTCTTCGAGGGCCCGGGTGTTGCCGCTCATGTAGGTCAGGTCCCCGATCACGATGAGATTGGCACTGTCGGCCGTGGTGCCCGAACCAACCAGCACCGTCTGGGTGCCGGCCGTCGGTCCGGCATCGCCACTCTCGAGGAACGGAGCTTTGGAGAGCGTCCCGTCGCTGGCGTAGTGCACCGACCACGCTTTGGTGGTGGCCAGTGCCTCCTTGTACAGCGTGCTCGCCGAGGTAACGGCGCCGGCTGGAGCGGCCGGGGGAACGATGCTGGCCAGCAACGACCCCAATGCGACCAGGCAGCCGCCCCACACGCCTTTCGAGATTCTCACCTGATCTCCATTCACCCAGCCCACGCGCTCAGGGCCAGCATCACACGCTGGCGCGGCGTGGTTGGACAGAATCGAGCCTGGATCGGGGATGGTCCGGGAAAAACTTGCTCCAGTTCGAGTTCGGACCGACCGTTTTTCAATGGCGGGGATACTCGCATTACGAACACATGTTCGTTAGTATGACGAACAGGCAGAGTTCGGCGGTGTGATGTCACACCCCGTCCGTAGGGTCACTTGGCAGCGAGAAGGCAGTGTGGACTTCAGTCCAATGCCTTCGAATACAGGGTCGCAACACGGGACATAGAGGAGAGAGAAAACCATGGCCGAAGAACGGGAAAAGGCGCTCGACGCGGCGCTGGGCCAGATTGAGAAGCAGTTTGGCAAGGGCTCAGTGATGCGGATGGGGGACAACCTCAGCATGAACATTGAGTCCATCCCAACGGGAGCGCTCTCACTCGACCTGGCGTTGGGTATCGGTGGTCTGCCACGAGGACGGATCGTCGAGATCTACGGGCCGGAATCATCGGGTAAGTCCACGTTGGCCATGCACGCCGTGGCCGAAGCTCAGCGCAATGGCGGTATCTGTGCCTACATCGACGCCGAGCACGCCATGGACCCGGTCTACGCCCGGGCCATCGGAGTGAACGTGGACGACCTTCTCATCTCCCAACCGGACACGGGGGAACAGGCCCTCGAGATCGCCGACATGCTGATCCGCTCCGGAGCGCTCGACATCTTGGTCATCGACTCGGTGGCGGCATTGACGCCCCGGGCGGAGATCGAAGGGGAGATGGGGGACACCCACGTCGGCCTCCAGGCCCGCCTCATGTCCCAGGCCCTGCGCAAGTTGACCGGGACACTCTCGAAGTCGAGCACCATCGCCATCTTCATCAACCAGCTGCGGGAAAAAATCGGAATAATGTACGGTTGCTTCGATTTTGACTCTCGAGTGATCTTGGCCGACGGGAGCACGGAGAAGATCGGCAAGATCGTCACGAAGAAACTCCCCGTTGAGGTGTTGTCCTACGACGCGACCGTCGGGAAGATCGT
>DATAUC010000073.1:0-69729 GCA_036268485.1 Acidimicrobiales bacterium
GTGAGCGGAGCTTCTCTCTTCCGAGCGACAGCGACAACGTCGCGGCGGAACTCGGCGGGAAAGGCTTTGGCCATGATGCACATCCTTCCTGCGAGTAGGTACTCGACAGGTTAGGAGTCAACCGAACTCTGGGCAGACCCATTCGGTTCGATCCAGCTCTGGCTGATCGAATGCGCACCCTCATGAAGGAGACGTTGGAGGAGCAGGAAGCCGCTACTCGAGTGCTCGATCGTCAACTCCGCAGCGAACTTGCCAGGTTGGACAAAAGTGAGGAGAACCTCATTGACCTTGCCGCCGAAGGATCGCTGACCACGCCCAAAGTCGCAAAGCGACTCGCTCAGATCGCCCAGGAGCGCGCAAAGGTTGAAGAGCGCTTCGGGGGCTCCATCGAGCATCTATCTGCGGGTGCCGAGCTTCTGGAGGGAGCAATCCAGTTGCTGAACGATGCCAAGGGTCTGTACCTCACAATGAATGAAGATCAGCGCCGACAGATGAACCAGGCAGTCTTCGAAAAGCTCTACGTACTGGCCGAGCAAATAACAGGGGTGAAACTTACAGAGCCGTTCGATGCCCTAATCGAGGCTCAACTTGCCCTCAAACCGTCGTCGGGGCGCGGCAGGACCTTCTATTTCCGTCCTGACCAGGTACAACGCCGGGTTCGAGAAGGGATCGCCAGGGAATCCCTGACGACCCTTCTTCTCGACCATGGTTGGAATAAGCCACTCATGGTGGAGGTGAAGGGATTTGAACCCTCGGCCTCTACATTGCGAATGTCTGGTTCTCGGCGTTATGACCAGGTCCTTTCCGAGGACTTTCCTGGCAGCGGCGTTTCGATCCCCTCAGGTTCCCTCACGATCCCTCTCCTTCCCTCTCGGTAAAGACACGTAAAGACACGCCCGGGGCAGGCTCTTGGCCGGCCCGTTCGCGAATCGGTACTCATCGCCGATCGGCAGGTTCTCGCAACGCGAGTCCAATGGCGCGGCGTCCCTTTTGTCGACGATCACGTTCCTCGGCCAGCCAGCGGCCATCATCGGCCCTGAAGCGGCGATGCTCTATTGGCGGACGCATTGCTGGCCGCGGCCTTGCCCCGTCGTGGAGGACGGCGGTTGCCTCAGGAAAGTCGACGTCGCCGTCCGGCTGGCTGCCAAGGCAGTCTCGCCCCTGGAGAGACCAGTTACCCGGGCCACCCCTCACCTCCGGCCCTCCACGGTCCGGTTAGGGCACGTTCGTAGCGCCCACGCCCGATGAAGCTGGTTGCCCAGCGAGCCAGGGCTCCAACGCGGTTCTTGAAGCCGGTGAGAAAAGTGATGTGGACGACCAACCAGACCAGCCAGCCTGGGAATCCGCTCAGACGTAGGGGTCCCACTTTGGCCACAGCTGTGAAGCGTGAAATGACGGCGAGCGTGCCCAGATCTCTGTAGCGAAAGGTCTTGGGTTCCTTGCCGTCGATCCGGCGCTCAATCGTGTGAGCAGCATGGGCGCCTGACTGCATGGCCACCTCGGCCAGACCCGGCAAGTCATCGAGCGCCATCAGGTCGCCGACCACGAACACTTCGGGGTAGGTGGCCAAAGAGCAGTCGGGTCGGACCTTGACTCTCCCGGCCTTGTCCGCTTCGACTCCGGCCGCTTCAGCCAGCATCTGACCCAGACCGACGGCCTGGGTTCCGGCTGCCCACACTTTGGTAGCCGCGTCGATGCGCTCGATTGAACCGTCCCGCCCCTTTATTGCCACGGACCGGTCATCCATGTCGGTGACCATCGCTCCAAGATGGATCTCGACGCCCATGCGCTCAAGGTGGCGCGCCGTCCGCTTAGAGAGCCGCTCCCCCATCGACGCCACGAGCCGGTCGCTCCCTTCGACCAGCACGACCCGGGTTTGGTGAGTGTCGACGCGGCGGTAGTTGCTCTGTAGGGCCCGCCGCGACAGCTCACGAAGCTGACCAGCCATCTCGACTCCGGTCGGTCCGCCCCCAACCACCACGAAGGTCATCAGGGCCCTGCGCTTTTCGTCGTCCGGCTCAGCCTCGGCCAACTCGAAGGCGCCGAATATGCCGCCGCGCAATGCGAGTGCGTCATCGAGGGTCTTCATGCCATGAGAGATGGACCGGAACTCATCGTTGCCGAAGTATGAGGTCGTCGATCCGCAGGCGACGATAAGGCTGTCGTACTCGATGATTAGGTCCCGACCGAACTCGTCAGCGCGTACTCGGCGCGCCTTCAAATCGATATCGCGGACTTCGCCCAGCACGACGCTCAAGTTGTGGGAGCGGCGAAGCACGTCGCGAATGGCCGGCGCGACCTGTCCCTCGGAGAGGATGCCGGTTGCCACCTGATACAGGAGAGGCTGAAACAGGTGGTGGTTGGTCCGATCGATGATCGTGACCCGCACAGATGCTCGTTTTAGGGCACGTGCCGCAAACAGGCCGCCGAAGCCGCAGCCGATGATGACGACATGGTGCTGGGGTTCTGCCACGCTCACGAGAGAGTCTCCACCACCGCTTTTGGAGATACGGTCGCTTCGGTCATGCCCGCGCCGCTAACCAACTGAAGTTTGCTGGGTTGACACGCCGAGATCTCTTCCAAGTTGTCGCGCACGATCCTCTGCTTCGCGGCGATTCTTTAAAGCCAGGTCCTCGAATTGATCCAGTGCGGGATTGACGCCGAAGTTCGTGAGCTCCTCCTCCACCACCTCGAGATCGAGGCGCCATACGTCGCCCAAGATGCGTCGATACCAGCCAGTGGCGTGGTCCCAACCATCCCGAGGCGTTCCCGGCCCGTATGCTCCACCGCGCACCGCCACGAGGACAGCTGGCGTACCTTCGAGTGGCGGCTCCTTGCCGGCCGCCATACGGGAGTCGGTCACTACCAAGTCGACCCAGGCCTTGAAATGTTGGGACACTCCAAAGTTGAACAGCGGTATGGCAAAAAGCATCTCGTTTGCGGCCAGGAGTTCCTCCGTGAGCTCGGCAGGGAGGACGAGAGCCGCCTCCTGCTCACCGGTGCGGGATTCCGGCGGTGTGCGGCTGGCCCACACTGCCGATGCCCAGGCCGTCGATGGAAGAGGGTTCCTTCCGAGATCGCGCCGGACAATCGGATCTTGGGGGTGGGATCCTCTCCACTCCTCTTCGACGAAGTCGGCGAGGGCGCGACTATGTGATCCTTCGACACGAAGGCTTGCGTCCAACCTGAACAGGGACACCGTTCTCCTTTGGTCCTTGCATCACGGATAGTTAGGTCGAGGTCGGTGTCATTGCGACAGCCGGCAATTGAGATCGCCCCCGTAGCGGTTCTTCAGTTCGTGGCCGTGCCGAATGCTTGACGTAGCGCGGTCACTGCCTGAGCGATTGCAGCGCGAGTGGACTGGGTGCCGCTCAGCGCGTTGAGCATCATGAAGTCGTGAATGATGCCGTTGTAACGCACCGAGGTGGTTGGGACACCGGCTTCACGCAGCTTCGAGGCGTACGCTTCTCCTTCATCTCGGAGCACGTCGTTCTCGTCGACTATGACGAGTGCTGGTGGTAGACCTTGCAGGTCGTCATGGCTCGCTCGGAGCGGGGACACGGTGATCTCCGCCCCAAGCTGGGCGTCGGGCAGATAGTTTTGCCAGAACCAAGCCATCGTGTTGGCAGTGAGGTATGGACCGTCCTTGAACACTCGGTAGCTCTCGGAGTCCATGCTGGCGTCAGTGGCAGGATAAAAGAGCGACTGGTGCGCGAACTCAACATCGCCGCGCTGTTTGGCCATGATGGTCAGCACCGTTGCCATGTTGCCCCCCGCTGAATCGCCGGCTACTGCCATTCGCGACGGGTCAAGCCCTTCGCCAGTTCCGTGTCGCGTGATCCACCGGGCGGCGCCATACGCTTGCTCGTTCTGTACCGGATATTTCGCTTCTGGAGCAAGCGAGTACTCGACGAAGGCGACAGCCGCGTTGACACCGACCGCGAGTTCGCGAACCAAGCGGTCGTGAGATGCGGCGTTGCCGAGGACCCAGCCTCCACCGTGCAGATACAAGATCACAGGAAGGGAGCCGGTCGCTTTCTTCGGCTTGACGATCCGGACTCGAACGTCCCCGACCTCGAGGGGAACCGTTACCCACGACTCGTCGACATCAAGCCTTTCCGTCGGAGCGCCCTGCACGCTGTCGATGACTCCTCGGGCATCGACCGGCGACATCTCGTAAAGCGGAGGGAAATTGGAGAGGGCGTCAACGATCTCCTGAGCCTGCGTTTCTAAGACGTAGTTCGTCATCTTGATGCCGCTTCAATCACAGGGTCCGAGCTCACACCTGGAAGGGTGCTGCGTTCGGTTCGGTCTGGACTGTCCAGTGGCCCTCCACGCGGAAACTTGCCGCTGTGGCATAGCTGTCTTCTTGGAATTGAGCGTAGGTGACCTTCCCATCGACAACTTTGAGGTGTATGGAAAAGGGAGAGTTCACCACCTTGTCGAGCGAGTACGATCGATAGCGGAAATCGCCGAAAACGGCGACATCTTCCTCGGAGGCGAACATCGCTGTGACGTTGAACGCCTGGTTCTCCCAGCGACTGAACATATTGCCGAGGTTGTCAAGAAACGCCTGCGGTCCGTGAGAGGTACCGGTCCACGGCTCAATCAGTTTGAGTTCTGGGTTGTCGCTGTTGAGAGAGACGTAGGTGGCATCGACGGCGACCAAACGATGGACCACATCGGGGTCCATCAGATTCTGGAGCCACTCACCGACTACCTCAAGGGGACTTGCACTCACGGCTTCTCCTGTTCTGTAGGCACCAAATGACGATGCGGTTATCTGATCGATCAAATTGCACGATCGGTTAGCCGGCGGCCGGCAGCACGGAATGGACGACGGTCTTGGGCTCTTGGAACTCAGAGATGCCGATAGAGCCACGGAGGCGGCCCACCCCGCTGTGCTTGTAACCACCCTCAGCAAATCCATCGTTGAGCGTCGCCCACGTGTTGGTCCAAACAGTGCCAGCCTGTATCTCGCGGCTCACCCGTCGGCTTGTAGCCAGACTTTCCGTGAAGATGCCGGCAGCGAGCCCCATCTCCGTAGCGTTCGCGCGGGAGATGGCATCGGCCTCCGTATCGAACACCTCGAACGTCGCGACGGGCCCAAAGACTTCCTTCTGGACGATTTCGGAGTCGACATCCTCCACCTCGAGCAAGGCCGGTCGAAAGAACGCGCCGTTGGCGAGGGCACCCTCGGTCGCCGGCCCGCCCCGCACGATCGCCTTGGCGTACGCGAGCGCTGCCTCGACCATGCCGTCAACCCTGGCGACGTTTGGCTTGTCGATAAGGGGGCCCATCTCCGTGCCAGAGCTGAGCCCATCCCCAAGCCGGACGCTTTCGAGGATCTTTTTGAGCCCAGCGCGAACCTGGTCTGCGGCACCTCTTTGGACCAGGATGCGCGAGCCCGTCATGCAGAACTGTCCAGTGAAAGTGGTCAGAGCCGATGCGACGAGCGGAATGGCCATGTCCAAATCCGCGTCGTCGAAGATGATCATCGGCGTCTTCCCTCCGAGCTCAAGATTCATCCGCTTGAGTGTGGGCGCACCATCGGCAGCGACAATGCGACCAACGGCGATGCTGCCGGTGTAACTGATCACCTGGACGTCTGGGGAAGCCACCAGGTACGGCGCTCCGCTGTTGCCCGATTCGGTGAAGATGTTGACAACACCGACCGGCAGCGACCCAACTTCAGCGATGATCTGAGAGAGGCGGTTCGCCACGAGGGCGGTCTGTCCAGGCATCTTGACGGCGACGGTGTTGCCTGCGGCGAGGGCGGGCGCAAGGGAGCGGATAAAGAGGGCAACCGGGCCGTTCCAGGGGACGATGATGCCGACGACTCCGGCTGGCTCGGAGTACTGGCTGAACCAGAGACCGGGAGCCACTTCGGCGCAGATACCCGCCTCAGTCAAGGTCTGAGCCGCGTTGTGCCGGAGCGTCAAACCGGCCGTCGATGACTCGAACATTCCGTCTGCGAGAATCTTGCCGTTCTCCTGGGTGACCAAGCGGCCGAGCTCGTCGATGTGGGCGTCGAATCGCTCGGCCATCTCGCTCAGCGCCTGAAACCTGACAGAGCGGTCCCGCGACCACGGGGAGCTCATGTAGGCCTGTTTGGCAGCGGCGATAGCGGCACGGGCCTCGGCTTCGCCGCCGTCATACCACTGGCCGAGTACCTCTCCCGTTGCCGGGTTGATCGATTCAGCAATATTGTCCGAATCGACCCACTGACCATCAATCCAGTGTTCTGCGATCTCAGCCATATCGTCCTCGCATTTCGTTTTGGATAGGTTCAGTTGAGGTGGGATTAGCCGCGGTAACTGCCCGTACGAAATTCATCGACGAGACCAAGGTGAGTGGGCTGCCAGCCGAGCACGGCACGCGCCTTGGCCGCGTTCGTCGCCTGGTCGAGTAGGAGCACCTCGGCGAAGTAGTCCCCGAGGCGCGCGCGAGCCTCCTCTTCGGATCCCGGGACCGCTCCGGGAGCTCCGACCGCGACGGCAGCAGCTTCTGTCAGCTCCGCGACGGTGGGAGTCAGACCGTTGCTGATGACGTACTTGCCTCGTGCGGTGTCGTTTTCGAGCGAAGATCGGAAGAATGCGGCCAGGTCAGCGACATGGATCGTTGCCCAATGCTGTCGCCCCGTCCCGAGCATCACCAAGTTGCCCTCGGCGTCGCGGGGGGAGCCGAGCAGGACGCCAGGGATACCGCCCCCGCCGTCTCCGTAAGCGACGCCAGACACGATCAGGATGCCGCGCATATCTGCTGCGTCCAGGATGTGCTGGTCGATTGCCTTCTTCCACGCCACCATCGCTGGCGCGTTGTAGGGCGACTCTTCCGTGATCGAGGTGTTGGACCCGAAGACCCAGAGGCCGCTGATATGTGCATAGGGCTTGCCATTGGCACTGAACGCTTCAATGGCGGCATCGACTACGGCGGAGTCCAAATTGGCACTGGTCTCGTCTCCTGGACTCGCCGTGTGGACTGCACCGTCGGCGTCGCTGAACAACTTGACGACGGCCGACTGATCGTACAAGTCGACGACGGCAGGAGTAGCGCCATTGGCCGTGACGGTCGTCGCCTCGGCCTCGTCGCGCACGAGAGCGGTCACTTCGTGGTCATGGGCGACCAACTCCGCCAGTATGTGGGACCCGACGAATCCCGTAGCGCCCGTCAGTGCAATCTTCATCTCTTGTCTCCGGTTCTATCGGTGTGGGCTGGGGTGAACCTCGGTCCTTCGACGGGAGCACTGATGCCCCGGGTCGTATGGCCGATGCAAACGCGGCACTTCAAGGGTCGCCTTGATCCCCCGGGCGTCGCATCAGGGGACTCCCTAGTCGTTTGCCACTGCTTTTCTCGGGTCGATGCCTGGGCCATTCACCGAAATACTCATCGGGCACTGAGGAACTCCCCTACTGCGCTTGAGCCGGGCTGAGAGAGCGTCAGATGATCGTCACAAGGCTGACCACAACCTTGGACGACGCTCGATCCGTTCCCCCGCCTGCTCAGGTAAGCCCCGACGTTGACTCGCCCGTACAAAGCGTTCGGGATGTCCACCAACAGGGACAAACCGACTCCGAGCGCCCGCTGATCGGACGAAACGGTCCTCCGCTCTCGGGACGGTGGCGGGGCGAAGCAATATCGACAGTCTGTTGACCGATTCGGAGTACTCCTCAGGCTTCCTGAAGAGTGTGCGACACGATCGACTGTCTGCCCACTGCTTAGGAAGGAGCAGAGGATTGAATGCTTTCAGCCAGAAGCCCTCGGTGATGAGTCGATCATTGCGGGAGGTGAAGTAGGCCTGCGGCGTTGCTGTAGCAAATCTTGCGCCGGTCCCGCTCGCTGATTGGTGCTCGCTCGATCCAGCGGGCTGCATCGGTGGCCATCTCATACGGGTAGTCACTGGCGAACAAGATGTGATCTGCGCCCACGGTCAAAAGGGCCGTAATGAGCGCCTGATCAAAGAAGTTCCCGCTCGTCGTCACCCAAA
This sequence comes from Acidimicrobiales bacterium, assembly GCA_036268485.1. Lineage (GTDB taxonomy): Bacteria > Actinomycetota > Acidimicrobiia > Acidimicrobiales > RAAP-2 > Bog-473. The sequence continues at coordinate 7,988 of DATAUC010000073.1, forward strand.
TGTTGTCTGACAGGTAGTCCTGCAGCCTCCTCTCTGTGCGATAGGAGCGCGGGTCGTATTCAAATGCGCGCTGTACCCGCCAGGCGAAGAAGGGAAGCGTCTCGCCCATGTGGCCGAGGATCAGATTCACCCCGGGATGGCGATCGAACACGCCTCCGTACACCATGCGCAGGACGTGAGTCGCAGTCTCGGGTGCAAAGCCCCAAGTGGCTCCCGTGAGTTCCTCATGGCCGAAGAAATTCGACTGTTCGACCGCCAGCGCGGGTATCCTCGGATGCAGATAGAGCGCGATCTGCAAGTCTTCCAACTCTTCCCAGAATGGCTCGAACCGCACATCGTCGAGATAGAGCTTTGAGTCTCCCAGGTTGCTGTATCCATTTAGCATCACACCACACAGGCCCAGATCCTTCACCGCGCGATGCAATTCCTTCACTGCCGCGTCAACATCCTGCATCGGCAATGTGGCGAATCCGGCCAACCGGCCGCCGCTCTCTGCTACCTCGCCCGCAGCGAAATCGTTAATTTTATGTGCCATCTCAATCGCCTTGGCGCGATCGGGTATCCCCTCCACGCCACCGATGGTTTGCGAAATGACTGAGATATCGATGCCCGCCTCATCCATCTCCTCAATACGGCTGCCGCGTAGATCTTCCATACGGGCGGTCACCGCCTGACCGAATTCGCGAGTGAAGCCATGTCGCATGAAGACACCCGAAGAGGAATCTCCAATATTTGGTTGTCCCAGCAAGGGGTAACTGAAGTGCTCCTCCAGCGCAATCTTGCGTGGAGGGGGTGGTGGATTGGTGGGACGTCCAACGATGGGAAGAACCTTGATCGACATAGCGCTGTCCACTCCTTTCATTGCCTTTCTTCCGCCACTACACGACGGTCGGACCACACGGGCGGCTCTGCTCTCAGCTTCGTCTTGGCGGCCCGGGATGGCATCGGGGGATTCCCTAGTCACATGTGCGAAGCCCTCGCGTTTAGCCCTCGGAGAAATCAAGGACACTCCGTTGCGGCTCCGCTCGGACATTGCGACCCGAAGTTAGGGAGCCGCTCGCCCGAACAGGGCCAACACCGTCCACGTGGTTGCATGATCGCTGCCCAGGCCAACCACCGGAAGCAGAGGGTACTTGCTGCATCAAGTGATGATTGAATCCAATCGGTATAAATCGCAGGTCAGAGTGCTTTCTGAATGACAGCCACTTCTATGTCAGTTGCATTGTTAAGTAACTTGGTAGCATCATGGCGTGGATGAAATGGCCGATGCCGATGAGAAGAGTGACGGTGTCAAGTGGCTCACGCCTGATGAGCTGGACTCGTGGCTGTCCGTCGTGAAACTCATGACGCGGCTCACTTGGTCGATTGATCAACAGCTCCAACGTGATTCCAATCTGGCGATGGTCGAGTACCAGGTTCTGGCGATGCTGGTGAAAAGCCCGCAGCGAATGCTGAGGATGAGTTCTCTCGCCGTCGTCACCAACGCATCGCTGCCCCACCTGTCCCGCGTCGTCACACGACTTGAAAACCGAGGTCTGGTCCGCCGTGAGCCGGATCCTCACGATCGCCGGTTCACCAACGCGATCCTTACCGAGAGCGGCGTCCTGACTTTGGAAGAAGCTGCTCCGGCCCATGTTGCGCACGTCCGTTCGCTAGTGATCGACGTCTTATCACCCGAGCAGTTGCGACGGCTTGGCGTCGCTGCGGAGCGCATCGTGTCTCGCATTGATTCATGGTCCATCGGCTGAAGGGAATGATCCATGGCGTTCCACTGGACGTATGCCAAAGAAGATCACAATTGGCCTTGCCACTCGGCACGCTGTCTGATGCTTACGCGCACCCGCTGATGCCCTCGACGCGAAAGGACATAAGTCCCTCCTCAGCAAGTTGGTGCCGGCCTTCGAGCCGACTTCGGTGTTCGTACTCGAGACCGCCAACGATCATGCAGCGTCAAGAGGTTGGCGTAGGACGCTTTCTGGGCCATCTCTCGACGCAGGAAGCAATCACACTGGTTGCGGCTGGATGAGCGGGAAGACACCCGTGACCCGGCCTTTGGTGGGCAGAAGCTCCGAACTTGCAGAGCTTCGTCGCGTCATCAACGAGGCGCTATCCGGAGGGAGCGCAACGCTTGTTATTCGAGGCGAGCCGGGTGTTGGCAAGACGGCTCTCTTGGACGAGCTCGAGGTTCTCGCTCACGACTTTCGTGTGATTCGTATGGACGGCATCGAATCGGAGCTGCAGCTCGACTATGCCGGACTGCATCGCATGATTCTCCCCTTCATGGATCGAATCCCTCAGTTGCCTGCTCCCCAAAGGGGCGCGATCGAGGCGGCGTTCGGTCTCAGCGCTACGGGACGACCGGATCAATTCCTCGTCGGACTGGCGACCCTGACACTGCTCGGAGATCCAGTCAGAACAGCACCGCTTCTCATCGTCGTCGACGACGCGCACTGGCTCGACGAGGAATCAATGACTGCCCTGGCGTTTGTTGGACGTCGTCTTCAAGCCGAGCGCGTGGCGCTGGTTTTCGCCGTGCGGGATTTCTTCGCCGACCAGGGGCACACCAAAGGGCTGCCCGAACTACAGGTCAAGGGGCTCGCCGACCAACCCGCGCGCGAGCTTCTGACAACTCTCGCCCCGACGCCGGTCCTCGAACAAGTCGCAAAGGAAGTCGTCGCAGCAACAGCCGGCAATCCTCTCGCTCTGACGGGTCTGGCAGCGGAACTTACCGAGTCACAGCTCGCCGGACTGGCTCCCCTGCCTGACCCCCTCCCTACCGGCGACCTGATCGAGACCAGATTCGCGCGCCAGGTCCAGCTCCTCCCGAGCGAGACGCAGACCGCGCTGCTACTCGCAGCAGCGGAACCAACGAGAGACCTCGCGACCATCGAAAGGGCAGCAGAAAAGCTCGGCACTTCTCTGGCGGCGCTCGAACCCGCCGAGGAGCTCCAGCTGGTCAGCACGAGGTTTGGCATTGAGTTCCACCACCCTCTGGTCCGTTCAGCCGTCTACTCTGGCGCGAGCCCAGCACGTCGACGCGCCGCCCATCTGGCGTTGGCAACAACAGTGGACCCAGCGACTGATCCGGAGCGCTGGGCCATGCACCGGGCGCTCGCTGCTCTAGGCCCAGACGAAGAGTTGGCAGCCGCCCTGGAGGGTTCAGCGACGCTCGCTCGGGCACGCGGCGGCTATGCCGCCGAAACAGCACTCCTTACACGGTCTGCCGAACTGTCACCGCGTTCACAGGATCGCGCCAGTCGGCTCCTCGGCGCTAGCCACGCAGCCAGCCTGGCCGGCAACCTGGTGCACGCTCAGTCGCTTTTGGAGGCAGCGCGAAATGGGGATCTCGAAGAGTTTGATCGGGCGAGGGCGCAGCTCCTTGACGGGATGATTCGACTCTATTTGGGGCAAGGGCAGCACGCGCCTGCTTTGCTCCTCAAGGCGGCCAAATCGTTCGCTCCCCTGAATCCCGAGCTCAGCCGCCGTGCGCTGCTGACGTCATTCAGCGCCTTCATGGCTGCGCTCCAGTGCTCCGAGGGAACCTCAGGTCACGAGATCGGAGAGGTCGCCCTGGCCGCACTCCAGGGTGAAAGTGGAGAGTCGACGGTCGACGTACTCCTCCGGGGAGTGGCTTCCGCCTTTGTATGCGACTTCGCGGAGGCTGCTCCAGCTCTCCGTCGTTCTCTCGCCACGTATGCCGAGCTGTCCGCAGAGGAGATTACGGAGTGGTACTACTTCGGGCCGTTGCTCGCCAACGAGTTGTGGGATCCAGACGCCTACAGCTTCATGGTTGAATTGGTCGAGACTGCCGCCAGGCAGCAAGGGGCGATTCTTGCCTTGCAACCCGCTCTGCTGGCCTCGGCGGCCGAAGAGATTCGCGAGGGGAGATTCTCGGCGGCTCGCACTCGTTTCGCTGAGGTGCTCGACATCACCGAGGCCATCGGCGGCTTCGTATCCTTTTACGAGCTGCTCGACACCGAGCTTCTGGCCTGGGAAGGAGAGGAAGACGCGGTCCGGGCGAAGGTTCGCGATACCGTCGCGATCGCAACAGAGTTTGGCGCTGGATCGCCCATTCTCAACGCGCTCTACTCGATGACCATTCTTGAACTGGGCCTCGGTCGGTACCCAGAAGCGCTGACAGCCGCCAAACAACTGGACGCAGACGGTCTCCCGTTCTGGTCTGCCTTCGCCCTACCATCGATCGTCGAGGCGGCGACACGGTGCGGAGACGTCAAGGCGGCCACCGATGCCTTAAAGCGGATCGAGGAGCGGGCCCAGGTCGTCCAAACGCCCTTTGCACTCGGCCTGATGTGGCGTTGCCGAGGGCTGGTGTCAGACGATGATCAGACTGAGTCCTCCTTTAGCAACGCAATCGAATGGTTCGAGAAGTCGCCCTGGCGTACGGAGTTGGCCCGCACTCACCTGCTCTATGGGGAGTGGCTTCGACGCAACAGGCGTCGGACCGATGCACGAGTGGAATTGCGAAAAGCGCACGACATGTTCGAGGCGATGGGGGCAAGGGCTTTCGCGGAGCGCTCCCGGTTGGAATTGGCCGCTACAGGGGAGCGGGCGAGGACGCGCCGTGTTGATTCCGCCTTCGATCTCACAGCGCGTGAACTCCAGATCGCCCGACTCGCTGCGGGTGGTCTCACCAGCCCCGAGATCGGATCCCAACTCTTCATCAGCCCAAAGACCGTGGAGTACCACTTGACGAAGATCTTTCAGAAGCTCGGCGTCAAATCCCGCATGCAGCTCGCCAAGGTCATGGCCGACGAGACCAAGACGGGTGGCAGCGCCGCAGATTTCACAACGTTCACCCGTTAGGGATCGGCTCACCAAGGTCGGCATCCGCCGGAACTCGAGCGCCTGCCTGGGCATCTACGCGAACCAGCGGACCGCCACGAAGCAAGGAACCCCCGACAACTGCGCCTACAGCGAAGAATGCGGCGACGAACCAAAACGTGGTGTCGTAGCCGTGTGCCAACGCCGATCGGGTCACAGCCTGGCGGTTGCCGGGCTCGGACGACGGCGAGTGCGTGACAAGATAGGTCGAAACGGCGCCGGCGAAGATCGTGTTTAGAAGTGCCGTCCCGAGTGACGCGCCTAGCTGCTGGCTCACCGTCACGGTCGCCGACGCGACGCCCGAATCCTCCGGTACGACGCCGAATGTGCCCGTATTGATTGCAGGTGCAATGACCATCCCCATCCCGATAGCTACCAGCACAAGCGGACCCAGCAGGTCCTGGACATACCCTCCATGTGGACCAAGCTGCGCCAGCCACACCATCCCGCCCGATGCAAAAATCATCCCGACACCAACCAATGGCTTCGGTCCGACTCTGGGCATCAGCACGATTGTGGACAGGTTCGAGAAGATCGCTGAGCCGATACTGATCGGGAGGAACGCGACGCCGGTCACGAGAGGTGAGTATCCGAGCGAGTCCTGCATGTAGAAGGTCAGGAAGAGGAAGGTGCCGAACAGCCCAGCGCCTGCGATGAGCATCGAGACATAGGCGCCACCGCGATTGCGATCGAGCACCACTCGCAGGGGTAGGAGCGGATGCCGCGTCCGGCCCTGCCATAGTGCAAACAGCACTAGAAGAACTGCACCTAGAACGATGAACCCGTACGTTGAGGAGGCATGCCAACTGTGCGTCGCTGCGTTGGAACAACCGTACACCAGACAGAACACGGCGCCGGATACGAGCAACACACCGGGGACGTCGAGTTTGGGCTTGGCCGGAGCGGATTGCCTGTCGAGAAGAACTATCCCACCAACGAGCGCTACGCCTGCGAAAAGGAGATTCACATAGAGGGTCCACCGCCAAGATAGGTACTGAGTCAGCGCTCCACCAAGCAACAGACCTACGGCGCCTCCGGCTATCGCGATTGCGCCGTAGATACCGAAAGCCTTCCCGCGTTCCTCTGGATCTTTGAATGTGGTGGTCAACAACGCGAGTGCTGACGGCACTAGAAGGGCGGCAAAAGCGCCCTGGCACGCCCGAGCGGTGACCAGCATCGTGAAGTTGACCGAGGCGCCCCCAATCGCCGAGACACCGGCAAAGCCAACTAGGCCAATGAGAAAGGTTGTCTTCCGCCCGAAGAGGTCAGAAAGCCTGCCGCCCAGAAGCAGGAGGCTGCCGAACGCCAAGGTGTAGGCGGTGAGCACCCATTGCCGATCAACGGTGCTGAAATTCAGCGCACGTTGCGCCGATGGCAACGCAATGTTCATCACTGTCACGTCGAGGACCACCATCAATTGAGCGATGGCGATAGTGCCAAGGATTAGCCAGCGACGATCGACCCACGAGACGCCGGCCGACGGTGAGTCAGAAGGCAGAGCGCTGGTCAAGGAGACTCCTCCCTGAGCATAGATTGCGTTGCCGATGATTCCTGCTAACCGAGATGTTGCTTCTTTGCAGGGACACCCCGGCGTTGACGGTCCCTGCGCCGAGAACCACAATCGGAGGAACTCGGAAGTGAAAAGGTGCTAGTTGCAACTGGAGGCGGAGCGGTGGTGTTATCACCGGATGTCGCACCCAGAGCACCTGCATGTGGGCCGCTGTACTAAATCGTGAGCACCGCCAGGTTGCTGGAGCATGTACTAACGGTACGAAGTTCGAAGCAGGGCTCGCATCAGGGACTCCCCTAGTCCTGAAGGCCCCCAACGGACAAACGATCACACTGAATGACCCTTGTTCCGCCGGCCGTTCGCCCACCGGAGCTCGCAGTCGAATCCTTGAAGAAGGCGTGGCTCGACAACAACGGCTCCGCCCAGGCGGCCGCCGAACAGCTCTACGTCCACCGCAACACCATCCACCACCGGCTCCGCAAACTCGAACAACACACTGGCCAGGATCTCGCCAGCCCCCGGTCGGTCGCACTGCTCACCTTGGCGTTCGAAATCGAACGACGCCAAAGACATGAAGCGCCGGCAGAAAGTGTTGACGGTCCGAGCTCCGAAACCCATTCCAGCTGACGTCACCTCCGTACCCCTACTCGACGAAGGGACGCTCGGCGCCAAGACTTCACCCCGTCGAGCTAGCTCGCCCAGAGCGCTCCATGGTCGACGAGGGACTTCAAGACCCGTCCCCAGCTTTGCCCGTCGTGTCCTGGACCGACTCAGTTTGGCGGGGACTTCGTCTCCTCCTGATGGGCCTCGAGAGGCCGGCCGAGGATCACGTCAGAGATTCGCTCTGCCATTGCCATGATCGCCGCCTGTGAGTGTGCCGAGGGCACGGCGGGCATGACGCTGACGTCGACGACTCTCAGTCCGTCAAGGCCGTGCACTTTGAGCTCGGGGTCCACGACGGCGTTCTCATCGAGGCCCATTCGGCATCCCCCAGCCATGTGTGCGAAGGCCTCTGCGTGGGATTGCAGCCAGGCATGCAGCTCATGGTCGTCCATGTCGGCCGAGAGACCTCCGTTGGGCGTTGGACCTTTCACCCACTGATCCATGGGGTGTGTGGCGGCCACCGCAAGCGTCTCTCGGACACCGCGTCCCAGACGGTCGATGTCGGTCTCGACAGAAAGGAATCTCGGGTCAAGCAACGGCGGCACCTCAGGGTCAAGGCTTTGCAGCCGGATGGTGCCGCGGGCCATCGGACGCACCAGGCCGGTGCGGATGGTGATCGCGCCGACCCACTCCCCATCGACAACTGCTCTGAGCGTGCACATGGCCTCGATATCGGTGCCAACCCAGTCCGGCCGTGATTTGAAGAACAGAGCCGCGTCGAAGGGAAAGTCAGTAAGCGGCACCTCCTGGGCCGTCTCGAACGGCACCGCGATGGAGACATGATCGTGGAAGCCGCCGCCAACTCCGGGCAGCGAGTGGCGCACGGGTAGGCCAACCTCGCGTAGGTGATCCTCCGGCCCGATCCCCGAGAGCATGAGCAGTTTGGGGCTCTCCACGGAGCTGGCGCTCAAGATCACCTCGCGCCGAGCGCCGACGAACATCGTCGCGCCGTCACGAACCAGGGTCACCCCGATGCAGCGGCCGTGCTCGACGTTGACCTCGATCACTCGCGTATCGGCCCAAAGCTCGAGATTCTGGCGTTCGAGAGCGGGAAGGATGTACGCCTCGCGCGCCCCGAAACGCCGGCCATCCTTGACGTTCACCGCGATCGGACCCGCCCCGGCGATGCCATCGGGGCCGTTGAAGTCATTGAGGCGACGATGGCCACGCTGCTCGGCGGCTTCGATGAACGCGATCGCGGCCGGGTTGATGCCGTGCTTCGCCCGGCTCTCGATGCTCAGCGGACCCGCCGTACCCATAGCCGTACCCTCGCCGTCGGTATAGCCCTCGACGCGACGGAAATATGGGACGAGATCGGCGTAGCTCCAACCGGGCGCGCCGACCTGAGCCCAGCCGTCGAAGTCCGACGGATCTCCTCGTGTCCACATCAGACCGTTGATCGATGAGGAGCCGCCGACCAGCCGCCCATGGGGCATGAGGACTGAGCGGCCAAACAATCCGGCCTGGTTGGTCGTCATGTACGCCCAGTCGCTCGGGCTACCCATGAGCGTCGGAGCCAGAGCGGGATCTGTGGCTGCCGCCGGCTGCTCGAGCGGGCCGGCCTCGACGAGGAGCACCGATGCCTCCTCGCTGAGGCGATTGGCGAGAATCGCTCCCGCCGAACCGGATCCCACCACGATGAACTCGTATTCCTCCGCTGTCATTATCTGCCTCCTACTCGGATGGTCTGGGGCTATCGAGACGTGCGTCGGGCCCATCTCGAAGCACTCATTCTGTAGCGTGTGGTACAGAACTCAAACATACCAAACGTTCTGTAGCGGCCGCTATAGAATGATTGGTCTGATGGCTCGCCCACGCGGCTTTGACCGAGACCAGGCGCTGGAAACGGCGATGCGACTCTTCTGGGAGCACGGTTACGAGGACACCTCGATCAGCGACCTCACGACGGCGATGGGCATCGCCTCGCCGAGTTTGTACGCCGCTTTCGGTGACAAGCAGCACCTCTTCGAGGAGGCAGTGGAGCGCTACGCGAACGGACCTGGAGCCGTGGTCGCCACCGCGATGGCCGAGCCGACAGCCCGTCAGGCCATAGTGCGATCCCTTGTCGATGCGGCGCGACTCTATGCGGCAGACGACCGTCCGCCTGGCTGCTTGATCGTGAACGAGCCCCGGCTTACGGACCGCCGAGGCGCGTCCGAGGCCGCCATTCTCGGGCGTCTGAGGCGCGGTGTCGCTGAGGGCGACGTTCCGGCCGACACCGACGTCAAGGCGCTGGCCGCCTACGTCTGTGCCGTCATTACCGGCATGTCCGCCAGAGCTCGTGGCGGCGCGAGCTCGGAGGAACTTGCGGCCGTCGCCCGGATCGCCATACGCACATTCCCAATCGAGGATTCCGGCTTGTAACTCACGATGCCGCCTGTGAAGTGTGCGGTAACGGCTGTGCGGCCATACCGCGCGGACCAGAGCCTGCGCTCTCCGCTTCACGCCTCGGTACCCGAATGACGACCACCGCGACCGCGAGAGCCAGCAAGGTGAACCCGACGGAGATGGCCATGGCGAGGTTGTATCCAGCGGTCAACGCCAGAGGGGCCGAATCGTGGATCAGCGAGGCGGTGAAGCTGGCCGCGATCCCCGAGAGGACGGCGAGGCCGACCGCTCCTCCCATTTGTTGGGAGGTCGTGATGAGTCCAGAAGCGAGCCCCCCTTGGTGGGCGGGCACGCCGGAGGTCGCTGCGGCGTACATCGGGGCGAAGCTCATTCCATAGCCGATGGGCATCACGAGCATGCTCGGGAGCACGTGTACCAGATAGCTGCCGTGTACGGGCAAGAAGCAGAGCCAGGCCATGCCGACAGCCACGACGGCTGGTCCGAGGATGAGGTAGCGCTTGTAGCCATGACGGAGTATCAGCCGTCGTAGCTGTGAGGAGACCGTTCCCAAGATGATCGGGAACGGGAGGAACGCGAGCCCCGTTTTGATGGCGCTGTAGTGCTCGACATCTTGGAGATAGAGGGTCATCAAGAAGAACATGCCGAGGTTTCCGGCGTAAACGGCGGCCATCATCACGTTCGCCCCAGAGAGATTTCTGATCCTGAAGATCGAAATTGTCACCAAGGGATGGTGAGACCGTCGCTCGTTGGCGATGAACGTCGCGAGCAAGACGATCGCCACGCCCAGGGCGCCGAGGGTTCGAGCGTCGCCCCATCCCCAGGTGGGCGCTTGGCTGAAATAGAAGATCAAGGCCATGAGGCCCGCGGTAACCAGGACGGCACCGGGTGCGTCAAGGCTCGTCCGTGCCTCTTCTCGCTCGTACGCCGGCACCACGCGGGCGATCACGAGGCTCATGGCCACACCAACGGGGACGTTGATGAAGAAGTTCCATCGCCAGCCGGCGTACTGGGTCAAGACTCCGCCGAGCAGAAGACCGACGGCGGCACCACCGGTCGCAACCATCGACCAGTAACCGAGCGCCTGGTTGCGCTCCTGGCCTTCGTCGAATGTTGTCAGCACGATCGACAGGGCCGACGGAGACATGATCGCCGCCGATGCGCCCTGGAGCGCGCGGAGCACGACGAGCAGGCCCGTCGAGGGGGCCAACCCGACGAGCAGTGAGCAGACGGTGAAGGCGATCATGCCGATGAGCAGCATCCGGCGTCGTCCGAACAGATCGGCAGTGCGGCCGCCAAGGAGCAGGAACCCGCCGAAGGTGAGCACGTAGGCCGTGACGACCCACTGAATCCCACTATTGGAGAAATGCAACTGATTCTTGATCACCGGCAAAGCGACGTTGATGATCGCGGTGTCGAGCACCACCATGAACTGCGCGATGGCGACGCAGGTGAAGATCACCCACTTCGATCGACCGGACGCTCTGTCTGCGGCGAGTTGAAGGGTGGCCATTCCTCCACGGTAAGGAGTACAGTTAGCCTGGTACAGAGACAACTTATACCGGTATAATATCCACCAGCCCCGCCCGGAGGTGTCCGCGATGACGACCGGCACGATCCAACATCAAGAACTGGCCAGCTTTCTGCGATCTCGGCGGGAGGCCATGGACCCCGTGGTAGTCGGCCTGCCCTCGGGAGGAAGGCGCCGGACACCAGGGCTCCGTCGCGAGGAGGTGGCGCAGCTCTCCGGAGTGAGTGTCACCTGGTACACCTGGCTTGAGCAGGCTCGCGACATCGGTGTCAGCCGCCAGGTCATCGACAGCCTGGCCCGAACGCTTCGCATGGATCCTTCTGAGCGGACGCACCTCTTCACCCTCGCCGGCATGGCCGTGCCGGCGGAAGAACTCGTGCGCGAGATCGTCGATGAGACCTTGCGGCGACTGGTGGATGCGCTCCAGCCCAATCCTGCCTACGTGGTGAACCCATGGTGGGATCTCCTTGCCTACAACGACGCCTACGCCGGGTTAGTCGGGGGCCTCGACCACCGTCCTTCGTCGGAGCGCAACATCCTCTGGCTCAACTTCACCGAAGCTGACATCCGAGAGCGGAACCTGGACTGGAACACCCAAGCTGGACAGCTGGTTGGACAGCTGCGATCGCACATTGCTGAGTATCCCAACGAGTCTCGCGGAACTGAACTCGTCGAGTCGCTCGAGGCAAGCAGTACCAAGTTCGCCGAGTTGTGGCAACCCAATACGGTTAGGCGATTCGAGTCCTCTCGCAAGCGTTTCGACCACCCCGAAGCCGGGCGACTCAATCTCGACTACATCAAACTGGCGGCGGCGAACGACAATCGGCAACACCTCGTCGTCTTTCTGCCCGCAGACCACAGCAGCACCGAGAAACTTGACCGCCTCTTTGCAGGCATCCAAACTCAATTGTGAAGAAGATGGCACTGGGAAGTCGGTGCGGAGAGGACACGCCTGGCGAAGATCACGTTCTTCGGCAAACAACAAGACACTCTCGACCCTAAAGCGACGATCCTTGTTGCCTGGGCGAGTGACGCTGAGGTGGTCGGGGACCCTCGATATGCGTTGACCATGCAATGAGGCCCGCGACAACGCATGTCACTTGCACATCAGCTGCATAGGGCACGCGCCTGCTCAATATCGCCGCGCAACCGCCTGAGTCCCGAGCAATTCACCACTTTGGGCGACCTCCGGGGTCGTCACCCAAGGTCACCAGCGAGGGACGATTTATGCGAGTGTTGCCTCAGGGGCGGACTCTGTCGTCGTTACGCCCAGCTTGGTCAAGAAGCTGCGGTAGTCCGTCTGCACCCATTCCTCGGCCAATCGGCCCTCGTCGTCGTACCGGAAAATACCGATCACTTCCCACTCGAGGTGTTGCCCGGTGGGCTCGACCGGACCGATGGGCGAGTAGGTAAAGAGCCCAGTGAAGTCACCCGAGAACGTGGTGCGCGCCGCCATGAAGTTGCCATCCACGATGATCTGCTCACGGACGAGTCGAAGGCCGCTGAATGCGGCGCGAAGGGACGCGAAGTACGCGCTGAGTTCACCGAAGCCCAGGTCGGCGCCCGGTCCGTGGAAGACGTAGTCCTCCCTGAAATAGGCGCGGAGGGTGGGGGCGTCCTCACGAGCAATCGCCTCGTTGCCGATACGGATCAGGTCGCGGGCCAGTGGACTGTCAGAGATGAAGCCGGGCATGGGTACCTCCTAGTTGCTAGATTAGTAAAAATACTACTCTTGTATTAGTGCCTGTCAAGTAGGATGGTTGCATGCCCGCGGAGGTGGTTGATCGACAGGAGCGACGAAAGAGGCGAACGCGGCAGGCGATCCAGATGGCCGCTTTCGAACTCTTTGCCGAGCGCGGCTACCGCGAGACCACGATCAACGACATCGCGGAACGGGCCGAGGTCGCACCAAGAACGGTGACGGTGCACTTCCCCGCCAAGGAAGAACTGCTCCTTGATGCCGAACCGTTCACGCTCGACAGCCTGAGCGAACGTCTCTCTGCGCGTAGACCGCACGAATCCGCTCTTGAAGCACTGCGCGACTGGATGTCAACCACGATGACAGGCGCTGAAGCCAACGGGTCTGAAATGGACTTGCGCTTCTGGGAACGACGCGCACTTCGAGCGCACATCATCAACAACGAACCCGAACTCCGGGGCCGCGCTCGCGCGGGCTACTACCCCTTCGAGCGGGTCCTTGCCGAGGCCATTGGGCATGACGTCGGTCAGTCCGGAAACAGCCTGATCCCGCGTCTCGCGGCGTTAGCGGCGGTCGCTGGCTTGCGCGAACTCTACGAGAGCGATGAAGCGCAGGCTCTGACCGCTCCACCCAGCGCCGCCCAACTGCTCGAACTCGTGGACCGGGTAATTCAATTCGTTCAGGCAGGCCTCGGAGAAGACCAGCGGCAGTCGGGGATCACGATCCTGAGCATGTGACGAGGACCGCCCTCGTCACATGCTTCTTGCCGGTGCGCCCATCGGATGCCGCAGACGGTCCTGAGGCCTTCTGCGCGACCTGGCCCGCGGCATCTCGAACCCGCGTCCCCGCGCGGCAAGCAACTCCATTCAAGAGGCCGACGGCCGACAGACTTTGAGTAGTGCATCCGCATGTGGCATGCCCCGTGCAGCCCTATGCACCGCCATGTCGACCGGAGACTCGATCGCGAAGCCGCAGCCTACGGGCCGCACGCGCTGCGCCACCCTGCATGGGGCTGCATAGGGCAAGGCTGAGTAGGTCCCGAGAAAAGGCCCCGAGAAACGGAAAATCCACACACTCGTCCGAACGCGAAAACGCTGGCCAGGTGCCTGTGCCCTAGGCACGAGACGCGCCGACCAGAGTTTCGATGGTGGCGGGGGTTCAAGACCATCGCGCACCTTCGGGTCTCAAACCCGACATTACTGCTGGTCACGGCGTTTGCACTATGCAGCCGCCCAGGCGCTGCACTACTCAGTGTCGTTGCTTCCATGTTGAAGTCCCGAGAAACCAGCCTTCGCACCACTGTCCTGGAAGGACCTTCGGATTCGGTGATTGATCATGACTTCACGGCGCGTTCTCAATCGGCCTGCCTCAGTGGGTCGCCAGGTAATCGTCGAGAGCACGGCTGGCTTGGGTGTCCTCGTAGGCTTCGTAGGCGCGGAGTCGACCCCAGACCATGGTGCCCCACAAGACGTAGCGGTTCTCGTAAACCTTCTCGCCGTTGGGAGCCTTCAAGTAATCGATACCCCTTACGCAGACCGTCATCTTCCAGAGCGGCCCCTGCACGATTACCTGGTCGGCGGAGATCTGAAGTCCCGTGTCGACAAACCGCTGCAGCCAGCGTCCCAGCGCCTCCTTGCCCACCAGCTCGGTGGCCCACGAGTTGTCCCCCGGAAAGCGGAACCGGATGTCGTCGGCGTCCATTCTCAGCAGCGGCCGATAGTCCCCCGCATTGAGATGCTCCAGGTTGGCCGAGATCACCCTCCGAGCAAGCCAGGACCACATGGCGCCTCCTGAATTGATAGATGCTCTAGCGATGAAAGTAGTCGGCGTGACATTTGGGCCGAGCGAACCGCGCATCTCTGGGGTGAGAGGCAGTCCCAGTCGATCTCGGGCATGCACCGGTAGATTCTGACGGTCAGCATGGAATTACACGCTCGAAGCCGGCGGCGAACATGGCGCCCGGCGAGACCGGACTCGGTTGCTGCAGACTTGCACTTGATCGACGCAGCCGAACACAGTTACGAGCGGCAACTTGCTGGTTCCGCAACTCGAAAGGCAGTCCATTGTATATTCCATCAGCCGCTCAGAGCGCATCGCATCGCCTGGAACTTCGCAGCCACCTCATTCGCCTCGATGTCAGGATCCGAGTCCGCCACGATCCCGCCCCATGCAAAGAGCCGCGCCGTGACGCCCTCTACCTGTGCGCACCGCAACGCAACTCCGAGTTCGCCGTTGCCTTGCGCGTCAATCCAACCGACCGGCCCCAGGTAGCCGCCGCGGCCTAGTGCCGCGACCGGAAACGTTTGCCCTTCAGTACCTCATCGCTGCGGGCTTTCGTAGAAGGCTCGGACCCTGGCCGCCCGGCCATTCGCGTTCAGCTCGACGACATCAACCACACGATTGTTGTTTTCCCGTCGGTACACCAGCGCGTACCCGACCGGACTGCTGAACAAAGCCTCCTCGGTAAAGGTCAGGTGAGGTGCGAGTTCAAGCCCAAGTTCAAAATGGCGACGCAGTTCGGTCGCGCCTTGAAGGCGCCCGTCTTCGCGGCCCCACCTTTGGATCACCGTAGACGCGACGAAATCGACATCCTCGGAGTAACACTCCATGATCGCATCGAGGTCGTGAGCGTTCCAAGCGGAGAGCCACGAGTCGGCGTGGCCTCGTATGTCCATGACACAGGCTGTCACGGATGGCCACCCAGGAGAGCAAACGTTTCCGGTCGCGGCACTAGTCCCTCCAACGCATCGATTAGCCGCATTGCCTCCGGGGTGGGAGCGCCACATACCGCCGCGGTTGGGTGAACTGCCGCGGTCAATTCCAGTAGTGAGGTATTCGCCGCCAACGTGCCCCGGATGTCGCTGACCAGATGGGAAACGTTTGATAGATGCACCACACGCGGCTCTGGTGCCACGTCCAACGATGAACAGAATGGAGACAGGTTCTCCACAAGCGACCGCACAGCATGTTGGTGCTCCTCGCGGTTCTTCGCCGAGGTCAACAACTCTTGGGTCAATTCGGCCTCACCCGATCTACCTGACCGAGGCCATGTTGTGCCGGCCATGGTCCGGGCCGACACCGTCTCAGCCTCTCTGCTGAGAAGCAACTCCGGCGTCGCGCCGATGAGCCCAGCCACCGCGTATGCCCAACAATTCGGGAATCTCTCTGCCAGTCGGACTAGCAGGTACCGCTCGTCCAGCGGCATATCTGCGGTGGCAATCAGGTCCCGTGCCAGCACGACCTTTCTCAACTCTCCAGCACGGATTCGGTCCACCGCGACTGCAACCGAGCGCCGGTGCGCACCGTCATTCACTGCGCCCGAGCTATAGCGCACGCCATGAGGTGCTGTGACGGGTTGACGCGCTATTGCGGAGTGGCCGCCGACCGTCGTCATCCAGGTCACCCCGTCGCGTCTCCCGACCAAGACCTTCGGCACGATCAGCACCGAGTCGGCCGGTGAATCAGCGAACGCCAGCGTCGTGAATGCCACCGGTCCCGTTCCGAGTACACCGACTTCGTCGTGAACGACGACCCCGGCGGTGAACCTCGACCACCAGTGTTGTGCCTGGGCGAATCGGTCGCCACCGGTAGCGGCGAACCGTGCTGCCTCACCCCAGCCGACGAGTCCTTCCCTCCCGTTGACCCAGCTCAACGTCCCCTGCGGTGTGGGTAGCCAGGACAACAACGGATCCGAATGAGGGATTAGGCATGTGGTGATAGTCAACGTATCTATTTGGGTCGACATGCTGTCAAAGCGGTCTCCGTAGCGGGCGGTCCGTGGGGTCACGGGTCTCCGCTCATCTATCTGCCTTGCCACCGAGGGGTCCGCCCTTCGAGCATCGCCTCGCAGCCTTCCTTGAAGTCCTCCGACGTGAGGCAGCGAATCTGCTCTTCGATGGCCAACCGGAAGCTCTCCTCAGGTCCGCAATGCCAGGCCGCCTCGATCGCACGCCGGGCCCCCCGCACGGCGATCGGCGGCTGCGCGGCCAGGCGGGCAGCGAACTCTGACGCGGTTGCTTCGAGTTCGCCGTCGGCAACCACCCGGTTCGCCAACCCAATCCGAAATGCCTCAGCGCTGTCGATGATGTCACCCAGCAAGATCAATTCCCGGGCCCGGCTCTCACCGACGATTCGGGGTAGCCGGACGGTTGCGCCCATATCGGGCATGATCCCGAAGCGGGTCTCCAACAGGCCCACCTTGGTACCCTCTGCGAAGACCCGAAAGTCGCACGCCAAGGCGAGCTGTAAGCCGGCGCCGTACGCGTGGCCGCGGACCGCAGCGACGCTGGCGCAGCCAAGGTCGGGGATCCAACTAAATGTCCGCGCTGCCGCGGCGCCCTCTGCGAGAGTGCGCTCGTCGCCGGGCCGCTCTGTCCAGCCGGCCACCATGCCCGCCATACCCTCGGCCAGGTCGATGCCTGCCGAGAAGGCAGACCCCTCCCCTCTGACCACCAGACATCGGAGAGACTCGTCGGGGAGCAATTCGACGCCGAGACGGGCCAGCTCGTTCCACATCAAAGGGTTCTGCGCATTGCGCTTGCCGGGACGGGCCAGGGTGAGGGTGCCGATCTCGCCTTGACGCTGGTATCGAATGGTCTGGTAGTCGGTCATGGGTTCATCGATTTGGCCGGCCGATCGCATCTGTGGCTTGCGGAATGTCTGGGCGTCTTCAGCCCGGGCCAGCGGGCGAAGTGACCGGAGCGGCTCTGCGAGTGGCGCGACCACCTCGCGGGGCAATGAATGCCTTGGGAAGCGTGACCTTCCGCGATGCCCGATACACCTTGGGCGGACTGCTCGACACCGTTTCCTTGTACCGTGCCGCCTTCCTTCCCTTGAGAAACAGTCGACGAGGCGCGTCATTCGGCTTGGCGAACTGAACCACCCCATCACGACGGCCGAGGCTGACCGGCTGATGGATATAGCCGAATCTGAACCGTTTGGTGCTCTTGTTTCTTATGATCCGAGCAATCATGTCCGCCGCGTGGATCGCGGTCGGAACTCCGCTTTGGCAGGTGCCGTGGATCTCGCCCCAGGGCTGTGTGATCGCGGCGCTGTCCCCAACAGCGAGTACCTGGGGGTGGGAGATCGATCGTAGGGCATCATCGACCACAATTCGCCCGCGTTCATCAACGCGCAGGCCGGCGTCTCTCGCAAGCGGTGAAGCCCAGAACCCGGTAGTCCACAAGCACGCATCGATTGGTATGGCCGCGTGGTCGGCGACTTCGACGGCGTCGGGCAACACCTTCGTGATTTCGCAGTGGCTGAGACTTTCGATGCCAAGACGGTCGAGCACGGAAACGAGATAGTTGCGAGCTTTGGCTCCCATCATGGAACCCGGTTCTCCTTTCCCGATAAGCACCACTCTGAGGCCAGGATGCGACTCGGCGATCTCGCTCGCTGCCTCGACTCCGGTGAGGCCGTTGCCGCACACCGCAACCGTCCCATATCCGTCGAGGCTATCGAGACGCCTGGCGAAACGGACACACGTGTCAGGCGAGTCCAGCGTGAAGGCATGGTGCTCGACGCCGGGCACCGTGGTCGTGTTCGCCGCGCTCCCAATGGCGTAGATCAAGTAGTCAAAATCGACGCGCTGTGGCGAGTCGTCGGCTCGTTCGACAAGGAGCCAGTTGGCATCAACGCTGATTGTGGTGGCCCAACCCTGGACGAATTCGATACCGGTCCCGGCGATGAGGTCTGGGATCGAGTACTCCTTGAGTTGTTGACCGGTCGCCAGCTGGTGCATGCGCAGTCGCTCGATGAATCGCTCAGACGGGTTGACCAGAAGAACCTTCACGTCAAGACGACGCGTTCGGCGAGCCACCCGGAGAGCGGCCATGAGACCGGTGTAGCCTGCCCCAAGTACCACTACTTGTGTCGATCGAATCTCAGCTGTCATAGACGATGACCTTCCTTCCGAATCTGTATCGCCGCTACCTACAAGAGGGCCGATGATGGGAGGAAGTTCCAAGGAACTTTCGGGGTGGTTGTGACCTCTTCGGAGAATGACGAAGTCGACCGCCGCACGGTCATCCGGGCCCAGCGCGGAGACCCCCGAGCGCTCGATGAAGTCCTGCGCCAGCTGATGCCCTACCTCGGACGGATCTGTGGCGCCATCGCGCTCGATCACGGCGACGATGCTCTTCAAGAGACCTTGATCTCGGTCATGCGCCACATCGGGTCGCTTCGAGATCCCGGGGCTGTGCGCGGCTGGGCTCGTCGCATCGCCGTACGAGAGTCCATTCGACAAGCGAAACCAGCACAGGCTGTGCCGACCGACCCCGAGGTGCTAGCGACGACTCCTTCCCCGGGCGATGCGGAAGCCGCTGTAGACGTCCGAGACGCCTTGCAGTCGCTGAGTCCGGATCAACGCGCTGTTCTCGTCCTGCAGCAGTTTGAAGGTCTGAGCGAGGAAGAGATGGCCGACCTGCTCGGCGTCGCCGTCGGAACGGTGAAATCGCGATTGAGTCGGGCTCGTGAGGCGTTCCGGACGGAGTGGATCCAATGAGCGAGTTGTGGCCGCAGGCCAACGTCGGCAATGTCGGGAGGCTCCGCGCTCTCGCAGCTGGATTCCCTGGATCTGCCTACACAGAGAGGCACATACCTGTCCCCTTCGAACAGGTCTGGGACTACTTCTCCGACATGGAGCGGTCAGTGCCCTCCTTCGACGAGACGGTCGCCGAGTTCCACATCACGAACCGGGACGACAATCGACTTACCGCAAAGGTGCGCGGTCCCTTCTTACCGATCCGATTCACGCTGGATGTCGACCTTGACGTGGGATGGTGTCTCATGACGGCTCGTCCCGCGTACTACCTGGTCATGTTCGCGGCCGAACCATCCGGCGACCACACGCGCTTTGCCCACGCCGAAGCATGCAACCTGCCTGGTCCGACTGTGCTCCGGCGTCCGATCCAACCACTCTTCCGGTTGGCCAGACGCTGGCTGGTCGGTCACGTCGAGCGCGACGTAGACGGGCTTGAACTTGCGCTTGGGCTAACCGGAGACAAGTGATGCCGGCTATCTGATCCTCGTTCTATGAACGAACGTCTCAAGCCCACAAAACCCAGTCGACGTAAGAAGCCGGAAATTGGACAGAGCCGTGGCACCGAGGGACTGTGGCAATGGCTGCACTCGCTACGTTTGGGCACCAGATGGCAAGGGTCGAACCGTCTCGAGGTAGACCTTGTTGTCCATCATGTAGACCACTTGCCAGAGGGGCCGAAAGGCAAAGAAGTTCCCGGGACCTTTGGTGGCCCTCCCTCCTCTTGTGTAAGTGCAGCGGCCGCATGAACCTGAGAGAGGAGCCATCGCGATGGACAACGAGGACTTGATCATTGAGCTCTTTGCTGCCATCGAAAGCCGGGACATCGACCGGATTCTCGAGATCTACGACCCTAACGTCGAGTTTCACTGGCCGCCGCCCCTTCCCTATGGGGGGTCCTCAACGGGAGCATTCCCGGACACCGAGGGGCCCACGTGGCAAAGCGTCTGGTTACCACTCCAGCCGACTGCCGATGACCGAGCAATGGATCTTCGTGTCATTTCGAGTCGGGGGAACGAGGTAGTCGTGGTGTATCGCCAGCGAGGACGCGACATCAACGGCAACAGGTATGAAGGAGAAGTCATAGGCTTATACGAAGTCAGCAACGGAACACTGTGTCGAGCCCAGATGTTCTATTACGACACGGACGCGCTGTTGGAGTTTCTCAAGCAAGCGAAGGCATCGGAGTCGTAGGCGCGCGAGCGTAGCCGTCGACAGGTAAACATGTGAACATCGCTTTGTGGATCATCGCTGGCTACCTGGCCGCAGCCTTCCTCGTGGCGGGTGCTAGCAAACTATTCATACCAAAGCAGAAGTTGGCCAAGGCTCCCGGCGGGGGATGGGTCAACGACTTCAGCGCCGGCTTCGTCAAGGCCCTCGGAGCAGTCGAGATCATGGGCGCCGTCGGCCTGATCCTGCCCGCCGCACTCGGCATCGGGCCGGTTCTCGTGCCGCTGGCCGCTGTCGGACTGGGGACGATCATGATCGGCGCGGCGATCGTGACGGTCGCGCCGTCAAGAGTACAAGCACGCGCTAGGGAACCTGACCTATCTCGCCTTGGCCGTCTTCGTGGCGTGCGGCCGCTTCGGCCCATGGTCCTTCAGGTGATCTTGCCTGATGTGATGCCGTTGCCCTGCTCCTCTGGGGCTGCAGTTCGCCCAAGACATGACAAATGATTCATTGCTCAGATTTGGGCAATGACCGCGCTCCGCAGGCTCAGTTCTGCGCCCAGACCAGGCGGCGCCCTGTCTAGAAGCCATGCGGGGCTCCTCGGAGCAACCCGCAATTCAGTGATCAGGTCTGGCAGCGAGATCGCGACAGGTTGACCCTCCGGTAGCGGGGGCGGACTTTGAACGACCGACCACTCAGTTATGAGTCAATCGATGGCTGCGCCCAGATGTCTCGAAACCCCGCGCTTGTCGCGTCTCGAGACGACGCTCCCGGTCGGTCCAGCGCTTGTTATCCGGGTTACAGCGAAGCAGACGAACTCGCGTGAACGACATCTACCCGAACCACGTAGCGCTTCACCGGCGCTTGGTGAACCAGTACGGATCACACTTTAGGCCTGTGACCTGGCCTTTCTGCCGAGTGGAGGTGAAGGGATTCGAACCCTCGCCCTCTGCGTTGCGAACGTAGCGCTCTGCCAGCTGAGCTACACCCCCGGCAGCCACCAAGGATAGTCCGACCTCGGTACCCCTCTCGGAGCCCGACTCTTCGTGCCTAGTGGCCGACTGCCGCCTGGCGCAGGACGATCTCGTATTCCTCATCCCAGCCACCGGGACCGCCGGCCCGGGCCGGTGCCGGCTCGTCCTCGTAGTACCCGCCGTAGCCGTCGTTCTCGTCATAGGTCTCGTAGTCGCCATAGCCCTGGTCGTAGCCAGCGGGCGTGGACATGCGCCGATCCCGCTGCGCTTCCAGTTCCCGGGCGTAGCCCATGAGCCCGAGCAACCCCAGGGCGGCGACACCGCTCAGGACCGTGACGATCCAGACCAACCGGAATGAGTGCATTGCTCCGATTATGGCGGTGCTCACTGCTGTGGCCGTGAGCAGGCGCAGGAGGAGGGTGCAGCGGCGGCGAGCCTCCTCGCGACGGTGCATGGAGAGTTCCATCCGGGCCAGGGCCGGGCTGACCTGGGGTTCGGGGGCGTCGAGGACGCAGACCCGCTCGTAGTGGGCGCCATCGACATCATCGACGTCGGCCAGGTATTCGTCATCGGTGGGGCGCAGCAAGACGAGCTTGGGTCGGTTCGAGTTCACGTCAGCCGGCGGGGCCTGGGTGATCACTCCACCCGGCAGGGCGGTGTGGAGACGGTAGGCCGGTGACACCAGTTTCGGGCCGGCGTGCTCCAGCAGTTCCAGCTGGTGGTGGAAGTGGTCGATGGAGCCGACCCCCTGGCGTGCGGCCGTAACTCGCCGCCACGCGCTGGGCGCCAGCACCAATATCCACAGTACGACTACGAGGACTAGCAGGATCACAATCGTCACTCCCCGACGACCTACCTTCGCTCCGGTGGAAGACCCTAATCAGGGGCCAATTCCAAGTGGTGGATGGTTGGGAAATGCGCAGCGCCGACCACGTCAGTGCCTCTCCTCGTTGGGTGCTTTGTAGCTCCGCCAGCGGGCCTTGGCAAGCGCTTTCTTCACGCCCTGTTCACGGCCCTGTCAGACGCCCGATCGGGCTCGACTCCACCACCGTCCGTCGTCGCACCCGACGGTCACCGCCACGTCGAAGCAGCGCGAGACCAATTCCGAAGTGATCACCTCGGCCAACGGGCCGGCGGCCATCAGTTCGCCCCGGCGCACCAGCCCGGCGTGGGTGAAACCGGCCGGGATCTCCTCGCAGTGGTGGGTCACCAACACCATCGTCGGGTACTCGGGATCATGTGCCAGTCGCCCCAGACGGGCCACCAGTCGTTCGCGGGCGCCCAGATCGAGCCCGGCGGCCGGCTCGTCCAGCAACAGGAGCTGGGGTTGCGCCATCAGCGCCCGGGCCAACAACACCTGCTGGCGCTCGCCTTCGGAAATGACGCCAAAGGGCCGATCGCCGATGGCACCCACTCCGGCCTGGGTGAGCAGCTCGTCGGCGCGGCGCCAGTCGTCGTCGGTGTAGGTGTTCCACCAAGTCTCCAAGGCCCCGAACCGGCCGCTGACCACCACCTCCCGAGCCAGGAGATCGGGCCGGAGTTGGCGCGTCACCGATCCGCTGACCAACGAGATGCGTGGTCGCAGGGTGCGGACATCGACCCGGCCCAGGCGCTCACCGAGGATCTCGACCGACCCGGCTGTTGGCCAGAGACGGGCGCCCACCACTTGAAGCAAGGTCGTCTTGCCCGAGCCGTTGGCGCCTAAGACGACCCAGCGCTCCCCCGGCTGCACGACCCAGTCGATCCCGTTGAGGACGACCGTTCCCTCCCGCCGAATGATGAGCCCCTGGAGCGCAATGACCGGGCTGAGATCGCCCGCTGCGCTCACGCGACGGTGGAGTCGACCTGCACGCGCCGGTTCACCCGGCCGACCAGCCCGGAGCAGGCGTGGGCCCAGGTTCGTTCACCGGCCAACCAGAGCCAGATTTCCCGCCGGTAGTCGGTGACGATCCGGTCAAAGACCTCGCGCTGGATACCGGACGAGGGCAGAGAACTCCAACGCGACCACAGCCACGCGGTCAGCCCGTCGTCGGCCTGCAACACGGTGGTCAGATCCTGGCCGTCCAAGACGGCCGACAACCAGGCCTCAGCTCGGACCGTGGGCTCGTCGGGGACATGGAGTGAGAGGGAGGACGTCATACCTAGTGCCGGATGAAGACGGGCTGGCGATCCGTGCCGTCGTAGGTGCGGACGTGCTCTTCGAAATCGATGAACAGGGGGGCGTCGGGGTCGAGCTTGCGCTGCAATGATCGATTGGCAATTTTCTTGTCCAACGCATCCAGACGGAGCAGGGCGGCCGGATCGTCCAGCTCACGCACGTCGAGCTTGGCCCGGGCCGACTGAAAGGCCAAACGGCCGCGTTCGGTCCTGATCAGCACGCTGGTCCATCCGTCGGTGGAGCCCACGCTGCCGACCGAGATGTCGGCCGAGCGGCCCAGGAAGTCGGCGCACTCGTCGCAACCCTTGAGGGCCGCCCCGTGGAAGTCCTTGACGGGCTCGTCCACCGCCAGCTCTCCATCGCGGTACTCCACGATCATGCGGCCGCGGATGACGTCCATCTTCGAGACCCGGTCCAGGTCCACGCCGCGCTTGTCCCGCAGTTCCTTCAGGGTCAGCGCCTCGTAGTCGAAGTTCTTGGTGCACATCAGGGCGATGCTGAGGACCACGGCATCCACCCGGTGGGCGCCGGTCGGCCAGCGTCGAGCCTGCATGGCGCGAAGTCCCTGCACCTCGCAGGGCGTCCCCACCACGGCGATGCGTGGCTTGGCCGGCAACGAGTACTTGGACAGATCCAGTTCGGCCAGTGCCATGGTCTGGTTGTAGAAGCTGCCCGAAGCGGCCTTGATCTCGGCGGCCGTCGTGGCGATGGTAGCCACACCCTTCCACTGCTCGTCTGGGTCGCTGCTGGGCTTGGAGACCAGAGCCCCGTCGATCTCGCCGGCGGCCAGGAGGCTGATCAGCAGCGCGCTGACCGTGCCGCCGTCCTGCACATCGTCCAACTTGGACGCGGCCCGAACGGCGAAGCTCTCGACCACGGCGCCCAGTCCGTCGGCCGGCGGCCCCCCGGTGATCTTCCAGTAGGTATCCGAGGCATCGGAGCGGACCTGCGCCGGCAGGACTTCGGCCTCCTCGGTTTCCGACACCGTCGACGGCGGCCACAACGCCTCGTAGCGCAGGCCGCCCCGGGGGCAGAAGTCCCAGCACAGCGAGCACCCGGTGCACATCTTGACCAGTTCGGGCAGGTTGGTGTCCTCGTCAATGCCGATGGAGTTCGACGGGCAGACAGCCACGCAGGTGCCGCACTGAATACAGCGCTCGGCGTGGATGACCCCAGCTTCCAGCTCCCAGAACCACACCTTGCCCGGAGGCTCGGTGATGCCGTTCATCTGCTCCCGGACGCGATAGCGCTTCATGAGCCGACCACGGCCGGTGCGCCCGAAATGGTGGCGGCCAGTTCGTCGGCCGGGGTCCGGCGGGCCCAGATGTGGAAGGGCTCGGCCTCCCTGCGCTCGGCTTGGTAGCGACCGACGATCCGCAGCAGCGCGTCGGGCACCTTGTCGACCGGCAGCGCGCCGGTGACCCAATCGATGAAGGCGGCGTCAGGACCGAGTGATCCGCCCAGCCCGATGTCGACAGCCTCCTCAATGTGCTCGCCCACGTGCGCAATGTCGCCCCGGAACCCGATGTCGGCGATTTGCGGCTGCGCGCAGGAGGCCGAGCAACCCGAGAAGTGCATCCGGATCACTCCGGCATCACCGGTGCCCCCGCCGTCGCCACCGCTGGCCGACAGCTTGGCGTCGAGCGTGCGGGCCCACTTCACGGCTCGTTCCTTAGTCTCGACGATGGCGAAGCGGCAGAACTCCGAGCCCGTGCAGGCCACCACCCCGCGTTCAAACGGTCCGGGGAAGGGCGAGTACTGCTGCATGAGCGGCTCGGCCAGAAGGTCATCGACCCGGTCCTCGGGCACGCCCGACAGGATGAAGTTCTGGTCGGTACCGATGCGAATGTGTCCGTCGCCGTAGGTCTCGGCCAGACGGGCGGCGTCCACCAGCTCCATGCCGTGCATACGTCCGACCGGTACCGAGCAACCGACATAGACCAGGCCGGGCTGCTTCTGGGGATGCACGCCGACGTGATCCCCCCGGAAGTGGTCGGTGAGTTCCTTCCCGGCCGGGTCGAGCGAGAACTTGGTCCGCTCGTCCAGCGCAGCCCGAAAGCCCTCCGGTCCGAGTTCTTGGGCCAGGTAGCGCATGCGGGCCAGGCCACGGTTCTCCCGGTTGCCCAGTTCGCCGAAGACTTGGGCCACACCGCGGCACAGTTCCACGGCCTGATCGGGCCGGATGAACACGTCGATGTCCGACGCCATCCGCTCGCCGTCCGAGAGCCCGCCGCCGATGAGCACGTTGAAGCCGATCGCCCCGTCACTCTGCTGCGCCGGCCACAACCCGATGTCGTTGATCTCAACGCGGGCGCAATCTTCCAGGCAGCCCGTGACGGCGATCTTGAACTTGCGGGGCAGGTTGGCGTATTCACGGTTGCCGGTAAAGAAGGCCGAAATAGCCTGGGCCACCGGGAACGCCTCGACGACTTCATGGGCGTCGATCCCCGAGACGGGGCAGGCGCATACATTGCGGGCCGAGTCCCCGCAGGCCTGCACGGTGGTCAACCCCACATCCCAGAAGCGCTGCCAGATGCGGGGGACATCGGCGATACGGATCCAGTGCAGCTGGATGTCCTGGCGCGTGGTCAGGTCGGCGTAGCGATTGCCGAAGACCCGGCTGTCGTCGGGACCCTCGGCGAAGGCGTCCGCCGCCACGCCGATCTCGCGCACCTGGGCGGCCGTCATCACGCCACCCGGCACCTTGATCCGCATCATGAAGGCATCGCCGCCCTGCTTCTGCGGGTACATCCCCACCCACTTCAGGCGCTCCATCTCGCCGGGCACCTTGTTGATGGAATCAGCACCCTGCTTGGAATAGGTGTCAATGATGCTCTGGGCCACTTCGAACGGGTGGCGTGACAGCTTCATCTGCTCCACCGAGTTGAGCTCGCCGACGTTGCGGTAGGGCCGGACGAACTTCAGCCCGCGCTCACGACCGCGGAATTGCATCCCGTAGGGATTGTCCAGGTCACGGGGCATCAGGCGTGCAGTCCGCACTCGGACTTGTCCATGCCGGCCCAGCGTCCGGCCCGGGGGTCCTCGCCTTCGGCCACCGGGCGCGTGGTGGGGGCACAGCCGATGGAGACGTAGCCCTGGCTGATAAGCGGGTGAAACGGGAGATCGTGGTCCTTCAGGTACGAGGCAATGTCATCGTTGGTCCAGGTGACCACCGGGTTGATCTTGACCAGGCCGAACGCGGCGTCCCAGCTGACCACCGGTGCCTGGGCCCGGGTTGGGCCGTCGACTCGCTTGAGCGAGGTCAACCAGGCCCGATTGCCTTGGACCGCCGCCTTCAGGGGGAGGACCTTGCGGAACTGGCAGCACTGCGCGCTCCCGCAGGGGTGGTCAACGGCTTCGGGCACGGGCTTGGTCACGGTCAGGTTGAGGTCGTAGCGACCCCGAATCTCTTCGACGAAGGCGAGCGTCTCGGGGAAATGGGCCTCGGTGTCGAGAAAGATCACCTCAATGTCGGGGGCCACCTTGGTGGCCAGGTCGATGAGGACGATGTCCTCGAACGAGGCGGCCAGGACCAGCGAGCTTCCAAACGTGTCAGCGGCCCATGTGATGACCTTGCTGGCTGGGGCGTGTTCGAACTCGAGATTGATGGCCTCGAGCTCTTCGATACTCAATGTCTCTTCTGCCGCGGTCGTCTCGGTCATCACTGTGAGCCCTTCTTCCTAAGCTGGGAGCCAGGTCAGCCTCGGCGACCCCCAAGAGGCGCCTTCTAGCGTCTCACGACCGGAGCTTGACGCCCGGCAGAATGCAGACCAAAGTATACATGACCAAATTGGTCATCTTTCGAAGAGGCCCCATGGACTCCGCAGTGACCTTCCACAACTCAAGAAGCCGACCCTTCTCGGGACCGGCCGGTGGTCGTCCCGGGCAGCAGGATGCCTCGGTGACCGCGCTGGTGCGCCCGGTGGGCCACCCCTTGGGCCACCTCGATCTCCTCGAGTCCCTCGCCATCTTCATCATCCGCGAAGTGGCGGCCGAGGCTGAGCGCCCCGTCCTCCTCTTCAGTGGCGGCAAGGATTCGGCCGTGCTGCTGCACCTGGCGGCCAAGGCCTTCACGCCGGGGCGCATCCCCTTTCCCGTGCTGCACGTCGACACCGGCCACAACTTCTCCGAAGTGCTCGACTACCGCGATGCGCAGGTCGAGGCCGAAGGGGCCCGCCTCATTGTGGCCAAGGTCCAGGACTCCATCGACCAGGGTCGGGTGGCCGATCCCGGCCCGGCCGCCTCGCGCAACCGGCTGCAGACGACCACCCTGCTCGACGCCATCAACGCCAACAAGTTCGACGCCGCCTTCGGTGGTGCTCGACGTGACGAGGACAAGGCCCGGGCCAAAGAACGCGTGCTGTCCTTCCGCGATTCCTTCGGTCAGTGGGATCCCAAGCGCCAGCGTCCCGAACTGTGGCAGCTCTACCAGGGCAGCGTGCGACCGGGCGAGCACCTCCGCGCCTTCCCGTTGTCGGACTGGACCGAGCTCGATATCTGGCAGTACATCCGGCGCGAACGCATCGTCTTGCCCTCCATCTACTACGCACACTCGCGATCGGTCATCGAGCGCGACGGCATGCTGCTGGCCGAGAGCGAGTGGGTGTCGCCCCAGGGGGCCGAAACGGTTGAAGTCGCCATGGTCCGCTACCGCACCGTGGGCGACGCCACCCTGACCGGCGCCGTGCGTTCGGAGGCGACCACGGTCGACGACATCATCCGGGAAGTTTCGGCCTCCCGCATTTCAGAACGGGGCGCCACCCGGGGGGACGACCGGTTCTCGGAGACCTCCATGGAAGATCGCAAGCGTGAGGGGTACTTCTAGACCATGAGCAAGATGCCCAGCTCGCCGCCGGCCGGCGGCCAGGAGCTCGGCGTCGACTCCATGGACCTGTTGCGGTTTGCCACCATCGGGTCAGTCGACGACGGGAAGAGCACCCTTATCGGTCGCCTCCTCTTTGACACACTCCAGCTGTTCGATGACCAGATCGATGCCATCAACACGGCCTCGGAGCGGCGCGGTCTCGGAGAGGTGGACCTCTCCTTTGTGACCGACGGCCTGCGGGCCGAACGCGAGCAGGGCATCACCATCGACGTGGCCTATCGCTACGCCGCCACGCCCCATCGCAAGTTCGTCATTGCGGATTGCCCGGGGCACATCCAGTACACCCGCAATATGGCCACCGGCGCTTCCACGGCCGACCTGGCCCTGGTATTGGTCGACGCCACGGCCGGCTTGCGCGAGCAATCGCGTCGTCACATTTGTATCGCCGCGCTCCTCGGTGTCGACCAGCTCGTCGTGTGCGCCAACAAGATGGACCTGGTGGACTGGGACAAGTCGGCCTACCAGGGCATCGTCGATGAGATGGAGACCCTGGCCCGCCAGCTCGGCCTCGTCACCTGCACCGTCATCCCCATCTCGGCCCTCGACGGCGACAACGTGGTCGAGCGCTCGGAATCGGCCCCCTGGTACGACGGCCCCACCGTGCTGGACGCCCTGGAGTCGGCCAACGCCGGTGGGTGGGCTTCGCAGCATGGCCTGCGCCAGGGCAACGGCGGCCGATTGCCCGTCCAGTGGGTTCTGCGCCAACCCGGCGGCGGGCGCAGCTACGCCGGCATGGTCAACGGTGGACCGTTCCGCACCGGCGATCCGATCGTGGTGCTGCCCGAAGGCAAGTACTCCACCATCAAGGCCATCGAGACGGCGGACGGACCCATCCCCCGAGCCGAGGTGGGGCTGTCGATTTCGCTCACCCTCAATGACGACATCGATATCTCACGCGGTGACCTCATCTCCTCCCTGGAGGAGCCGCCGACGGTCACCGACGACTTCGTGGCCACGGTGTGCTGGTTCCACGACCGCCCTCTGGTGGCCGGCGACCGCCTCAAGCTCAAGCACACCACCCGCGTGACCCCGGTCGTGGTCGAGAGTGTCGAGGGGATCTTCGACGTCAACCAACTCGAGGTGTCCGAAGCCAGCGAACTGGCCGAGAACGACATCGGCATCGTCCGGCTCCGCACCGCCAGCCCGCTGGCGCTCGACTCGTACTCCATCGATCGCATCACGGGCAGCTTCGTCCTCATTGACGAGCTGACGATGGCCACCGTGGCTGCCGGCATGGTCGGTCCCCCGCGCCTGCACCACTGAGGTGCCGGTACCGCCGAGCGGGTACTTCCCCGTCTCGCTCAACCTCGCCGGCCGCCCCTGCCTGATCATCGGTGGAGGACCGGTGGCCGCCCGCAAGGCTCGTCGCCTCCTCGACGGCGGGGCCCTGGTCACCGTGATTGCCCCCCAGATCTGTGACGACATGGCGGCCCTCTCCCCGGTGACGCTCCTCCCCCGGGAGTACGCCCCAGGTGACGTGACCGGGTTCCGGTTGGTGATCACCGCCACCGGCATCACCTCGGTCGACGGTGCCGTGTTCGACGACGCCGAGGCGGCTGGCGTCTGGGTCAACAGCGCCGACGACATCGCGCACTGCTCTTTCATCATGCCGTCGGTGCACCAGGACGGTCCGGTAACCGTGGCCATCTCGACCGGCGGGACCAGTCCGGCGCTGGCCTCATGGCTGCGGCGACGGGTGGGCGCTGACCTCGGCCCGGGACTGGGCCAGTTGGCCGCCTTGTTGGGAGAGGCCCGGACCCGGCTGCGTGACGCCGGCGTCAGCACCGAGCACGTGGACTGGTCGGGGCTGCTCGACGGCCCCCTGCCCGCCCTGGTGCGCCAGGGTCGGATTGAGGAGGCTCGGGCCCTCCTGGCCGATGTCGTGCGGCAACACATACCCGGCTAGCTGCGGCAATGCAGCTGCAATGGCTATGTCAAGGCTTTGCAATGCCCTTCCTTCACTGTTGAGGTGCGGTCGTGCTCTCCCTGAGCCGACCGGTTGCTCAACCAGAAAGGCGGCAAGTCCATGAAGGACCTATCGACATTGTTGAGAGTGCCAAGCCGGCGACGTTCGCTCGGGCTTCTGGCGGCGGGCAGCGTTGCCCTGCTCTCCACCGGCGCACTCGCCCTCAGCGGCGGATCGGCGTCGGCGTACTCCGACGGTGGAGCAGCTTTCACCGGTCAGGCATCCGCCGTCAGCATCAGCGCGTCGCTGCTCGGTCAGCCGCTCGTGCCCGTCACCACGGTGCAGGGCACGGGGCCAGTGGCCACCGATGTCTCGTCGACCACCCCCACTCCGTGTGCGCTGAATCCCATCATCCGCAACGTGCTGGTCTCGGGAGACCTCTGCGCCAACGTGACCACACTGTCTGACGCCGGGATATCGGTCGCGCACGCCTCGGTGGCCAATCTGGCCCTCGGCCTCGTCACGCTGCCGACCATCGCCATCCAAGGCGTGGCCTCCAGCTCGACCTCGGGCTGTGGTGGTTCCTTTGGATCGACCACCATTGCCTACCTGAGGATCGGCACCACGGTGGTCATTGCCAAGCCCACGGCCATCGCGCCGAACACCGTCGTGAACGTGGGCGTGGTCAAGCTGGTCCTCAACCAGCAGATCCCGGACTACCAATCGACCAGCGGGCTGACGGTCAATGCCATCGCACTCACGGTCAACGCGCTGGGCCTGGCTCAGCTCAACCTGGACGTGGCGTCGTCCCAGAGTGGCGTTAACGGCTGCCTGCCCACTTGAACCGCCTCCGCACCTGACCTTACGGTGCCGCACTGCCTCCGAGCCACGCCGTCCAGCCCAATATCGGGTTGGGCGGCGTGGCTTTTTGGCGAGCTCCTAGGGCATGGCCACCATGATGACGGACCCGGCCACCAGGAGAACGAGGGCGGCGCTGGCGGTCCAGACCACCATCTTGGCATCGCGGGCCCGAGCCTCGTCGGTGTCCGGCGCACCTCCTTGGTAGGTGGCGAGCGATACCTGGAGGCGGCGCTCGGCGGGCCAGAGGGTGCCCTCGGCCAACAGGACGACACCCACGAAGATGGCCAACCCCACCGTCACCCAACCGTCACCCAACCCGTAGGCCCCATGGCTGACCGCGAGCAGCACGAACCCGAAGGCCGGTATGCCGTACATGCCCCGACCAGCCCAGTTGGTGCCTGGACGGAAATAGCGGGCCACGGTGTCGGGCAGGGGGGCGCCGCCGCCCAGGAGCTTGCGCAGGCGGGTGGCGGTGGCCGCACTGGTGAGAGTGGTGGCCAGACCCACCACCACGCACGCCACGTGCAGGAGGAGCACGATGTCGAAGACGGGGCCCTGGGGCTGATGGTGCACGGCGGATATCTTCACTCATGGCGTGTCGACCCAGGTTTACCCACCCGATCATGCAGCCTGACCGGGTGCGTAAACCTGTACCGTAGAGATGTACACAAGTGGACAAAGAGGCAGCCGCGCATGCTGGTGCACCGGGCAGGACAACTTGGTGATGACAGATGAACCAACTCCGGCTGGATCCGTTGTCTGGACGCTGGGTAGTTGTCAGCCCCGGCCGCTCCCAACGGCCCTATTCCTTCGTCACCCGGTCACCGTGGGTGGAAGAGGAGCCGGGCCGGCCCTGCCCCTTCTGTCCCGGCAACGAGGAAACCACCCCGCCCGCCCTTGAGACCTATGGCCCCACCGGACGCTGGCTGGTCCGGGTGGTGCCCAATCTCTATCCTGCCTTCGAAGGCGACGAACCATTCGTCGTGGCCAACCGGGGCCCCGTCTTCACCCAGGCCACCGCGGGCGGGATCCACGAGATCCTGATCTTCTCGCCCGAGCACGATGCCACGTTGGGCATGCTGTCCGCCGAACAGACGAGCCTGGTCATGGCCGCCCTGCGCGATCGTCTGGAAGAGCACGCGTCGCAGTCCAACATTCGCTACACGCAAGCCATCGTGAACTCCGGCCGGGAAGCCGGGGCGTCGCTCGAGCATCCCCACGGGCAGCTCCTCGGCATGTCCTTCATACCGCGCGAGTTGGCCGAGGAGCAGGCCCGCTTCGCCCGCTTCGTCGGCTCCTGCCTCCTCTGCACCACCATGGAGGCCGAAGAAGACACGAACATCCGGGTCATCTATTCCGATGATCGAGTCGTCGTCGTCTGCCCCTTCTGGAGCGCGGTCCCCTACGAAATGCTCGTCATTCCCCGGGAGCACAATCCCCACCTCCACAAGAGTTCCACCGAGGACCTCATCGCCGTAGGCGAAGCGATCCGCCAATCGTTGGGGCAACTGGCCGAATCGGTTGGTGATGTGGCCTACAACATTGTCTTCCATTCCGCCCCCTACCGGGTGGGCGATCCGTACCACTGGCACGCCCACATCTGGCCCAAAGCCACTACCACGGCGGGGTTCGAGTTGGGCACGGGCGTGGCCATCAACGTCGTCTCCCCCGAAGAAGCGGCCGAAACGTTGAAGGTCTCGGCCCTGGCGCTTTAATCCGTACGGACAGACCGGGCCAGCTCGAAGAGCGCCAAGAGGTTACGGATGATGTCACGGTCAGGACCGGTCAACCCGGCGATACCGGGTGTGTTGAGGTAACCGCTGAGCAGAGCGCGGCGGTTGCGGTTCTCCCACGCCTGCCCCTGCTCGGCCAGGTCGAGCCGACCGGCCGGATCGCGTTCTTGAGCCGCGGCCACGCTGGCCTGGTGCATCGACCAGAGCAGATCGGCCACATCGGCCAACGGTGATCGTTCGCCCGGCTCCTGCTCGCCCGGTACCACACCGCCGGGAATGCAATCGCTGACCACCCAGCCCTGATCCGTACGCGATGTCCGCCCCAGATGAAAATCGCCGTGGGTGCGGATGGCGGGCAGGCGCACGTCGGCCTGACGCAGCCCCTCCAGCAGATCAGCCACGCCCGGGGCCGCCAGCACGCCGGGATCGACGCGGTTGACGGCCGCCGCCGCCTCGTCGACCCACTCCGCCACGGGTTGGGGGTGGCGCGGGAAGGCCCGATCGAGCGCCAGGTGCATGCGGGCCGTCATGGTGCCCAAGGCGTGGGCTTCCGGTCCGAAGTCAGCCCCGGCTTTTTCGGGCGCCTCACCAGAGGCGTAATAGTCACGCAGCGAGGCCAGGGCCAGAGCCCATCCCCCCGAGCGATCGGCCAGGGGCTCCTGAATCACGCCCAGGTCCATCCCCTCCCAGGTCCAACGGACCAGCGGAGCGGCGACGTGGTTGAACCCGGCCGCCTCGAGTGCGACCAGCATGTCGACCGCCGGTCGGGGTCGGTCGGTCAACCAGGGGAACACCACCAGGTCGCCCCGGTCACCCAGGTCGAGCACGGCGACGTCGTCGTCATCGCGAATGGAGGCCACCGGCCCCGGCCGGTGTTCGACCCCGCGCACGGTGGCCAGAAGCAGTGCGGCCAGCTCGGCGTCCCGCAGGGCGTCGACGCAGACCGAGAGCCCGCCTTCATCATCCAGTAGGCCCAGTCCGCCTTCGTCGCCGGGCCGAATGAAATGCGTCTCATCGCCCACGCCACGCAGGCCCATGACCAGGTGGGCCGAGCGCCCATCGATCCGGGCCACCACGTCGAGGAGGGCGGGCCGGCCGGGCCGGATCAAGTCGGCTCGGAGCACCGTGATGTCGGGCGGCGAGGCGTTCACTGCGGTGGGAGCCGAGCGCTGCGCCAGCCAGGATTCGACCAGACGACGGATTGCACGCTCGCGCTCTGGAGTCATGCCGGTGCCGTTCGGTCCTCACTCACCAGGTCGAACCACAAGAAACCGTACGGGGGAAGGGTGATGGCGTACGGCTCCTCGGACACAACCGGGAAGGGGACGCGCCCGAGCACCTCATAGGGCGTGGCGCCGGCCCATTTGGCCAGAGAGAGCTCGGCGGGCTGGGCGAAGCGGCTGAGGTTGTGCACGCACAGGACAGCCTGGTGCCGGCGCACGGCGTCATCACCAGCTCCCTCGTTGCCGGCGGGAACCGTCCGCGCCATGACACTGTTGCGGCCCCAATCGCGCTTCTCCCACATGTCGTGGACCGCCGAGACCGGGGTCGATGCGGGCACTGACGCCATGATGTCGGCCACCTCCCCCGAACGCATGTAGGCGAGGACGGACGGGTTGGCGCAGGGCAAGACTTCCATCTCCCCCACTCCCATGACCGGGAGCAGTCTCCGTTCGTTGAGCATCCGCCGCAGCCAATGCAGGAACGATCCCTGATTGCGCAGCTGCGCCTCCACATTGACGGCACTAAACCCGTAGACGGGGTCCATGAGCGGCGGTAGGTAGAGCTGGGCGAAGTCAGCCTGGGAGAAGCCGCCGTTGCGGTCCGGTGACCACTGCATCGGCGTACGTACCGAGTCCCTGTCACCCAGGTACATGTTGTCGCCCATCATCAGCTCATCGCCGTAGTAAATGACGGGACTGCCCGGCAGCGAGAGCAATAGGGCGTAGAGCAACTCGGTCATGCGGCGGTCGTTGTCGAGAAGCGGGGCTAGGCGGCGGCCGATCCCCATGTGACGCTTCATGCGGGGGTCCTTGGCGTACTCGGCGATCATGTAGTCGCGGTCCTCGTCGGTCACCTGCTCCAAGGTGAGCTCGTCGTGGTTGCGCAAGAAGATGGCCCACTGGCAGGAGTCAGCGATGGCCGGGGTCTGGGCCAGGATCTCGGTGATCGGATAGCGCTGCTCACGGCGCACCGCCATGAAGATACGGGGCATGAGCGGGAAGTGGAAGCACAGGTGGCACTCGTCGGCGTCGCCGAAGTAGTCGGCCACGTCGCTGGGCCATCCGTTGGCCTCGGCCAGCAGGATCCGGCCCGGGTAATCGGCTTCGAGTTGCTTGCGGATGCGCTTGATGAAGGCGTGCGTTTCGGGCAGGTGCTCACCCGACGTGCCGTCGCGTTGGTAAAGGTAGGGCACGGCGTCGAGCCGGAAGCCATCGAACCCGAGATCGAGCCAGAAGCGCACCAGGTCGATCATGGTGTCAGCCACTTCGGGATTGTCATAGTTCAGGTCGGGCTGGTGGTGGTAGAAGCGGTGCCAGTAGTACTGCTGGCGGGTGTCGTCCCAGGTCCAGTTGGAGCGCTCGACGTCGGTGAAGACGACTCGGGCATCGGGCCAGCGCTGGTCGTCGTCGTTCCACACATACCAGTCGGCCTTGGCGTTGTCACGGCTCGAGCGCGATTCGATGAACCACGGGTGCTGGTCACTGGTGTGGTTCATGACCAGGTCGGCAATGACCCGGATGCCGCGACGATGGGCGTCTTCGAGGAAGGCCACCAGGTCGCCGATGCTGCCGTAGTCGGGGTGCACATTGAAGAAGTCGCTGATGTCATAGCCGCCATCCCGGAACGGCGACGGATAGAAGGGCAGCATCCAGATGCAATCGATACCCAGCCACTCGATGTAGTCGAGCTTCTCGCGCAGCCCCTTCAGGTCCCCGGTGCCGTCGTTGTTGGCGTCGTAGAAGCCGCGGATCAACACCTCGTAGAAGACGGCGTGCTGAAACCAGCGCACCGAAGGGTCAAACGGACCCTCGGCGGCACTCACCGGAATGGGAGGTGAGCTCACTTGCCGACGAACGTGGCCTTGCCCGGACCGTGTTCGAGGAACGAGGTGATGCCCCTCTTGGCGTCCTCGGTCTTGGCCACTTGCCTGAAGGCCGACTGTTCAATGGCCAGACCATCGGGCAGTGTGCCTTCGAGACCCTTGTCGATGGCATCCTTGACCAATCCCTGGGCTACCAACGCCCCCCGGGCCAGGTCGGCCGCCCAGGCCAAGGCGGTGTCAAGGACGTCATCGGCCGGCACGACGCGGTTGACCAAGCCGATAGAGAGCGCCTCGTCCGACCGCACGTGACGACCGCTAAAGATCAGGTCCTTGGCTCGGGAGGAACCGATGAGCCGGGCGAGCCGTTGGGTGCCTCCCCCGCCGGGAATGACCCCGAGCAGGATTTCGGGCAACCCGAGCTTGGAGTCTTCAGCGCAGACGCGGAAATCGCAGGTCAGGGCCAACTCCAGCCCGCCGCCAAGGGCGTACCCGTTCACCGCGGCGATGGTGGCGCGGGGCAGGCTGGCCAAGGCGCCGAGTGCGGTGGTGAAGTTGGAACCAACGGAGCTGGCCCCTTCGCCGAGCTCCACAATGTCGGCCCCGGCCGCAAAGATGCGCCGGCCGCCCCACAGGACCACCGCCCCGGGTAGATCCGTACGGAGCTCTTCAACCGCGTCGTAAATCTGGCCCAGCACTGCACCCGAGAGCGCGTTGGCCTTGGGCCGGTCGAGGCGAACCAGGGCCACGCCATCGGGGCGCCGGTCGATAGTGACAAACAGGTCAGGCATGAACGCACCGTAGTAGACGCCATGGAGCGAGCATCACTGGGCCAAGAGGCGGTCGGCCGCCCCGTAGGGGTCCAGTTCGCCGGCGGCGAGCGCCTTGACGGCGCTGGCGAATTCTTCTCCGGAGGCCAACTCGGCGATCCGGGCCGCACTGCGCGCCAAGAGCACCTTCTTGAGCTCATGGGCCAGGCGATCGGCCCGCCGCGCTTCCAAGAGGCCCGACTGGCGCAAGTGATCCCGGTGGCTGGCAATGGCCTCCCACAATTCGGGAACGCCGGCGCCGGTGGAGGCTGTGGTGTCGACGATCGGCGGCCGCCACTCCCCCAGCGTCGAGAGGTCCAGCATCTGTTCGAGGTCCCGCCGCGCTTCGCGGGCCCCGGGCCGGTCCGCCTTGTTGATGACGAAGAGGTCCGCTATTTCCAAGAGCCCGGCCTTGTTGGCCTGCATGGAGTCACCCCATCCGGGCGTGACCACGACCAGCGTCGTGTCGGCGGCCGACGCGATGTCGACTTCCATCTGCCCGACACCGACCGTCTCGACAATGACCAGCGGCAGGCCGGCCGCGCCGAGCACGCGCACGGCGTCGGGGACGGCCAGCGCCAGGCCGCCCAGGTGTCCCCGGGTCGCCATGGAGCGGATGAAGACGGTGGGGTCGAGGGCGTGTTGCTGCATGCGGACCCGGTCGCCCAGGATGGCCCCGCCGCTGAACGGTGACGTCGGGTCGATGGCCAGCACTCCCACCTGGTCCACAGGCTCGGCCGACGGCCATCCGCCTCGGACCGCCGTGATGAGCTGGTCGGTCAGTGTCGATTTTCCGGCGCCCGGTGCTCCCGTCAGCCCGACCGTGTAGGGGATGTCGGCCCGATAGGCCAAGCGGGCCACGGCCAGACCGGGGTCGCCGCCGCGTTCGACCAGCGAGAGCATCCGGGCCAACGAGACCCGGTCGTTGGCCCGGGCCCGGGACAGCAGCTCGTCGGGATCGGTGGAAGGGCGAGCATTCATTGGCCCACCACCTTGGCACCGAGCGAGACCAGGGCACCAACCAGATCCTCATAACCCCGGCAGATGTGGTGAGCCCCGCTGACGACCGTTTCGCCTTCAGCCACCAGCCCGGCCAGCACCAGAGCCACGCCGGCCCGGATGTCCGGGGCGCGTACGGGTGCGCCAGACAGATGCGGGACTCCCCGCACGACGGCGTGGTGCCCTTCGGTCCGGATATCGGCGCCCATGCGGCGAAGTTCTTCCACATACCGGAAGCGTCCAGAGAAGAGATTCTCCGTGAGGATCCCCACCCCGTCGGCCACCGAGAGCATCGCCACCAGGATCGGGCTGTAGTCGGTGGCCACCCCCGGATAGGGCAGGGTGGCCACATCGGCCGCCGTCAGTCTCGTGGCCCCGATGGCCCGCAGACCCTGCGGCCCCATCTCCGTCACGACGCCCATCTGGTTGATCTTGCGCAGCAGCATCTCCATATGGTCCGGCCGGGCATCAGCAATGGTGATGTCACCGCCACTGATACCGGCGGCCGCCAGGTAGGTGGCCGCCACCACGCGATCGGGCACCACCGTGTGCGTCGTCGGATGGAGCTCGTCGACTCCTTCGACCTCTATGTGCGACGTCCCGGCTCCTCGGACCACGGCTCCCATGGAGCACAGCAGCGCGGCCAGATCGCTCACCTCGGGCTCCTTGGCCGCGTTCTCAATCACCGTGGTGCCCTTGGCCAGCACGGCAGCCATGAGGAGGTTGTCCGTGGCGGTATGACTCGGATACTCCAGCACCACCCTGGTCCCCACCAGCCGCCCGCCCTCGACGTGACCGCGGACCTCACCCCTTGAGGTTTCGAAGCGGGCGCCCATGGCTGTGAGACCGTTGACATGGAAGTCGATGGGGCGGTCCCCGAAATCGTCGCCCCCGGGCAGGGGCATCCGCACCTCGCCGCAGCGCGAGAGAAGCAGGCCGAGGATGACCACCGAGGCCCGCATGCGCTCGACCAACTCGAACGGAGCCTCGGGGCGCAGGTTGGCGGCCGACGGGGTGGTGACCGCCACATCCCCGTTGTCCAGACGCTCCACCTCAGCGCCGACGGCCCGCAGGACATCGGCCATCGACTCGACGTCGTCAATGAGGGGCACGTTGCTCAAGACGGTGCGGCCCTCGGCCAGCAGGCAGGCGACCAGCAGCTTCAGCGCTGAGTTCTTGGCCCCACCGACCCGCACGGTCCCATGCAGCGGGCCATTGGGTTGTACGACAATCCGTTCCACGGTCCCAGTATCGCGGACGCCCACGGGGCGGACCGGCAGTTGGGGACGGGTGAGGAACTATGGTCAGAGCCGTGGTCACCTCCCGACAAGCCCCAGACCGAAATCTGGCCATGGACCTGGTCCGCACCACGGAGGCTGCCGCCATGGCAGCCAGCCGCTGGGTGGGACGAGGCGACAAACTCGGGGCCGACGATGTGGCCGTCGAGGCCATGCGGGCAGTGCTGGCGTCGGTCCCGATGGACGGTCTCGTCGTCATCGGCGAAGGTGAGAAAGACAACGCCCCCATGCTGTTCAACGGCGAAAAGGTGGGCGACGGTACCCCACCGTTGACGGACATAGCGGTTGATCCCATCGATGGCACCACGCTCACCGCCCTGGGCCGCGGCGGGGCCCTGGCGGTCATCGCCGTCTCCGAACGGGGCACCATGTTCGACCCCGGGCCCTGCGTCTACATGGAGAAGCTGGCCGTCGGCCCCCGGGCCAAGGGCGCCTGCGACATCCGCCGAAGTGCCACGGAAAACCTGCACGCGCTTTCCGAGGCCTTGGGACGCCCGGTACGTGACCTGACGGCCGTCATCCTTGACCGGCCGCGTCATGTGAACCTCATCAACGAGGTCCGAGCCACCGGTGCACGCATCAGACTCATCACCGACGGTGACGTGGCCGGCGCCATCGCCACCGGGTGGCCCGGAGCGGGCACCGACATTCTCTTCGGCATCGGTGGCACCCCGGAGGGGGTCCTCGCCGCGGCCGCCCTCAAGTGCATGGGTGGGGAAATCCAGGGCCGGCTCTATCCCCGCGACGAAAAGGAACGGCTGGCCGCCATTGCGGCGGGCTACCAG
This sequence comes from Acidimicrobiales bacterium, assembly GCA_036268485.1. Lineage (GTDB taxonomy): Bacteria > Actinomycetota > Acidimicrobiia > Acidimicrobiales > RAAP-2 > Bog-473. Next base: position 47,741 of record DATAUC010000073.1, read on the forward strand.
CTCGATGCCGTGCTCTCCACCGACGACCTCGTGCAGGGCGATAATTGCTTCTTCGCGGCGACCGGAATCACGGACGGCGAGCTCTTACAAGGTGTCCGTTACCACGAGTTCGGCGCCACCACGCAGTCGTTGGTGATGCGCTCGAAGTCAGGGACGTTGCGCAAGATCGACGCCAACCACGCCCTGGCCAAGCTGTCGGAATTCAGCTCAGTCTCTTTCGACTGAGGAGCGGTTACGAACCGGCGGCTACGGCCAGTCTGAGTTCAGCCCGAGCCAGCGCCTTCTCGGCTTCCGCCAATTCGAATTCAGGGGTGCCAGCGTCGTCACCGAGGTCCGAGGCGCCGGAGCGGCCCGAGCTGAGCTCGGACACGCGCTGCTCCGCCGATTCTTTGGCGGCTTGAGCCCGCGGGACGTCGATGTCGTCCGCCAGCTCGGCCACGCCGGCCAGGATTGTCACCTTGGTCGAGAGGCCGGGCAACGGCCCGTCACCCTCGGCTAACCCCTCCGCGGCACCGGCACTGGTGTCAACCTCCAAGAAGCCACCGTGCACGGCAAGCCGCAGGGTCGTCCCGTCGGGCTGTTCCACCTTGACTTCGCAGGGCGCCACGTCGGCCACCAGGGCGGTGTGCCCATCGAGCACGGTCATGTCGCCTTCAGAAGTGGCCAGGACCACCGCTGTGGCCCCACCGGCCACGAGCGGCTGCTCGGGCGTGACGACCTCGACTCCGAATTCCCCTTCGGCCACTAGCCGGCCTCATCCTGCAGCGTCTTGGCCTTGGCCAGCACCGACTCCACGCCGCCGACGTTGAGAAAGGCCTGCTCGGGCACGTGGTCAAGGTCGCCGTTGACCAGAGCCTCGAAGGACTCCACCGTCTCGTCAATGGGCACGAAGATGCCGGGCACGCCCGTGAACACCTCGGCCACGAAGAAGGGCTGCGACAGGAAGCGCTGGATCTTGCGGGCCCGGGTCACCGTCTCGCGGTCCTCTTCGGACAGCTCGTCCATGCCGAGGATGGCGATGATGTCCTGCAGTTCCTTCGAACGCTGCAGGACCTCCTGGACACGGCGGGCCACGGCGTAATGACGGTCGCCCACGATCTCGGGAGCCAGGATGTTCGAGGTGGAGGCCAGCGGGTCCACCGCCGGGTAGATGCCGAGGGCGGCAATCTGGCGGGACAACTCGGTGGTGGCGTCCAGGTGGGTGAACGTGGTGAACGGCGCCGGGTCGGTGTAGTCGTCGGCCGGCACGTAGACGGCCTGCAGCGAGGTGATCGACTTCCCCTTGGTCGAGGTGATGCGCTCCTGCAGCTCGCCCATCTCGTCGGCCAGGGTGGGCTGGTAGCCCACGGCCGAAGGCATGCGGCCCAGCAGGGTCGACACTTCCGAGCCGGCCTGGACGAAGCGGAAGATGTTGTCCACGAACAGCAGCACGTCCTGGTTCTGCACGTCACGGAAGTATTCGGCCATGGTCAGCGCGGCCAGGGCCACCCGCAGGCGCACGCCCGGGGGCTCGTCCATCTGGCCGTAGACCAGGGCGGCCTTGTCGATGACGCCGGACTCCTGCATTTCCAGCCACATGTCGGTGCCTTCACGGGTGCGCTCGCCCACACCGGCGAAGACGGACACGCCACCGTGGTTCTGGGCCACGCGGTGGATCATCTCCTGGATGATGACGGTCTTGCCCACGCCGGCACCGCCGAACAGGCCGATCTTGCCACCCTGCACGTAGGGCTCAAGGAGGTCGATGACCTTGATGCCGGTTTCGAACATCTGGGCCCGGGGCTCGAGCTGGTCGAAGGCGGGCGCGCTGCGGTGGATCTCCCAGTAGTCGTCGACACCTTCGATGGAGTCGGTGTCGAGGGGCTGGCCCAGCACGTTGAACACGTGGCCCAGCACGGCGTTACCCACCGGCACGGTGATGCCACGACCCAGGTTGCGCACGGGGGCGCCCCGGACCAGACCGTCGGTCTGCTGCATGCAGATGCAGCGCACGCGGCCGTCCCCGATCTGCTGGGCCACCTCGGCCGCCACCACGTTCTTGGTGCCGTCCAGGTCGATGGTGAACTCGACGGCGTGGTTGATCTCGGGCAACGCGTGAGGTGGGAACTCCACGTCGATGACGGGGCCGGCAATGGCCACGACGCGCCCGTCTTGCAACGAGCCCGCCGGGGCAGTGTCCTGAGTTGCGGTGGTGGTCATATCGGTCAAGCTCCCTTCGTCTGGCGAAGCGCTTCAGCGCCGCCAACGATTTCCATGATCTCGGTAGTGATGGCGTCCTGACGGGCGCGGTTCATGACGCGGGTCAGGGTGCGGACAAGTTCATCGGCGTTGTCGGTCGCCGCGGCCATGGCCCGCTGTTGTGCGGTGAAGAAGGCGGCCGAACCTTCGAGCAGCGCAGCGAAGATTTCCGCTTCGGTGGCCCGGGGGGCCAGCTCGGCCAGCAGGGTCTCGATGTCCGGCTCGAATTCGGTGTACCCCGTGGCTCCCGATGGCGCCTTGGGGCTTTCCTCTTCCTCGGCCTCGGGCAGGGGCAACGGCAGCAACTGCTGCGTCTCCACCCGCTGGGTACCGGCCGAGATGAATCGGGTGGACACCAGCTGGACCACGGCGATGTCGCCGGCCACAAAGGGGGCGGCCACGGCCGCGGCCACGTCACGGGCATCGACAAACTCCGGACGGTCGGCAATGCCGGCGAACGAACGCTCCACCTCGATGCCGCGGTAGCGGAAGTAGCCCGGAGCCTTCTTACCCACCGTCCACAACGTGACCTGGGCCCCGTTGCGCTTGTATTCGGCCACCAGGCGTTCGGTCGCTCGCAGCACACCTGAGTTGTAGGACCCGGCCAGGCCGCGGTCACCCACAATGGCCAGAATGCCGACGTGCTCAGGCGCTTCGGGCGTGCCGAGCAGCTTGGCGGCGGCATCGGGATCTTCGTTGACCACTTGACGGAGAATCTTCTCCATCCCGAGCCGGTACGGCCGGTTGGCGGCAATGCGCGCCTGGGCCCGCACGATGCGCGACGCCGCGATCAGCTCCATGGCCTTGGTGATCTTCTTCGTGGACTGCACGCTGCGGATCCGACGCCGCAGAACGCGCTCTTGGCCTCCGGCCATGCGTCAGTCGACCTTCCCTGTGTCGAAACCTTCGAGGAATGAGGTCAAGCCCTTGTCCAGCTCGTCGCCGTCAGGCAGCGCGCCGGTGGACTTGATGGTCTCGAGCACTCCGGGGTGGTTGCCCTTGAAGTACTCGATCAACTCGGACTCGAAGCGGCGCACCTCGGGTACGGGGACCTCGTCGGCCCAACCCTTGGTGCCGGCGTAGACCACCAGGACCTGCTCCTCAACCGGAACCGGTGCGTTCTGGGGCTGCTTGAGCAGTTCGGTCAGGCGGTAGCCCCGGTCCAGCTGGGACTGGGACACCTTGTCCAGTTCGGAGCCGAAGGTGGCGAATGCCTCAAGCTCGCGGAACTGGGCCAGGTCGAGCTTCAACGTTCCAGAGACCTGCTTCATGGCCTTGATCTGGGCTGCGCTGCCGACTCGGCTCACCGAGTTCCCGACGTTGATGGCCGGACGGATACCGGAGTTGAACAGGTCGGACTCCAAGAAGACCTGGCCGTCGGTGATGGAGATGACGTTGGTCGGGATGTAGGCCGAAATGTCGCCCGCCTTGGTCTCGATGACCGGCAGAGCGGTCAGCGATCCGCCGCCGCGGTCATCGGACAGCTTGGCGGCCCGCTCGAGTAGGCGCGAGTGCAGGTAGAAGACGTCGCCCGGGTAGGCCTCGCGCCCTGGTGGACGGCGCAGCAGCAGCGATACGGAACGGTAGGCCTCGGCCTGCTTGGAAAGGTCGTCGTAGACAATGAGGGCGTGCTCGCCGTTTTCCATCCAGTGCTGGCCCATGGCGCAGCCGGCGTAGGGGGCGAGGTACTTGTACGGCGCGGGGTCTCCGGCCGACGCCACCACGACCACCGTGTACTCGAGCGCCTGGTGCTGCTCGAGCGTGGCCACGGTCTGGGCCACGGAGGAGTTCTTCTGGCCGATGGCCACGTAAATGCACTTCACGCCTTGGCCGGCCTGGTTGATGATGGTGTCGATGGCCACGGTGGTCTTGCCCGTCTTGCGGTCACCGATGATTAGTTCGCGCTGACCGCGACCGATCGGGGTCATGGCATCGATGGCCTTGATGCCGGTCTGCAGCGGCTCGCCCACCGGCTGACGACCGACGATGCCGGGCGCCTGCACTTCCATGCGTCGGGTCTCGGTGGTGTTGATCGGGCCCTTGCCGTCGATGGGCTCGCCCAGAGCGTTGACGACGCGACCCAGGAGGGCGTCGCCCACGGGCACCGTCTGGATACGCCCGGTCGCCTTGACCGTCTGCTCTTCTTCGAGGCTGTCCACTTCACCGAGGACGACGGCACCGATGGTGTCCTCGTCCAGGTTGAGGGCCAAGCCGAGCGTGCCGTCCTCGAACTCCAAGAGCTCGTTGACCGCGGCGCCGGGCAGGCCCGAGACGCGGGCGATGCCGTCGCCCACTTCTACGATCCGCCCGATCTGCTCTGTGCCTACGGCCGGCGTGTACTCGGCGACGTGGCGCTGCAGCGCCCCGGTGATCTCACTGGCGTCGATCGTCAGTTCTGCCATCAACCTGCTCCCTCTGTCTGTGTCGTCGTATGGGCGGCTCGAGCCAATCCGGCTCCGAAGCCGCTGTCTTCCCAACCGCCGGGCGTGAGGTGCTCACGCAAAGCATCAATGCGTCCTCTGGCCGTGGCATCCACCTGCAGGTCGCCGATCTGAATGACGGCTCCGCTCACCAGGGTCTCGTCAAGGACGACCTGCAGCTCCACCGGCGCACCGGCGAGCGCGGCCAGTGAGTCCGAGAGCGTCGTCTGCTGCTGTCCTTCGATCGGTGCCGCCGATCGCACCCGGGCGATGCGCCAGCCCCGGGCTTTGGCCGTCTGCTCCACCAGCCAGTCCAGGGTGCCCACGATGTCGCGGGCCCGGCCGCCGGCGACCACGTAGCGAACCAGGGCCACGGTGGCGGCCTGCACTTTGCCTTCGAGCAGTTGCGAGACCAACCCCTGGCGAGCTTCGACGTCCAGATCGCGATCGACCAGGGCGGAGCGCAGGGCGGGAGTGGAGGCCACAATGCGAGCAAAGCGGAAGAGGTCGTCCTCAACGGACTCGAGCTGCTCGTTGGCGCTGTCCTCGTGGATCGCCGTGGCGAAGCCGCCGACCCGTTGCCGGGACTGGGTGAGGCTCAACGGCCCTTCGGTGTGCGCTTGGCCTTCGGCCAGGTGCCGAGCCCGGGTGGCTACCCAACCCAGGGCAGCCGGTACATCGGGTGCGCTGACGGTGAAGCAGGCGAAAGCGGCCAGCCGGCGCGCCGGTTCGGACACCTTGCCGTCGAGGAGATCGAGCATGACGGCGCGGCGATCCGGTCCGCGCACGGTGGTGTCGGTGAGCGCTGCCCGCAGCGACGGGTTGCCGAGGACGAGTTGCTCAATCGCTTCCAGGTCGCCCGCGATCCCCGCCCGCTCGCCGGAACCGGCGGCTTCGAGAATGGCAGCGGCGTACCCCTGGAGCGTGGGATTCACTGGCGCGCCCCGGAGCTGGCGGCCGCGCCGCCAGCCGCGTCGGCCCGCAGGGCGCTCACGGCCTCATCGATGAGATCCCGGTGCGAGTCGGCGTTGACCTCGCGGCCGATGACACGCTCCACCACATCCATGACGATCTGGCCCATCCGGTTGGCCGCCTCTTCAATGGCGCGCTGGCGAGCCAACCCCACTTCGGTCTGGGCATTGCTGACGATCCGCTCGTATTCGCTCTGACCGTTCGTCTGGGCGTCAATCTTCACCTGCTCGGCCGTCCGGTTGGCCTGGGCCACAATTTCCCGCGCCTGGTGCCTGGCCTCTTCGAGGGCTGACTTCCTGTCGTCATCGGCGGCTGATGCTTCGGCCTTGGCTTCGCCAGCCGCCGTCAATTCGCTACTGATGAGGGCGGCGCGATCGTCCAACGCCTTCTTCAACGGAGGAAGGACATATTTGCCGACGATCGCCAAGACGATCAGGAACGCGACGAGCTCGACGATGAAGGTCGAGTTCGGGATGAGGAAGTTGCTATCTGCAATGGGCATATTTTCTCAGTCTTTGCCTTGGTTTCGATGGGCCGCGTTGCCTGCCGTAGGGCAGCAACTGTGGTCGACTGCCGCCGGACTACTTCTTGTACAGCGAGAAGATGAAGAGTGCGGTGAAGGCCAGGTTGATGAAGTACATGGCTTCCACCAGACCGACGGTGAGGAACATGATGGTGAACAGTCGACCCTGAGCTTCAGGCTGCCGAGCGACACCGGCAATCGTTGCGCTACCGGCCAAACCGTCACCGACAGCGGCGCCGATGGCGCCTCCACCGAGGGCCAAGCCGCCTCCGACCATGGCTCCGGCCAACTGGATGGCCTGCGCCGTTGTGTCTGCCATTTAATTGCTCTCCTTTTTCAATTGACTAGTGGACTGGTGAGATGAGTTCGGGCTCGGGGCTGATGTCAGCCTCAGACGCCTCATGGTTGCCGTCGTCATGTCCCGTACTCATGGCGACATCGAAATACAAGATGGTCAACAGGGCGAAGATGAACGCCTGGATACCGCCGATGCCCAGATCGAACAGCTTCCAGACCGGATTGACGAGCAGGACGAGCACGTTGCCCACCGGGATGGCGCCGATCTTCCAGACGCCCAAGAACGCGATCAACGACAGCATCAGCGTGCCGGACAGCAAGTTGCCGAAGAGTCGTAGGGCGAGCGTGATCGGCTTGGCGATCTCCTCCACCAGGTTGATGAAGAGGTTGAAGGGCAGCAAGAAGATCGGGAAGGGCTGGGTCAGGTAGTGCTTGACGTAGCCCACCGGGCCGCGGGCCCGAATGGACGCGATGTGGACCAGCGCGATGACGAAGATGGCCATCGACAACGGAAGGTTGATGTCGCCATTGGGCGCGGCCAGCCATTCGTATTTGGCTCCCAGCCCGAACACCGTGAAGATGTTGCAGACGAAGATGAAGACAAAGAGGGTGGCGGCCAACGGGATGACCGAGGCGCCCTTGGGCCCGATGGATCCCTCCACCTGCTTGGTCAGGGCCCCCACGCCCAGTTCCCAGGCCGACTGCAGGCGCCCGGGCACGCCGCTGGTGATCTGTCGCCGCAGTGCGATGGCCAGGAAGATCACGACGATGAGCGCGGCGCCGGTGGCCCACACCGTGTCGAGGTCGAGCGACTGACCGAAGATCTTCTCTTTGACGTGCTCGCCCACCGAGATGCTGGTGGCCGGGTTCATCAGCTGGAGAAACGATCCTCCGAAATTCATGATGTGACTACCTCAGAATCGTCTTCGGACAGGCCGCCGTGACCCATCTTGAACATGGACCGGGCCACGTTGAGCAGCAGGAAAAACTGGAAGGCGGCGATACCGACCATCACGCCGAGCCCCAGATCGAAAGACAGGAAGAGAAGCCCGATGGCCAGGGCGGAAATGACGGCCAATCGGCCCACCGTGTTGGCGGCCAGGGGGCGCTTGTGGTTCTCGTCCTGGCGGGCCCCGACCTTGACGACGGAACGCTGGACCAGGCGGAAGTTGAAGAGGCCCAACCCGAGGCCGACGCACAATCCGAGACCGGTCAATGGTGCACCGAGGGCCAGGCAGGCGATGAGGCCGATGACACCGAAAATAAGGCCGCTGAGGACCGTTCGACGGGAAACACGGGCCAAATCAGGCAGGGCGAAGTTGGCGAACATCAGATATTCACGCTGCCTTCGCTACTACGGGCGCACAGAACCCACTGTAGCCGCTCAGCGAAACTTGCGTACCTGGGCCACCGAGAGCATGACGGCCGACGTGATGCCGAAGACCAGGCCGGCAAAGGTGAGCCACGGCGTGGTGTTGAGCCACGCATCGAGGCCGTACCCTGCGGCCCCCGCTCCCACCACACTGATGGCACAGGCCGTGCCCATCCAGAAGAAGTCCCCCAATTTGGGCACACCGGTCGCCGGATTCGCATCGTCGGAACCCGGCTGGGGCGTCGGATCCGTCATTGACCCGGGCGCGCACAATGACGCTCACTTGACCACGCATACGTCTGTCTCCCCTTTACGCGATGCGTGGCGAGCGGGAGTCCGCCGATTGGCGAGCCGACAAATCGGCGCCACACGGGGCGAGGTGGACGGTGAGCACGGCGTGCATCATCGCACCCCGGTCCGGACCTCGTCCAAACGCTACTGAGGCTTAGCTGAGCCTGTCAGCGCAGGCTGCGCACCGGGGCCGGCTGCAGCGGGGGTTGGTCCTCGACTTCCTCGTCTCCCGGCTCCCCGTTGCCCTTGCGCAGGCCCGGGTGGAAGAAGGTGTAGAGCCCGACCCCGAGGGCGGCCGCCCCCAGCGGGATTATGGCGTTGACCTGGTGCAAGAAGAGCGGGAACAGCACGAAGCCGGACAAGACCGCCGTCCAGGCCCACAGGATCAGCACCGTGCGGCGGGGGCCGTGCCCGAGCCGGAGCAGCCGGTGGTGGATGTGCTCCTTGTCGGGGGTGTGGAAGCTCATGCCGCGGGCCGTCCGGCGAATGAAGGCGAAGGCCATGTCGACGAGAGGCACCCCGAGGATGAAGAGAGGGATGAAAAGCGGGGCAAAGAAGAAGAAGGTCACTCCGGTGACCGGTCCCGAGGTGGGCACCCGGCCCCCGATGACCATGGTGGAGGCGGCCATGAGCACCCCCAGGAGGAGCGCGCCGGCATCACCCATGAAGATGCGGGCCGGATTGAAATTGAAGGGCAGGAAACCCAGGCAGATGCCACAGGCGATGACGGCGACCAGGGGGCCCACATTGTCGGTCGGCAGGAGGCCCAACCCCATGAGGCGGATGCCGTAGACGGCCAGGGCGCCGCCGCCGATGGCCACCACGCCGGCGGCCAGGCCATCCAGTCCGTCAATGAAGTTGATGGCGTTGGTCAGGGCGATGACCCAGGCGGCGGTGATGAGGGGGATGATCCCCGGCGTCAGCACCACGAAGCCGGCCAGGGGCAGCTTGAACTCGTACATGGTCACGCCCATGAAGTACAAGATGCTGGCCGCCAGCACCTGCCCCGCCATCTTGGCCGGCGCCGACATGTCCCGCACGTCATCGATGAGGCCAACGGCGAAGATGGCGCCGGCGGCCAGCACGACCCCGAGGGACTCGCTCGAGTCCGAGAAGATGGGCCGGAGCGCGGGCGTCGCGGCGGCGGCCAGCATGGCCACGAGGACGCCGACGAACATGGCGGCCCCACCCCCATAGGGGATGGGCTTGGTGTGCACCTTGCGCTCGTTGGGCATGGCCACGTAGCCCACCCGGACCGAGAGGCGCCGGGCCGGCACGGTCAGGGCGGCGGTGACCCCGATGGCCACCACCAGCACCAGCACGTACCAGCCGATGTTGGGCATGCCTACCCCAGCAGGTCGGGATAGGGCGGGAAGGCGGCGCACAGCGTGGCCACCTCGGCCCGGATGGCCGCCACCTCGGCCGCGTCGTCCCGCTGGCGGAGCGTGCGCCCGATGAGCGCGGCGATGGTCTTCATCTGGTCCGTGCCCATGCCGGCCGTGGTCTGGGCCGCCGTGCCCAGGCGGAGGCCGGACGTGACGAAGGGCGAGCGGGGGTCGTCGGGGATGGTGTTGCGGTTACAGGTGATGCCGCCCCGGTCCAGGACCTCCTGGGCCACCTTGCCGGTGAGCTCGGGATCGAAGGTGCGCAGGTCGACCAGGACGAGGTGGTTATCAGTGCCGCCCGAGACCAGACGGAAGCCCTCGGCAGCCAGGGCGGTGCCCAGGGCGGCGGCGTTGGCCACGACGTCGGCGGCGTACTGGCGGAATTCGGGCCGGGCCGCTTCGGCAAAGGCCACCGCCTTGGCGGCGATGACGTGCTCGAGGGGGCCGCCCTGGAGGCCGGGGAAGACGGCGCTGTCCACCTTCTTGGCCCATTCCTCGTTACAGAGGATGGCCCCACCCCGGGGACCGCGCAGGGTCTTATGAGTGGTGAGGGTCACCACGTCGGCCACGCCCACCGGACTGGGGTGGGCTCCGCCGGCGATGAGGCCGGCCGGGTGGGCGGCGTCGAACATGAAGAGGGCGCCCACCGAGTCGGCGATCTCCCGGAACGGCACCGGGTCGATGGTGCGGGCGTAGGCGGTGGAGCCGGCCACGATTAGGGCGGGCTGCTCCCGCTTGGCCAGATCGGCCACCTGGTCGAAGTCGATGACCTCACCCGGATCCGATGCGTCGTCCCGGGCCGGGGTCACGCCGTAGGCCACGAAGCGCCAGACCTTGGACGTGATGGAGGCCGGCGACCCGTGGGTCAGGTGGCCGCCGTGATCGAGGCGCATGGCCAGAATGGTGGCGCCCGGCTCGAGCAGGGCCTGGTAGACGGCCAGGTTGGCGTTGGCGCCAGCGTGCGGTTGCACGTTGGCATGGTCGGCACCGAACAGGGCGGTGGCCCGGTTCCGGGCCAGATCCTCCACCTCATCGATGATCTGGTTGCCGCCGTAGTAGCGCTTGCCGGGATAGCCCTCGGAGTACTTGTTCGTCAGCACCGAACCCGAGGCGGCCAGGACGGCGGGCGAGGTGAAGTTCTCCGAGGCGATTAGTTGGAGCGTGGTCTGCTGGCGGTCGAGCTCCTGGTGGATGAGACGGGCCACCTCCGGGTCGGAGGCCAGGGCGGTGTCGTACGTGCTCATGAAGTCCCTTCGGTGTGGTGAACGAGTGCTGCTGTATCGAGGTCGGCCAGCTTGGCGATCCGACCGTCATGGCGGCCCGGGACCTCGCTGGCCGCGAAAAAGGCCAGCAGGGCTTGGACGGCGACGGTGCTGCCGGTGGTGCGGCTGCCCAGGCAGACCACGTTGGCATGGTTGTGCTCGCGGGCCAAGGTGGCCGTGGTCACATCGTGAATCACGGCGGCCCGGATGCCCGGGATCTTGTTGGCCGCCATGCCGATGCCGATGCCCGATCCGCAGGTGCACACGCCCAGATCGGCGTCACCAGCGGCCACGGCCCGGCCGACGGCGGCTCCGAAGTCGGGATAATCCACCGAGTCCTCGCCGTTGGTTGTGCCCAGGTCCGACACCTGGTGGCCCAATCCGGACACTTCCGCCTTCAAAAGCTCCTTGAGGGTGAACCCGGCATGGTCCGAGCCGAAGGCGACGCGCATGGATGGCCAGTCTACGACGGGCCACGGTTCCCCCCAGGCCTCAGCCGATACGCTCAGCCCACCATGGCCCTCGACCCCCGCACCCCCGTTGTCGTCGGTGTCGGACAGATCACCGTCCGACCCGATCCCGCCGTCGATCCGGCCGACCGCCCCGAGCCGGTAGCCCTCATGGCCATGGCGTTGCGGGCGGCCGCCGAGGACTGCGACGGCGCCGCGTCCGGTGGCTCCTCCCCCGCCGGGGACGCCCTCATCCGCCGGGCCGACAGCATCCGGGTGGTGGTGCCGCTGGGATGGCGCTCGACCAACCCGGCCCTGCTGGTGGCCGAACACCTCGGCTTCGACGCCGACTCGGCCCCGGCCGAGCTCATGCTCTCGGCCATCGGCGGCAACACCCCGCAGGCCCTCATGCACGACGCCTGCCGCGCCATTTCGGCCGGGGACCTCGATGTCGTCCTGGTCACCGGAGCCGAGGCGATGTACACCCGGAGCGCCTCGCGCCGTGATCCCTCGAAGCCGCCTCTGGCCTGGGCCAGCCAACCGGCCGACAGCACGCCGGCGCCCGTCCCCTTCGGGGTGGACAAGCCGGGATCGACCGACCTGGAGATGTCACGCGGGGTCATCCTGCCCATTCACGCCTACCCGCTCTTCGAGAACGCGCTGCGCGGCGCCCACGGCTGGACGTTGGCCGAGCATGCGACCCGCATCGGGAAACTCTGGGCCAGCTTCAGCGAGGTGGCCGCGGCCAACCCGCACGCCTGGATCCGCACCGCCCGCAGCGCCGAGGAGATCGCCACCCCGTCCGCCGAGAATCGGATGGTCTCCTTCCCCTACCCCAAGCTCTGCACGGCCAACATGACGGTGGACCAGGGCGCGGGATACATCGTGTGCTCAGTGGAAGCGGCCCGGGCCGCCGGCGTGCCCGAGGACCGCTGGGTCTTCCCGCTGGCCGGTGCCGATGCCAACGATCACTGGTTCATCTCTCATCGACCCGAACTGCACCGCTCCCCCGCCATCCGGCTGGCCGGCCGGGCCGTCCTGGAGCTGGCCGGTGTGGACCTGGGGGGCATCGGGCCCATTGACCTCTACTCCTGCTTCCCGGCCGTGGTACAGATGGCCGCCCATGAGTTGGGACTCCCGATCGACGATCCCGACCGACCGCTGACCCTGACGGGCGGGTTGACCTTCGGTGGCGGTCCGGGCAACAACTACACCTCGCACGGGATCGCCCAGGTGGTGGGCGCCCTGCGCCAGGCTCCCGGCTCGGTCGGCCTGGCCACTGGGCTCGGCTGGTACGCCACCAAACACTCCATCGGTCTGTACGCCTCCCGACCACCGGCGCACGAGGGTTCGAGGCCGTTCGCCTGGCGTGACGTGCAGGACGAGGTCGACGCGCTGCCGCAATGCCGGGTCGACTCCGAGGCCACCGGCCCGGTAACGGTCGAGACATACACGGTGACGTTCGATCGGGATGGCAACCCCGAGCGCGGCATCGTGGCCTGCCGCACGGCGGACGACAGCCGGGCCTGGGGCAACATCACCGACGCCGACACCCTCGCTGCGCTGTGCGTGGAAGAGGGCATCGGCCGCACGGGGACCCTGGCTGCCAACGGCGTCCTGACCCTGGCCTCGTAGGCCTGCCCTTCAGCCCGAGTCGGCCGAGCCCGGTCGCTTGCGGGGGAGCAGCGCGCCCAGGGGCATGAACATGCCGCGTCGACGGGCCCCCATGAGCAGAGCCGCCTCCACGTAGACCTCGGGGATGGCGCCCACGTGGCGCACAACCGGCGGGGTGCGCTGGCAATCGATCACCGTCTCCTCCACTGGGGTGCTGGCACCGCCATTGAGTACGAGGGCCACGTCACCGGCACAGGCGGCGGCCGCCAGCGCGGCGTCGGAGATGGGCTGGCCCGCGCCATCGCGGAGCGCCGCGGTAGCCAGGGGCCCGCAGGTCCGCAACAGCCGGCGTAACGCACGGTCGCCGGCCATGCTGACGCGCAGTTCGTCCTCTCTCGCACCCGAGAGCGTCGGGGCGCCCTCGACTGAGGAGAACACGAAGGCCACCGGACCGGGCCACAGCCGATCCGTCAGCCGCCGGGCGTCCTCGTTCCAGTCGTAGGCCAGGGCCTTGGCCTGATCGACGTGGCCGACCACGACGGCGGGCTCGACGCCAGCGGCGTGCCGCGGCACCAGGGCGCGCCAGGCGGCCAGACCCAGGGGGCGTCCGAGCAGGGCGGCCACGACGTAGCCGCCGGACCCCGGGACCACGACGACCTGGTCGTCCTGGAGCGCCGGTTCGAGCGCCGCGCACTGGCGGAGCGACAGCACGGGCGCCGCACTCATGACACGCGGCCGATCAGGGCCCGCAGCCGGCCGGTCAGGTCGGGTGCCACCTCCACCTCGGTGTAGCCCAGTCCCTCGGCCAGGCGCGCCGCCGCTTCGGCCTGTTGGGGAGCCAACTCGATGACGACGGTGCCCGGACGAGACAACCAGTGCAGCGACTGCTCCAGGATGGCTTCCACATCGGCCAGCCCGGGCGTGCCTTCAGATCCGGTGTCGGCCACCAAGGCCCAGCGCGGTTCGACCTGCACCTCGGCCGGGAGATGGGCCCACTCCTCGTCGGCCACATAGGGCGGGTTGGCCACCACCAGATCGACCGATCCCTTGAGGGCCAGCGGGAGTGCGGTGAGCCAGTGACCCTCCACCATGGTCACTTCGAGCATGGGTTGCTGGCGCAGCCGTTCGAGATTGGCCCGGGCCACATCGAGCGCGTCGAGGCTGGCATCGACGGCCCAGACGTGTCCCTCTGGGATAGAGGCCGCCAGTTCCTGGGCCAAGGAGAGCGCGATGGCGCCCGACCCGGTGCCCAGATCGACCAAAACCGGCGCGCTGGTGTCGAGGCGGCGTAGCTCGGCCAATGCCATGTCGACCACCTGCTCGGTCTCGGGTCGTGGGATCAGGACGCGCTGGTCGACGGTCAGGTCGAGCTGGCGAAACGACCAATGGCCGAGGATGTACTGCAGCGGTTCGCCGCCACGTCGCCGTTCGGCCATGGCGCGGGCGGCGGCCAGCTGATCGGCATCGATCGGATCAGTCGAGGAGATGGGCCCGGTGCCCACAACGTCCTCGACGATGAAGCGCGCCTCATGACGGGCGTCCAACATCGTTGCGAGCTCAGCGATCAGCTCGCCCCGGTTCACGTTTCGCCGTCGTCCTCACCGGAGAGTTGGCGACCCCGCTTGTCGGCCATGAGCGCGTCGATCAATTCCGTGAGGTCACCGGCCAGGACGCTGTCGAGTTTGTACAGCGTGAGGTTGATGCGGTGGTCGGTGACCCGGTTCTCTTTGAAGTTGTAGGTGCGGATCTTGTCGGTTCGGCTGCCCGAACCCACCTGGCCGCGCCGTTGAGCCGACATTTCGGCCGCTTGGCGGTCCTGCTCGGCCTTGAGGAGGCGGGCCCGCAGGACGACCATGGCCTTGGCCCGGTTCTGAATCTGGCTCTTCTCGTCCTGCATGGCCACCACGGTGCCGGTGGGAATATGTGTGATGCGCACGGCCGAGTCGGTGGTGTTGACGGATTGACCGCCCGGGCCGGTGGAACGGTAGACGTCGATCTTCAGGTCGTTGGGGTCGATGTCAACTTCGACCTCGGCCGCTTCAGGGAGCACGGTGACCGTGGCGGTGGAGGTGTGAATCCTTCCCTTGGCTTCGGTCACCGGCACGCGCTGCACGCGATGCGTGCCGGCTTCGTGCTCCATCTTCACGTAGGCGTCATTGCCCTTGATGAGGAAGACCGCCTCATTGATGCCGTCGCGGTCCGACGCGTCCTCGGAGAGGATCTCGACCTTCCACTTCTCCAGCGCGGCGTAGCGGGTGTACATGTCGTAGAGAACACGGGCGAAGAGATTGGCCTCATCGCCGCCGACGGCCCCCCTGATCTCCATGATCACGTTGCGGCCCTCGTTGGGATCCTTGGGCAGGAGCAGCGATTGAATGCGCTCCTCCAACTCGGCCACGTTGGCTTCCGCCTCTTCGACCTCCTGGCGCATGAGCTCGCGCTCGTCGCCGGAGGCCTCGGTCAGCATTTCTCGGGCCACCGTGACGTCGGCCCGCGAGGCCGTCAAGTCCCGCCAAGCCCGCACGATCTCACCCAGCTCCTTGTGGCGGCGCGACAGGTCGCGGACGCGGTCCGAGTCGGTGAGGACGGATGGGTCGGCCAGATCGGCCTCGACGGCGGCGAACTCAGCTTCGAGCGCGGCTATCCGGTCGTCGAACATGGAGACAGGCTAGGAGTCGAGGTCGAGCGAGACGCCCGACCGGGGCCGACAGGACTTAGTTCTGCTCTGCCGCAGCCGGGGCGGCCGCCTTGGCCTTGCCCTTGCGCTCGCCGTAGCGACGCTGGAAGCGCTCCACCCGACCTCCGGAGTCGACCAGCTTCTGCTTGCCGGTGAAGAAGGGGTGGCACTCGTTGCACAGCTCAACGTGGAGGTCAGCCTTCGTGGAATGCGTCACGTAGGTGTTGCCACACGAGCATCGAACGGTGGCGTCGATGTATTCGGGGTGGATATCGGGCTTCATGGGATCTCCTGCGTTGATTAGGTCGGGCCATTGTAGGGGTTCGCCGGGCTTCTTCGTCCGGCGACGCCTTAGGTGGCCGGCCCCTTGGCGATTTCGGCCAGGAATTCGTCGTTGCTGGCCGTGGTGCGGATCTTGTCCATGAGCAGCTCGAGCCCGGCCGCTTCCTTGCCGTCATTGGCCAGGGCGTTGAGCACACGGCGCAGTTTCCAGACCTGCTGGAGCTGGCCCCGCTCGAACAGGAGCTCTTCGTGGCGGGTGGAGCTGGCATTGACGTCGATGGCCGGGTAGAGGCGACGCTCGGACAGCCGACGGTCCAGGCGCAGCTCCATGTTGCCGGTGCCCTTGAACTCCTCGAAGATGACCTCGTCCATTTTGGATCCGGTCTCGACCAGGGCGGAGGCCAGGATGGTCAGTGAGCCACCCTCTTCAATGTTGCGGGCCGCTCCGAAGAACTTCTTGGGCGGGTAGAGGGCGCCCGAGTCCACACCACCGGACATGATCCGGCCGGTGGCCGGTGCGGCCAGGTTGTAGGCCCGGGCCAGACGGGTGATGCCGTCGAGGATGATGACGACGTCACGGCCGACTTCGACCAGGCGCTTGGCCCGCTCCAGCGTCAGCTCGGCCACCTGGGTGTGCTCGTCGGCCGGGCGGTCAAAGGTGGAGGCGATCACTTCACCCCGCACCGAGCGCTTCATGTCCGTCACTTCTTCGGGACGCTCGTCGACCAGGAGCACCATCAGGTGCACGTCGGGGTTGTTGGCTTCAATGGAGTGGGCGATCTGCTTCATCACCGTCGTCTTGCCCGCCTTGGGCGGTGAGACGATCAGGCCGCGCTGTCCCTTGCCGATGGGCGAGAGCAGGTCCACGATGCGGGCGGTCAGGTTGTCCTTGTCGCCGTGGTCCTGCATCTCCAAATGGAGTCGGGAGTCGGGGAACAGCGGCGTGAGGTCCTCGAAGCGGGGGCGGTTGCGCGCCACTTCGGGGTCCAGCCCGGACACGGTGTCGATGCGCAACAGAGCCGGGTACTTCTCGTTGTTCGAGGCCGGACGGCAAGCGCCTTCGACGTAGTCACCCTTGCGCAGCGCGAAGCGCCGGGCCTGGCTGATGGAGATGTAGACGTCCTTGGACGACGGCAGGTAGCCGTCGCAGCGCAAGAAGCCGTAGCCCTCGTCGCGCAGGTCGAGCATGCCCTTCACGTCGACCATCTCGCCCGAGTAGGGCTGCTCCTGGCCGCCGCCGCCTTGCAGTTCGCCGCCTTCGCCGCGCTCACGGCCGCGGCGGCGGCGGGTGCGCCGGTTGCCGATGTCGCCTTCGCCTTGCGACTGGTTGTTCTGGTTGTTGTTGTTGTTATTGCGGTTCTGGTTGTTGTTGTTCTGGTTGTTGTTGTTGTTGTTGCGGTTCTGACCCTGGTTGGGGCGGTTGTTGCGGTTCTGCCCCTGGCCCGGGTTCGAGCCTTGGTATGACGAGGGCGCGTGGCCGTTCTGCTGGCCTTGCGGCTGCCCTGAACCATTGGACTCGCCGCCATCGGCCAGTTCGAGAGGCTCGACGAAGACCGCTGGAGCACCATTGTCCGAGGCACTGGCCGTCGGGCTGGATTGGGGGGTCTCGGCACTGGGGGCCGGCTCGGGCGCCGTCGCCTCGGCCTCAGGGGTACTCGTGGTGGTGGCCGCAGTGCGGGACCGTCGGGCCGGCTTGGGGGTGTCCCCATTGGTGGTGGCGGCCGGACTGGCTGCCCCTCCGCCGTTGCTGGTGACGCCGGTGGCGTCCAGAATTGAATCGATTATGTCGGCCTTCTTGGTCCGGGTCGTCGTCTTTAGCGACATGGCCTGGGCGATGGCGCTGAGCTCGTCGCGCTCTTTGCCTTCAAGTACCGATCGTTCGAGCTGCTGTTCCGCAGTCATCGGGCTCCTCTTCCATAGAGGTTCATTGCCTGCTCGGAATATCCGCGCGTGGCGAGGGAATCAGGGAGGAGAAAGAGTTCAGAAACTGACCCTTCCCCCAATCACCTCTGCGAAAAGCACACCCGGGACCAGTTGGTACCCGCGGAGAGCGCTTAGAAGCGCAGTGGGGATGTACATACATTAGCGGGGCCGGGCGACCAATGCCAACACCCTCCCCGTTTTGAGCCACCAGATCGTTGGACCGCCTTAGAGCCCCAGTTCCGCCACGATGGCATTGATGTCCAGGTCAACGACCGAAGGGACCGAGATTTGGCGGATGGCCAGGTCCGGATCTTTCAAGCCGTGGCCGGTGAGCACACAGACCACGGTCGAGCCTTCGGGTACCCCCATTTTGATGAGTCCGGCCACCGAGGCGGCCGACGCCGCCTCGCAGAACACGGACTCCTGCTGGGCCAAGAAGGTGTACGCCTCCACGATCTCGTCGTCGGTGACCGCCGAGATCGACCCGCCGGATTCACTCGACGCGGCGGTGGCCGAATACCAGCTGGCGGGATTCCCGATGCGAATGGCCGTGGCGATGGTCTCGGGATTCTCCACCGGGTGGCCGAGGACGATGGGGGCGGCGCCAGCGGCCTGGAATCCGAGCATGTGCGGCAGCTTGGACGAACGCCCGACCTCTTTGTATTGCAGGTAGCCGCGCCAGTAGGCCGTGATGTTGCCGGCGTTGCCCACCGGAATGCAGTGGTAATCCGGCGCGTCTCCCAGCACGTCGACAATCTCGAAGGCGCCGGTCTTCTGGCCTTCGATGCGATGCGGGTTGACCGAGTTGACCACGGTGATGGGCGCCCGCTCGGGCAGCTCCCGCACGATCGTCAGCAGCTGGTCGAAGTTGCCTTGCACCTGCAGTACGCGCGCGCCGTGGACCAATGCCTGGGCCAGCTTGCCCAACGCGATGTAGCCCTCGGGGATGAGCACGACACAGGACAGGCCGGCCCGCGCTGCGTAAGCGGCGGCCGAGGCCGAGGTGTTGCCGGTCGATGCGCACACGACCGCCTTGGCGCCTTCCTGCACGGCCATGGAGATGGCCATGGTCATGCCCCGGTCCTTGAACGATCCGGTTGGATTGGCTCCCTCGACCTTCAACCAGACCTGGGCGCCGGTGCGCTCGGAGAGGCGGGGCGCCGCGATCAACGGTGTCCCACCTTCGAGCAAGGTGACCACCGGCGTGCTCTCCGTCAAGGGGAGGAACTCGCGGTATTCCTCCATGATGCCCCGCCACCCGACCGCCACGGTCAGTCCTCCCTCTCGCCGATGACGCGTAGGACTCCACTGACCCGGTCAACCGCCTGCAGGCGTCGCAGCTCGTCGATGGTGGCCAGCAGATCGCCCTCGCGGGCGACATGGGTCAGAAAGATCAGGCGGGCTTCGTCGGCCAGGCCCACCTGCTCCATGGCCCGGATGGACACCTCGTGGTCCCCGAACACCTTGGCCACGGCGGCCAGCACGCCAGGCTGATCGGCCACGTCCATGCTGAGGTAGAAGGCCGAGAGCAGGTCGGCCTGCTGTCGCACGGCCACGCTGGCCCGCTTGGGCGCCGGGGCCGGCGCGCCGGCCCGCAAGTTCCGTGCGGCATCGACCAGGTCGCCCAGCACCGCGCTGGCCGTCGGTCCCCCGCCGGCGCCTCGCCCGTAGAGCATCAACTCGCCGCTGACCGCACCTTCGACGAAGACCGCGTTGAAGGCTCCGCGCACCGAGGCCAGCGGGTGGGCCCGCGGCACCATGGCCGGGTGGACCCGGACGGACAGTTCGGGTCCACCGTCGACCATTTCGGCCACCGCCAACAACTTGACGGCGTAGCCCAGCCGGTTGGCGTAGGCCACGTCGGCCGCGCTGATACCCGTGATCCCCTCGCGGTAGACGTCGCCATCGACCACGTCGCCCCCGAAGGCGAGCGAGGCCAGAATGGCCGCCTTGGCCGCTGCATCGTGGCCCTCGACGTCGGCCGTGGGGTCACGCTCGGCCAAGCCGAGCGACTGCGCCTCGGCCAGCGCTTCGGCGTAGTCCACGCCGTCGTCCTCCATGCGGGAGAGGATGAAGTTGGTCGTGCCGTTGACGATGCCCATGATGCGCACGATCTGCTCACCGGCCAGCGACTCGCGCAACGGCCGGATGACGGGGATGGCGCCGGCCACGGCCGCTTCGTACAACAGGTCGACGTTGGCCGCGGCGGCTACTTCGGCCAGCTCGGCGCCGGCCACGGCCAGGAGCGCCTTGTTGGCGGAGACGACCGGCTTGCCCGACCCCAGGGCGGTGGCTATGAGTTCGTGGGCCGGATGGATCCCGCCGATCAACTCCACCACGACATCGACATCGGGGCGGGCCACCAAGGCCGCGGCATCGGTGGTGATGAGTTCGGCCGGGATGGCGCCCGAGCGGGGCCGCGAGGCGTCGGCCACCGCGATGCCGACCACTTCGAGCCGGACGCCCGTGCGGGAGGCGATCTCGTCTTGGCGGGTCAGCAGGATCTCAGCCAGGGCGTGGCCGACGTTGCCGCAGCCCAGGAGCCCCACCCGCACAGCGGGGGCCTCGTGCGCCTCATCGGTGGACCCGGTCATGGCCCAAACCTAGTGGCTGCCCCGGACTCGATTCGTTGGCCCGCTCTCACGAATCGAGGCGGGTCAGGTCCTCAAAAGTCTCCCGCCGGACCACCACGCGGGCGCTCCCGTCGGCCACGAACACCACCGCTGGCCGGGGGACCTTGTTGTAGTTGGACGCCATGGCATAGCCGTAGGCACCGGTCACCGGGGTGGCGATGACATCGCCCACCCGGAGATCGTCCGGTACGGACGCCTCGGGGACGATGAGATCGCCGCTCTCGCAGTGCTTGCCGACCAACCGAACGGGGCGCGAACGGGGCGCGGCCACGGCGCGGGGCAGGAAGGCTTCGTAGCCGCTGCCGTAGAGGACGGGGCGGGGGTTGTCGCTCATGCCTCCGTCCACGCTGACGTAGGTGCGGATGTCAGGCAGGGTCTTGATCGTGCCCACCGTGTAGAGCGTGATGCCGGCCGCAGCCACGATGGAGCGCCCGGGCTCGGCCGAGAGCCGGGTCTGCGGATCCATGCCGGCCCGCAGGCAGGCGGTGCGGGTGGCAGCGGCCCATTCTGCTTGCGTGGGCGCCGATTCACCGTTGACGTAGGGCACGCCGAGCCCGCCACCAACCACCAGTTCCGGCAGGGCCAGCGGGGCAAAAAAAGCGCCCAGGACTTCGGCCGCCTGCTCGAAGGACGAGGCATCGAAGACCTGGCTCCCGATGTGGGCATGGATCCCCACCAACTCGACACCGGGCATTAGTTCGAGCGCCGCCACCGCATTGGCCGCAGCGCCCGAGGCCACGGAGAACCCGAACTTGGAGTCCTCCTGCCCGGTGCGCACGAATTCGTGCGTGTGCGCTTCGACCCCGGGGGTGACCCGAACCAGTACCTGGGGTCGCTCGGTTCGGCCCGGCGCCGATTCCAGCAGACGGCCCAGCCGGGCGATCTCGTCGAAGGAGTCGATGACAATGCGCCCCACGCCGGCTTCGAGTGCGGCGTGGAGCTCTTCCTCGGACTTGTTGTTGCCGTGCAGGACGAGCCGGTCAGCCGGAACCCCGGCCGAGAGGGCCACGTGGAGTTCGCCGCCCGACGCCACATCGAGATGCATGCCCTCTTCATGGGCCAACCGGGCCATGGCCCGGCAGAGAAAGGCCTTGGTGGCATAGGCCACGCCATCACCCCAGGCCGCTACCGCCTCCCGGCAGGCGTGCCGCAGGTGGTACTCGTCATAGACGAAGAGGGGCGTCCCGAATTCTGCGGCCAGATCGAGCAGGTCGATATCCCCCACCCGCAGGTGCCCATTGGCATCAACGCTCGACGTGCGGGGCAGCAGGCTCCACTGCACAGGCGCATCCGGCGCGGCGGATGCATCGGGCGCGGCGAGATCCGTAGGCATGGATGAGCAGGCTACGGCAGGGTTCGGGCCCTCGGAGACGGGAACAACTGACCGGCGACTACGATCGTCCCCTGCTCTTGCCCCCGTAGCTCAGCGGATAGAGCACCGCCCTCCGGAGGCGGTGGCGCAGGTTCGAGTCCTGCCGGGGGCGCCATGTGATGTCTCAAGACATCGAAGACTTGAGTTCAAGGAGTGGTCGCAAGAAGTTCGGCGAGCTTCTCTGATGGTTTCAGAAATCCGAGTGTCTTGCGCGGACGGTTGTTGAGGCTCTTCGCGAAGGCATCGAGGTCCTCGGCTGAATGGACCGATAGGTCCGTG
>DATAUC010000074.1:0-5610 GCA_036268485.1 Acidimicrobiales bacterium
GGAGAGGGGAAGCGATGACGCCAGCGAGCCCCTCCCGCGCCGTCCGCCGCTTCAGCATGGTGTTCGTCGTTGCCGTGGTGGCGTTGATGGGTGGGCTGACGTTGACCGCCGGGACCCACGCCGACGCATCGGCGACGCCCATCGGTGCGACGGGAAGGCCAGGCCACGTCGGTGCCACTCCTTCGACGACGGCCGCTAAGTCGCCATCGGCCACCGACGTGGCCGACACGCCCGATACGGCCGGTCCGCTGCGGGGCGTCGCCGACTACCTCCTGACCCGAAAGGGAGTCGTGCAGGTGTCGCTGTTCGACAAGGTCACCGGCCAGACCTACTTGTTCACCGAAGGGCCGGCACCGCAGTACACAGCCAGCATCGTGAAGGCCGACATCCTGGCCATGTGGCTCAAGCAGTACCAGTCATCGACCGGGCCCATTGCCGCTGCCATTCCCTACTCGATCCAGTACCTGATGCAGAACATGATCACCATGAGCGACAACGTGGCGGCGACGTCGCTGTTCTACTTCGGCGGGGGATGCACCAAGCTCACCGAGTTCAACACCTTGATCCCGACCACTGAGACCAAGGTCGGCTGCGAGACGCCGACCTACTACGGATGGGGCAACACCACGACCACGGCCGCCGATCAGGTGGCGGTGGTCAAGACGCTGGCCTACGACAACGACGTCTTGACCCCGACGGCCAGGGACTACGGGCTCCACCTGATGGAGAGCATCACGCCCACGCAACGATTTGGGGTCTCCTGCGGTCCCTGGGGGACGGACTGCAACGGACCGAACTACGCCGATCCGGTGCCGGGTGTCACGGTGGCCCTCAAGAACGGTTGGAAGTACGTTCCCAGCTGTGTCCAGCAGGATGCGACCTGTTCGTGGCAGGTCAACAGCATGGGATGGGTGCAGGGCAAAGGCCGTGACTACGTGCTGGCCGTGCTCACCACCGACGACCCCTCCACCAAGGACACTTCCGGATTCGACTACGGGATCGCCACCATCCAGGGACTGTCCCAGCGCATCTGGGACAACCTCGCTCCTGCCTAGTCACACTGAGTCGGCTGCCCGCCGGTCCTCCCCACCGCGGCCAGGTGACACCATGGTGGCCATGGAGGACTGGGACGACCGGGACGACGATCGTGCCCCCATATGTCCGTATTGCGGTGTCACCACGCTGCCCGCAGATCCGTCGAACGTGATCGATACCCGGTTCGTGTGCGAGAACCCGGACTGCGAGGCCTTCGGAGAGAAGCTGTGACCCGAACGTCGACCTAGGAGATGGGGACCACGCGCCTTGCGGCGAGTTGAGCCGATGTCGGCCATCGAGCCTTCGATGCCCAGCCCATCCGCTCGAAGATCCGCAGTAGGCGGGCCGACGAATCGATCTGGCCGACGTCGCACCCGTGGCGGGCCAGGGCCGGGAAGGCATGATGCGTGTTGTGCCACGAGTCACCGAAGCTCACCACGGACAGCAACGCGATGTTCCCGCTGTGATCGTTGGTCTGGTACGGGTGCTTGCCGAACATGTGGCCGAGCGAGTTGACGCCCCAGGTCACATGGTGCAGCAAGGCGATGCGCACGCCCCCCGCCCACAGCAGGGCCAGGAGGGCCCCGGTGATGCTCTGGGTCACGGCCCATCCCAACCCGAACGGTATGGCCAGGGACAGCGCCATCCAGAGCGGCGTCAGCCTCGACACGATGACCATGTCCCGATCGGCCAGGAGGTCCCGACTCCATTTCTCCGGATTGGACTGCGTGCCCGAGAAGAGCCACCCCATATGGGCATGACCAAATCCCCGAAGTTGAGACAAGAAGCCGGGCCCGAAGTTGGAGGGCGAGTGGGGGTCTCCCGGGTGGTCGGCATAGACGTGGTGCCGGCGATGATGTGACACCCAGCTGATCACCGAGCCTTCAATGGCCATCGAGCCACAGACGGCGAGGGTGATCCGAAGCCACCGGTGAGCCTTGAAGCTCTTATGGGTGAACAAGCGATGGAAGCCGAGGGCGATGCCATGTCCGGTGATGGCATAGAGGGCAACGGCTAAACCGAGATCGAACCAGCCGATGCCGTGATGCCAGAAGTGTTGTGCAGCCCAGGCCACGGCGGCAACCGGGGCGACCACGATCAACGCGGTGAACAAGCGATCGGACCAGCCCGGGGAGACCGTCGGCTCGGGCGAGGGAGGAAGTGTCGAAGGCTCTTCCGCGGTGAGCACGGAGGTCGACGTCATGGGTAGGAACGCGCTACGACAGGCGCGTCAAGAGAGAGATGAAAGAAGCCGGGCATTTTCGAGCTCCAGTCGAGTGGAATAAGCCAACTCGGGACAAACTCGAACGGGCCGCGCCAACAGTGCGCTAGCGGTAACGCCAGGGTACCACGATGGCACCCGTTCCTATAGGCGCCCAGCCGGATTTAACGGCCTTGTCCCACGGCCTGCACCATTCAGTCGGGAACGATGCGGATGTGCGACGACTGGCTCGAGGGAGTGCGGTGGACCACCATCTCGTCGGCCAGGCGACTAGGAGCAGAGGCGATGCGCGGCATGCCCAGTGGAGTGGTCGATCGACTCGATGCCAGGTAGGTGCGGACTCGAGCGGCCAGATCGGCGATGCGGGCCGAGTCGCCGGGGTCGTCACAGGCACCGGCAGCCGCCTCGAGCACACCGGCAGACTCCAGAAGAAGCTCCATCCCGGTACTGCGCTCGGCCGCGGTCACGGGGTACCGAAGAACTTCGTGCGGCAGGCCGGACACACCCACCATTTGGCCTGGAGGGTTGGATCGGTCGACGGAGCGATGGAGAAGAACTCCCGGCACCGCCCACACTGCCGTGGAGCCGGCCCCTCGGCAGGATCGGTTCCCATCGGGCTCATCGGGGACTGGGCAGTTGTCTCGTGTCCCATGATGGGATCTTCGATCCTGTACCCCGGAAGCGGGGACGCTCGGGCTCTCGGTGAGCCACCCCGACCGTACACCGCAATGGTCGATCGATCGGACGGCCGGCAGTCATGGGCTCCCGGTCGCCGGCCCGCTCCAGTCCGTTGGTGCGCCTCGTCGCCGGGTCAGCCGGGGCGTGCAGCCAGTCGCCGAAGGGGAGGCAGGGTGGGCGGCGGCTGCCGGCGGGGCGGCAATTCGGCCAAGAGCTCCGTCGTCGCCTCCTGCACGAGGCGGACCGCTCGCTCAACGGCCGCTTCGGTGCGGGGCGACGGCGACTGGACTCCGCTGACCTTGCGGACGTACTGGCGGGCAGCCGCCTCGATCTCTTGTGGCGTGGCCTCGGGCTGCAGCCCACGAAGGGTTGTGATGTTGCGACACATGATGATGAGGCTAGGAGGACCGGACCTGTCCCCGCCACCGATGGTCAGTGGCTGCTGGCGTACGCCTCCATGATCCGGTCCCGGCGTTCCGGCTCGAGGTGCTTGACCGCTTCTCGCACGGTGACTCCCGACGCCCGTGCCACTCTGGGTTCGATCCAATCGGCGACGAGCTCGGGCCGCCGCCGGCTGGTGTCGCGCAAGATCCAGCCGATGGCCTTGCGAATGAAGAACTCCCGCTCGTCGAGCAGGGCGTATGCGTAGCGCGAGAACCGGCCGAAGTCGCCGCCTCCTTGGCGGAGGGGAACCAGCAGCGACAGCAAGGCTGTTCGTCGGATCCAGAAGTCTTCGTCCAACGCCCACTGGTCGAGCACCGGGCTCCACGCTTTGGGTGACGAGACGACCAGGGTCCCGACCACGTCGGCGGCCAGAGAGTCGACGTAGGCCCAGGTTCGCGCTGTGCGGAGCAGGTGCTCGAGCATGGCCCGATCGTCAATGCCCAATGCGCCCGGCGGGGCCAACTTGAGCAGTTCCACGGCGGCCATGCGGTGTTCGTGGATGTCCGATCCCCACAGGCGGTCGGCGGCGGCGATGAGACCGTCGTGATCCAGGCCGCCGTTCTGCCTCCAGGATTCCCGTACCAACTGGCGCGTGGCGGGCACGCCGACACCCAGGAACACGAGCTCGCTCTTCAGGTAGACGCGCTCCTTGTCCGCTCGGTCTGGATCCGCCACTTTGGCCAGCCCCGAATGGATGAAGTCCCCCACTGCGACCGGATCACCCATCGGAGCCAGCCTCGCGCATCCACGTCGGTAGGGTGGTGCGATGGCCCGGTTGCTCGTGGTGCACCACACGCCTTCACCGGCCATGCACACCATGTTCACCGAAGCGGTGGCCGGAGCACACGATCCGGCCATCGTCGGCGTAGAAGTGGTGGTGCGGCCGGCGTTGACCGCCTCCGCCACCGACGTACTCGAAGCCGACGGCTACCTTCTGGGCACGCCGGCCAACCTCGGGTACATCTCCGGCGCCCTCAAGCACTTCTTCGATCAGATCTACTATCCGTGCCTGGAAGCGACGACGGGTCGACCGTTTGGGGCCTACCTGCACGGGGACAATGACACCACGGGAGCGATGCGGGCCATCGACGCCATCACCACCGGACTGTCCTGGCGGCGGGCGCAGCAGTATGTGACGGTGGCCGGTCCCGTCGACCGTTCCGCCCTGACCGAGTGTCGAGAGCTGGGCGCGGCCCTGGCTGCCGGGTTGTCGCTGAGTCTCTAGTCTCTGGACATGCCCGGGGAACTGACCACCGAAGAACTGCTCACCACGACGAGGGTGGTCCGGAAGCGCTTGGACTTCGAGAGACCGGTGGAGCGATCGGTCATCGAGGAATGCCTCTCCATCGCCGTGCAGGCACCGACTGCTTCCAATCGACAGGAATGGCACTGGGTGTTCGTGACCGAGCCCGATACCAAGCAGGCCCTGGCCGACCTGTACCGCTCCGACGAGGGTGAGTACCGGCGCCTCCCCTTTCCTGAGCTACGTGACCAGGACGTGCGAGCTCAGCGGGCCGACGCCGTCGGTTCCTCGGCCACCTATCTCCAAGAGCACATGCAGGATGCGCCCGTCCTGTTGGTGCCGTGCCACCTGGGTCGAGTGGACGACGCGCCGGTGGCCACGCAGGCCGCCCTCTGGGGTTCGTTGCTTCCCGCCGTGTGGAACCTCTTTCTGGCCCTGCGGACCCGGGGCCTGGGGGCGGCGTGGACCAGTGTCCTCCTCCGGCACGAACGTGAGGCGGCCGAATTGCTCGGCATCCCCTACGAGTCCTACACGCAGGGAGGCCTCTTCCCCATTGCCTACACCAAGGGAACGGAGTTTCATCCCGCGGCCCGCCGCCCGCTGGCCGAGATCATCCACTGGAATCACTGGTAGCCCCGGTCCTCCGGGGCGCCCGACACGGCCTCGGCGAGGGCCCCACGACATCGGATCGCGGCCCGTGGACCCGTTCTCGGACTGGTCCTCACCGTGCCATCCTTCTGACCTAAGTTCAACGGACTGGACACGGCAGCGAATCGGTCAGAGCAGGGTGAAGGCATGAGCGATAGGTCAGCAGTTGACGAGCCGGCCTCGGGCGAGGGCGTCAGGAAGACCCGTGTGCTCTCGGGGCCTGCCCTTCGCCTGCTCAAGGCGGCCGACACCCTCTTCTACTCCCAGGGCGCCCCGGCCACGACCGTTCGGGAGATCACCAACGCCTGTGGCCTCACCCCGGGAGCGATGTACAACCACT
>DATAUC010000075.1:0-109414 GCA_036268485.1 Acidimicrobiales bacterium
ATCCGCCACGACCGCTCCAAAGAGCACGGTGCCTATGCCCGACCCAAGGGAAAGCCCCGCAGACCCAAGGTCGCCTGAAATTTGAAAAGTGTCAAATAGGTACCGGAACTAATTCGTCAAAGGGGTACCGGGACTTGACAACCATCAGCAGCGATGCAGCGTTCGGCGTCCCCTCCTGGGATGAGAATCTCGTCGCCGAGGTCCGCTCCTACGACGACCTCTCTCCTGTCGTGGGATTGATCGCTTTGATTCATGCCGCCCGTAGTTGGCGCACCGCGGCGTTAGAGGCGCCACACAATGTCGAGACGCAGCACCCCGAAGCCGGCACTATCTGCGCCTTTGACGTCGTCCAGCGCAACGCGCACGAGGTGCGACACCACCTCTATGACGTCCAGCGCAGTCTGCCGACGACTATTTCGCCGGAACGAACGTCCCCGTCAGATGCCAGTAGCCCGTGAAACTGTTGAACGGCCCTCCCACGACCTGGCTGGTCCACGTGATGACGAAGGCGTGCGTTTTCTCGTTGTAGGTGCCGTTCAGTGCCTTGGTCAGACATCGGCGGGAGACCCTCCTTGCGTAACTCCGACCGTTTTAGTCAAGAAGAGGCGACCGGCGGGGTCCCGGGCCGTGAGGGAAGCTGGGGTCGTGGACGCCGGCGAGCACCAAGACGAGGAGCTGGCGCCCGAGGACGAGTTCCCCGTCCGCCGCTTCGAAGCCTGGCGCAAACGGTCCGCCATCGGCGGCATCGCCACCGGAATCGCACTCGGTTTGCAGGAGGTCTTTTACCCCACTGACAACGAACCGGTGATCACGGCCGAAGCCCCCGGGGACCCTCCCGATGACGGGGAGCGCATGCGGGTGGTGCTCGACCCGGACGATCCCACCAAATCGGTCGTCATCTTTCCGCCCCGCCCCACTTCCGACTGAACGCACGCAACCCCGGTTCATTGACCGGATGCCCGATAAGACGTACCATCTCTTCTATCGGACAGCATGTCCGATTCCTAAGAGGAGCCGTCCGAAGTGACTGACACCGTGGCTGATGTGACCCCCGTTGATCTGGCGGATTCCCGCTCCTTCGTGGCCAATGTGCCCCACGAATGGCTGACCCACCTGCGCCAGCACGATCCGGTGCACTGGGTGACCGAGCCCACCGGTCCCGGCTACTGGGCCGTCACCAAGTACGACGATTGCGTCACGGTCAACCGGGACTTCGAGCGCTTCAGTTCGGCCGCCAAGGGCACCATGCCCTTCGAACTGAGCGAGGACGAGATCGCCCAGCAGAGCCTGATGATGCTCAACATGGATCCTCCGCTGCACACCCGCTACCGCCGGTTGGTCAACAAGGGCTTCACCCCCCGCATGGTGCGCGACCTCGAAGAGAGCATCCACCAAGCGGCCGACTCCATCATCGATACCGTCATTGAATCCGGCCAGGCCGACTTTGTGACCGACCTCTCGGCCGAGCTGCCATTGCAGGTCATTGCCGAACTGCTGGGTGTGCCCCAGGAGGACCGCCATCGCATGTTCGACTGGTCGAACCAGATGGTGGGCAGTGAAGACCCCGAATACCAGCTGCAGGCCGAGATGGCCCTGACGGCGGCCATGGAGCTCTACGCCTATGCGGCCGAACTCTTCTCCAAGAAGCGCATCGATCCCCACGAGGACCTGATGAGCGTGCTCACCACGGTCGAAGTCGAGGGCGAGCAACTGAGCGAGATGGAACTTGAGCTCTTCTTCCTGCTCCTCACCGTGGCCGGCAACGAGACCACGCGCAACCTGATGTCCGGGGCCATGCACACCTTCTTCCAGAACCCCGACCAGTGGGAGCGCCTGGTGGCCGACCGCAGCCTTCTGCCCACCGCGGTGGAGGAAATGTTGCGCTACGTCTCCCCCGTCATGAACTTCCGGCGCACGGCCATGTGTGACAGCGTGCTCAGCGGGACCAAGATCTCAGAGGGCGACAAGGTCGTCTTCTACCATGCGTCGGGCAACCGGGATGAGGACATCTTCGAGAACTCGAACGTCTTCGACATCGGCCGCGACCCCAACCCGCACATCGCCTTCGGCGGCGGCGGACCCCATTTCTGCCTGGGGGCCAACCTGGCCCGCATGGAGATCCGGGTCATGTTCGAGCACCTGCTCGACCGCATGCCCGACATCCACCAGAACGGGGATGTCCAGCGGCTGCAGTCGCAATTCATCAACGGGGTCAAGCACCTCCCTGTAGCGTTCACCCCGTCGGCTCGACTGGGTAGCTGACCCCCTTCTCGGGGCGGACGAAGGGAGACGGGTGGCCCGACGCGCGCCAGATGCCCTGAAAGAAGTCATCCGGGACTTCCGACGGGAACAGATTGTGGAGACGGCGCGCCGGCTCTTCGGCGAGCGGAGCACGACCGAGGTCTCCATGGACGAGATCGCCACCGAAGCTGGCGTGGCCCGCTCGACCGTCTACGTCTACTTCGCCACTCGTGACGATCTCCTCCAAGCCTGTGTCCAGTCGATGTACGACCGGCTCAAGGAGACCATCGCCCCGCTCTTCGAGGACACCGCCTCGCCGCTCGAGCGTCTGGCCGCGCTGATCAGAGGTGTGCTGGATCGGATCGACGACAGCCCGTCCTTCTTCCGGCTGGCCATGGCCACCCAATCAACGACGACGGCCGCCGGCTCGGCTGCTGTCGGCGGCACGCTCATGTGGATCGGCCTCGATGTCATCCGCCTACTCGACGACATCGTCTCCAGCGGGATGGACGAGGGCACCTTCCGGAGCGACCTGGACAAGGACCGGGCCGTGGTGCTGATCGGGCAGCAGATTTACGGGGTGCTCTCTGTCCGGGCCGGTGAGCCGGACCCGGTACCGGCGAGCCAGGCCACCGAGGAGATCTGCACCTTCGTGGTGCGCGGCTTGGGCGGCTGAGGTGAAGTTCGACCTGTGGATGCCCACGGCCAGCCCCATGACCACCTTCGACCTGCTCGATGGGGTCGGTCGCCAATCCGAGGATCGGGGCGTCTCGACCCTGTGGGTCGGCGAGCACGTCGTGCTCTTCGAGCAGTACGCCAGCAGCTATCCGTATTCGGCCGATGGGAAGATCCCGGCGCCGCCGGGATCGGGCCTGCTCGAGCCCATCGTCACCCTGTCCTATCTGGCCGCCCGCACGACCACGGTCCGGCTGGGCACCGCCATGTTGTTGCTGCCGCAACGCAACCCGGTCTACACGGCCAAGGAGATCTCCACCTTGGACTGGATCTCGGGTGGCCGGGTCGACCTCGGCATCGGTGTCGGTTGGTTGAAGGAGGAGTTTGACGCCCTCAACGTGCCGTGGCCCCGGCGCGGCGTGCGCACCGACGAGTACATCGAGGTGCTGCGCACGTTGTGGTGCGACGACACGTCGTCGTTCCAAGGCGAGACCTACACGCTGGCGCCGTGCGAGATGTTCCCCAAACCACTGCAGACGCCACACCCTCCCATCCACATCGGGGGCGAAACCGATGCGGCACTGCGCCGGGCCGCCCGGGTGTCGCAGGGATGGCACACCTTCAACCGCTCGCCGGCCGAGCTGGCCGAAGGGTTGGCCACGTTGGACCGCTACCTGGCCGAAGAGGGCCGCACCAGAGACGAGCTGCGCATCACCGTCTGCCCCTACTTCAACGAGCTCACGCCCGACATCGTCGAGCAGTACGCCGAGGCCGGAGCCGACGCGGTAGCCGCACTGTTCTTCTGCTTCAGCGCCGACGACGTGGAGCAGACCTTCGACGGACTCGAAGCTTGCCGCCAGGCCGCTGCCAAGACCGAGGGCTAGCCTCGGTCTTCCATGGTGTCCACTGATACGGAGTTCGGCGTCTTTACCGACGTTGGTCCGTGGGTGCTCGACCTGGACCGACTGCCCTGGAAGGCCGGACTCGCCCAGACCAGGCTCGACCTGACAGCCTCGCTGCCCCAACTCATCCGCCGCCGGCGGATTCCACCGGGCGCTCGTGTGGGCACCACCGTGCGCCACCTGGGTGGCGCCCTGGGACTTTGGTACCTGAAGGAGCGCCGTCAAGGCGGTACCCAGAAGATGGCCGGGATCTCCCGTCGACTACGCGTGGCCGCTGAACACCTGGGCCCCACCTACATCAAGCTGGGCCAGATCGTCTCATCGGGCGAAGGTATCTTCCCCACCGAGTTGGTCGAAGAATTCAAACGATGCCGGGACCAGGTCAAGCCCGAACCCTGGGGGTTGGTCGAGCGCACCATCCGCGAAGAACTGGGACGGCCCATTGACGAGGTCTTCTCCTCCATCGACCACGAACCGCTGGCCGCGGCATCAATCGCCCAGGTGCATCGAGCCCAGTTGGTCGACGGGACCGAAGTCGTCGTCAAGGTACAGCGGCCCTCGGTGGCCAAGCGCGTGCACCGCGACCTGGCCGTCATGGCGTGGATCGCCCCGCACCTGGTCGGACGCATCCCCATCGCCGCCCTGGCCAACCCACCGGCCCTGGTGGAGCTTTTTGCCGAGACCATCGTGGAGGAACTCGATTTTCGCCTCGAAGCCGAGAACATGCTCGATGTGGCCGCCACCTTCGCCGCACTGGGCCAGCGCGACTTCGTCATCCCCCGGCCGCACCCGGTATTGGTGACCCGTCGGATGCTGGTCATGGAGCGCCTCAGCGGCTTCAACTTCGCCGATGTGGTGGGCATGCACGACGCCGGTATCGATACCGAAGCCGTGGTGCGCAGCGGCATGATCGGGTTCCTCGAGGGCTGCATGATGCACGGGATATTCCACGGCGATCTGCACGGCGGGAATCTCTTCGTCCTGCCCTCGGGCAAGACGGCCCTGCTGGACTTCGGCATCACGGCCCGCCTGTCCGAGCGCAAGCGTCTGGCCCTCCTGGCCCTCATCGTGGGCGCCTCCAATGGACACATCCCTTCGCAGGTGACTGCCATGCGGGACCTGGGCGCCTTTCCCGAGGACGCCGATATCGACGCGGTCATTGAACAGCTCGGCCTGGACCGACCGCCCGTCGATCCCACCTCGTTGACGCCGGACGAGCTCGTCGGCGAACTGCAACGCTCGGTCAAAACCCTCTTGGCCCTGGGCGCCCGCATGCCCAAGGAGCTGATGCTCTTCGTCAAGAATCTGGTCTTCTTGGACGGGGCCATCGCCACGCTGGCCCCCGACCTCGATCTCTTCGGTGAGATCGAGGCGATCTCTCTGATGTTCGCCGAGAAGCACGGCGAACGCATCATGCAACAACTCGGTTTGGAGCAGCAGGCCGACTGGGCCCCCGATCTCAGCAGCATCAAAGGGGGCCTCGGGCTCGACGACGATGTCGAGCGCCTGACCCATCGCGACATTCAGGCTCGGCGGGCGGAAGTACGGGCCAAATTCGAAGGGCGCGGCAACGAGCGACGCAAGAGGCGCTCCAAGGGCTAGATCGGCTCCACCGGTCGAGCACAGCATGGGGGGTGGTGACGTTGGACAGGGAAAACAAAGAGCCCGTGCTCTCCTACGCCTCGGGTGACACGTCCGTGCCACTGCTCGAACAGACCATCGGGCGCAATCTCAGGGACACGGTGACCCGTTTCCCTGACAACGAAGCGCTGGTGGACGTGCCGTCGGGGCGGCGGTGGACCTACGCCGAATTCGGCCGAGATGTCGATGCACTGGCCTCCGGCTTGCTGGCCGCCGGCGTCGCCCCCGGCCAACGGGTTGGCATATGGGCCCCTAACTGCCCCCAATGGACGTTGCTGCAATACGCCACCGCCACCATGGGCGCCGTGCTGGTCACCATCAACCCGGCCTACCGCACCCATGAGCTCGAGTTCGTCCTGCAACAGTCCGGCATCAAGGTGCTGGTGGCCACGCCCGCCTTCAAGGGTTCGGACTACGAGGCCATGATCGAGCAGGTGCGGCCCCAGTGTCCGTCCGTCGAGCAGGCGGTCTTCATCGGCTCAGAAGAGTGGACCGCGCTGTCCTCGACCCCTCCGGACCGGGTGGCCCTGGACGCAGTGGCCGGCGGCCTGTCGCCGGAGCAGGCCATCAACATCCAGTACACCTCGGGCACCACGGGCTTCCCCAAGGGCGCCACGCTCAGCCATCGCAACATCTTGAACAACGGCTACTTCGTCGGCGAGCTCTGTCGCTACACCGAGGCCGATCGGGTCTGCATCCCCGTGCCCTTTTACCACTGCTTCGGCATGACAATGGGGAATCTCGGGTGCACCACCCACGGCGCCACCATGGTGATTCCGGCACCGGGATTCGAGCCGGCAGCCACCCTGGCCGCGGTGGCCGCCGAGCGCTGCACCTCGCTCTACGGCGTGCCCACCATGTTCATCGCCGAGCTGGCCGATGCTGCATTCGACTCGTACGACCTGAGCAGTTTGCGCACCGGCATCATGGCCGGGTCGCCCTGTCCGGTGGAAGTGATGAAACAGGTGGTGGCCAGGATGGGGATGGACGAGGTGACGATCTGTTACGGCATGACGGAGACATCACCGGTCTCGACCCAGACCAGGGTGACCGACACCATCGAGCGACGGGTGGCCTCGGTCGGGCAGGCCCATCCCCATGTCGACATAAAGATCATCGATCCCGACAGCGGCGACACGGTCCCCCGGGGCGAGCCCGGCGAGTTCTGCACGCGGGGCTATTCGGTCATGGTGGGCTATTGGGACCAGCCGGAGAAGACGGCGGAGGCCATTGACGCCGGTGCCTGGATGCACACGGGTGACCTGGCCGTCATGGACGCCGATGGATACGTCAACATCACTGGACGGATCAAGGACATGGTGATCCGCGGTGGCGAGAACATCTACCCGCGCGAGATTGAGGAGTTCCTCTACTCGCATCCGGACATCCTCGATGCGCAGGTGATCGGCGTCCCTGACCTGAAGTACGGCGAAGAGCTCATGGTCTGGGTCAGGCCGCGCGAAGGGGCGGAGCCCATCAGCGCCGAATCGTTGCGCCAGTACTGCACCGGGAAGCTGGCCCATTACAAGATTCCGCGCTACGTGCTGGTGGTGGAGGAGTTCCCGATGACGGTGACCGGCAAAGTGCGCAAGGTGGAGATGCGGGAGCGTTCCATCGAGCTGTTGGGACTGGGCGACGCCGCCGCCGTGACCCACGCCTGATGCCCACCATCCGGCCGCTCGAATCCGGCGACTGGGACAGATGGCTCCCGCTGTGGAACGGGTACCTCGACTTTTACCGGGCCTCCCTCGGGGAAGCGTTGACCCGTTCGACGTTTGACCGACTGGTGGGGCGGGTCGATGCCATGTTCGGACTGATCGCCGTCGATGAAGGGGGCGGCGGGGTCGGCCTGGCCCACTGCCTGATCCACCCGACCACCTGGGACACCCGACCATCGTGTTACCTCGAGGACCTGTTCGTGGCTCCGGCGGCCCGGGGTCTGGACCTGGGTCGAGCGTTGCTGGAGGAAGCCAAGCGGGCATCCACTGACCTGGGGGCGGCCCGGCTCTACTGGCACACCCAGGAGTACAACGGTCGCGCCCGCTCCCTCTACGACCAGGTGGGCCGCTTGACCTCGTTCGTCTCTACGAACTGTGACCTGAGAATCGGTGACCTGAACACCCAGTCCCTACACTGATCCCCATGGCCCCCCGCCGTCGCACCGCGACCTCCAATTTCGGCGTGGGCCGGCGCGAATCCCATGTGGCCGACGCTTTCTACGCCCGCTTCGAAGCGCCCGAGTTGAGCGCGGATGAGCAGGTCCAGCCCCACGGGCCTGTCCTCGAGTCGTGCATCTGTGGTGACGCCCGCCACATGGACGAGCTGGCCGACGACTCGGTCGCCCTCATTGTCACCTCTCCCCCCTACTTTGCCGGCAAGCAGTACGAGGAGGAGTTGGACCGGGAAGGGGTGCCCGGCTCCTACATCGAGTACCTCCAGCTCCTGCGGGACGTCTTCGCCGAGGGCAAGCGGGTGCTCGAACCGGGGGGCCGCATCGCCGTCAACGTGGCCAATCTGGGACGCAAGCCCTACCGCAGCCTGGCGGCCGACGTGATGACCATCCTGCAGGACGACCTGCACCTGCTGCCCCGGGGCGAGATCATCTGGCAGAAGGGCGAAGGGGCCAGCGGCTCGTGCGCCTGGGGCTCGTTCCGCTCCCCCACCAACCCGGTCCTGCGCGACGTCACCGAGCGGGTCATCGTGGCCAGCAAGGGACGCTTCGGGCGAGCCCAGACACCCAAGGAACGGCGGGCGGCCGGGTTGCCGTTCGAGAGCAGCATCACGGCCGACGACTTCATGGCGCTGACCCTCGACGTCTGGGACATCCCGCCCGAGAGCGCCACCCGGGTCCAGCATCCGGCGCCCTTCCCGGTCGAGCTCCCGCAGCGCCTGATCGAGCTGTACACCTTCGCCGGCGACCTGGTCGTCGACCCCTTTCTCGGATCGGGCTCCACCGTGGTGGCGGCCCAACGCACCGGCCGCCTCGGCATTGGCTACGACCTCGATCCCGCCTACGTCGCCCTGGCCCGCGAACGCCTGGCCGAGGAACGGGCCGAGATGGCGCAGCGCGGCGCGGCGAAAGATCGCATCAACGACGTGGGCGCCTCGGCCGCCACCCTGGCCCACGACGCGCTGGCCGCTTCGGGCTTCACCGACATCCGGGCCAACCGGCGCGTGCGGGGGCTGGGGTTGACCGTCAGTTTCACGGCCAGCGATGCGACCGGGCGGATGTGGTACTTCGACGTGGCGGGATCGAACTCGTCGTATCGAGGTGGCATGTCCAAGTCGGAAACCGTGTGGCGGGCGCTGGGGCGGGCCCATGTCATGGCGGCCAACAATGTCGGTCCCTTGGTGATCCTGACCCCGCAGCTACCCCGATCGGGTAGCGAAGGCGACCGGGCCCTGCGGGCCACCGGACCGGGGGGATGCTTCGACGTGGTCGACCTGCTTTCGCGCTCGGCCCGCACCCGTCTGAAGTCCTATGCCCGGCGAGTCAAGGTGACACCCACCGCCGGGTTCTGGTCGGCCGCCGACCTGGCCCGACCCACACCATGAGCTCGCTGGTGGCCTGCGCCGTCGTCCGCGACGATCCACCGCGGGTCTTCGTGGCCCAGGACCTGGCCACACTGAACTGGGTGTTGGCCTGCCAGCTGGTGGCCAAGACCCCGGGCCGGGAACTGCCCCCCGGCGAGCGGGACGCCCTGCAGTTGGCCCTGACCGAGGAGCGTTGGGGCGATGCCGTCTTCGCCTACATCGATCGGACCGGCATCGCGGTCGACGTCTACGAGGGCACCGACCTCTACATTCCGGCCGATGTGGAAGTGGGACCGCTGGAGTTGCAGCTGACACCCCTCTTCACCCAGTAGGCGGGCGGCCCGACCGGGCCGGCATGAAATGATGCAGGCGTGCCCAACCTGCGCACCATGGTCACCGAGTTGGGCACGGCCTTGGGCATGCTGGGGCACGACGACGTGGACCTGGCCATCGCCTCCCGATCACCCGTCATGCGCAGCCTGTCCCCCGAGGACTGGGACCAGCTGCAGGTCGTGCGGTCGGGCGGTGCCTACAACGCCGACTTCCACGCCGCCTGGGCCAACGGCCAGGCCTTCCTGGCCGCCCGGGACGGCCTGCGGGGGCGCCGGCCTGAGATCGTGGAGTGGAAGGGGTCCATCCGGGCCGCCGGTGACGAGGTGGCACCGGTCGACCTGCGCATCGACCACGTCTATCTCGTCAGCTGCAAGTACCTCTCCAACATCTTGTTCAACGTCTCGCCCACCCATCTCTTCGACTCGTTGCTGGTCGGCGGCACGGGCCGACGGGGCAAGGGCGCCGGTGGGGACTGGTACGCCGAGCTGGCACCGGCCGAGTACCAGCACCTGTACGAAGCGGTGCGGGCCGCCGTGCTCGACGGGGGCGAAGGCGGGGGCGTGGCGCCCCTGCCCATGGATGTGGCGCGCCGGGCCGGCGGTGACCGCTCGCCGGCGTTGCCCGGCCTCGAGCCTGGCGCGGCGTCGGCCCCGGCGGCGGCACGGGTGGCCACCCATTCGGCCGCCACACTGCGCGAACTGCCGCACAGGGCCGTCGACCTCACGCCGGCCCACCGGTCAGCCCTGGGCAACCGGCTGAAGGCAGGATGGCCCGGCCGCACCAAGGAGGCCTACGGAGCGCTGTCCGGCACGGTGGCGCGCCAATCAGCGGGACGCTGGCACCAGGCGCTGTCGGCGGGCCCGGGGGCCGGCGAAGCAATGCTGTGGCGCCTCCTACGCATGGGCAGCGCCCCCTACTTCGTGCTCGGGTCGAGCGCCACGCAATCGTTGCGCCTGCGCATCGCCACCCCCTGGGACTGGCGTCAGCAGTACGCCCTCGGCGCGCTGGAGGTGTTCGCCCAGGACGGCGGCCAACCCCGGGTGGGCTGGCGGGCCTCGGTGCGCGAGCGGGCGTCGGGCACCGTCGTGGACCTGGCCGGCCACGTCGAAGTTCGCTGGAGCCACGGGAGATTCGGCGGCCTGCCCGAGGCCAAGGGGTATCTCGATACCCCGCACCATCTGGTGCCGGGCTACTTCGCACTGCAGTGAGCTCGTTTCATCTCTCGACCTTCGATCCACCGCTCGAAGTGCCCGAACTGGTGATCGACCCGCTGGTCCTGCGGCCCTTCGCCCTGGGCGACCTGGCGATGGTCGGAGCGGCGGCGGTGGATCCCTACATCCCCTCCATCACATCGATCCCGGCGCGCTACAACCCCGCCGAAGGGCGGGCCTTCATTGAGCGGCAGCATGATCGATCGGCTGACGGGCACGGGTATCCGTTCGTCATCGCCCGGGCCGAGGCGCCGACCCAAGGACTGGGAGCCATCGGCCTGTGGCTGCGTGAGATCGAGAGTGGACGGGCCTCCATCGGCTACTGGCTGTTGTCCGAAGCCCGGGGTCAGCACCTGGCCGCCGTGGCCCTGGGCGGCGTGGTCCGTTTCGCCTTCGACGTGCTGGCCATCCCCCGCCTCCATCTGTTCATTGAGCCGTGGAATATCGCCTCCCAATGCACGGCGGAGTCGGTCGGCTTCACCCAGGAGGCCCTCCTGCGCGGCTGGGAGCGCATAGAGGACGAACAGCGCGACGCCTATTCGTACGTCCTGCTCCGGACGGATTTCCGTCCCTGAACTCGCAGTCCGGGTCTGCCAAACTGCTGGCGTGTTCCGGCACCACCACCATCCCGACACGCTGGCCGAGCGCATTGACGACCTGATGGTGGCCGTGTTCCTGGCCGACGACAGGGAACGCGTGGCCCGGATGGCCCAGCACGTGACGCCCGATTTCGTCTACATCAACCCGACGGCCGTGTACGAGGGAGTCGAGGGCCTGAGCGAGGCCTATGAGCACTTCCGGCACGAGGCCTGGCGTCACACGAGCCTGCGTCGGACCACCGTGGTTGACGTGCACCACGCCCACTTCCGCTACGCCTGGAGACGCAGCGACGGCGAGGCCACCATTACGGAAGGATGGAGCTTCGGCTGGATGGACGCCGCCGGCAAGGTGGCGCGCATCGTCGCCTTCGACGGGCTCATGCCCATCGGTCCGGGCCCGTTCGCATCATGAGGCAGCACTTGAGGAGCAGACAACAATGATGGTCGAGACAGAGATCGACAACGGTGTGGGCACCATCACCTTGAACAGGCCAGAGGCCCGCAACGCGCTCTCCGGTGAGGTGACCGAGCTGCTCGATGTCGCCATCGTGGAACTCGATGCCCGCGACGATGTGGGGGCCATGATCCTCACCGGCGCCGATCCCGCCTTCTGCGCCGGCTTCGACTTGCGGGCCCTCTCCACCGAGCTCCGTTCGGTGCAGCAGAACCGCCAGAAGGGCCCGCTCAAGCACCTGGGACTGATGCCGGTGCACTCGACGCCGATCATCGGTGCCATTAACGGAGCCGCCGTCACCGGTGGACTGGAACTGGCCATGGGTTGCGACTTCCTCATCGCCTCCGAACGGGCCCGCTTTGCCGACACCCACGCCCGGGTGGGCGCCATGCCCGGTGGCGGCATGACCATCCGCCTGCCCCAGCTGATCGGCATCGACCGGGCCCGGCGGATGACCTTCACCGGAGACTTCATCAGCGCCCAGACAGCGCTCGAATGGGGCCTGGTGGTGGAGGTGGTCCCCCACGAGCACCTGCTGGAGCGGGCCCGGGAGATCGCCTCGACCATCGCCGCCATCCCGGCCGACAACATCCGCGAGGTCCGCCGCATGTACGACGAGATTGGCGACATGACCGGCAACGCGGCCTGGGTGGCCGAGTCGAAGTGGTCACGGGAGTGGATGGCCGATCGCTTCGACCAGTCGCGCCTGGCCACCGAGCGGGCCAACATCATCGCCCGGGGTCGGGCCCAGAGTGACCAGGGGGACGGCGCTCCGGCATGAAGGTCTACGCCGGCATGGACCCCCGGCTCCCCCTGCCCGAGGTCATCGCCCATGCCCGGCGGGTGGAGGCCCTGGGCTACGACGGACTGCACGTGGCCGAGACCATCCATGACTCGCTGGCCCTCGCCCTGCTGGTGGCCGAACACACCACACGGATCACCGTGCGCACCAGCGTCAGCCTGGCCTTCACCCGGAGCCCGACCCTGACGGCCTATGCAGCGTGGGACCTCTCCACATTCAGCCAGGGCCGGTTCGAGCTGGGACTGGGCACCCAGATCCGCCAGAACATCGAGGACCGCTACGGCATGCCCTTCGACGACGATCCGTTGGGACGGCTGCGTGACTACGTCGGCGCAGTGCGGGCCGCCTTTGCCGCCTTCCGCAGCGGCCAGGCACCCCACTACGAGAGCACGCACTACCGGGTCACCCGCCTGCAGCCCTATTTCAATCCCGGACCCGATGAGGACACGGTGGTGCCACCGATCTTCCTGGGCGGAGTGCAGCGCAAGGCCTGCGCCTTGGGCGGCGAGGTGGCCGACGGCTTCGTCACCCATCCGACCAACTCCAATCCGGCCTACCTGGAATCGACCTGCCTGCCCGGCC
Source organism: Acidimicrobiales bacterium (assembly GCA_036268485.1). GTDB lineage: Bacteria > Actinomycetota > Acidimicrobiia > Acidimicrobiales > RAAP-2 > Bog-473. Next base: position 12,975 of record DATAUC010000075.1, read on the forward strand.
TGGCCGAGGGAGCGGCGCGCGCCGGTCGCTCACTGGACTCCGACGGCTTCGAACTCGTCGTCGGCACCCAGGTCATCACCGGCGCCTCGGCGGCCGCGTTGGCCACCGAGCGCGAGCGGCAGCGCCGCCTGCTGGCCTTTCTCTACTCGACGCCGGCCTACCGACCGACACTCGAGCTCTTCGGGTGGGGCGACCTGGGGCCCCAGTTGCGCGACCTGGTTCGCCAGGACCGCTGGGACGACCTGGGTGCCGTCCTCTCCGACGAGGTGCTGGACACCCTGGTTCCGGTGGGTACCTTCGCTGAGTTGCCCGACCTGCTGCTGGGCCGCTTCGGTCCACTGGGTCAGGGCGTTGTCGTGTCGGCGCCGGCGGACCCTTCCGATGACGGGGCGTTCGCCGAGGTGATTGCCGCCCTGCAGCAAGGGTGAGCCGGGTCCGTCTTGTGACTTAGTGGGGCATTGGGAAGATCAGCTCGGCCGAGGCCATCTCGTCGACCGCGACCCGACGTTGGTCCGCATCCATTCCTACGAATCGGTCGGCGGCATTCAGCACACGTGGGAGCAGGCCGATGTCGCCCGGCGTGCAAAAGGCGCAGACGCCCGGAGTCGACAGGGCAAAGTGAATACCCCGTTCCAAGTCGTGATCGGTGTCGACGGGTTCGTACCAACTGCTGGCCCAACGCTCGGCGGCCGGCTCGTCACGGGCCCAGGGCCGGCGGGCCGTGGCCTTGATCACCATCACCCCGATGTCGCGGGAGGCACAGAGGGCGAGCAGTTCCTCGGCCGGCTCCCGGTATTCAGGTCGAGCCCAGAGGGCGGGGTAGATAGGGAACATGACCGTATCGAGGTCAAAGCGCCGGAGCGCTTCGAGGAACGTGGTTGGCACGGTCAGGTCGTGTCCGGTGATGCCGGCGAAGCGGGTCAGGCCCGCCTCACGGAACTGCAGGATGCGCTCGAGCGCAGCGGAACGGCGGTCAAGCTCCTCCAACGTGGTGACCGCATGCGCCTGATAGAGATCCATCACGTCCGCGTGAAGCAGGCGGCGGGTGGTGTCGAACTGATCTTGCACGCCATCGGGGTTGGCCCGCAGCGTCTTGCCGGCCACGAAGAGCTCCGCCCGGTGCGAGGCCAGATGCGGACCGACGACAGACTCTGCCGCGCCGTACTGAGGCGCAATATCGAGATGGTTCACGCCCCGATCGAGGGCCTGTTCCAACCAGGCCCCGGCCTGCTCGGGACTGGCATCCCAGCAGGCGGCGCCGCCCAGGATGGCCACGCTGCTCTCGTGCCCGGTGCGGCCGAGCCGTCGGCGCTCCATCGGTGCCTTAGGCCTTGAGCTCTTCGTTGAGGGCCAGCACGTAGAACATGGCGCCGTCCGGATCGGCCAGCATGGAGAAGCGGCCGGGCTGAATGTCCATGGGCGGCACGTGCACCGAACCACCGAGTTCCTGGGCTTGACCAACAGCGGCGTCGGTATCGGCCACGGCGAAGTAGACGCCCCAGTGTGAGGGGACGTCGGCGGGCATTTCCGGCGGCTTGGGCAGCATGCCGCCGATGGACCGTCCCTCCAGCTTCCACTCGGTGTACCCGCCCGGTCCCTCGGGTCCCTGGGTCTCCGAGCCCCAGCCAAATACGGCGTTGTAGAACGACTTGGCCCCGGCCAGATCGGTGGTCATCAGCTCGCTCCAGCAGTAGGTACCCGGCTCGTTAACCACCTGGGCCCCCGTGTGCTGGCCCGGTTGCCAGAGCCCGATGGCCGCGCCCGACGGGTCGGCGAAGATGGCCATGCGACCCGCCTCCATGACGTCCATCGGCGGCATGAAGACAGTGCCACCGTTGGCCTCGACCTTGGCGATGGTCTCGTCGGCGCTGTCCACGTTGACGTAGGTGGTCCAGTGGGGCGGGGCGCCCGGGCTCATATTGGGCCCGATGCCGGCCACCGTCTTCCCGCCTAGGTCACAGACGGTGTAACCGCCCGCCTCGGCCGGGCCTTCGGGGGCGTTCCACCCGAAGAGCCCGCTGTAGAACGCCCGGCTTCCGTCCACGTCAGCCGCTCCCACGTCGACCCAGGATGGGATGCCATTGCCGTAAGACTCGTAGTTCATGGTCGGGCTCCTTCGGTTGTGTTGCGATCAATCGCGACGGTACCTGAAATGAGCCACCGCTGCGCCGGCCGCCAATGCGATGATGGCACCGATGCCCACACTCGCAAGAGGCGCTCGGTGAGCCCCAATCCAATCAGTTCGCGCATGGAGCAACTGGCCCAGACGGTGGCCGAACGAGTGGTGACCCTGGTGCTCAATTCGATCGACCTGGATGCACTGCTGGACCGGGTCGATGTCGACAAGATCGTCTCCCGGGTCGACGTCGAGAAGATCGTGGAGCGGGTGGACGTCGAACGAATTGTGGAGCGCGTCGACGTGCAGAAGATCGTCGAACGCATCGACGTGAACTCCATCGTCGACAAGCTCGATATAGACGCCCTGGTCGAGCAGACGGAACTGGGCTCGATCATCGCCCGCTCCACCACCGGCGTCGTGACCGAACTCCTCGATGTCCTGCGCAGCCAGGGTGTGGGCCTGGACGACTTCTTCTCCAAGTGGGCCAACCGGCTTATCAGGCGCAATGTGGCATCACTTCCGCTGGGGCCGGCCCTGTTGGTCGCCGAGCGAGGACCACAATGACCTCGCTGCCCGCTCCCCCCTTGGAGATGACGGTGGGCCGGCAGGGGCACTACGCCGGGGGGGCCAGCCGGCTGGCTGCGTTCGCGGCTGACGTCGGCGCCTCCTGGGGACTCTTCACCGCCGGGGCGGCGCTGCTCTCCTTGGCCAGCGAGCTACTGACCGGGCGGTCCGTCACGGTGACCCACCACCAGGTCCTGGCCATCGTGCTGCTGGTCCTGTGGGAATTCGTGTACTTCGCCTACCCCTGGGCCGTGAGCGGCAAGACGATCGGCATGGCCGTCTTCGGGGTCCAGGTGGTGACGGCCGAGGGCCGGCCCATCTCCACCCGCCAGGCGATCCTGCGCACCCTGGCTCTCCCCTTGAGCTTCCTGACGCTGGGCCTCGGCCTGCTGGCCATCCTCTTCCAGAGAGAGCGGCGGGCCCTGCACGACCAGCTGGTCGGGACTGCCGTGGTCTACGCCTGGGACGCCCGGGCGGCTCACCTGCGCTGGATGTCCCGCAAGGAACTGCCCCAAAAGGCTAGTACGCACTAGCTCTTGCGGCAGCCTGCTTGCCTACGATGCCGCCCATGGCATTCGTCGAGGTCTCCACACCCCATCCGCACGTCGCTCTGGTCACGCTGAATCGACCGGAACGAATGAACGCCATGGCGTTCGACGTCATGATCCCCCTGCGGGACCGACTGCGCGAGATCGGCTACGACAACGACGTCCGCGTCGTGGTCATCACCGGCGCCGGCGCGGGCTTCTGTTCGGGCGCCGACCTGGAGGATCCCGGTGTCATCCCCAACGTCGACGGGCTGACGTTGCCCACGCTGGCGCTGCGCTCGATGGAACTGCTCGATGACGTCATCGGCACCATCCGCCGCCTCCACCAACCGGTCATTGCCGCCATCAACGGGGCGGCCATCGGCGGTGGCTTCTGCCTCGCCCTCTCGGCCGACATCCGTATCGCCGCCGAGACCGCCTACTTCCGCGCCGCCGGCATCAACAACGGCCTGACGGCGGCCGAGCTCGGCCTGAGCTATCTCCTCCCGCGCTCCGTCGGCCAGTCACGGGCCTCGGAGATCATGTTGACCGGGCGCGACGTCTCGGCCGAGGACGCCGACCGCATCGGCCTGGTCTCCGACGTGGTAGCGGCCGAGAACCTGGTGCCGGCGTGCTTCGCCCTGGCCGACCGGATCAGCGGCTGGAGCCGGGCGGGGGTCGAGCTGACCAAGCGCCAACTGTGGAACAGCCTGGACGCATCCAGCCTGCAGTCCCACATGGACGCCGAGGGCACGGCCCAGCTCTTCGTGCGGATCACCACCAAGAACTTCGAAGAGTCGATCCGGGCTCGCCGCGAGAAGCGGCCGCCGGTCTTTTTGGACTGAAGGAGCGGCTGCTCTCAGGGGGCGTTGGTCAACTGGGTGGCCGCCATCACGAAGTAGTCGTGCATCTGCACGGCATCGTCTTCTGACAACCGTCCGGCTTCCGCCAAGTAGGACACGGCCGCCTGCATGTGGCGCAACCAGGCCTCGCGCTCCATGGGCCCGATGATGAACGGCGCATGGCGCATGCGCAGCCGGGGGTGACCCTGCAACTCGTTGTAAGCCGCCGGTCCACCCCAGTACTGACCCAGAAAGAGCGCCAGATGGTGCCGGGATTCGGTCAGATCTTCCGGGTAGAGCGGACGCAGCACCGGGTCACCCGCCACGCCATCGTAGAAGCGATCGACCAGGTCAACGAAGAACTGTTGGCCCTGTACACGATCGAAGAGTGCGTCCACGGGGTTGACGGTAGACGCTCTAGACTGCTCCCGTTTCGCGGCCGTAGTTCAATGGTAGAACCTCAGCCTTCCAAGCTGATCATGCCGGTTCGATCCCGGTCGGCCGCTCCAAAAAGAAGCCTTTCCTCACAGGCGCCTGGCCCTCAGGTAGCACCAGCCGTTGCGATCCATCTCGATGGTCAGGGGGCGACCCATGTTAGATATTGGGCATGGGGAAGTCTCCGGCGCGGCTCGTGCTCATCTGCGGACTTCCAGCCTCCGGGAAGTCAACACTGGCTCGCCAGCTCGCACAACAATTCCCTGCCATCCGGCTCGATAAAGACGAGTGGGTGACGCAGCTGGGGGCCGACGTGTGGGACGAAGAGTTCCGAGTGCGTCTTGAAGCGCAGCTGTGGGCTCTTTCCCAGGTTCTCCTCACCCAAGGCCAGAGCGTGATACTGGAGTGGGGTCACTGGGCGCGAGTGGAGCGGGACGAGAAACGACTCGGGGCGCGAGCCTTGGGAGTAGAAGTCGAGCTGCATTACCTCCATGCGCCCTTGGAAGAACTCATCCAGCGTGCTGAACGCCGAAATGTGTCGGGCGAGTGGAACGGCTCACCTATGACACCAGAACACTTTGCAGAATGGGCAACGATCTTTCAGCCTCCCGATGAGGAAGAAATCCTGTTGTTCGACAAACCCATCGCCAAAGGCTGACTTCGTACCTTCTATGACAGGCGCTTCGCTTTGGCCAAACCGCTGGAGCTGTAGGTGCCATCCGGAAATACCGTGTCCCAAGCGTCGCGGACGCCACGGAAGTCCTCACTTGGGCCATAGGCGGCGCGTGCGGCGGCGACCACCTCATCTCTGCGGGCCGCGACGACCGCCCCTGAGTTGAATTCCAATTCATTGTCAATCTGAACAACCGCTTCAGCAAACCGGGCTTTGTGCCCGATCAAGCGGACTGAGTTGGCGGGAGGAGTCATCAGTGGCTTCCTTGTGATGGCGGGATCGGCGGTCCACTCGGCGGGCTTGGGAAGCCGCAACTCTAGCGTCGGACCTTGCTCCCTCAGAATTTGAACTTCCGGTAGCAAATGCCCCTAGGCGGCGCGAAGATTCACGTGTGCTGGCTGACAACCACCTCTTCGGGGACAGGGTCTGGTTCCATGACACCCGGAGCCCGGCCCGCCGCATGGGGGTCTCAACCCATCCGTTCGACTCGACGATTGTGATCTCCTTCTGGCAAGGCGACGCCTGCACAGGGACCTTTCGACTGCCGGTCGCCGATGCCGCACCTCTCATCGCAACATTGGCCCATGGGATGGCGGAATCCATTCCACCGGGCCAGAGCGGACCAAGGCAAGCTGCGAACATGCGCTCCGGTTGGTGGCCACCACAAATGAAGGCGTTGCTGGCCAAAGTACGGCGACCCTCCGCCGGCACGCTTCGGCTCCTCAAGTAGCGCAGCAAGATCGCCAGGCCCTCAGCCTGGGACCTTGCCCTATGAATTTTCGGCTACTGCCTTGACTCGTTCGAGAGTTCGGAGCATGTCGCGCTCATTGCGATGCTCCCGTAAGACCCCTCCCAATGGACGCCAGACTTTGGTGAAGAAGTTGTCGCCCAGGTCAAATGATTCAGTGACGTCGGTTCCGCCATCGTCGGTGGCCGCAAACTCGTAGCGCCACGTGTTGACCGGTCGGTCCCGCATAACGACTGCGAACTCAAACACTTGACCGGGCACACACTCGGTCACCTGGCACGTCGTCCAATAGAGGATGGGCCAGTTCTCGTTGCGCTTCACATGGCCCCTGTACTTCGCACCAACCGCCGGGCCGGTAGCGCCTTCAATCCACTCAGCCTCTACTACCTCGGGGCTGTACTCACCCATCTTCGTGATGTCGCTGACCAGGGCCCACACTCGGTCCGCTGGTGCATTGATATGAAGGGTTACTCCGGCACGCATAGCTCGACACCATAGGCCGCAATCGGGGTGATAACGAGTGACGATTCTGCCCAGGGGAAGAGACCCGAGTGACCTGCGGCGGCCCGGCGCTACCGTGGGATGGACCCATTCCAAGGAGCCCCCATGACTGCATCCAACCCGAGCGCCATTGATGTTTCGACCCTTACTGGCACCTGGACCCTCGTTCCAGATCAGACATCGATCGAATTTCATACCAAGGCGGTCTGGGTCGTGAAGGTGAAGGGAACCTTCAAGGCGCTCGAAGGCTCTGGCACGGTGGCGGCCGACGGAGGCGTCAGCGGAACCATTGTTGTCGATGCCGCATCGGTCAATACCAAGAACAAGAAGCGAGATGATCATTTGCGCACGGCGGACTTTTTCGAGGTCGCCACGTACCCGACACTGGAATTCGTCGTATCCGATGCTCAGCTGAGCGAAGCGGGTCAGGTGCTGATCCCCGGGTCACTAACGATTCACGGCGTCACGAAGCCAGTGACGTTTGCAGCCGACCTCAGTGTGAGCGGCGACGCGGCGACCGTATCGGCTGAAGTAGACATCGATCGAAGTGCGTGGGGATTGACCTGGGCAAAAATGGGCGCCGGCCTTGCCAATCACGTGGTCATCAAAGCGCACTTCGTCAAGAACTGAGCTGCCAGCGTCGGACAGGCAATGAGACGCTTGATTCGATGAGTACTCATGTACCCGCGACCTCTACTGAGATCGGACTTCTGGCGATTGCCGGTCAGGAGTTCCGCTCTCGGCTGACCAAAGTTGGCAGTGGTCATTGCCGGCTCATCACGCCATGCGAGGGATGGTCCGTGCGGGAGCTCGTCCACCACGTCGTGGCGGGAAATCGGAGGGCGGTCCACCGCCTGGGTGAGGCGGAAGCCAGCATGCTGGACGATAGTGAATTCGTCGGAGGTGACCCGCTGGATTCCTTCGATCGCAGCATGAGCAAGCAAGTGGAGGCGTTCTCTCTCCCCGACGCGCTGGGACGGTCATGTGAGACGGCGGCACGAACGATGACGGGACGGGAGCTCCTGCATTTTCGGATCCTCGATCTTGTCGTGCATGCCTGGGACCTGGCGCGCGCCCTCGGGATCGACGAAACATTGAGCCCCGAGGTTGTGGCCCAGACGTGGGATCTGGTCGCGCCTCAGTCTTCGGTCTTGGGATTGATGGGGGTCTTCGGCTCGGGCAGCAGCGGGACCTTGCCTGCGGAAGCTTCCCTCCAAAACAGGCTGCTCGATGTCACGGGCCGTCGCCCCTGAATTCGTGGCGGCCGCCGCACCCGGCTCCGAAGGTCGTGAGACGTAGGATGCCGCCACACATCCGGCCCCAAGCAAGGAGTACCCATGCAGGTCATCATTTTGGGAAGCGGAAGCCCACTGCCGGATCCGAATCGAGCCGGTCCGGCCACGCTGGTCCGCACGTCGGCCGGCGATCTTCTCTTCGATTGCGGCCGGGGAGTCCTCATGCGCGCTGCGGCGGCCGGTTCCGGCGCCGGGGCATTTCGGGCACTGTTCCTCACTCATCTGCACAGTGATCACATCACCGACCTCAACGACATTTACACGATGCGTTGGGCCATGTCGTTCCAACCCAATCCCCTGTCCGTCTATGGGCCGGGCGGGACCGCCAAGCTGCTCGAAGCCACCGAAGCCATGCTCGAACCCGATATCGGCTACAGGCTGGCCCATCATGACGACCTGACGTGGCGACCCGCGGTCGAAGCCACCGAGGTTGAAAGTGGCGTGATCCTTGAGGACGGCGCCGTCCGGGTCACGGCCGCACCCACCGACCATGCACCGGTGCGCCCCACGGTTGGATTCCGTATTGACGATGGCGACCATTCCGTGGTCATTGCCGGAGACACAGTGCCGTGCATCGGACTCGACGAGTTGTGCCAAGACGCCGATGTGCTGGTGCACACCGTGGTGCGGCGCGACCTCATTGAGCAGTTCGGGCTGCCCCGCCTGACCGACGTCCTCGACTACCACTCGTCAGTTCCCGATGCGGCGGAGACGGCGATGCGCAACCGGGTGGGCACCCTCCTCCTGACCCATCTTGTGCCGGCACCGGCGCCCGGCACTGAGGACGAATGGATAGCCCAAGCCAGCGCCCACTATGCCGGTGCGGTGGTTTTGGCTACCGACCTCCTGCAGCTTGAGGTCGGCGCCTGACCGCTAGTTCACGCGCTCTGCGCGCAACGTCCGAAATCGGTGGATCAGGACGACGGCGATCACCACAACGGCAATCGCTCCGCCGACGTAGGCCGCGTCGCTGAAGGAATTGAGCACCGTCTTATAGCTCTTGCCCAGGCCGTACCCGAGGCTGGCCTGGCCGGCACACCAGATGGTGCATCCGATGACGGTGTAGAGGAGGAACTTCGCCATGGCCATCTCTCCCAGACCCGCCGCCAGGGAGACGAAGGAGCGAAGGAGCGGTATCAGCCGTCCGAAGAGGACAACTGGTTCTCCATGCTTGGCGAACCAGGCCTCCGCTCGGTCGAGATCCTTGTTGGTAAGCAGGACATATTTTCCAACTCTCTCCACCAGCGGTCGGCCTCCCCGGGCCCCGATGAGATAGCCGGCCAGGGAGCCCAGCACCTCACCGGCCGCGGCGACCGCTATGACCAAGATCAGGTTCAAATGGTGTGGTTCATGTGGGATCTGCCCGCTGGCCAGCACGCCCCCGTAAATGATGGCGACTTCGGAGCCAACCGGGAGCCCCATGCAGGACGTGAAACTCAGGAGGAACACAGCAAGGTATCCCCACGTCTCGAGGAAATGCTCCATGGCTCAAATCCGTCCTGGCAGACACGAGCGGGCAATGGAGCCAAAGATTTTGGGCATCGCCCATCATGGCCTACTGCGAATCGTTAGGGCATCCTCCGGAAGGATGAGACCTCACTGCCCCAAGTGCCATGCACCGGGCGCCGCCAGTTCTGCTGCTTCGGCGGGACCCCACGAACCCTTGGCGTAGGGAACGGGGACGGGCTTGTCGCGCAGAATGCGGTCAGCCACTTTCCAGACGTGCTCCAATCCGTCGGGACGAGTGAAGAGCGATCGGTCTCCCATCAGGACGTCATGGAGGAGTCGCGAATAGGCCGGCAGCGAAGGCGTGTGAAACCCCGTGCCCAACGGCAACCTCACCGTCTCGGCTCCGAGGGACATCTCAGGTCCCGGAGTCTTGATGACCAATCCGAGATCGATCTCACCGTCGCCCGAGAGCTCAAAACTCAGGACGCTGCCACCCACCGGTTGGCCCGCAATCCCGGGCACAGGGTCCTTGAAGAGCACGCTGACTCGTTGATGGCTTTCCGCCAGGCACTTGCCCGTCCGCAGGAGGAAAGGGACGCCGGTCCACCGGTCATTGTCGACCCAGAGTCGGGCCGCCACGAAGGTCTCGGTCCGTGAGTCCTTCGGGATGCCGCTGATGTCGAGGTAGCCCTCGTACTGACCCACCACGACGTCATCATTGGTCAGGGGTCGGAATGAACCGATGACCGCCTCTCGGGCTTCGGCCAGACAGTCGGGTTCGAGGCAATGGGGCGGATCCATGGCCACCTCCCCGGCCAGTTGGAACAGGTGGGTCACGAGCATGTCCAAAATGGCCCCGGTTGCTTCGTAAAACGACGATCGCATGGCCACGTCGAGGGTCTCGGGCACGTCGATCTGTACGCTCTCAATGTGGGTGTGGTCCCACGCACCGGCGAACAGGCCGTTGGCAAACCGCAACACGTGGATGTTCTGTGCCGCCTCCTTGCCGAGAAAATGATCGATCCTGTAGATCTGCGGCTCTTGGAATGTCTCGTGCGCGATGCGATCGAGCTCGGTGAATGTCTCCATCGACGTGCCGAACGGCTTCTCGTAGACGACACGCGAGTTTTCGGCCAGGCCGTGGGCACCGATGGCTTCGGTCAGGGGACCGAATGCTGCCGGCGGCACCGCCATGTAGTGGATCAGCTGTGGTTCACCACCTAGCTCTTCTTTGGCATCACCCAGCACGTCGAGCAGGCAGCCCGGGTCGTGGCGGTCGAATCCGCCACCGGCGAAGCGAAGGCGGGACCGAAACTCCTCCCAAGGCCCTTCCGACGGCTTGGGTCCGAACTCCTCCAGGCTCTTGCGCACATCCTCTTGGAAGTCCTCATGGGCCACGTCGCCCCGGCCGTTGGCCACCAGGCGCCACTCATCGGGCAGGAGTCCGGAAATGGCCAAGCGGTAGAAGGCGGGCAGCACCATACGATGAGCCAGGTCACCGGTACCGCCGTACAAGACGAAGATGGTGGTATCCGGAACGAGGCGGGGATCGGGCATGCGAAAGACCCTACCTACCGAGCGATTACGTCGGACCGGCGTTCAAGGGCTCACCGGTTTCGAGGAATGTCTTGAGGCTGGCCAGGACCATCGGCCACCCATAGGAGATGCTGTTGAGGACGTTGCTGCCAGCCTCAAAACCATCATGCACCACGGTCAGCTTGACCATGCCCTCGACCTCTTCCAAATCGAAGGAAATCCTGGAGCGAGGTTCCTTCGATATGTCGGCCAGGAACTCAGCACTCATTCCGTGCGAGTCGGCCCACTCCTTGGTGAAGGTGTGCCACGTGTAGGCCAGGCGTCGGAAGGGATCGGACTCCAGAACGACCTGGGCCGGATCGGCGACGGTCACCCCGTTCTGGTGCAGCGTCATGACAGAGCCCTCTTTCCAGTCGCTGGAAAACGAGAGACCCCAGTAGCGCTCGGTGAAGGCGGGTTCGGTCAGCGCCCGCCAGAGACCCTCGGGTGTCGTTTTGATGTACGTCGTGTAGACGAATGACGGCTTGTCCATCAGTGATTCCTCCAGCGCTTTCTTCAGGTCCGACAGGGCGTGCAGCCGTGTCTGGTCGTAGTGGTTGATCCATCGTTCGGCGATCTCATTGATCGGAACGGGGTTGAGGTAGTGGAGCTTCTCCCGGCCCCGCCAGATCGTGGTGATCAGGTTGGCCGATTCCAAAATGGCCAAGTGCTTGCTGACTGACTGGCGGGCCATATCCAGCCCCTGGCACAGCTCCCGTAGCGTCTGACCGTTCTGGACGTTCAGCGAATCGAGTAGCCGCCTCCGGCTCCCATCGGCCAGCGCCCGAAATGATGCGTCCATCTCGTCGCCCCCGGTCGCCATCAGGCTCACTGTACGGAATGGAGCCAACCCACATCAGCGCCAGCTGCTCAGAGCCATGTCTTTCGGGTAGGCCACCGACTCGCCACCTTCCAACGACTGCTTCATGCCGAGGATGAAGTAGCCCCACTTCGTACTGCAGTGGTGCATGAACTCGACGGGTTCCCGCCAACCGGCATGCGTGAAGAGCACGATGGTCTCCGTCTCTTCTTGTCGAAGGTCGAACGTGATGGTGGTCCCCACCCAGGAATCCGGCCCCTCCATGACCCGCCACGCCACCGCATCGGTCGAAGCCGGCTGTTGCACTTCCATCACCGCACTCGGTTCGGGCGACCCGAAATAGAAGCTCAGCTTCCCCCCTGGCCGCGCGTCGCCTTCGAGCTTGGTGGTCCACCAGCTGGCGATGCCGTCGAGAGTGGTCAGTGCATCCATCACCTGCTCCTTTGGAACTCCGATTCCCAATCGATGACGAATGTCGGGCATGTGCTGCTCCTTCGCTTGCGTGCCGAGCCTGTCCCCGACGTCGGCTTCATTATATGCAGCCATTTAGCTGCATATCAAGCCCCGGCGTTCCATTCTTCGGAATCGGGGTGGCCCGTCGTCGGGAGACCTGAAGCCTCGAGGTTGGTTGGGACCACGGGCACCGCCGCCTTGCATGGGCTCACGAACGCGAGGACTTCGAGCCGAGAGAGGAGCCGTGTCCAGCCCCGAGGGCACGCCATTCCTCACCTACCATGACCCCGTGCAATCGGCGGTGATTGAGCAGGACCGGGCCGAATTGCCAGCCGAACGTATTCGACGTCAGTGGGGAGCTATCTCGGTCCCCTTCTGGATCGGGGTTTCACGAATTGTCTTGGGTGTGGTCTTCGCCCATCTGGTCGTCGTGCTCCTGCCCCAAGCTCGGCAACATCTGACGGGCGGGACGTTGGCCGGCGGATCATGGCTGGGCGCCTTCGATCGCTGGGATAGCGCCTACTACACGGGTCTCGCTCAGCATGCCTATCCGGTCGACCAGGCCTCGCACGCCGCCTTCTTCCCGGGCTATCCCTTGCTCATTGCCATCGTGCATGGGGTTTCGCTCGGCACGCTGAGTTACTTCCATGCCGCATTGGTGATCTCGTGGATCTCATTGACCGCCGCGTCGGTCGTGTTGTACCGACTGGCCACCCGCCTCTTCAGCGAACGCGTCGCACTGATCGCCACCGTCCTCTTCTGCTGGTTCCCGGCCTCCCTCTTCTTTCTCTCCGCCTATTCAGAAGCGTTCTTCGCGCTGCTGATCCTGATCGTCATCACGCTGCTCGTGCAGGAGCGCTTCCTCGCCGCGGCGCTGGTGGCCGCGTTCGCCTCGGCCACGTCGCCCGAGTCGGTGGCCCTGACCATCGCCCTCATGGTCACGGCCGTGATGGCCGGCAAGGGCATCGCCCGCGTGGTGGCCTATGGCGCCATCAGCGGCCTTGGCCTCCTCGGATTCATGCTCTACCTGTGGGACCAGTTCGGGCATCCCTTCGAATTCATTTCGGTCCAGAAGGATTGGATGCGCTCCGAGCACTTCCCCTTCGTCGGCCTCTACCGGAACATCCTGGCCCTACGCCACTACGTGACTGGTCCGGGTAGCCCGCGTCCGGGGGCCACCTCGCCCACGTTCACGAACATCAAATGGGTCTGGTTGCTCGATGACGCCTGCTTGGTAGTCGCCGCCGTACTGGCCGTCACGCTGATCGTGCTGTACGTCCAGCGCCGAGGAGCCGCGGAGGGAAGCGAATCGAGCGCCATCCCGATCTCGTTGGTGGTCGTCACCTTCATTGTGGTGCTGCTGGCCACCTGCACCACCATCTCGCCCTACGCTCTGCCGACCTACGCCTCGAGCGAAGGTCAGGAACGCTTCGTGAGCATCGCCGTGCCACTCTTCGTCGCTGGCGCCCTGGTGATCCGGCGCCGGCCTTCATTGGTGGCGTTCGCCGTCGGGGGCAGCGTCATCGTCGCCCTGGTCTTCCAGGCCATGTACAACCTGGGTTACTGGGTCACCTAAAGGGCGGCGAGCACTTCTTCCACCGAGCTGGCGCTGAGGCCGGGTCCAGGCTCGACGGCCAACCAGGTCACGACGCCGTCCTCAATAATGGCGGCGTAGCGCTGGGACCGGGCACCCAGGCCGAAGCCGGATCCGTCCATGGGCAGGCCCATGGCCTCTGTGAATTCGCCGTTGCCGTCGGCCAGCATGACCACGGACTGGCCCACCTGCTGATCGGCGCCCCAGGCGTGCATCACGAATGCGTCGTTGACCGAGACGCAGACGACCTTGTCCGCTCCCTTGGCCTTCAGCTCGTCGGCGCGCAGCACGAACCCGGGCAGGTGATGGTCCGAGCAGGTAGGAGTGAACGCACCCGGCACGGCGAAGAGCACCACCTTGCCGGTGCCCAGGACCTCGCCCGACGTCGTGGCCACCGGACCAGACTCTCCGAACAGGTACACCTTCACGTCGGGGATTCGGTCGCCGGTCGCAATTGTCATGCTGTCTCCTCTGGCCATGGTTGGACTTTCGAAAGGTTGCCACACGACCGCGCGGCACCCGTAATCGTGTTCAGAGTTGTAACGTGCCCTGGTCAGCCCCTGTAGGGGTGACAGGGGTGCATTACAACAAGACCTGGGGGGTCGTTATGACACACGAGTTCAATCGCCGTTCCTTTTTGGCCGGTGGTGTCGCGCTGGGCGCCGGCGCCGCCATTCTCGGCGGTGGGAACGACTGGGCCGACGCCGCCCTGACGAACGGTCCCGGGCGCAACGGCATCTCGAAGGCCAAGCCCAAGCGGGGCGGGTCCATCACCTTCGGCATCGACACCGAGGAGGGCGGATTCGACCCCACCTCGGCCCGTTGGGATGAGGGCGGCTTCCTCTATGGCCGCGCGGTGTTCGACCCGATTGCCATCGTGAACAGCGCCGGCAAGGTCGAACCCTTCCTGGCCGAGACCATCACCTCCAACGCCGACTTCACCGCGTGGACCATCACACTGCGGCCCGGCATCGTCTTCCATGACGGAACGGCCCTCGATGCCAATGCACTGCACCTCAACTTGACCAAGCAAGCCGCATCCATCCTCACCGGTCCGGCCTTTGCCGCCCTCATTGCCAACTCCGAAGTCACTGGTCCGCTCTCGGTGACCGTCAACATGAAGGGACCCTGGGCGCCGTTCCCCTACTACCTGGCCCAGGGACAGACCGGCTACGTGGCCGCCCCATCCATGTTGAACAGCAAGACCGGCACGACCAATCCCGTGGGCACCGGGCCCTTCGTCTTCAAGGAGTGGGTCCCCAACAGCCACTTCACGGCCACGGCCAATCCCCACTACTGGCGCAAGGGTCTCCCCTACCTCGACTCGATCACCTTCAAGCCCATCATCTCGCCGAGTGCTCGCGTCCAGGCCCTCGAGTCCGGCACCATCGACATCATGCACACCAACTCACCAGACAGCATCCTGCAGCTGCGGGGCAACAAAAAGTGGGCCTACGTCGACAACAGTGGCGACATCGTCGGTGAGCCTGACGTCAACTGCCTGATGCTGAACACGGGCGTCGCCCCCTTCAACAACAAGAATCTGCGCATCGCCATGGCCAAGGCGTCGAATCCGGTCCAGTACTCCAAGGAGATTGACAAGGGTGTCAACGCTCCGGTCGCGGGCGTGTTCCTGCCCGGATCGCCTTACTATTCCAAGACCTCATACCCGTCCCATGACCCCAAGGGTGCGGCCAAGCTGGTCAAGCAGATTGAGAAGCAGACCGGTCAGCCCGTTGCCTTCACCCTTTCGGCTACCAATGACCCCGACGTCGAGCGCGCCGCGCAGTACCTTCAGCAGTTGTTCCAGGACGTCGGCATGAAGGTGTCGATCAAGATCTTCGCCCAGAGCGCGCTGATCAACAACGCACTGGCTGGCACCTACCAGGCCACCACCTGGCGCCAGTTCGGCGCGGTCGACCCCGACCTCAACTACGTGTGGTGGAGCACCACCACGGTGGCCCCGCCGCTCTCCTTGAACATGGCCCGCAACTCGGACCCCCGCATTCAGGCCGCCCTGACGCAGGGCCGATCGACCACCGATCAAGCCACCCGGGTCAAGGCCTACAAGAAGATCAACCAGTACCTGTCCGAGGACATCCCCTACATTTATGCCGACCGGTCCACCTGGGCCGTGGTGGCCAATCCCAAGGTGCAGAACTTCGTGGGCGCCACGACGCCCAAGGGCTCCAAGGCCATCGGATTCGACGCCGGCGTGATTTGGCCTTCGCAGATCTGGGTGTCGTAGCCGGAGCTAACGCATCTCGACATCATCGAGGTACTCGTCGCGCCAGTGCGTGAACTGTTCCTCGGGAAGCCGCAGGCAGAACGTGGGCTTGAGCGCCTCGACAAAGCCACGTTCGTGGCTCACCGCGATGATGGTGCCGGGCCAGGCCCCCAACATGTTGCCCACCGCGGTGATTGACGAGGGATCCAGGTTGTTGGTGGGCTCGTCAAGGAGAAGCAGGTTTGTCTCGCCGGCCGACAGCATGGCCAATCCGAGCTTGGCCCTCTCGCCACCGGAAAGGGTGCCCGGCATCTGATCGGCCGCCTTCGACGGCAGGCCGAACGAACCGAGGAGGGCTCGCCGTTCCCGCTCGGTCGAGAGGACGGCGTCGCTGACGTTGGCCAGAGTGGTCAACTCGAGATCGATCTGCTCATGTTCCTGCGCGAAGTAGCCCAACGCCACGTTGGTCCCGAGCTCGACCACGCCGTTGGTCGGCTCCTGCACGCCGGCCAGGCAGCGCAACAGGCTGGACTTGCCGGCCCCATTACGCCCGATTATGACGATTCGATCGCCCCGGCCGACCTGGAAGTTCACGTTGTTGAGGATGGCCTTCTTGCCGTAGTGCACGGCCAACTTGGAGATCTCGAGCGGCGTGATGCCCGAACGGGGCGGGGTCGGGAGCCGGAAGTTGCTGGCCTTGTCCCGCTTGTCGACGACGGTGCGGGAGCCTTCAATGCGATCCACCCGTCGGTCCAGTGCCTTGGCTGTCTTGGCTCGCTTGGCCGTCTGCCCCCGCATGGAATCGGCCAGCATGGAAAGGCGCTTGATCTCACGCTGTTCCAACTCGGAAGCCCGTTCACGTTGACTGGCGTCTGCTTCGTGCAAGGCCTCGAACTTGGAGTAGTTGCCCTTCCATTCCGTGAGCTTCTGATTGGAGATGTGGAGCACCTTGGAGATGGAGCGGTCAAGCAGTTTCAGGTCGTGGCTCACCACCAGGATGGCGCCGGGGAAACGCTCCAGCTCTTCCAACAGCCACCGTTTGGCTGAGCGATCCAAGTGGTTGGTGGGCTCGTCGAGGATCATCAACTCGGGCTCCTGGAAGAGCACACGCATGAGGTCGACCCGGCGGCGTTGGCCTCCAGAAAGCGACTCGATGTCCTCCAGGAGGAGGTCCTGGCGCAAGCCGAGGCCATCAGCCAGACGGGCCAGGATCGATTCCGCCTCATAGCCGCCGTTGCTCTGGAACTGTTCCTGCAGGTCGGTGAAGAGCTCGATGTTCTCTTCCGACGGATCCTCGGCCATGGCTTTGCGGGACGTGCCCAGGGCATCATCGAGCACGTCGAGGCCACGGGCGGAAAGGATGTGGGAGAAACCGGTCGGTTCCAGCCCGAGTCCGCCGGGCACCGGTGCCTGCGGCAGGAACCCGTAGGTGCCCAGTAAGCGGACGTTGCCTCGGTGGCGCAACTGGGGGGTGGGCTCGCCCACCACGACGGAGATGAACGAGGATTTTCCGGTCCCGTTGCGGCCGACCAGCCCCACCTTCTCGCCTGCGCCCACCACGAATGAGGCGTCGGATACCAGCATCCGATCGCCGATTTCAATGGTGAGTGACGAACCAACGATCACAACACAGTGTACGAGCGTGAACTCCCCCTCGATACACTCCGCAGATGCCGACCCTTGAGCGCAAATGGTGGACTCTGATCGCGGTCTGCACCGCCATCTTCATGCTGCTGCTGGACATCACGGTCGTGAATGTGGCCCTGCCCGATATCCAGCGCTCGCTGCATGCCAGCTTCTCGGATCTCCAGTGGGTGGTCGACGCCTACTCCCTGACCCTGGCCGCCTTCCTGCTCACGGCCGGAGTGGTGGGCGACATCTTCGGCCGCCGCGAGGTGTTCGCCATCGGCCTGGGTGTCTTCTCCGTGGCGTCTCTGGTGTGCGGCCTCTCGACCGACTCGCTGATGCTCAACCTGGCCCGTGCCGTGCAGGGTGTCGGTGGGGCCATCATGTTCGCCACCTCCCTGGCTCTCATCGCGGCGGCCTTCCAGGGCAAGGACCGAGGAACGGCGTTCGGCATCTTCGGCGCCATCACCGGCGGTGCGGTGGCCATCGGGCCGTTGGTCGGCGGTGCCATCACCAGTGGGATCGGCTGGCGCTGGATCTTCTTCGTCAACGTGCCCATCGGGATTGTGGCCATCTTCTTGACCCTGACCAAGATCGCCGAGTCCAAGGACACGGCCACCCGCACCATTGACTGGGTTGGGTTTCTCTCCTTCTCGCTCAGCCTGTTCGCCTTGGTCTTCGCCCTGGTCCGGGGCAACGACGAGGGGTGGTCCAGCACGATCATCGTCAGTCTCTTCATTGCCGCCGTCGTGCTCATGATCATCTTCTTCGTGAACGAGCAGCGCAGTAAGGACCCCATGCTCGACCTGAGCCTGTTCAAGCGACCGGCTTTCGTCGGGGTCTCGCTGGTGGCCTTCTGCCTCTCGTCCTCCATCTTCGCCATCTTCTTGTACCTCACCCTCTACATTCAGGACGACCTGGGGTACGGCCCGTTCCCGGCCGGTGTCCGCTTTCTCCCCATGACGATCCTCTCGTTCGCGGTGGCCCCGGTGGCCGGCCGACTGACCACCCGGCTGCAGTCCCGCTACCTGCTGGGCACCGGCATGCTGTTCATCGCGGCCGGACTGTTTCTCATGGCGTTCACCCACCCCAACTCGACCTACTCGGTGCTGCTGCCCGGGTTCATCGTGGTGGGCATCGGGATCGGCATGGTCAATCCCGTCTTGGCCTCGGGGGCCATATCGGTGGTCGAGCATCAGAAGAGCGGCATGGCCTCGGGGTCGAACAACACGTTTCGGCAGGTGGGCATCGCCACCGGCATCGCCATCCTCGGTGCCATCTTCCAGAGCCAGATCGTCAGCCGTACCTCAAGCGTGCTCAATTCCACCGCGGCCGGACAGACGATCCTGCACAAGGGTGGCGCCCAGCTCACCGCTGCCATGTCGGCTGGCGAGGTGCATCAAGCGGCAACCCAGATCCCGGTGGCCTCGGCCCGCACGACGTTGCTGGACGCCTACCACATTGGATTTTCGTCAACCCTGAATCACCTGATGCTCATCGCCACCGCGGTGGCGCTGGTCGGGGCCTTAGGTGGGTTCGCCCTCGTCCGTCAGCGCGACTTCGTGGCGGCGGGTGGGCCGGCCGCGCCAGCAGCCGCCTAACGCTGCTGCTGGAGGCTCAGGCCCGAGCCAGGGAAGCCGAGATCTTGCGCCGGTGCAGGTCACGCACGGCGGCTTCCGCTTCCTCCTTGGGCCGCACAGCCGCCACCGCCTTGCCGGTGCGGTGGATGGTCCAGGCCAGCTGGTCGGCTCGCTCCACCGAGTGGTTGAAGATCTCGACGAAGGCCTGAATGACGGTTTGAAAGGTGGTGACGTCGTCGTTCCACACGATGATGGCCCACAAGTCCTCGTTGGCGAAGAAGGCGTCGGCATCGGCGTCGTCAATGACGGGATGATCCAGCGTCGAAGGTCGGTCGATGGTGAGCGTCATGGTGGGGAGGGCCGGAGAATTGGCCGGGTTCATTGTAGTTCGCCGGGGTAGCGTGCGGGCATGAGAGCCACCGTGCTGCAGGGGCCCCGCGACGTCAGAGTCGAGCAGGTGCCCGATCCGGTGCTGCCTGGTCCGGGCGGCGTCATCATCACGGTAGAGCGCACGGCCATCTGCGGATCCGACCTCCACCTGTACCACGACGCCCCCACCGGAACCGGCATCCAGCTCGGGCACGAGGCCATCGGCACCGTGGCCGAGGTGGGGCCCGAGGTCCACTCGGTGCGCCGGGGCGACCGGGTGCTGGTCTCGGGCGTGATCGGGTGCGGCCTCTGTCGTCCGTGCCTGGCCGGCCAACCGAACCTGTGCCTGGCTGGGCAGGCGGCGGCCTTCGGGACCCTGCCCACGCTGCCGGGCGGCCAGTCCGAGGCCATGGCGGTGCCGTTCGCCGACTCGTTCGTGCTGCCGATTCCCGAGGGCGTCTCGGACGAGGAAGCCGTGCTGCTGACCGACATCCTGCCCACCGGCTACGTGGGCGCGGCGCGGGCCGCCATCGCCCCCGGCTCGACGGTGGTGGTGGTCGGCCTCGGACCGGTCGGCATCATGGCGCTGCAGTGCGCCCAGCTCTACGGCCCGGCTCGGATCCTGGCCATCGACATGGTGCCCGAACGCCTGGCCCGGGCCGAACGCCTGGGCGCCGAGCCCATCGATGCCCGGACCGCGTCAGGATCCGCTCAGGTCATGGCGGCCACCGGCGGCCGCGGGGCCGAGTCCGTCATTGAAGCGGTGGGGGCTGACGCCACCGTGCAGGAGGCCATCGCCTGCGCCGCCACCGGCGGCACGGTGTCCATCGTCGGGGTCAACCTGGAGATGGCCCTGCCCTTCCCGATGGCCCTGGTCTTCCTCAAGAGCCTGACCGTGCGGGCCATCTTCGCCCCGGTGCCCGGTACCTGGCCCACGCTGGTGCCACTAGTCCAGGCCGGCCGGTTCACCCTGGCCGAGACGTTCACCCACCACATGGGCCTGAGCCAGGCCGCCGAGGCCTACGAACTCTTCGACGGCCGCAGCGATGGTGTCTTGAAGGTGTTGCTCGACCCGAAAGGCTGAGCGCCTTCGGGATCATCCGGGGTGCGGTTCTTGATTCCGGGCCACTCGGTCACTCCCAGTTCGGGACGTGAAATAAACCACGGGGCCGGCGGCGGCATGACCAGTTTGGTCAGCTCATCGACAATGGACTCGTAGTTGACGCGCCAGCCCTGGAAGTGACGCCAGGCGTCATTGAGGTCGCGCTCCATGGGGAACGAGACTTCCTCCAGCCGGCGGTAGCCATCGGCGAACTCGTCCTTGGTCAATCGAAGACCCGCCGTGGGCAACGGGTCGGTCTCGTGGGGAATGTGCAGGGCGCGGGCCATCGAACGCAGGCAGGTGGTGCCCATGGACAAGCACAGCCGGGCCTGGCGTGGCGTCTCGGTGGGACTGACAGCGTGGTAGAGCGCGGCCGAGTCCATCATGGCGACCAGACTGAGCAACCAGCCTCGGGAGGACACCGGAGACCGGAACCAGATGAGGGCCGGGTAGTTGGCGTGGCTTTCGGAGACGGCGGCGGCCCAGCGCTCCCAATCGGCATAGAGCGGGGGCAGCTCGTCAATGTTCTGCAGAGCGTGGTGGCGGGCCAGGATCTCCGGGCCCCAGGCCGGCGTGCCGGAGCGGCTGGCCAGCAGTGTCACTTCGGTCTCCCGGGTGGCAAAGGCGTTGTAGAGCGCCGGTAGGTAGGCAATCTCGAGGGCGACCACCAAGAGCCCTACGGCGGCCGCCACAATTTCGAGCGTCTGCGACCCCGGATCCCGGCTGCTGGCAATGCCCAGGGTGAAGACGGAGGAGCCGGAGATGGCCATCGACGCCCCGAAGTCCTCACCGCTGGCCCACCAGGTGATGAGGCCGAAGCCGAAAACCAACAGGCCCAGCCACAGCACGAAGAGCATGACCATGGCCAGCGGCCCGACGAATGACATGAGCCGATCGCGCGACTCGTACGCTGGCAGGTGCGGCATTATCTTGCGGGCCGAGCCCCCGATGATCCGGGACACGCTGCGCATGGCCCGCGAGGACGTCACCCGGGGCACCACCAAGCCGGTGAACACGCTGAGCGCCGTGCTCACGATCACGAAGATGCCCAGAATCAGGGCAACGATGCGCACGAACGTCTCCACGTCTCCATCCTCCCATGGCTTTCCGCCGCTGCCGCTAAGCGGGAATGTGTTCCTCGCCGATCAAGCGAGCCAACTCCTCGCGTACCCGGGCCTCGTGCTCGACGGCGTCCCGACGAGCCGAAGCCGGGCTCCAGCGGCCCTTGGTCAGCCAGATGAGCGGGATGAAGATGACCATGCCGGCCAGGTCGACGTAGAACCAGTGCTGCCACTGGTGCGGCGCCTCCCCCGAGCCCTTCTGCAGATCCTGCAGGGCGGCCTGGTGCGACTGGATGAAAGCCAGCTGGTCCTGGTACGGCTGGACCAACGTCTGCAGCTGCGTCTTGTACGGGGCCAGCTCCTGCAAACCCTTGGACCCGAACGCCTTGATGGCCGCCGAGATGTTGGCCAGGTCGGGATTCTTGGCCACGGCGGCCGCGGCGGCCGGGTCCTTGGCCAGCAGCGTCAGCAGGGATTGATGGGCCTGGGCGAAGGCGATGGTCTTGGGGTGCTCGGCCACGAAGTTCTGAATCGACTGGCCGTGAATGACCGTGTCGGCCACCGGCAGGTTGTCGACGATCGGATTCACGCTGGTGATGATGAGGGGCAGGAAGACAAACGACAGGCCCACGGTGGCGCGCAGGACCCAGCCCCACAGGGCCAGCCCGGTAGCCACCAGGGCCGGATTCTTGTCCTCCACGCTCTCGGTGTACGCCGCCATCCACGGTGCGAAGACGAGCGAGAGGCCGAGGGCCAGCAGCGAGGCCTCGAGGGCCAGCGTGTAATAGCCGGTGTGGGCGTGGGTGGCGTCGCCCAGGAAGATGACCAGCATCACCATGGAGATGACGGCCCCGGCCAGCATGAACGGTTTGCGCACCTTGAGCGCGTCCGAGAGCAGCCCGACCACGATCAGGGCGACGATGTCGGCCCCCCAGAACCAGGTGTTCAAGCCGTTGGCCTGGGTCACCGTGAAGTTCGTGCCATCGGCGTTCTTGAAGATGACCGGGTAGTAGATGGTGAAGAGGCTGGCGGCGGCGTAGTAGACGAGCAGGAAGGTGGCGATGCCGAAGGACGAGCCGATCAGGTCCCAGCGGAGTATCTGGCGCCAGGGGTGTTCCCGGGCGGACAGGAGCTGATGGTCGCTCAGCCCCCGGGCGCGCGCCTCAATCAGGGCCTGGTCGCGCGCCGAGACCATGAGCTGGTCCCGCAGGCCGGTCGAGAGGTCCTTGAGGGCCAGTAGCGAGACGAGGAACACGGCGAGGGCGGCCACACCGGAAATGACGAACTGGCTCTTCCAATGGGTCTCCCCGAAGTGGTCGAGCGTGTGCAGCGCCACCAGGGATGTGACCAGGCTGCCGGCCACGGGACCGATCGTCCAGAAGCCCATGGCCGAGGCCCGTCCCAGTTGCGGGCTGAAGTCGCGCACGAGGGCGGGGGTGGCCACGAGGATGGCCCCCTCGACAATGCCGATGAGGCAGGTGAGGACGGCGTAGGACCACTGGCTGTTCGAGAGCGGAATGCCCACTGCGGTGAGCAGACCCACGATGAGCAGCCCGTAGATGACGACATTGGTGCGACCGAGACGGTCGGTCTGACTGGCTGGGAGCGAGGCGAACGCTCCCAGCAGGTTGGAGACCACGATGATGCCGATGTAGAAGGCGAAGCTCATGTGGAAGCCGGCCAGGATGTTGGGCGTCACCCCGGTCTGGGTGTAATAGACGTAGTAGAGAACCACCGTGGCCAGGACGGCCAGCCCCAGGTATCCGGCCCGTCGCCGCCCGGTCGGATACACCTCGATCGTGTGGTCGAAGAGGAAGCGGCCCAGCGGGCTGCGAACCGACGGTTGCCCGGCCGGGGCTGTGCTGGTTGCTCCTGGGCTCATAGCGCTTCGCCTCCATCAGGCTCCCCCGGACGGGGCATTACACCTCGCCGAGGAACTTACCGCCTGCGCTGGGCCGGGTTGCCGCTGGCTACGAGCGCGGCCGGCACCACGACACTGCGCGAGCGCAACAACTCAGCCAATCCCTTGGCCTGGGTGTCCAACCGGAGATTGGAGGCGACACCCCAGCCGAGGATGCCGTGGACCACGAAATTCACGGCCCGCAAGTTGGCCAGCGGGTAGCGATCGATTCGGTAGGGAGCGACCTCAGGCAGGGCAGCCCGGAATTGATCGACGCCGAACTCGCTGAGGAGCCAGTGCGCTACCTCGTCGGTATCCGCCCACAGGCCCACATTGGCGTCGCCGCCCTTGTCACCTGATCGCCCTCCGATGAGGACCCAGAGGGGAACCTCAACGCGATCCCGGTCATCGGCGGTTGCCGCGGTGGTCGTGCTGCTGTCCGCTTCGGGGACGGCGGTGGCCGGACCGCCGTCGACGGTGCGGGGGGATCCGGCCATGCGCTCGCCGTTGACCGTGACCACCGCAGTGACCTCCGTGGCGTCAATGGTGGTGGGCCAGTAGCGGGCCACCGCCTGGGCACCCGAGGGGGCCGAGGTGAAGAAGGTGCCCGGGAAGCTGGAAAGGCTGGTCTCGACCACGGCACCGGAAAAGGCGCGGCCCACCGCCTTCTCATTGCGGCCTCGCACCCCGAGGCGCAGGAACGACATGCCCGAGCCGGTGAGGTCCCCCGAGAGGTCCTCGGCGGTCTCCTCGAATGAGGCCCGCCCGCCGGGAACGCCGGCCCACACGGCGGCGGCCGCCATGCGCGCTTTCTGCTCGACCAGGGCACCGGTGATGGCCATGGTCATGGAGTTGCGGAACCCGCCGTTGAGGTTGGCCGTCACCTTCAAGGTGGGCGGGGGCGCCTCGCCCTTGGTGGCGCTGATGCGCACCCGGTCCGGACCCTCCCGCGAGAGGTCGATGGTGTCGAAACGAGCCACGGCGTCGGGGCTCAGGTAGCGCGGACCACCGATCTCATAGAGCAGTTGGGCCGTCACCGTCCCCACGGTCACGGCGCCGCCGCTGTCGGGGTGCTTGGTGATGACCGATGAGCCGTCGGGGTGGAGCTCAGCGATGGGGAATCCGATGCGCTCCCGGTTGGGGATCTCTTCGAAGAAGGCGTAGTTGCCGCCGCAGCATTGCGCGCCGCATTCGATGACGTGGCCGGCCACCACGGCGCCGGCAATGGCGTCGAGTTCGTCGTCCCGCCAGCCGAAGGCGTGCAGGGCCGGCCCCACAATGACCGAGGCATCGGTGACCCGCCCCGTGACCACCACATGCGCCCCCGCGGCCAGGGCGTCGGCGATCGGGCGGGCGCCCAGATAGGCGTTGGCCGTGACGAGGGAGGCGTCAGCGGGCAGCGGCTCACCCGTATCGAGGTTGATGAACTGATGGCCGTCCTGCTGCAGGGCCGGCACCCGGCCGGTGATGTCGTCGCCCGACACCGAGGCCACGTTGATGTCGAGCCCCTGGCGTCGGGCCAACTCGGTTATGGCTTGGGCCAGACCCTCGGGGTTGAGACCGCCGGCGTTGGACACCACCGTGATGCCCCGCTCGATGCAGGTGGGCAGGACGTCCTCCATCTGGCGCAGGAAGGTTCCGGCGTAACCGCCGCTGCGCTCCCGGGTCTTGTGCAGGATGTACATCGTCAGCTCGGCTAGCCAATCGCCGGTCAGCACGTCGATCGGTCCGCCGTCCACCATCTCCCGGGCGGCCGACACCCGGTCACCGAAGAAGCCGCTGCAGTTCGCCACGCGGAGTGTGTCGGGCTTGCTTGGATCGGGGCTCACGCCGGCTCCACCGCCACCAGCACGTCGCCCACATCGACCTGCTGGCCCACGGCGCACGAGATGGACGTCACGGTGCCCGCTCCGGTAGCCCGCAGGGTGTGCTCCATCTTCATGGCTTCGAGCACGACGAGTCCATCGCCGTCGGCCACGGTGTCTCCCACGGCCACCAAGATCTTGGAGATGGCGCCGGGCAACGGCGCCCGGCACTCCCCGGCCAAGCCGATCTGGTCGACCGGATCATTTTCGGTCTTGCGGGTGAAGCTCGACTGTCCTTCGGGCCCGTTGACGTTGGCCGCATGGCTGGTCAGGCGGACAATGTAACGGCGACGGAGACCAGCACTGGCGAGATCGACCACGCCCCCATGGGTGTGCGCCTGGCCGACCTCGATCCATTCGCCGTCAACGAGAATGCGGGCCGGGTGGTCAGGTCCGGACACCCGGACCTCGAGCGGACCCGTGTCATCGGTGAATTCGTCGGCGTGCAATGCCACCCCCACATTGCGCCACCCGGCGGCCGGGACCGGAACCAGGCTGGCGCCCGCCCGCTCCTCCAACAGCGCGAAGGCGGCTGCGGCCGCGTGGCGGTGACGGACCTCGTCGCTGAGGGCGGCCAGGCGGAGATCATCCCGGGCATCGAGGTAGTTGATGCCGGCGTCCCCGGCCACATAGGTCGGATCGGCCAGGACGGCGGCCAGGAGCGACCGGTTGGTCTCCAGCCCGTCGAGTTCGAGCGCGGCCAGGGCCCGGGTCAGGCGGGCGATGGCCGCACCGCGGTCGGTGCCATGGGCCATGACCTTGGCCACCAGCGAGTCATAGGACGGGCTGACCGTGCTGCCCGATTCGATGGCCGTGTCGGTGCGCACACCGTTTCCCTTGGGCCATTCGACGTGGGAGGCGGTCCCCGGTGTGGGCCGGTAGTCCTCGCGCGGTCGCTCGGCGCAGAGGCGAGCTTCCACGGCATGACCGGTGGCCACGATGTCACCTTGAGCGAACGGGAGCGGGAGACCGGCGGCCACGGAGAACTGCAGGCCGACCAGGTCAAGCCCGGTCACCAGCTCGGTGACGCCGTGTTCGACCTGCAGGCGGGTGTTCATCTCCAAGAAGTAGAACTCGGTGCCGTCCACCAGGAATTCCACGGTGCCCACGCCCTCGTAGGCCACGGACCGGGCCGCCACCGTGGCCGCCTCCCACATGCGGGCCCGCGTGGCGGCGTCGACCAGAGTGGCCGGGGCCTCTTCGATCACCTTCTGATGACGCCGCTGGACCGAGCACTCGCGGTCGAAGAGGTGCACCACCGTGCCGAAGGTGTCGCCGAGCACCTGCACCTCAATGTGGCGGGGCGAGGCCAGGTAGCGCTCGAGGAACACCTCGTCGGAACCGAAGGCCGACAGGGCCTCGCGCTGCGCAGCCGCCACGGCCGCCTCGAGTTCGTCCCCGCCCTCGACGAGGCGCATGCCCCGCCCACCGCCGCCAGCCGAGGCCTTGACCAACAACGGATAACCGACCTCGCTGGCCGCCGCGGCCAGCGCGTCAGGTCCGGTCACCACCACGCTGGTCAACACCGGTACACCGGCGGCCGCCACGGTTTCCTTGGCCCGCGCCTTGTGGCCCATGACCCGCATGGACTCGGGAGAAGGACCGACCCACGTGATCCCGGCCGCGGCGCAGGCCGACGGGAGGTCCGGGTTCTCGGAGAGAAAGCCGTAGCCCGGGTGCAGCGCATCGGCGCCGGCCTGGCGCGCCGCGTCAATGAGGGCGTCCCGGCTCAAGTAGGTCTCGGCCAATGCGTTGCCCGGGAGCAGGACGGCCAGATCAGCTTCGCCCACATGGGGTGCCGTCGCGTCATCGGCGGCATAGACGGCGACGGCTTCGAGGCCGGCATCGTGGGCCCCGCGGATGACCCGGCGGGCGATCTCCCCCCGGTTGGCCACCAGCACTCTGTGCAACGGGGTCGGGGCCATCAGTGGCGCCACACGCCGAATTGCGCCGTGCCCGCCACCGCGGCCGAATGGATGGCGGTCAGCGCGATGGCCAGCACCGTGCGCGTGTCCCGGGGATCGATGATGCCGTCGTCCCACAGGCGCCCGGTGGCGTAGGTGGCGGTCGATTCCGTTTCGATTTGGGCTTCGGTGGCTTCCCGCAGCTCGTTGTCGGCCGACTCGTCGAACGCTCGGCCCGCCGCCTCGGCCGCGTTGCGCCGGACGATGGAGAGGACGCCGGCCAGCTGCTTGGGTCCCATGACCGCGATGCGATGATTGGGCCAGGTGAAGACGAAGCGCGGGTCGTAGGCCCGCCCGGCCATGGCGTAGTTGCCGGCCCCGTAGCTCGCCCCCACCATGAGGGTCAGGTGCGGCACCTTGGAGTTGGAGACGGCGTTGATCAGCTTGGCCCCGTCCTTGATGATGCCGCCCTGCTCGTAGCGGGTGCCCACCATGAAGCCGGTGATGTTCTGCACGAAGAGGATGGGCGTGTCGCTGCGATTGCAGAGCTGGATGAACTGCGCGCCCTTCTGCGCTTCCTCCGAGAAAAGAATGCCGTTGTTGGCCACAATCCCGATGGGATAGCCGCCCAGCGTGGCCCATCCGCACACCAGCTGTGTCCCGTACGACGTCTTGAACTCCTCGAAGCGGGAGCCGTCGAGGATGCGGGCCAGGATCTCGCGCACGTCGAAGGGCACCCGCACGTCGACCGAGGCGATGCCCAGCAGCTCCCCGGCCGGATACAGCGGCGGGTCGGCCGGCCCGCTCGGTCCGGGGCCCAGCCGTCGCCACGTCAGGTGGGCCACAATGCCGCGCGCCATGCGCAAGGCTTCGGCCTCGTCCCGGGCCAGGTAGTCACATAAGCCGGAGGTCCGGGCGTGCATGAGCGCACCGCCGAGTTCCTCCTCGTCGGCGTCCTCGCCGATGGCCATCTTGACCAGCGGCGGCCCACCGAGGAAGACCCGGGCCCGCCCTTCGACCATGACGGTGTAATCGCTCATCCCGGGCAGGTAGGCCCCACCCGCCGTCGACGATCCGAAGACGACGCAGACCGTCGGGATGCCCTGGGCCGAGAGCTGGGTCAGGCGGCGGAACTGCTCGCCGCCCGGCACGAACACGTCAGCCTGGCGCGGCAGGTCGGCCCCGCCCGACTCGACCAGGATCACCAACGGCAGGCGGTTCTCCTCGGCCACATCCATGGCCCGCAGCAGCTTCTTGATCGT
Source organism: Acidimicrobiales bacterium (assembly GCA_036268485.1). Classification (GTDB taxonomy): domain Bacteria; phylum Actinomycetota; class Acidimicrobiia; order Acidimicrobiales; family RAAP-2; genus Bog-473. The sequence goes on from DATAUC010000075.1 coordinate 41,466, forward strand.
GGTCGGGCTGGTCGTGCCGCCCCGCACGGTCGGGTCGTTGGCGATCACCAGACACTGGGTGTGCGAGATCTCAACCAGGGCCACCACCACGCCGCCGCCAACGGGATCGGCCGTCTCCAGCCCAGCCAGCGGACACAGCTCGAGGACGGGGGTGCCCGGATCGACCAGCGCCTCCAGCCGTTCGCGCACCATCATCTTGTCCCGGGACCGGTGGCGCTCCACGTATTGGGGGCCGCCGCCGCCCAGGAGCTGGTCGTGCCGGGCCCGCACCTCCGCCGTCAGCGCAGCCATGGCCTCGGCATTGGCCTGGAACTCTTCGCTGGACGTGGCCAGCCGGGTGACGATGGGCGTGCTCATGCCCCGCTCACGTCCCACGACGGTGTGCGCTTCAGCAAGAACGCTTCCATCCCCTCGGTTGCTTCTTCGCCGGCGAAGAGCGCGGCGGATCGGCTCTGGGCCGCGGCCAGACCCTCCGTCCATGGGACCTCGGGCAATTCGGTGAGCAACGCCTTAGTAGCCGCCACCGCACCGGGGGCCGACTTGCGGAGCGAAGTGGCCACGCCCTCCACCCAGGCGTCGAGTTCGTCGGTGTCCTCGACGACGGCGGTCAACAAACCGGCCGCGGCCGCCTCAGAGGCGCCGAAGACGTCCCCCGTCAGCATCGTGCGGGAGAGGAACCGGCGCGCCATGACGCCGAGAGCGGGCACCATGATCATGGCCGGCGCCACTCCGACCCGGACCTCACTGAAGGCGAACGTGCTGGCCGCCACGGCCACCGCCATGTCCGCAGCCGCGATGAGCCCCAGGCCGCCTGCTCGGGTGTGCCCGTTCACCCTGACCAGGACGGGCACGGGCGACGACCGCATGGTCTCCATGATCTCGGGCAGGCGCGAGGTGGCGGCCGTGCCGCGTTCGGAGAGATCGGCGCCGGAGCAGAACACGGTGCCCGTGCCCGTCACCACGATGAGGCGCACCGCATCATCGGCGGCGGCGCGGTGCAGTCCGTCAGCCAGCTCATTCACCAGTTGCGACGACAGCGCATTGCGGTTGTGAGGCGAGTCCAACGTGAGTGTCCGGACGGATCCCGCATCTTGGTTCTGCACCAGCGTTCCGGTCACGAATGCGCAGTGTAGGGGCCTGGGGGCGCCCCCTGAGTTGGAAAACCCCGGTGATATCGTGCGGCCGTGATCGAGACCGAAGAGCACCAGATCTTCCGCAAGACCCTGCGGGATCTCTTCGAGCGTGAGATCGAGCCCCACGTGAACGCCTGGGAAGCCGCCCGTATCTTCCCGGCCCATGAGCTCTTCCCCAAACTTGGCGCCGTTGGGCTCCTCGGTTTGGAATACGAGGAGGCCTACGGTGGCATGGGCGCCGACCACTCCTTCACCGTCATTGCCGGCGAAGAGATGGGGCGGATCAGCTGCGGCGGGGTCCCGATGGCCATGGCGGTGCAGATGTCCATGGCCACGCCCGCCCTGGCCAAGTTCGGATCACCTGCACTGAAGGAGCAGTATCTGGCCCCCTCCATCCGGGGTGAGCTGGTGTCGTCCATCGCGGTGACCGAGCCCGACGCCGGCAGCGACGTGGCCGGCATCCGGACCCGGGCCATCCGCGACGGCGATGAATGGGTCATTAACGGCTCCAAGCTCTACATCACCAACGGTACGCAGGCCGACTGGCTCTGCCTGCTGGCCCGCACGTCGGAGGACGCCGGCTACAAGGGCATGTCGCTCATTGTGGTGCCGACGGCCACGGAGGGCTTCGCCGTCTCCCGGAAACTCGAGAAGCTCGGCATGTGGTCCAGCGACACCGCCGAACTCTCCTTCACCGATGTGCGGGTACCGGTATCGAACACCATCGGCGAAATCGGACGGGGCTTCCAGCAGCAGATGGCCCAGTTCCAGGCCGAGCGACTTATCACCCTCTACAAGCAGGTCGGCTCCATTGAGTTGGCGCTACAGCGCACCCGCAGTTACCTGACCGAGCGCCGGGCCTTCGGCCAGCCGCTGCTGGCCAACCAGCACCTGCAGTTTGTCCTGGCCGAACTCTCGGCCCGCCACGACATGCTCAAGCACTACGCCCGGGCCGCGGCCGACACCGTGATGCGAGGCGAAGATGCCACCCGCTTCGCCACCATCGGCAAGCTGATGGGATCGCGGCTGCAGCGCGAGGTGGCCGACACCTGCGTGCAATTCCACGGCGGCATCGCCTACATGGAGGAGCACTGGGCTTCCCGCTTCTACCGGGACACGCGCCTGGATTCCATCGGCGCCGGGGCCGACGAAGTGATGCTGCGCATCCTGGCCCGCATGGACGGCTACGCCACCGACTAGGTGTGGCGGAAGACCGCCTGGCCACCACCGCTGGCGATGAGCCGGCGCTGGCGGCTCCATACCTGGCCGGTCCATGACATGAGGCCGTCGGCGGCCACCGGTGAGTGACCGCTGAGCAGCAGCCATTCGCTGTCGCGGCCCGGATGCAGGAACGAGGCGTACAGGTCGAGGCTGGGGGCGATGAACGGCGGCTCCGAGTAGGCGTGCGGTCGGGATCCGGCGGGCCAGCTCATGACATCGAGCACGATGAGCGTGCGGGCGGCGTCGACCCAGGGGTCGTCGAAACTCGACTCGGGCAGGCAGCGCACCCAGGTCCGCCACGTCGGCGCCACCGGTCCGGGAGGCGGCCAGGATTCGAAGTAGTCGATGGGGCGCTGGTCGAAGTTGCTCCAGAAATTGAACTGGTCTTCCTGGTCCGGCCACAACTGGCGCGGGGTGGGCAGTCCTTCGGGGTCGGGTACCTCGGGCGGATGCGTGTCGTCATGGGCCAGGCCGTCGACCTGGCCGACCGACCACACCATGGCGCTCAAGATGGTGCGCCCGCCCTGCGTCATCTCCACCCGCTGCGAGAGCACGGTCCGGCCCGAACGCAGCGGCGTGACCGTCAGCTCCACCTCGTCGAAGTCGGCCACAGCCAGGTAGTGGCAGAAGAAGCTGGCCGGCCGGGCGAAGGGGCTGCACTGGCCAGCCGCCCGCAGCGCGATGGCGGCCACGTACCCGCCTTCGGGACCCCAGATCTCCCAGTCTCGGTGCACGGTGGCGCCAAAGCGACGCGTGCCGTCCCCGTCGGCCGCCCCGATCGGCGTGACCGCCGTCTGCAGTTGGAGGTCACCCATCGCCCTGGCGGGCCTTCCACTGGTCCAGCGTGAGCTCGGTCACCACCACCTCTTCCCCCCGTTCGGGCACCCGGGTACGCAGGAACGGGGTGAAGCCCAGATGCTCCATGACCTTGCCCGACGGCACGTTCTCCGGCTCGTAAATGCTGACGATGCGGGTCAGTCCGCCTTCGGTGAAGCCCCACCGCACGGCGGCGGCGCCGATCTCGGTGGCCAATCCGTTGCCCCGGAAGGGACCGGCCAACCGCCAGCCCACCTCGACGGCCGGCAGGATCTCGGGCAGGAAGTGGGGCACGGCCAGGCCGGCCCACCCGATCATGGCGCCGGAACTCCGGTCGATGACCGCCTCAATGCCGAAGCCGTCACTCTCGTAGCGCTCGATGGTGCGGACCAGGAATCCCGCCGTCTGCTCCATGGTCATGCCGGACCGCAGCGGGTACCACCAGAACGACTCCTCGCTGTGCAGCGCGGCCAGTTCAGGCAGATCCTCATGGGCGAAAGGGCGCAGGATGAGGCGCTCGGTGGTGAGGGTGGGAATCGTCACGGGTCGCCGCTCAGAGGGGAAGTCCGGGCGCATCGGCCAGCGACGGGTCCCGACCCGGGCGAGCGGACGCGGCGTAGAGCTGATCGGGTCGAAACGAGCGCACGGCCCGGTCCCCCGCCTTGCCCCCGACGACTTCGACCCACTCCTCGCCGGTCTCGCGGTTGGACACGTGGGCTACGAACTTCCACGTGGCGCTGCGCATCCGGGTGCCTTCCACCTGCACGGGATCGCCGGGCCGCAACCCGGCCCACTGCGTGCTGCGGGTGAGGTCAGCCGGCGGGCTCACGTTGCTCTCGCAGATCGCGCAGGCGGTGGATGACGGTCAGGACCACCAGCACGATGACAACCACCGCCACCACCACGCCGGCGTAGGTGAACACCTTGGTGTACTTGTGGAAGTTGGCGCCGAGGGCGTAGCCCAGGCTGCCGACCCCGATGCCGTAGATGATCGTTGACGCCGCCGTACTGGCCAGGAACCGGCCAAAGGGCATTTCGCCCACGCCGGCCACCAGCGAGATCACGGCCCGGATCACCGGGATGAGCCGCCCGAAGAAGACCGAGAGCACCCCCCGCTTGGCCATGAACTCGTCGGCTCGGTCGAGGTCCTTATGGGACAAAAGGACGTATTTGCCGTAGCGGTCGATGAGGGTGCGACCCCCGACTTTGCCGATGAAATAGGCGACGACGCAGCCGCAGATCTCGCCGGCCACCGCCAGCGCGATGACCTCAACCGCGTTGAACCCGTATTTTCCCTCCGCCGCCAGTGCCGCCGTGAAGCCGTAGGTGATTTCCGAGGGGAAGGGGATGGCCACCGCCTCCACCAGGGCGACAAAGAAGATGGCGGTGTAGCCCCAGTGCTCCAGGAAGTGTTCCATCGGGCCCTCTTTTTAGTGCATGGGCCGGCGACGTCAGACCCTCGTCCTATCCTGGCCGCCATGGCGCTCGAACTTCCCCGCACGCTGTCGCCATCGAAGGTGACGTCGTTCACCAATTGCCCGCTGGCCTTCCGCTTCAGCGTCATTGAGCACCGGCCCGAGCCGCCCTCGCCCGCCGCCGTCAAGGGCACCCTGGTCCACGCTGCGCTGGAGGGCCTGTTCTGGAACCACGCCGCGGGCACGCGATCGGACAAGGCCGCCGCCAAGGAGCTGTCGTTGGCCTGGACCCGCCTGCAGGGCGATCCCGAGTTCGTCGCCCTGGGCCTGAACCGGGACGACGCCACGTCGTTCTACGACGACGCGCACGCACTGGTCGGAAATTATTTCCGGCTGGAAGATCCCAATTCGGTACGGGCCATCGGCGTGGAGCTGGGGGTCGAGTACGAGCAGGGCGGCATGCGCCTGCGCGGCATCATCGACCGCCTCGACATGGCCGAGGACGGTTCGCTCACCGTGATCGACTACAAGACGGGGCGAGCGCCCTCGGAGCGCTTCGAACACGGGAAGATGGGGGGCGTGCAAACCTACGCCCTCTTGTGCGAGAAGGTGCTCGGGCGGATGCCGGCCCAGGTCAAGCTCCTCCACTTGCGCGAACCGCTCGTCATCTCGGCCCTGCCCACACCCCAGACCATCCGTGGCCAACAGATACGGACCACGGCCGTGTGGGGGGCCATTGAGCGGGCCTGCCAGCGCGAGGACTTCCGGCCCAAGACCGGGCCGCTGTGCAATTACTGCCACTTCAAGACGTCGTGCCCGGCCTTTGGGGCGGCATGAACATCTCGGCGGAGCGCTTCGACAAGGCGGTCGATGCGGCCTTCGAGCCCCTGCGCGGGCGACCGCAGGTCGATCGGGTCGCCGCCGCCGTGTCCAACCTGGCCGACTACGGCCTGATCTGGGTGGCCAAGGCGGCCTGGAAGGGCCGGCATTCGGGGCCGCCACGACGCCGGGCCATCGTGGCGCTGGGTGCAGCCGGGTTCTCCTCCATGCTGGTCAGCCGGGCCGTCAAGGATTCCGTCGTCCGGGAACGCCCCGAGGAGCACCTCGAAGCGCTCGTGCGCACCCCATCGAGCAGCAGCTTCCCGAGCGGCCACACCCTGGCCGCCTTCTGCACGGCCGTGGTGCTGTCCGAAACCGAGCGCGAGACCAGGGCATCGGTCGGCTTCGCCGTGGCCGTGGCCGCCAGCCGGGTCCACCTCAGAGCACACCACCCCAGCGATGTCGTCGGCGGTGCGGTCATCGGCTCCGCCCTGGGCCTGTTGTTGCGACCCTTGGTCCGGATGGTGACCCCGGGGAACCGGAAATCGGGCGGGGGCGGGCGCAAAGCGAGCAAAGGAAGCAGCCGCCAGGGAATGGGACAGCGGGACTACCTGTTGCAAAGGTTATGAAGCCATTTTCCGTGACCTGGGACTACCGCTGCCCCTTCGCCCGCAATGCCCATGAGCACCTGGTGGCCGGTCTGGCTGATGGCGCCGACTGGGACGTGACTTTCCTGCCCTTCTCGCTCAGCCAGGGCCACGTGCCCGAAGGCGGCACCCCGGTGTGGGACGACCCGGCGAAGTTTTCCGACCTGCTGGCGCTGGCGGCCGGCGTGGTGGTGCGGGACCAGTATCCAGATGCGTTCGGCGCGGTACATGGCGCACTGTTCACGGCCCGACACGATGAGGGCCTCGACCTGCGCTCCTCCGACGTGGTCATCGACGTGCTGGACCGGGCCGGCGTCCCGGGCGACAAGGTGGTGGCCGAGGTCAAGGACGGCGGCGCCATTGACGAGATCCGGCGCTCGCACGAGCAGGCGGTCAAGGAGTGGGACGTCTTCGGCGTCCCCACCTTCGTGATGGAGGGCCAGGCCGTTTTCGTGCGCCTGATGAGCCGCCCCCAGGGCGATGCCGCGTTGGCCCGCCGCACCATTGACGGGGTGGTCCGTCTGATGGAAGAGCAGCCCGACCTGAACGAGTTCAAGTACACCAAGCTGTCCCGCTAACGAGTCCGATCAGCCGCCCTTGGCCAGGGCGCTGATGAAGTCGAAGGTGCGGGTCCGCTCTTCCGCGTTGCCGGCGATCGATGCCACGAAGTCGGTAACGCCGACCGCAGCCAGCTTCTCAACTCCCGCTCGTACGGCGTCCTCGTCGCCCAGGATGGCGATGTCGGCCGGGCTCTCGGCGCCCTCCTTGTCCAACATGGCCTTGTAGGACGGCAGGTTGGGGTAGATGGCGAACATCCGGTTGACCCATTCGCGGGCCGCCTCCACGTCGTTGGTCACGGCAATGGGCAGGGAAGCGGCGATGCGGGGCGCGGGGCGGCCGGCCTTCTCGGCGGCGGCCCGGATGGTGGGGGCGATGTGGGACTCGATGGTGTCGGTGCCGGTCATCCAGGTGATGGTGCCGTCGGCCACCCGACCGGCCAGGTTCAGCATGGTGGGGGCCAGCGCGGCCACCAAGACCGGAGGGGCTTCGACCCCCGAAATCTCGAGCGGCTGGTAGGCGTGGGCGGTCACCCGCTCGCCTGCCGCGCTGACCGTCTCGCCATGCAGGAGCGGCATCAGGGCGGCCAGGTACTCCTTCATGTAGCGGGCCGGCTTGTCGAAGCTCATTCCCCACATGCCCTCGACCACGACCTGGTGCGAGAGACCGATGCCGAGGATCAACCGGTTGTCGGTGGCGGACTGCACGGTCAGGGCCTGCTGGGCCAGCATCATCGGGTGACGGGGGTAGACCGGCACCACGCCCGTGCCCAACCCGATGCCCGGCACCTGCGCTCCGGCGGCAGCCAGCAGGGTCAGCGCGTCGGGCCCGAAGATCTGCACGGCGAAGGCGTGGTCCAAACCAGCATCGGCGAATCGCTGCAGCTGTTCGACCGTCTTGGGCAGCGACTTGTCGACGTCGATCAAGCTGCCGATACGCAGGGCTTTAGCCATGGGTGTCTCGTCTCCTCGCCTAGTGTGCCGGGCGTGTCCGGCGCCGCGATTTCCATGAGGCTACCGACCTGAGCACGCACCAGGTCGGGGTGGTCGGCGGCGGGCAGCTGGCCCGCATGGCCGGCGAAGCCGCCAGTGCGCTCGGCCTCTCCCTGGTGGTGTTGGCCGAGCGAGCAGACGACGCCGCCTGCGCGGTGGCGGCCGAGGTGGTGCTGGGCTCGCCCCAGGTAGCCGCCGACATGCGGGCCCTGGCCGACCGCTGCGACGTGATCACCTTCGACCACGAGCAGGTCGACCTGTCGGTGCTGGCGGCGCTGGTGGCCGACGGCGTCGTGGTGCGGCCCGGCGTGGCCACCTTGGAAATGGCGGTCGACAAGGCGCACATGCGCATCATGCTGGCCCAGGCCGGCGTGGCCGTACCGGCCTACGACGTCATCGATCTGGCCCCCATTGGAGCGCACACCCGGGCCGTGGAGCAGCTGGCTGATTTCGGCGAGGAACACGGCTGGCCCATCGTGCTCAAGACCGCCCGCGGCGGCTACGACGGCAAGGGCGTGTGGGTGGCGCAGGACCTGCAGGGGGCGGCCGACGTCTGCGCCACGCTCTCGGGCGTACTGCTCGTGGAGGAATTGGTGCCCTTCGATTCGGAGCTGGCCGTCATGGTGGCCCGCCGCCCGTCCGGCGAGTCGGTGGCGTGGCCAGCCGTCGAGACGGCACAGGTCGATGGCGTGTGCCGCGAAGTGCTCGTTCCGGGGCGATTACCCCCCGACGTGGTGGCGGCCGCCTCGGCACTGGGCCAACAGGTGGCCGAAATCGCCGGCGTGGTCGGGGTCCTGGCCATTGAACTCTTCTGGAGCGGCGGCCGCTTGCTGGTCAACGAGATCGCCGCCCGGCCCCACAATTCGGGCCATTGGACGATCGAGGGGGCGGTGACCTCGCAGTTCGAGAACCACCTACGGGCCGTACTGGACCTGCCCCTGGGATCGGCTGCACCCCAGCACACCCAAGTGGCCAGCGTGAACATCTTCGGCGGGACCCAGAGCCAGGATCCGATCGCCCTCTTGGCCCGCGGACTGGCCGTTGAGAGCGCCCATGTCCATCTGTATGGCAAAGGGGCCAAGCCAGGACGCAAACTGGGGCACGTGACGGTCTGCGGTGATGATGCTGACGTGGTGCGCCAACGGGCCTGGGCAGCCGCCCTGGCCCTGGGCACCCCGGTGCCCGCAGGCATCACATTGCCCGAAGGAGTGTCGTGATGGCGAGTTCGAATCCGCTGGTGGCCGTGGTCATGGGCAGTTCCTCGGACCTCGAGGTCATGCGCGGCGCCGTCGACATCCTGGAGCGCTTCGACATCGCCCACGAGGTCCGGGTGGTCTCGGCCCACCGCACGCCGGACGACATGCTGGCCTTCGGCCACGGCGCGGCCGGCCGGGGGCTCAAGGTGATCATCGCCGGGGCCGGCGGTGCGGCCCATCTGCCCGGCATGCTCTCCTCGGTTACGCCGCTGCCGGTCATCGGGGTGCCGGTGGCCCTCTCGAACCTGGACGGATTGGACTCGCTCCTCTCCATCGTGCAGATGCCCCGGGGGGTGCCGGTAGCCACCGTGGCGGTGAACGGAGCCCTCAACGCCGGCTTGTTGGCCGTCCAGATACTGGCGGTCGGCGACAGCACGCTGACTGCCAGAATGGAGGACTACCAAAAGGAGATTGCGACCACCGCCCGGGAACAGGATGCGGCGGTGGCCCACGGCGGAAAGGAGACCCATGAGTGAGCCCACGCTGGCCCAACGACTGGGCTACGACGCTGACGCCAAGCTCCTGATCATTAACGCCGACGACCTGGGCTCGTGCCACTCGGCCAATGTGGGCGTCTTCGAGTGCCTGGCCACTGGCGTGGTCACCAGCGCCACCTTGATGGTGCCCTGCCCGTGGGCCCGTGAGGCGAGCAGCCGCTACCGGGGTGAGGACATCGGGGTCCACCTCACGGTCAATGCCGAATTCGAGCTCTACCGGTGGGGACCCATCACCCACGCCCCTTCGCTCCTCGGTGGCGACGGCGGATTTCCCCGCACGGTCGAGGACGTGTGGGACCACGCCGACCTGGACGAGGTGCGGCGCGAGTGCCGGGCCCAGATCGAGCGGGCCATCCTCTGGGGCTTCGACGTCAGCCACCTCGATGCCCATATGGGCACCCTCCAGCTGCGTCCTGAGTTCTTCGACGTGTACTTGGATATGGCGCTGGAATTCAGACTCCCCTTGCGCATGATCGGCCCCGGCATGGAGCGTTACGCCGGGTTCCCGGCCCGGGCCGTGGCGGCTGAAGCGGGCGCGGTGTTCACCGATCACATGCGATTCGTGCCCGGTGTGGGGTCTCGCGAGATGTTCAAGAAGGACCTGGGCGCGTTGCGTCCGGGGGTGACCGAGATGCACCTGCACCCGGCGGTCGACAGCGCGGAACTGCGCTCCCTGGCCACCGACGATTGGGAAGCACGGGTCGACGACCATCGCATGATCTGTGCCGAGGACTGGGTGGCCGAGGCCGTGGCCGACGCCGGCGCCACCCTTATCGGCTTCCGCCCTCTGCGTGAGCTGGCGCGGTCGGGGGGCTGACCGATGCCCGAAACGGCCATCGCGGGTGTCTCGCTCTTCAGCAAGGAGCGGGGAAAGAACATCGACGTCTTCGAACTGGCGCTGACCTACGACGGGATTGAGATCCGCCGTCCGGCCGAGGACCCCCGCTTCCTGTCCTGGGAACGCATCACCGAATGGGAGATCGAGCAACGCCGCGGCGGCGTCCTTTTGATCCTGCGTGGTGGCGGGTCGGTCACACCGCTGACCATCCCCCGCTGGAAGGTGGATGACCTCGACCTCGTGCTGCGCGATGTGACGACCCACTGGTCCCGCAACGTGGCCGAACAGGCGGGTGCGGGCGCTGGCCTGGACGAAGGCAGGCGGGACGAAGCCGACGCTCTGGCGCACGAATTCGAATCGGCGCCCGAGCCAGCACCACGGCCGCCTGTTGCGCCCGCGACACCGGCGGCGCCACTGCCCCTGCCACTGCCCCAGGTGGATACCGACCTGGACTGGAGCCCGGTTGAGCCCCACAAATCGGAGCAGGGCGGGGCCATGGATGCGGGGATCCCACCGGCCGACGACCAAGATTCGACGGTGGCCGGCACCCTGGTGTGGCCCGACCGCTCGACCCTGACTGCGGTGCCCGATCTGGCCTGGCCCAGCGACACCCCGCCGCGGGAGGAGCCGGCCGACCCGGCGCTCAGCTGGGACGCCGAGAGCACGCCCAAGCCCAAGGTGCGGGTTCTCGAAAGCACGCCCGAACCAGTCCCGGTCATGAGGGCCGCCGAGCCCAAGGTCGTGATCCGCCCGGTCGAAGGAGCCCCTGACCGTCCGGCGCCTGTCACGGCGCGAGCGACGCGGGCGGCCCGGCGCACACGAATGCACACCAATCAGTCCACCCGGCGGAAATCACCAGCGCAACTGGCCTTCACGATCAGCCTCTTGGGCGCCATCGCCGTGTCGGTGTCGCTGATCCTGGCCCAGAGCGCCGGTGCGGTGCACTTGAGCTTCTTGGGGTTTGCCGGTTGAGTTAGACGGGACGCACGCCGGAGAAGAGGTCGTCCTCGGTGACGTCGGTCCCGCCGATGCGGCTCTGCGCCAGGCGGAACTGGTCGACCGGGAAGATGTCCCGCATCACTTCGGGCGGCAAGCCGAACCAGAAGGGCGAGTTGGGGTCCACCTGCGTGGCGTGCGCCTTGAGTGCGTTGCCGCGGACGTCCTGGAACCCGGTGATGTCGACTGCGGTGGTGTACGGCTCGTCACGGGTCAGGCGGGACAGCCACTTCTCATCGAAGGGTGACGTGAGGCCGAGCTCTTCGAACTTGGCGTGGATCTGGCGGAAGCGTTCGGCCGGCCACACCGAGTAGTAGAGCTTGGCCGGCGTGTGCGGGGGGCCGGCGTCGGGAAAACGCTCGGGATCGCCAGCGGCATCGAAGGCCACAACCGAGATCTCGTGCACCCGCAGGTGATCGGGGTGCGGGTATTCGGTCTGGTCGTCGCCGTAGGTGATGATGACCTGCGGACGCTCGCGCCGGATGATGGCCACCAGCCGCTCGACCGCTTCGTCCAACGGGGCCTGGGCGAAGGAATCCGGACGGGCGTTGGCCTCGGTGTCGGGCATGCCCGAGTCGCGGTAGCCCAGCATGATGGTCTCGTCGTAGCCGATGATGTCGGTGGCGGCCTTGAGCTCGGCCATGCGCACGGCGCCGATGTCGGCACGGACCTCAGGCGTATCCATGGCGGGATTGAGGATGTCGCCCTCTTCGCCGCCCGTGCAGCACACCAGCACGGTACGGACGCCCTCGGCGTGATAGCGGGCCACGGTGGAGGCCCCCTTCGACGACTCATCGTCGGGGTGGGCGTGGACGGAGAGCAGGCAAAGTCCTTCAGACACGGATTGGACCTTAGTGGTGGCCCCGGCTGGTCCTGGCCGGCGACACCCATCGCCCGCTGGGCCTTATGCTCGTGGCCATGGCAGGCACGTTCAAGCGGATCTCGGGCATCTTCCAGGCCAAGGCCAACAAGGTTCTCGACAAGGCAGAAGACCCCCGCGACACGCTTGACCTCTCGTATGAGAAGCAGCTGGAGCAGCTCCAGAAGGTGCGCCGAGGGGTGGCCGACGTGGCCACGGCCCGCAAGCGGATTGAGCTGCAGGCGCAGGGGTTGCAGAAGCAGGCCGACAAGCTCCAGACCCAGGCCAAGGCCGCGTTGTCCCAGGGCAACGAGGATCTGGCCCGCGAGGCCCTCTCCCGGCGGGCTGCACTGGGCGAACAGTTAGCCGAGCTCAAGACCCAGCACGACCAGATCACCGAGCAGGAGCAGAAGCTGGTCGATACCTCGCAGCAACTGCAGACGCGGGTGGAGCAGTTCCGGACCAAGAAGGAAACCCTCAAGGCCAGTTACACGGCGGCGGAGGCCCAGACCAAGGTCGGCGAGGCCGTCTCGGGCATCTCCGATTCCATGGGCAGCTCGGCCCAGGCCATGCAACGGGCCCAGGACAAGATCGCCGGCATGCAGGCCCGGGCCGGCGCGATCGACGAACTGCTGGCCTCGGGCGCGCTGAACGACCTGAGTACACCGGTCGATGACATTCAGAAGGAACTGGACAGGGTGACCGCGACGTCTCAGGTGGACAATGAGCTGGCGGCGCTCAAGGCGGAGTTGGGAACGGGCGGTGCTGATGGGGACGCGGCTGCGCTCCCTGCTGCGGCGCCGGCGACCGATCAAAGTGGTGCTGGAGGGACAGCCATCTGATGGCGTTCGCCCACAACATCAAGGCCGATCGCGGCCTGACCACTCGCATGTTGATGACCGGTTTCTTCCTCGTCGTGCTCTACGGCGTCGTCATCGCCGTCGTCATCGCCTTCGGCGCACCCTTTGCCGTGGTCATCGTCATCGCCGCCGTACTTCTCTTCTGTCAGTACTACTTCAGCGACAAGATCGCCATGTACTCCATGCACGCCAAGGAGGTCACGCCGGAGCAGGCGCCCGAACTCCACGGCGTGATCGACCGCCTGTGCGCGCTGGCCGACATGCCCAAGCCGCGGGTGGCCATCGCCCAGACTGACGTGCCCAACGCCTTCGCCACCGGCCGCAGCCCCAAGGCCGCCGTCGTGTGCGCCACGTCGGGCTTGCTGCGCCGGCTCGACGAGCCCGAGATTGAGGCCGTACTGGCCCACGAGATCTCGCACGTGGCCCACCGCGATGTGGCCGTCATGACGATCGCCAGTGGCCTGGGCATGATCGCCGGCCTGCTGACCCGCGTGATGTTCTACTCCGAGCTCTTCGGCGGTGGCCGGAGCAATAACAACAACAACAATCAGAATGCAGCCGGTATCGAGATGCTCATCATGCTCGTGTCCATCGTGGTGTATTTCGTGAGCTTCCTCTTGACCATGGCGCTGTCGCGCTACCGCGAGTTGGCGGCGGACCGCTCCGGCGCCATCCTCATCGGTCGGCCGTCGCAGTTGGCCGCCGCACTGATAAAGATCTCAGGCGAGATGGGCCGGATCCCGACCAAGGACCTGCGGGCAGCCGAGCCGTTCAACGCCTTCTTTTTCATGCCCGCGCTGGCCGGTCAGAACGCCCAGGACCGGGGCCAGGGTGGTGGAGGCGGCTTCAGCTTCGGCAGCCTCTTCCGCACCCACCCCTCGCTCGAGCGCCGCCTGGCCCAGCTCGATGAGCTGGAGCACCAGCTCGGCCAAGCCTGAGTGGGGCTCTTCGATTCCATCCTGGGCCGCACCAAGCCGGTCAAGGCCAACCTCGATGCGCTGTTCGCCCTGCCGACCGCGGCGCTGACCCTGCAGAGCGCCGGCGGGCTGGTCTCGTCCGGCCATGCCGGTGTGTGCTGGAAACCACCGTCGGGTCAGGGGTCTGAGGACCTGCAGACCCAGGTCTCCGAGTTGGTGGGGGACGGCTTCACGCAGACCAAGGACTCCTTCGGCTACGGCTGGCTCTTACTGGCCAAGCCCGAACTCGACGACCTGGTGACCGAGGCCCACATGGCCAACTCGACGCTGACCGATGCCGGCTGGGGCCCACAACTGTTGTGTTCGGTCTTCGGCTTCGTGCCGGGACCCGAGGCGGCCAGCGACGCTCGCGCCTTCTCGCTGGTCTACCTCTACAAGCGGGGCACCTTCTACCCCTTCGCCCCCATTGACGCCAAGCGGGAACGGCGCGACACCGAACTGGAGCTGCGCATCCGCTCCATGCTCGGGGTCGACCTGCCGGTCGAGAGCGACGTGACCCGCTGGTTCCCCATGTGGGACATGCCGGTCGGCTGAGCATGGAACGCATCATCACCCTGGAGGGTGCGGTCAACTTCCGGGACCTGGGTGGATACGAGACCGTCGATGGTCAGCACACCCGTTGGCGTGTGCTCTTCCGGGCCGACGGCCTGAGCGAGTTGACCGAGCCGGACTTCTCCGTCATGCGCACCTTGGGCATCCGCACGGTGGTCGATCTGCGCTCCAACGACGAGGTGGAGTTCAGTCGTTTCAATGTGGACGCGCATCCGGTCGAGTTCCACCACTTCCCTTTCCTGCGCTCGCTCCCCCGCCCCGACGAGTTCACCATGACGCCCGGCCTGCTCGGCACGCAGTACACGGAGATGCTTGACGATGCGGCGCCCCAGATCATCGGAGCGCTGACCGCATTGGCCGGGGTCGACGCCCAGCCGGCGGTCTTCCACTGCACGGCCGGCAAGGACCGCACCGGATTGCTGGCCGCGCTGGTGCTGTCGCTGGTTGGCGTGCCCGAAGAGGTCGTGGTGGAGGACTATGCGTTGAGCGGCGCCGCCATGGCCCGCCTGCGGGCCAAGCTGATCCTCAAGTACCCCGACGGGGCGGACATGATCTCGGACTCCGATGAGGTCTTCTCGGCCGATCCCACCAACATGGTGGCGCTGTTCGCCCACATGCGCCAGCAGTACGGCTCGGTTGCCGATTACGCGCTCGCGGTGGGCGTGCCCAGCGACGTGGTTGACCGCCTGCGGTCCGGGCTGCTCGAGTAACTCGCGGAGCGTTTCGTCCGTTAGTTCGTTCGTTAGCGCAGCGGGCGGAGGCGGTCGATGGCGGCCGCCAGCGCCAGATCGAGCACGGTCAGGCCGCCTTCGCTATGGGTGCTCAGCACCAGGTGCACCTTGTTCCAGCGGATATCGATGTCGGGGTGGTGATTGGCCGCTTCGGCCGCTGCACCCACCTGGTTGACGAACGTCAGGGCAGCGGCGAAGTCATGCAACTCGACCGTCGTGCTGATCTCGTCGTCCTGGCGCGTCCACTCGAGGTGTTGTTCTTCGAGGGCAGCATCGACCTCGTCGGCCGAGAGGACCTCGGGTCTCATGGGTGGGTCATCTCCTCGGGCCGCACAGCGGCATCGAATTCTTCGCCGGTCAGCAACTCGAGTGCGAGAGCCGATTCCCGCAAGGTGATGCCTTCTTTGTGGGCCTTCTTGGCCACCTTGGCCGCGTTGTCGTAGCCGATGATCGGATTGAGGGCCGTCACCAACATGAGCGAGTTGGTCAGGTGTCGTTGGATCTGCGGGTAGTCCGGTTGCAAGCCCTCCACACAGAATTCACGGAAGCCGCGGCAGGCGTCGGTCATGAGGGCGATCGACTGCATGATGTTGTAGGCAATCACCGGCTTGCAGACATTGAGTTCGAGGTTGCCCCGACTGCCGGCGATAGCGACGGCGGCGTCATTGCCGAGGACCTGGATGCCCACCATGATCATGGCTTCGCTCTGGGTCGGGTTGACCTTGCCGGGCATGATGGAGGAACCCGGTTCGTTCTCCGGGAGGGCCAGCTCGCCCAGGCCGCTGCGTGGACCGGAACCGAGCCAGCGAATGTCGTCGGCGATTTTCATGAGTGACACGGCCAGGGTGCGCAACGCTCCGTGCGTGAAGACCAGCGCATCGTGCGCGGCCAGTGCAGCGAACTTGTTGGGCGCCGTGATGAACGGGAGTCCGGTCATGTCGGCGATGGCCTTGGCCACACGCTCACCGAACTCCGGATGGGTGTTCAGACCGGTGCCCACCGCCGTGCCGCCGGCCGCCAGCTCGTAGAGGCCGGGCAGCGTGAGCTCGATGCGCTTGACGTCGGCGGTCAGTTGCTCGACGTACCCAGAGAATTCCTGGCCCAGTGTGAGGGGCACCGCGTCCATGAGGTGCGTGCGGCCGATCTTGGTGATGTCGGCGTACTCGACCTCCTTGGCGTGCAGGGCATCCCTGAGCGCGATCACCGATGGCAGGAGGCGATGCACGATCTCCTCGACGGCCGCAATGTGCATGGCGGTCGGGAAGGTGTCATTCGACGACTGCGACATGTTCACGTCGTCGTTGGGATGGACCGGCTTCTTGCTCCCCATCTCGCCGCCGGCGAGCTCAATGGCGCGATTGGAAATCACCTCGTTGGCGTTCATGTTGGTCTGGGTGCCGCTCCCCGTCTGCCAGATGTGCAGGGGGAATTGGTCATTGAGGATTCCCTCGGCCACCTCGGCGGCCGCCTGCTCAATGAGGGCAGCCAGATCCGGGGAGAGCTTGCCCAGGTCCTGGTTGACCTTGGCCGAGGCCCCTTTGAGGATGCCGAAGGCCCGGACGAGCGGCTTGGGCATGGTCTCGCCGCCGATGTCGAAATGGTGGAGCGATCGGGCCGTCTGGGCCCCCCAGTACCGGTCCGAGGGGACCTCGATCTCCCCCATGCTGTCGCTTTCGATCCGAGTCGTAGTCACGGGAGGCAGCATACGGCTGGGCGTTGAAGGGGCAATTCGGGGCGGTCGTGGCCCGGGATGGGCTTTCTTCGAGGGGCTGAGTCAGGCACAACTGGATGCCTCCTAGACAGTTCCAAGCAGGCTCTTCAGGCACAAACCCTCACTCGAGGGTTGAGAGTTGTTGTGGAGATTTGTCTCGAATTGGCGGTGACCGGATGAAGGACGGGCATTCCGGACACCCTTGGGGCACCTGCGGGAGCGGGTTGTTCTGACCCGTGAGATCAACGTCCGTTGGATATTTCTCGGGCATTAAAACGCCAGATTCCGCGACCAGGGCTGTTCTACCTGCAAGTATGTGGCGTTGTCGCGTACGAATCCTGAGCATCACACAGGCACTCAAAAGAAAAGAAGGGGATCCCTCACTCCTATGTTCGTCTCTCGAATTACAAAAGCCGCCTTGGCCGTTGCCATGGTCGCGGGCACGGCGATTGGGTCAACAGCCCTCTTCGCACCCCAGGCCCTTGCGGCCGGTCCAGATACCGGCGCATCTAGCGGGTATGGCGTCGACGTAGCCCTAGCCGGCTCCCACATCCTCAACCAGATGCCTAAGGCCACCTTGGGCCCAGACGGGCAGTCGGCCACCGCGACGACCATCCCGGTCAACGTCAATGGGCTCCTCAATCTGAATGTGCTCAATGGCAGTGCTGGGCCGGCCAATGCCTCGTCGTCGAACTTCGGCACCGCCACTGAACAGATCACGGCGAGCGCCGGTGTGGCGGGAGACTTCTCCATCCTGGGTGTCAACCTGTTGAACGCTCTCAACGTGACGGCGGTGACCAGTACCTGTACGTCCAATGCTCAGGGTTCCACCGGTGCCACAACCTTTGTGGGACTGAACGGCAACCCGATCATCCCCGGGACCGTGCTGCCCACATCAGCGCTTGGGCCCTTGGGCGCCCTGATCAGTGTGACCGTCGGTGGTGAGGTCACCAGTGACACCACGGCGACAGCCACAACGCCGGGCAACACGAGCATCACGGTGACAGCGCTCCAGATCAAGCTGCTCGGAACGACAATCGTCATCAACGCCGGCGTATCGAGCTGCTCAGCGACTGGTCCGGACATTCACCCGGCTGCCGTGGCTGCTCCGAACATCACCAGCATCACTCCTTCCTCTGGCCCCGTGGCCGGTGGACAGAGCGTGGCCATTGCCGGAACCAACCTGCAGAACGCATCGTCGGTGACCTTCGGTGGCGTTGCCGCCACCATCACCGGTCCGGGCACGGCTGATACCTCGACTCTGTTGACTGTTATCAACCCCCCGCACGCTGCTGGTGCGGTGCCCGTCACGGTCACCACTCCCGGTGGCACGGCCTCCATCACGTTTACCTACGTCCAAGTGCCACCCCCGCCGGTAACCGACACGTTCACGCCGCTCTTCGGGCCGGTCGCTGGTGGAACGGCCGTCACCATCACTGGTAGCGGACTGGCTGGCACGACTGTCGTCACTTTCGGTGGTACTGCAGCGACGAACATCATCAACACGAGTGACAGCTCCATCACCGTGACCGACCCGACCCACGCGGCTGGTGCGGTTCCTGTCACAGTCACAACGGCAGGTGGCACCTCGACGCTGAACCAACTGTTCACCTACGTCGACATCCCGGTCGTCACGTCGTTCACCCCGACCAGTGGCCCCACCGTCGGCGGGACGCTGGTCACCATCACGGGTAGCAACTTCGCCGGCCCCACCACGGTGGTCTTCGGCACCACGCCGGGTACCGATGTGACGGTTGTCAGCCCGACTGAGATCACGGTCATCTCCCCGGCGCACGCTGCCGGCCCCGTGTTCCTCACCCTGGCCGACTTCGGCGGTGTTGTCACACCGACCCAGGCGTTTACCTACCTGGCCGGTCCGGTTGTCTTGGCAAACGGTCTCAACCCGGCCTACGGCCCGGTTGGCGGGGGCACAGTCGTCACCATCACAGGTACCGGCTTGACCAACACCACAGCCGTCACCTTTGGTGGTGCTGCAGGCACAAGCATCGTCAACTCCAGTGACACCTCCATCACCGTGACCACCCCGGCCCACGTGGCCGGCGCTGTCACGGTGACCATCACGGCGAACGGCCAAACCGCCAACGCGGTGGAAGAGTTCACCTATGTGGGTGTCCCGGTCATCAACGCTGATGGTCTCAACCCGACATCAGGTCCGACGAGCGGCGGTACTCCGGTGACCATCACCGGTAGTGGCTTCGTTCCCGGTGACCCGACCACGGTGACCTTCGACACATCGGCCGCTACCAGCGTCGTGGTCGTCAGCCCGACTGAGATCACTGCGCTGAGCCCGGCCCACGCCCTTGGCGCCGTCCCGGTGACGGTCACTGACGACGGCGGGCGCACCGTTGCCCCGCAACAGTTCAACTACGTCGTTGGCGCAACCATCGCCGGCATCAGCCCGACCAGCGGCCCGCAGCAGGGTGGTGAAACCGTCTTCATCGGCGGCACCAACCTGTGTGGCTCCACGGCCGTGCACTTCGGTAGCGCTGCGGCGACCATCACCAACATCAGCACCGACTGCAGCACCATCACCGTGACGGAGCCTCCGGGCGACGGCACAGTGCACGTGACAGTCACCACCCCGACGGGGACGATCCAGTCGCCCGTCGACTTCACCTACATCCAGCCCGGATACTGGGAAGCCGCCGGCGACGGTGGTGTGTTCTCCTTCGGTGGTGCCTTGTTCCACGGTTCGGTGCCTGGTGTCCTGCAGCCCGGGCAGTCGCTGAACTCGCCCATCATCGCCATGGCCGACACGCCGGACCACGGTGGGTACTGGCTGTTCGCCGCTGACGGTGGTGTCTTCGCCTTCGGTGACGCTCCGTTCCTCGGTTCGGTGCCTGGCGTCCTGAAGCCCGGCCAGGTTCTCAACGGCCCGGTCGTCGCTGCTGAAGCCACGCCTGATGGCCTCGGCTACCGCGAGTTCGCCGCTGACGGCGGTGTCTTCGACTTCGGAGATGCCCTGTTCACCGGTTCGCTTCCCGGCGAGGACATCACTCCCCCGTCCCCGATCACAGCCGCCATTTCGGCTCCGATCGGCCAGGGGTACTGGTTGGCCGCTGCTAACGGTGGCATCTACACCTTCGGTGGTGCCCCCAACAACGGTTCGGCCGCTGGCGCCTTCTTCGGCCATGTGTCCTCTCTGTCGACCACGCCGGACGGCCACGGTCTCTACCTGTTCCTCTCAAGCGGTGCTGTCGGCCACTTGGGCGACGCCATCCCCGGTTTGGGTGGAGCAAGCGGGAGTTCGCCGACAGTCTTCGGTGAGAGCACCTCGACGGGTAAGGGCTACTGGGAGTTCGCCGCTAACGGCATCGTCTCCAGCTTCGGTGATGCTCCAGCACTTGGCTCCATCAACATCGCGTTGAACAAGCCGATCACCGCAGGCATCGCCTTCGGCTCGGACTGACCACCTTCTGACAAACCCCCCGGCGCATGGTCAACACGACATGCACCGGGGGGTTTGTTAATTGCGCGTCGCCCGGCGATAGCGCCGTCTCAACCCTCCGGAAAGAGTGTTGATCATGCGCTGGGCGTGTTCTCGGTGTTCGGCGATGGGGTGCACCGATTCCGCCATGAGCGACCCGATGAGGTCAGCGGGCTTGCGAGGTGGCAGTGTCTTCCACCCCGGGAGAAGCTGCCGCCCCGGCCTGACGGCCACGTAGTCGAGGATCGTCTCCGGCTGGGTCAGCGGGTGACGCAGCCGACGCAGAGCACCGTCATGCACTTCGTAGACGCCGAACCCAGCGTCTTCGAGGAACTCGACCAGCTGACGGGGACTGGTGCCGTGACTATGCAGGGCGTAGCCATTGGACTCGATGGCCATGCCCCGAAGTTCCCGCAACCTGGCCGACGCGCCGCCCAGCACTGCGAGCTCTGTCCCTTCAATGTCAATCTTGGCCCACTGGAACGAGGCTCCGGGCAGCGCATCCACCGTTGTCGTAATGCGCTGAATGGTCGGATAGCCGGTGGCGGCGCAGATGTCCGGGGTGGCGATGGTGCCGTAAGGGCCGAGATCGACGAAGGCAACCTCTCCCACTCTTCGATCGACCACTGCCTCGATGATCTCAACGTTGCTCAGTTGGTTTTGCTCGCAAGCGACTCGGAGGACTTCAGCGTTCCTCGGAGAGCCTTCGACGGCGACCACCCGTGCTCCCAGCTTGGCCGCCGGGATCGCAAAGGTCCCGAAATGGGCGCCCAGGTCAAGGACCGTGTCGCCCGGCCGTACCGATTCCAAGAGCCACATCAGGGCCGGGCCGAGCTTCCATTCACCCGTGATGACCTGTTGGCCGATCGGATCCTGTAGATCGGTATCGACGACGAGTGTGTAGGCGATGTCATCCGAGCCCACCGCCAGGCGGCATTCCACCGATTGGTACACGGCTTCGGTAATCAGCCGGGACTGCCGAGAAACGCAGCATCACCAAACGTGAAGATTCCGCCGTCTGAGGCGACGAGCCAGTAGCCGTTGCCGTCGGAAGTCGACGCCATGCCGGTGATCGGCTTGTTGAGCTTGAGGGCGCCTGTCGATCCGTGGAAAGTGGCATCGCCAAAGGTAAAGATTCCACCGTCCGAAGCCACGAGCCAGTAGCCGTTGCCGTCTGGTGTGGCGGCCATGCCTACGATGGGCTTGTTGAGTTTCAGTGCTCCAGTTGATCCGTGGAACGTGGCATCTCCAAAGGTGAATATTCCGCCGTCGGAAGCCACGAGCCAATACCCCTTACCGTCCGGGGTCGAGGCCATGCCCACAATGGGTTTGTTGAGCTTGAGCGCACCTGTTGAACCGTGAAAGGTGGCATCGCCGAAGCTGAATATCCCGCCGTCGGAGGCCACAAGCCAGTAGCCGTTGCCGTCCGGTGTGGCAGCCATGCCCACGATGGTCTTGTTGAGTTTCAGTGCTCCAGTTGATCCGTGGAACGCGGCGTCGCCGTAACTGAAGATTCCACCGTCTGAGGCCACAAGCCAGTAGCCCTGCCCATCGGGTGTATCCGCCATGCCCACGATGGGCTTGTTTAGAGCGGTGCCGCCGGTGGACCCGTAAAAGGGGGCCTGACCGTACTCAAGCAGACCACCATCGGAATTCAGCAGGCGGTACCCGGCACCGCCTGGCATGGGGGTCAATCCGACAGTGAGGGAGAACGCTCCAGGACCACCCGCGACGCGGATCCAACTCGGAGAGGTGTCGAACTCGCCCGTCGATCCGGTGCCGGTCAGGACCGAGGTAATCGTGCCGGCCAGGTTCTCAATGGCGATAGCGCCATCGGATGCATTCGTGGCGGTGGTCAAGAAGTGCTTGCTGTCGGGGGCCCAGGAGTAGATCTGTCCTTCCTGGGATGAAGTGAAGAGGATGCGCTGGCCCGAACCATCCGTATTCATCAGTACCGTCGACATGTCGAGAATGTTTGGCGGGGCTTCTTGAAAGACGATGCTGGCTCCGTTTGGTGAGTACAGCGGTGACTGCACACTCACCCCAGACACGTGTGTCAGCTGGACGGGCGTACCGCCGAGGGCAGGAACCGAGTAGACCTGGGATGAGGCGACACCAACCCCGCCCGAACTCGCAAAAACAACTCTCTTACCGTCGGGTGACCAGGACGGCTCGGCCCCGAACGTAGCCACTTCAATTGGATGGGTCCCATCAGGGTTTGACGTCCAAATGGCTTGCGAGTCTCCTGCCCCATCGCCGATCGTCGACGAATAGGCAATCCGTGTTCCATCGGGTGACCAGGTGGGGTTGTAAGTGCACCCTGAATCAGGCTCGATGGCAGTGAGGTCGCTGCCGTCGATATTGACGGTGTAAATCCCCGTATCGCAATCCGGATCGTCCGTGTATTCGACGAAGAGAATCTTGGTACCGTCCGGTGAAAGATCGGGCTGCAATGCCACACTGCCAACCGGAAAGGCCGATGAGAAATCCGACGGCGGGATCGTCACGACAGTCCGATGCGTGCCATTGGAGTCGACGAGGCCGAACGAATTGGTGCCCATGACATAGACGATTCGATTGGCATCGACACCGGAAGCCGTGGCGCCCGACGCACTCGAGGTGCCCAAGGTCAGCGACCCCAGGACGAGGGGGGCCACCGACACGCCCATCAGGATTGCGCGGCGAAAGAGCTTCATGCTGCAGATATTCACGGTGTACCTCTCCTCAGGTTCCGCCAGCACATCGCCGCGGCTTCAGGCCCAGCATCTCAGTTGGGCTCCGGCCTGAGTAGGGGCATTTCTGTCCGTTGGAGGCGGATAGAGGTGGTCAAAAATGACCACGCGGCCCTACGGCGTGCTGCAGGCCATGGGGTCGACTTGCCAAAGAACCACCCCGGTCGACGAGGCAAGCACCAGGGAGCCACTGTTCTCAAGTACGAGGTCTGCACCGTTGTGTCCGCTCGTATGCGTCTGCCAGGTGACCCGAGAGGCTCCCGGTGCGTACAACACCAGGTTGCCGTCCGACTGCATTGTGGCGACCGAGGCGGCCACACCGTGAGCCGGCGCCTGCCACACCGTGCACCCCGGTTGCTGGCTCTTGACCAGTCGCAGCACGCCCTGACCGGCCACATTCTCCAAGCGGAACATTCCGTTCGGCGACTGCAGATACTGGCTTGGGTGCAGTTGGTCTCCCGAAAGCAGCTGCGATCCCTCCGATCCAGGAACGGAGCCTGACTCCCAGAGTACGGCGCCATTCGAGTCTGACCGGAGGGTCAGATCCCCGTCGTTCTGCAAGTCGACTTTCGCTCCCGGGTGCCCACTCGTCTTTGATTGAAACAGAGCGCTGGAGCGCTGACCGCTCCGCGGTGCAGATCGACCCTTCGGATACACGATGAGGTTCCCATCACCTTGCAGGATGGCGTAGGCCCCGGCGTGACCGGCTGAGCCCGAAGCCCAAATGGGCGCGCCGGAACTCCTGGCCGTCAATACGAGATCGCCGTTGCGCTCCATCGTGAGTTGGTAGCGCCCATCGGGCGAGCGCAAAAACTGTCCCTGCTTGAGCATGTCGCCGGCGATCATTTGGGACTGCTGCGACGAACGAGGCGGCCGGGTTTCCCCTTTGACGATCCCCACCACGGCCACCAACGCGACGAATGCCGCCAGGACGGCATATCTCCCGCGTGTCTTTCTCGGGACGGGAAGCGGACGGAGCGGACTGACCTGCGTGATGGTCCGCTCCGTATCGAGAAGTTCCGCCATCATGGCGGAGGCGGTTTGGAATCGGTCCCGGGGGTCTTTCTCCAGCGAGCGCATGATGGCGGCGATCATCCGAGGCGGGACGTCGCCGGGGGCGGTAATGGGCTTCGGCTCGGCGAACCGGTGCTGCATGACCGCCTTGGCCACATCGTCGGGACTGAAGGGTGGCTGCCCCATGAGGCATTCATAGAGCACGCAGCCGACGGCATAGAGATCTGACGGAGGGCCCACCTCGTCCCCCGCCAATTGCTCGGGCGAGGAATAGACCAAGGTCCCGGTGAAGAGACCCTGCGTGGCGATCTCCGTCGTATCCCCATGCGACCGGGCAATACCGAAGTCGGCAATCTCCGCCCGCCCCGTCGAGGTAATCAATATGTTGGCCGGTTTAATGTCGCGATGGACCAGGCCAGCCTCGTGGGCATGAGCGAGGCCTTTGAGCACGTCTCGCGCCAGTGCCATGACGACGGGTCCGGTCAGGGTGCCGGTGTCATTGAGCAGCGATCGCAACGATTGGCCGACGACGAGCTCCATCACGATGTAGGCCTGATCACCGTCGATACCGAAGTCGAAGACCGACACAATGTTGGGGTCGGACAAGGACGCCACATGTCGGGCCTCTCGAGCAAAGCGACGTTGAAAAGTGTCATCGCTCGAGAGCCGGTGCGAAAGGATTTTGACCGCCACATCGCGCTGCAGCCGGGTGTCGACGGCGCGCCATACGGTTGCCATTCCACCCGACCCGATGATGGTGCGCAGTTCGTATCGCCCACCCAGGATGGAGGAAGAGGTGTCGGTCTCTTCAGGCACCCTCCGATCGTACCGGCGAACTAAGTTCAGTTACTTGTGGCGTCCCTGCGTAGGCCAAACCAAGACCCCATTGAGCTGACCGGTTCGATTCTCACCATCGGTCGGGATCCGTCCAACGACCTCTGCCTGAGTGACGATCGTCTGGTCTCACGGGCGCATGCCCAGATCGCCCTGCAGGGCGAGCAGTGGATGCTGATCGACCTCAATAGCCGCAATGGAACCCGGGCCAACGGACGAACGATCCGCCAGCATCCCCTGCGTCACGGCGATCTGATCGGGATTGGCGGATCTGAGCTGGCCTTCGTGATGGAGGGTGATCCCCAAGCCACCGAATCCGCCCTGCCGACACCGTCGGTGACGTCGCTGGTGCAACTGACCGAACGCGAGCGTGCCGTCTTGCGCTTAGTCAGCGACGGGCTCACCGACAAGGCCGTTGCCGACCGTCTGTTCATCAGTGCCAATACCGTCCGATCCCATCTCGAACGCATCGGGGAAAAGACCGGACTACGCCGTCGCTCGGAGTTGACCCGGCTGGCTATTGAGATGGGTCTCGACGACTAAGTCCGCTCTGACGGAGTCCGGTCACCATGGAAAGGAATGTGCAATACCCTTAGGGCGACATGGGCCATGGACAAACAGGAAGCCCGTGGGTTCGATTGCTGTGTGCCGCGTCCATCATCCCGGCACTGTGCGTGCTGATTCCGGCCGGTTCTGCTGGCGCTGCCACTGCACATCGCCTGTCCTCCCTGCACGTGGTCGGTGGACCCGTCAGCGCCGGTAAGCGGGCCATCGTGATCAGCGTCGACTCGTCCCGCAATCTGCACCTCGATGGGATCGATCCCGTGAGCGGCAAGGTGGCATGGCAACGCCCCTACTCGGCCGTCGGGGTGACCCCGGGTGTGCCGCTCTATCCCGACGTGATCGGTACCACTGTGATGGACGTGGCGCCCCCGAGGGGAAAACCGCGCAGCCCATTGGTGGGAGTGTCCGGGATCAACGCCACCACCGGAGCCACGGTGTGGAGCGACAACGCTTCGTTTGTCCCGAGCGACTCCCCCTCGACCTGTGCCGCCAACACTTACTTCTGCATCCCGGGCTACAACGCCAACGGCAGTACGTCTCTGGTCCTCCTCAACGCCGCCACCGGCTTGGAAAAGACAATCTTGAACGGGCCCTACCGGGAGATGGGACCTGATCTTTATCAAACCGGTGCCAACAAACCGACGCTCGATCAGATCTCACCCACAGCCACGCTGGCCTGGAAGTTCCCCGTGAGCACGCTCTACGGTCCGGAATTCGACCCTGACTACGGATGGATCATCTACCCCTCCGGGACGCTGAACATCGGGTCGATCGAAGCCATCGTCAAGGGCAACGGCTACAACGTGTCGGTTGAGAAGACCTTGGGGTTCAGCGTGGCGACCGGGGCTGTGCAGTGGACCCTGCCTGACGAATTCCTCTGTGGCGGCGGCATCGGCTTCTTGGAATCGTGGGTGGCCTGCCACTACGGCGGCGTGCTCAAGGACAAGTCGTCGTCATCCCTGAAGAAGGTCACGCTCACACTGGAGGGCTTCGAGCCGGCCAGCGGCGCCGTGACCTGGAAGCTGCCGGTGCGTGATGTCCAATCGCTGGCCTATGGCGAAGGGGTCGAGTTCCTCGACGACACGCACCTGGTGGTAACGGCAGCTAGCGGCCAGCCGGTCCTCCTCAATACGGACGACGGCACCACCAAGCCCCTCAGTAAGGGTGAGGTCTTCTGGTGTCAGAAGAACCCCAACTACAAGGTCACGGTCCCGAAGGGCCTCGGCTCTGAGTCCAGCCGGGTCAGCACCTCGTTGTATTTCGGGTGCACCGCCAACGGGAAGCCCACCACGAAGGTGCCCGCAGCGACGCCCGACAACGTCGGGATTTCGCTTGACGGCGTCTTTGTGTGGCCCACTCCCGATGGGCTGCGCAGTCGAGCCATCGGTACCCCGCAGTCCTTTACCTGACCTACGTCGCCCCAGCGGGATGATCGTCGGGACACGACCCCGCCGGGGTGTTGAAGTCGGGATCGGTGGTCCAGGCTCCGTTGGCCCAATCACTCGATGCGGCGCTGAGGCCGAAGATCGACGTGAGGTCGGTCAAGAGGGCGTCGGCGTAGCGGGACGCCCCTTCGGGGCACAGGTGCACGTTGTCCAGCTTGCGGATCCGCGTCCATTGCGAGACCGGAGCATTGGGCCGGCCGGCCGGTGGGAGCCAGCTGGAGAAGCGGCCGTTGAGCAGCAGCGAACTGCCAATGGGTAGATACATGACGCGCCCTGGGAAAGAAGTGGTCATGGAGGCGGCGATGTCGTTCCAGGCTTTCGTGCCGGCGACCCGGGCCTTGTTGTAAGCGGCCTGTTGGGACAGGTTGGTGGCCAGAATGTTCCCGGGCTCGGGGAACTGCGTGAAGATGATGCCCTTGACCCCGTTGCCTGGCGTCAGCATCAGACTCACGGCTCGGCGGAGCAACGCCGTATAGGCCGCCGGCTGGTGCAGTGCATTGGGCGTGCTGGGGCCGTCCTGGTCCCAGCTCCAGCTGGCGATGATCAGCTGCGGGTGCTCGTTGCGGATGATGGTGGGGAGCGACATGGGCCAGTTGGTAGCCGTGGTCAACCCGAAGCCGTCGATCGTGTTGGGCATGACGTCGACCTCGCCCGTCGATCCGAGGGCGGCATTAATAGCGAAGTAGGCGTCGTGCATAACCGAGTCACCCAACACCACGACGCGCAGAGGATGGGCCGGCGAGATGGTGGTGCCGAGTGCGATGGGCGTCTGCCCGGCCAAGCCCCCCGAACCGATGACGGTCTGGCCGACCGGCGTGGTGGTGTGCGAGGTAGTGGCCACCGCACTGGGTTCGGCGATGGCGGGCACGGTGGCCACGACCAGCGCGGCAGCCGTGGCCACGGCGGCGGCCGGGGCCAACCACAGGCGCCAGGCGCCGCGGAATTGCCGGCGCCGGATCGGTTGCTCGACCAGGTAGTAGCTGGCGCTGGCCAACCCGAGCGTGACGGCCACCCGGATGATGTCCAGCGGGGCCCGGGACAGCCCGGTTCGTTGCGCGTCGAGGTAGACGAAGACCGGCCAGTGCCACAGGTAGACCCCGTAGGAGATGGTGCCCAGAAAATGCAGCGGGCGTACGGAAAGGGCCCGGGCGAACAGGCCCTGGTCGAAGAGCCGGGCGTCGGCCACCACCACGGCGGCCAGGATGGCGCAGAGAAGGAAGCCGCCCTCGAACATGAAATTCCTGGGCAAGCTCTGCGTCGTGCCCGAGACGACCCAAAAGACGCCGAGCGCCGCGGCGGCGGCGGGCGCCGCCACATGCAGGGTGCGCTGCGCCCGCTTGTTTGGTTGCGGCCGGGCGGCCGCCAGGAAGGCCACCACGGCGCCGGTCATCAGGTCGAAGGCACGGGTGTCGGTGCCGTAGTAGATCCGGGTGGGGTCACCGCCGGGATGGAAGAGCAGGGCCATGAGGCCGGCCGACACCAGGGCCACCACCACGGCCACCACCAGGCCCATCTGGCGCCAGGAGCGGCGGGCGCTCCGCAATACCAGAAGGAGTACGGGTGGCCAGACCAAATAGAACTGCTCCTCAATGGCCAGAGACCAGGTGTGCTGAAGTGGTGAGGGCGTCGAGAACTGGGCGAAGTAGGACTGGTGGGCGTAAATGGCGTGCCAGTTGCCCACGTAGAGGATGGTGGCCAGGGCGTCGCCCCGCAGCGATGAGAGGTCCACCAGGCCGTTGGCGCCCATCCCGCCCAAGTGGGCGTTGACGACGAGGTAGACGGCCAGGCCGAGCACCACCAGGAAGAGTGCCGGCAACAGGCGGCGGGCCCGTCGGGCCCAGAAACTGGCCAAGTTGAGCCGGCCCGTGCCCGCCCACTCTTCGAGCAGCAGCGTGGTGATGAGGAAGCCCGACAGCACAAAGAACAGATCGACCCCTAAATATCCCCCCGAGGCCCACCCGAACTGCAGGTGGTAGGCCATCACGCCCAGCACGGCCAGGGCACGCAGCCCGCCCAGTGCGGGCAGATGGTGGCCGGTGACGGCGTTGGGGGAGGTGTCGCTCACGCGTTCTGAATCTGACACACATCGGTACCCGCCGGCATGGCACCAGGGACCGCATCATCCGGGCCGATCAGGATCAGATCGCACGCGGCCAGGGCGGTCGGAGGTGCGGTGACGCCGTTGGTCAGATCGAGGGCGATGGGTGGGCCTCCGTGGCGTCGAGGCAAAGGCCGGTTCACGATGTCGCTCTGCCCGTCGATCCACATGGCTCGCCACAGCGCCACGACATCGGGCAGATCGTCACTGAAGGGTGCAGCCAGCACCACCAACGTGCGACCGCCGGCAATCTGGTCGAGCGTCGACATCTCGCGGGCGACCAGGGTGGCCGCTCTGTGGGGTGCGCCGTACCCCAGTCGCACGCCGATCAAAATCTCGGTCGACCAGGTACCAATCGCAGCGGCCAAGGCGACTGCATCACCAAGTGGTCCGTCCCCGATGAAGACGGCACTGATCCCGTCGTCTATGGCCGATGTCACGGCAGAACGCAGGCCCGCCACGGAGGACTCGTTGAGAAACCGTCCCTCCACGGGCAGGCACTTTAGGCGCGCTCACCCGATACTTCGGGACTGGTCCAGGTTCGGACCTCAATGGATCCGGGGTCGAAGTCGTCCGGGAGGCCTGTGACCTCAATGGTCTTGGTGTCGCCGTGGCGCAGGTCGAAATAGTTCGTGTCGAACCGAGTTCCGGGCCGCGGCGTGAGCGCGTGCACGAAATAGGCAAAGCCGGTGGAAGTGACCGTCAAGCTGGCAGCACCGGGGCCCTTCTTCGTGGCCACCACCTCAAGGTGCGGCACCCCGAAGGCGATGTCCTTTATCTCAGCGAAGAAGAGCCGGTTTGCGGGGAAGACGCCGTCCAGGCTGCTGACCCAGGCGTAGCGATCTCCAGTCAGCTCCATATGGGTGCCGGTCCACACGGCGCGGGACTCACCGGGCCCGACCGTGGCCGTGACGCTCTCGGCCAGGTGTTCGGCGCCATCGAAGCCGGCGAGGGTGACGACCGCCGTGGTGGTCACCTCCGTTCGGCCGCAGTTGCTCAACCACAACTCCAACGTGTCGCCGTCTTGCCGGAAACTCGCCAGCACCGGTGCGTACACACGGGTCAGGTAGTGATAGCCGGCCTTGGGCACCAGGTCGTAGTCGACCACCGACCAACTGAACCCCGGCCATACGTCGTTGAACTGCCACACCAGCGTGCCGCTGCAGTGCGGCGCTCGCCGTCGATAGTGCTCAATACCGAATTTCAGTCCCTCGGCCTGCGAGATCATGGTGAAGTCCACGTACTGCTCAATCGTCTCGGGCAAACCGGTCACGATCTCCAGCACGGCATCGTGCTTGTTCTTGGGGTTGTCCTTGTTGTGATGGTCAAAGGAGTCGCTGTGGACGTACCACTGGTCCGGCGGCAAGTAGCGGCGCAACGTGGCCAACTCCGGCGAGGCGTGAATGCCGAATTCGCTGATGAACTTGCCTAGGTCGTCGGCATAACGGCGATAGTGCCTGGCGTCTCCCGGATTGTCATAGGTATGGGCGGTCGGTCCGAGGCTGAGCCCGTGC
Organism: Acidimicrobiales bacterium; assembly: GCA_036268485.1. Classification (GTDB taxonomy): domain Bacteria; phylum Actinomycetota; class Acidimicrobiia; order Acidimicrobiales; family RAAP-2; genus Bog-473. The sequence goes on from DATAUC010000075.1 coordinate 71,993, forward strand.
CACACCTCCCAGGCATGCCGGTCGCCGTCTCGGGCGCCGTTGACGGCATACCAACCTTCGCTGGCGTCTTCACCCCACGGACTGCCGGGCCAGTACGGCGTCTGACCGTCGAAGGCGGCGACAGCGTCGGGCAGGACCCGGAAAAAAAAGTCGTAGCCCCAATCCCCCGGCTCGTAGCTCTGAAAGGCGGCGCCGTGAATCGCCTGTACTTCGTTGTTGCCACACCACAGGGCCAGGCTGGCGTGATTGCGTAGCCGCCTGACCTGGAATTCGGCTTCCTGCTTGACTTCGCCGGCCAGCGCCGGATCGCTCTCGGGGTAGTCGTAACAGGCGAACATGAAGTCCTGCCAGATCATCACTCCCTGCTCGTCGCAGGCTCGGTAGAACGCCTCCTGCTCGTAGAAACCCCCGCCCCAAATACGGAGCATGTTCATCCCGCCCGTGCGGGCGAGACCGACCAACGCCCGCACCCGTTCCTCGGCCACCGATCCGACCAGCATGTCAGCCGGTACCCAGTTGGCACCGCGGGCGAACACTGGTATGCCGTTTAACACGAAACGGAACAGGTTCCCGCCTTCAGGATCGGCGGCGCGGTCAAGGACAATGGTGCGCAACCCAACTCGGTCAACCACGCTGTCCAGGGACGTCTCGCCGTCATACAACGTGATGGTCACGTCATAGTGGACCGGATCACCCAGATCATGCGTCCACCACAACTCCGCATCGGGCACGTTGAGCGCTCCCTGGGCTCGACCATTCGATACCGGTAGTTCGATGGATTGACTGCGACCCGATGGCGACGTGAGCACCACCGCAACGGTGAGCTGATCAGCAGCTGCAGCGTGGCCCACCTCGACCAGCACGCCGACGGCGGCGGAGCCGTCCGATTCGATTTGCTGGGTGTAAATGTGGTGCCCGGACAGTACCGCCGTCCTTTCCGCGTATAGCTCGACCGGTCGCCAAATCCCGATCGAGGGTATCCGTGGCCCGAAGTCCCAGCCCCAGGAGAACGTCGCCTTGCGCCTCGACGGGCGCAGGGACATCAACTCCTGCTCCGCTCGCACCGCGTCGTCCATGATCGCCGGAGTCCCGTCGTCGGCTTGGCGGTGGGTAAAGACGGCGTCGAGCCGGCGGCGAAGCTCAGCGGCCGAAGCAGGCACCGTCAATCCCTCAAGTGGTGGGGAGAAGCGCAGCAGCAGGTCGTTGTGGGCCCGCACGAGCTCGCTCACCTCAAACTCGGCCGGACGGAACATGTTCTCGTGGTGGCCCAGCCACTGGCCGTTGAGCCAGATGTCCACGACGGTGTCCAGGCCGTGGAACACCAACCGATACCGCTCGTCGGGGGCGACCTCTGCCGGTGCCTCAAATGATGCCCGGAACCACCAGTCGCGCTCCTCAATCCAGCGGACAGCGTCCTCGTTGCGGTCCTGATACGGGTGTTCGATCCGACCGGCGGCAAGGAGCGACTCGTGCACACCGCCGGGCACGACCGCCGGCAGCCAGCCGGTCGCCGGCAGCGCCGACACGTCGAGGCCGCGGTCGGTATCGACGAGTTCGAATGCGTTGATCTGCACGATCTTCTCCTTGATGCTGGCGAGCGGGGCGAGCATAGAGGCGCGACTGATTCACAACCGCTCCCACCAGCCCCCAACCCCTCGGGCCACTCCAGCGGCCGCCAGGCGCTCCAGACCGCCGCACAGCGCCGGGAGCCCCAGACCAGTGACCCGGGCCAACTGGTCCAACGAGGCCGGATCCGCCGACAGGGCCTCCCATACCGTCCGATCGGGCCCGTCGTAGCGGGCCGGGGACGCCGGACCCGTTGAGGGCGGTGGTGCCGGGGCTATGGCGCCGGCCAGGGCCAGGCTGGTCAAGATGTCGCTCACGTCGCACACCGGGAAGCACCCGTCGGCCACCAGTGCGTTGGTGCCCGACGAGGTGGGGCTACGGATCGATCCGGGCACGGCGCCCACGGGGATGCCGCGCTTCATGGCGGCGGTGACCGTGTGCATGGAGCCGCCGGCATGGCGGCTCTCGACCACCACCACGACGTCGCACAGGGCGGCCAGGATCTGGTTGCGCACCGGGAAGCGCCATTTCTCGGTGGCGATGCCCGCGGGTGATTCGGAGAGCACGGCCCCGTGCTCGGCCACCCGGGCCCACAGGCGGGCGTGGCGGCGCGGATAGGGGTCATGGAGCCCGCCGGCCACAACCGCAATGGGTGGAGCTCCGGCCGCCGTGGCCCCCTCGTGGGCAGCCCCGTCGATCCCGAGCGCCAAGCCCGACACCACGCTGACCCCGGCAGCGGCCAGGTCGGCCCCGAACTGGGCGGCCACGCCGATGCCGTACCGGGTGGGGCTGCGGGTGCCGACCAGGCCCACCGTCGGGCAGCGGTCGATGACCGTCGGGTCGCCCAGGCAGAAGACCATGGATGGGGCATCGGGGTCGTCCCTCAAGCGGGCCGGGTACTCCGCAGTGCCCCGCAAGAGCACGGACACCTCATGCTCCTCGTGCAGGCGCCAGATGCGCGTCACGTCGGCCTCCGTGCCCAGTCCCGAGCGACGCCAGGCTTCTGAGGGAAGATCCTCAGTCAAGTACCGCCGCAGCGCCGCCCGTCCGACGCCCGGTGTCGAGGCCAGGGCCGCGGCATAGGCCTCTTCGGGCAGGCGGCGCGTCATCGGGACGACCGGCGGGGCCAGCGCTGACTGCACATACCGGGGAACGGTCGTCCACCGCGTGGCATTGTGCGCAGATCATCTCGGCGCGTCCGTGCTGAGCCCGCCACGCGCCCGGCAGCCGGATTTAAGGAATCGCACCAAGCTCTTTGAGCTCTGCGATCCGATCCCAACTGTGCCCCAGCTCTAGCAGCACCTCTTCGGTGTGCTGGGCGAACTCGGGAGCCGCCCCACGGGCCGCCCACGGTGTGCCGAGGAAGTCAATCGGTGTGGCCACCATTTCGATCGTGTCCTCGCCCTCCAAGGGCACGGCAATGAAGCCACCAGCGGCACGTGCTTGGGGGTCATTGACCACTTGGTGCGGATATCGGACCGGCGCCCACCACACGTCTTCGCGGTCGAACACCTCCGCCCACTCCTCCAGCGTCCGTGTAGAGAACACGTCGCCAAGCTCACGCACCAAGGCAGCCGAATGCTCGAACCGCGCGATGAGGGTTGCATACCGCTCGTCTGTGGTCCACTCCGTTCGATCGATGGCCCGGAGCAGGTCTGGCCACAATCGGTCGCCCTGCAGACCGAGCAGCCAGAACCGTTGGCCGTCACCGGCCGTGTAGGCGCTGATCATGGGGTTCGGCGGGGCGTTCATCGTCATGGGGACCGTGGGTGTCCCGAGGCGCACAGCCATGTTGATATCCCAACCAACCATGTACATGCCGACACGCAACAGCGACGCGGAGACCAACTGACCCACGCCGGTGCGTTCCCGGGCGAACAGCGCGGCCGATACCGCACCCGCTGCGGCCAGTGCTGCCATGTGGTCGCCCATGCCCCCGCGCTGGTACGGCAGCGGAGCGCCCTCAGGTACCAGAGCCGCGGCAACGCCCGCACGGGACCAGAACGCGCCGACGTCGAAGGCTGCCCGTTCCCGCTCGTCTCCAGTGAGGCCATACCCAGAAATATGCGCGTACACAAGGCGAGGATGGCGCGCTGAGACCGTCTCGTAGTCCAGGCCGGCACGGGCCAACGCAGCGGGCCGGGCATTCGTCACGAACACATCGGCGTCGTCGACGAGTGCGGCCGCGATCTCGCGGGCCTCGGGGATGGACAAGTCGAGCCCGACGCTGCGCTTGTTCCGGTTGTCCAGTTCGAACGGCGGATTGATGTTCTTCGTGTTCCCGCTCAGAGACATAACGCCGCGCATGGGATCACCCATTGGCGGCTCGATCTTGATGACATCAGCGCCCCAGTCGCCGAGGATGCCCGCTGCCGCCGGACCGGCGACCCACATCCCAACCTCAACAACCTTGATGCCCTCCATCGGACCAGCCATGGCGGTGACATTAACCACAGAGCGGTTCGGGGCCGGCGGAATACGCTGCCTGCATGGTGAGCATCATTCGCACGGACGGCACCCTTGAGTTATCCCACGGTCGCAGCCTCGGTTACGCCGATTACGGCCCCAAGGGCGGCCGGCCCGTCCTTTGGTGCCACGGCGGACCGGGGAGCAGGCTGGAACCCCAGGCTGTCGCCACAGTTGCGGTCGAAGCAGGGTTTCGCATAATCGGAATCGACCGCCCGGGCTACGGCGGCTCCACACCCGTTCCGGGCCGCTCAATCGGGTCTTGGGTGCCCGACGCCATGGAGCTCGTCGAACATCTTGATCTCGAGTCCTTTGCGGTTGTCGGCTGCTCAACTGGAGGTGCCTATGCGCTGGCCCTGGCTGCGATCGAGGGGGATCGCGTCGAGTCCTGTGTGGCGTGTTGCGCGTTGACCGATATGCGCTGGGCCGAGGGGCGCGAAACCATGACGGGGGACGACGCCCTCGGGCGTTTAGTCGCCGGCATCTGGGACGCTCCGGATCGTGACAGCGCCCTCCGCCACACGACTGAGATCATCGGGATCGATGGCAGGGGCCTGATAGCCCAAGCACCGACCCTGCCCATTCCACCCGCCGATCTCGCCGTTCTCATGGATCCCGCCAATCTGTCCGGATATGCGGAGGCATCAGCTGAAATGTTCCGCTTCGGCGTGCAGGGATTCACCGATGACCGGTTGGCCGACGGCGTGGGCTGGGTCAGTTTCGACGTCGACCGGATCACGTGTCGGACCGTGGTCCTCCACGGAGCGGCTGATCCGATCGTGGTGCCGTCGCAGGCTCAGCACACGGCGAGTGTCGTTCCCGGTGCGGAACTCCGCATGATCCCCGAATTGGGGCACTTCAGCATCAGTGCCCGGGTGGTACCGGTTCTGACGGAGATGTAGGCCTCTTCGGGCGGGTCGTCACTGGACCACCACCGAGCGGGCCGTGCGCAGCGACAGGGCATCGCAGACGTGCTCCTCGCCGACCTGGTCCGCCCCCAGAAGGTCGGCCACGGTCCGGGCCACCCGGCTCACCTTGTGCAGGCCGCGGGCACTCAGCTCCCCGGCCCGCAGCTTGGCCGCCAGCACCGCGGCGCCGTCTGGGTGCATGGGCGGCTCGTCCCCGGGTCCCCGCTCGGCTGCGCGCTGGCGGGCCAGGGCCACCCGCTGGGCCGAGCTGGCCGTCGACTCCCCTGGCCTGTCGTCCAGCAGCTCGTCGGGGTCGGGTCGAGACAACGGCACCACCAGGTCGAAGCGGTCGAGCAGCGGCGCCGAGAGACGGCGCATGTAGCGGGCCCGGCTAACCACACTGCACGAGCAGGCGCCCGGGTAGACGCCCTCACCGCAGGGGCACGGATTCATGGCAGCCACCAACAGGAAATGGGCCGGAAAGGTGACGGTCCCTCCTGCCCGGCTGACCCGGATGATGCCTTCTTCGAGGGGCTGGCGCAGTGCCTCAAGGGCGGCCACGGGGAACTCCCCCATTTCATCGAGGAAGAGGACGCCGTGGGTGGCCAGGCTGATCTCGCCCGGACGGAGTGACCAGCTGCCCCCGCCGATCAGGGCGACGATGGAGGCTCGATGGTGCGGGGCCCGGAAGGGTGGGCGTGTGACCAGAATCCCGTCGGGCAGATTGCAGGCGGCGGCCGAATGAACCCGGGTGACGGTGAGAGCCTCCTCCGTGCTCAGCGGGGGCAGCAGGCCGGGCAGCCGTTCGGCCAGCATCGTCTTGCCCGAGCCCGGTGGCCCGATCATGAGGAGGTGGTGGTCCCCGGCGGCGGCCACCTCCAGGGCATGGCGACCCAGACCCTGACCCCGGACGTCGCTCAGGTCCGGCAGGGCCGGCGCATCCGGCGCGCTGGTGGCCGGGGGTGGATCGGGCCAGTCGGCGCCCGTACGCAGGATCCGGGCCAGGTCAGCCAGCGTGGCCACTCCATGGGCGTCGGCTCCCCGGACCAGCGCGGCTTCCCGTACGTCACACAGAGGCACCACCAGCGCCTGGGGTGCGGTGGCGTCGGCCAGAGCGATCATGCCGGGCACATGCCGCAGTGACCCGTTCAGCCCGAGCTCGCCGCAGAAGGCCAGCCCGTCCACGCTGGCCGCCGGCAGTTCGCCTGTGGCCACCAGCACGCCGACGGCAATGGCCAGGTCGAGCCCGGCACCTCCCTTGCGCACACCGCTGGGGGCCAGGTTGACGGTGACGCGGCGCAGTGGCCACGGTAACCCGCTCGAGAGCAGCGCGGCCCGGACGCGGTCGCGCGATTCACGCACGGCGGCGTCGGGCAAGCCAACGATGGTGAAACCGGGAAGCCCGTTAGAGACGTGGACTTCGACTGAGACGGGACGACCGACGGCACCGGTCAGGGTGGCAGCAGCAATGGCGGCGAGCATGCAGACAAACGGTCGGCCCCTCAAGGGCGACCGCGCGCTGCATGGCGGCGCGCCTTAGGCGGGAGGTGTGACGGCGGGCGGCGCTTCGTCCGCCGGCGCGGTGCGCAAGGTGCTCAACAGCACCTCGGCCGCCCCCATCAGACTGGTGGCCTCGTAGGGCACGACCACCTTGGCATTGGGAGAGGCGGCGATCTCCTGCAGGGCACGCAACTGCAGGACGGCCAGGGTACGCGGGTTGATGACGGCCGTATCCAGCGAGGTCAGCCGGGCCGCTTCGCCTTCACCGCGCAACAGAAGGGCCTTCTTCTCGCCCTCGGCCTGCAGCTCGAGGACTTTCATCTCGGCCTCGGCCCGCAGGATGGCGGCTTCCTTGGCACCCTGCGCTTCGAGCACGGCGGCCTGCTGGCGGCCGCCGGCGCTGTTGATGGCCGACTGCTGCTCACCTTCGGACTTGAGGATGGCCGCCTTCTTGTGCTGCTCGGCTTCCTTCTGCTCGGACATGGCCTGAATCACGTTGGTCGGCGGTGTGATGTCGAGGATCTCAATCCGGTTGAGGCGGACGCCCCACTTCACGGCGGCGTCGGCCATGTGGTCCTGCATGCGGCTGTTGATCGTCTCGCGCTCGGACAGGGCCTGGTCGAGTGAGAGCTCGCCGAAAACGGCCCGCAGGGCGGTGCGGGCCAGCTGGTCGACCGCCAGGCGGTAGTCGTTGATCTCGAAGAGTGCCGACTTCACATCGATCACCTGGCAGAAGATGGTGGCGCTGACCCAGAGCGAGACGTTGTCCTTGGTGATGACGGACTGCTGGTCCCCCGTCATAGGGAACTCACGCATGTCGACCTTCTCCATCTTGTCGACGAAGGGGCGCAGGACCCGCAATCCCGGCTGATCAATGGACTGGAAGCGACCGAAGCGCTTGACCACGCCGACGCTGCCCTGCTGGACGATCTTCACGCAGCGGGTGGCGAAGAAGGAGGCCCCGGCGAATCCGGCCACGACAGCAACGACGATGATCCCTGCGATTTCTCCGGCCGATGCCAGCATGGTGCTCCTTTAACTGTCTGCAGCGTAAACGACGAGCAGCCCGCGCTCTATGTCGGCCACGATCACGTTGGTGCCGACGGGGATGGTCTTGTCGGGATCGAGCGGGATGGCAAACCACTCCTCGCCCCGGGCCCGAATGCGGCCCGGGTGGTGCTCACCCCGGATTTCGCGGGTGACCAGCGCGGTGTCACCGACCATTCCCTGCACACCGTTGAGCACGACCACACTCTATTCAGCGCCCGATGAAGGTGGGCTGCCTCTTCTCGGCGAAGGCCGCCATGGCCTCGTGAGTGTCCTGGGTCGAGAAGTTGAGCGCCTGACAGCGGGCTTCGTCCTCGACCGCCTGTTCCATGCTGGCTTGGGCCGAGGCGTGCAGCAGCGTCTTGGTCAGGGAAAGCGCCAGCGGCGGCCCGGCAGCCAGGGTGGCGGCCCAGTCGGCCACGAAGGCGTCGACCTCCGAGGCGGGCAGGACCCGGTTGATGAGGCCAAGCTCGAGGGCCTCGGGGGCCGTCCACATGCCGCCGAAGAGCGCGATCTCCTTGGCCTTGGCCATACCGACCAGCCGGGGCAGGAGCCACGAGGCGCCGTTGTCGATGGAGAGGCCGCGCTTGGAGAAGATCATGGAGAGCTTGGCCGTCTCGCTGCAGACGACGAGATCGCAGCCGAGGGCGAGCGACATGCCGGCACCGACAGCGAAGCCCTCCACCTTGGCGATGGTGGGTTTGGTGATGCGGTGCAGCGCCAGGGCCACCTCGCCCAGCTTGCGCATGCGACCGAGCGCCGAACTGTTGGGATCCGAACCCGGACCGTTGGGGTCGCCCAGGTCCGATCCGGTGCAGAAGGCGCCGCCGGCGCCGGTCAGCACCATGGCCCGGTCGGCCGAATTCGACTCCACCTCGGCGAAGATCTGGCGCAGCTCGGCCAGCATGACCGGGTTGACGGCGTTCTTGCGCTCGGGGCGGTTCATGGTGACGGTGACCACGCCACCACTGCGTTCGACGATGAGGGTCTCCATGAGCGACGACCCTAGGCCGCCTTGCTTTCAAAACGCATCTTCAATGACGCTGAGTCGGGTGCCGAGGACCGAGGCCACGTCGAAACGGACCTCGTCGTAGTGGCCACCGTAAGTGCGCAGGTAGGCCACGGCGAGGCGGCGCAGCCGGAGCTGTTTGGTCCGGGTGACGGCCTCCTCGGGTGCGCCCTGGCGATCGCTGCGCCGGGTTTTGACTTCGCAGACGACCAGCGTGCGGTCCCTGGTGCACAAGAGGTCGATCTCGCCCTGGGCGCAGCGCCAATTGCGCTCGAGGATGGTGTAACCGGCCTCCGTGTACCACGACGCGGCGGCGTCTTCGCCGGCCTGGCCGAGGATCAGGTTCGGGTGCATGCCGGAGAACGGTCGTCCCCCTACAGCTCCTGCTCGGGCAACCTTTCGATGTTGACGTCGCGGAAGGTGATGACCCGTACCGAGGGCACGAAGCGGGCCGGGCGGTACATGTCCCAGACCCAAGCGTCGCGCAGCTCCAACTCAATGCAGGCCGGAGTGGTGTCCGAGCGCACGTTGACCGAGACCTCGTTGGCCAGGTAGAAGCGGCGTTCCGTCTCGATCACGTAGGCGAAGACGGGCAGGACGGCCCGGTACTCCTGGACCAGCCCCAGCTCAATTTCAGACTCGTACCGCTCGAGGTCTTCCTCGCTCACGGCAGGCCTTAGGAGGGCTTGGCGGTCCGCAATTCCTTGATCTTGGCGGCCTTCCCGTGACGGTCGCGCAGGTAGTACAGCTTGGCCCGACGCACGTCACCCAGGGTCACGACCTCAATGCGGTCCAGCGTGGGCGAGTGCACGGGGAAGGTGCGCTCCACGCCGACGCCGAAACTGACCTTGCGCACGGTGAACGTCTCGCGCACGCCGCCGCCCTGCCGGCGCATGACGGCACCCTGAAAGATCTGGACACGCTCACGGGAACCCTCGACCACCCGGACGTGGACCTTGACGGAGTCGCCGGGGCGAAAATCGGGAATATCGGTGCGCAGGCTGTCGCGATCGATGATTTCAGTGGAGTGCATGGGGGGCGTCCTTACGTAGCTCCGGCTCAGTGCCGGACGGAACATGGTAGCCGTGCTCGGCCAGGGCACGCACGTCGGCATCGCTGAGGCCGCCGGCGGCGCGCAGGCGGTCCAGCAGGTCGGGCCGGCGGGCGGCGGTGCGCAGCAGGGCCTGGGTACGCCTCCACCGGTCCACGGCGCCGTGATCCCCCGAACGCAGGACCGCCGGGGCCTCCCAGTCCCGGAAGAGGGCCGGCCGGGTGTAGTGGGGATATTCGAGCAATCCGGCCGAGAAGCTCTCCTCGGCCGCCGAGGCCTCGTTGCCCAGGACATCGGGCAGCAGGCGGGCCACTGCTTCAATCACGACCAGGGCGGCCAGCTCGCCCCCGGCCAGGACGAAATCGCCCACCGAGAGCTCGCCGTCGACCAGGTGATCGGCGATGCGCTGGTCCACACCCTCGTAGCGGCCGCAGAGCAGGGAGAACCCGCCGGACAGAGCCGCCAGCTCCTGGGCCACGCCCTGCTCGAAGGACCGCCCGCTGGGAGAGAGCAGGAAGAGGGGTCGGGGGGCGTCGGACACGGCCTCGACGGTCCGGAAGATCGGCTCTGGCATGAGGACCATTCCGGCGCCACCGCCGAAGGGACTGTCGTCGACGGTGCGGTGGTTGTCGTTGGCTCCGTCACGCAGGTCGTGGGGGTGCACATCGAGCGCCCCCGACTCGGTGGCCCGACCCAGGATGGAGGCGCCGCAGTAGGAGCTGATGACCTCGGGGAAGAGGGTGAAGACGTCAATCCTCACTGAGGAGTCCCTCGGGAATGTCCACCGTGATGGTCCCGGCCTCGGTGGCCGTCACGAAGCGCAACGGGACCAGCCCCTTGCCGTCGAGGACCAGCAGGTCGCTGGCCGGATTGGCCTCCACCGCGGTGACGGTGCCCAACTCGGTTCCCGCCACGTCCATGACGGTGGAGCCGACCAGGTCGTGCACGAAGAGCTTGCCCGGGACCTCGACCGCCTCGGCTTCGAGCTCGGTGCCCCGCCAGCGCTCGGCCTCGGTGCGGTCGTAGAAGCCCTCGAACTGGACGATCCAGCGGTCCTGAAAGGGACGGGACCACTCGACAGTGAGCGGGCCCTTCTCCGTCTGGAGAACCGAGCCCGGATCGAGGCGTTCGGTCAGGTCGGTCCAGAGCTGGACCACAACTTCGCCCCGCAGGCCGTGGGCCTTGGTGACCCGCCCGATGGAGAGAATTTCAGTCGTCGACGATGTCGACGCTGGCTGAGATGCCGTCCTTGGCCCCAGCCACATTCACCAGCGTCCGGATGGCTTGCGCTGTCCGACCACGGCGGCCGATCACTCGGCCCATGTCGTCGGGTGCCACATGCAGGCTCAGTTTCAGCCCACCGCGACGCTCGTCGGTGTCGATCACCACGGCGTCGGGCTCGTTCGAAAGCGAGCGGGCCAGGTAGCTCAGCACGGCCAACGGCGTGCCGCCATCGATCTCTGCGTTCTCGTCGACCTCGTCGTCGTAGTCGTCGGCATCATTGATGTCGTTGCCCTGCGGGCCGTCGACCTGGTTGATGTCGCCCGCTTCGTACAGGTCGGTCACTACTTGGCCCTCGCGGCCGCAAAGTCGTCCCACGCACCCGACGTCTTGAGAAGCTTCTCAACCCGCTCGGTCGGCTGGGCGCCGTTGACCAGCCACTTGACGGCCTTGTCGTTGTCGATGTTGATGACCGCATCGCGGTCGGTGGTCGAAGCGCCACGAGGGGCGTAGGTGCCCACGATCTCGAGGAATCGACCGTCGCGAGGCGACCGGCTATCCGCAGCAACGACCCGGTAGGTCGGCTGCTTCTTCTTACCCATCCGCACAAGGCGGAGCTTCACTGCCACGAACTGATTCCTCCATCATCTGGACTTAGTCCATACATTCTGGCAGATGCGGGCCCTACCGGCCTTTCGGTGGGGTGACCCGCCCGCCTTTCTTCTTCTTTTTGGTCCCTTTGTTGCCCCCGACCACCGGCCGGACCGGCCCGGCAGCGGGCAGTCCAGGCAGCCCCGGGAAGGCTGGGAGCTCGCCCGAATCGCCCATGAGCTGGGACAGCATGTCGAAGTCCGGTCCACCGGCGCCGGCCCCCTGAGTGGCCATCTTGCGGGCGGCTCGGCCGCTCAGACCCCCCATGTTGGGCATGCCCGGGAGGTTGGGCATGTTGCCCGAGGCCATCCCCTTCATCATCTTCTGCATCTCTTTGAACTGCTTGAGCAGGGTGTTCACGTCCTGAATCGACGTTCCCGAGCCCCGGGCCACCCGGCTGCGACGGGAGCCATCCATCAGGTTCACGTCGTCGCGCTCGGCCCCGGTCATGCTCGAGACGATGGCCTCCACCTTGGAGACCTCGCCGTCGTCGATCTGGCCGGCGGCCTGGCGCATCTCCTTGGACATGCCGGGCATGAGTTTCATCAGGCCCCCCAGCGAACCCATCTTCTTGACCTGGCGCAGCTGGCCCAGGAAATCGTCCAGCGTGAACTGGCCCGACATGAGGCGGGCCGCTCCCTTGGCCACCTCGTCGTGGTCCATGGTGCGCTCGGCCTGCTCAATGAGGCTCATCACGTCGCCCATGCCGAGGATGCGGTCGGCCATGCGGTCGGGGTGGAAGAGATCGAAGTCCTCGAGGCGCTCCCCGGTGGAGGCGAAGGCGATGGGCTTGCCCACCACGCCCTTGACCGAGAGGGCGGCGCCGCCGCGGGCGTCGCCGTCAAGCTTGGAGAGGATCACCGCATCGAGGGCCAGGGTCTCGTGGAAGGCCTTGGCCGTCGCCACAGCGTCCTGGCCGATCATGGCGTCGATGACCAGGAATGTGTAGTGGGGGTCGGTGCCCTTGGAGATCGACTTGATCTCGTCCATGAGGTCGGCGTCGATGGTGAGACGGCCGGCCGTGTCGATGATGCAGATGTCCTTGCCGAGGCGCTGGGCTTCCTTCAGACCGGCCTTGGCGGCGGCGACCGGATTGGTGGGCTCGCTGAACACCGTGACGCCGGCCTGGGCGCCCAGGATGCGCAGCTGCTCCACGGCGGCTGGACGCTGGAGGTCGGCCCCGACCAGGATCGGGTTGCGGCCCTGCTGCTTCCACCACAGGGCCAACTTGGCCGAGGCGGTCGTCTTGCCCGCGCCCTGCAGACCCGCCATGAGAATGACGGTCGGGGGCCGGCTGGCGTAGGAGATCTTGAGGCTCTCGCCGCCGAGCACGCCGACCAGTTCCTCGTGCACCGCCTTAATGACCTGTTGGCCCGGCGTCAGGCTCTTGGACAACGACTCCGTGCTGACCCGGAGCCGGATGCCGTCGCAGAAGCGGCGGGCCACGGAAAGCTCGACGTCGGCCTCGAGGAGAGCGTTGCGGATGTCGGTCAGCGCCTCGTCCAGGTCGGCCTGGCTGATGCGGCCCTTGCCGCGCAGGCGCGTCGAAATGCCTTCGAGGCGGGTGGAAAGGCCGTCAAACATGAAGTCTCAGGTTAGTGGTCAGCCCGACCCGTCACCCGAGCAGAGCGTCGACGAACTCGTCGGCATCGAAGGCGACCAGATCGTCGGGGCCTTCGCCCAGGCCCACCAACTTGACGGGCAGGCCGAGCTCGCGCTGCACGGCAATGACGATGCCGCCCTTGGCCGTGCCGTCGAGCTTGGTCAGCACGATCCCGGTCACGGTCACCGCCTCGGTGAACTGCTTGGCCTGGGCCAGGGCGTTCTGGCCGGTGGTGGCATCGAGGACGAGCAGGACCTCGGTGACGTTGCCGGGGTCGCGGTCGGCCACCCGGCGGATCTTCTTGAGCTCCTCGACCAGGTTGACCTTGTTGTGCAGCCGGCCCGCCGTGTCGGCCAAGACGAGGTCGTTGCCCCGGGCGGCGGCGCGCTGGACGGCATCGAAGACGATGGCGCTCGGATCGCCGCCCTCGGCACCCCGGACGATGTCGACATTCGAGCGCTCGGCCCACATGCCGAGCTGATCGGCGGCGGCGGCCCGGAAGGTGTCACCGGCGGCCAGCAGGACCGAGCGTCCGGCCGCGCTCTGTTGGCGGGCCAGCTTGCCGATGGTGGTGGTCTTGCCCACCCCGTTGACGCCGACGACGAGCCACACGTCGGGCCGGCCGGCCTCGCCGTCGAAGCGCAGCTCCCGCGAGTCCGAGACGGCCAGCAGCTGGCGGATGGAGTGCCCGAGCGCACCGAGCAGGTCATCCCCGCTGGCGATCTCCTTGCTCTCCACCCGGCCCTTGAGTTCAGCCAGCAGGGCGGCCGTCGTGCTCACGCCGACGTCGGCCCGGATGAGGGCTTCCTCCAGCGAGTCCCAGGTGGCGGCGTCAATCCTGCCCCCCCGCAGCGCGGTGACGGCGCCGCTGAAGAGGCCGCGGACGCTGCCCAGGCGGCCCTTGTAAGTGGCGGCTTCGACTTCGGGCTGGGGCGGCGCTTCCTCGACGGCGATGACGGCCTGCTTCGGCGCCGGCTCGACGGCGGTCGGTGCGCCCGGCGCACGCCGTGAGCGCAACACCAGCAACAGCACCACCGCGAGGACGACAACAACGCCGATGGCAATGAGCACGGCGGTCACGACGCGTGTTCCACTTCTTTGTCCTTGGCCACCTTCTGGCTCACCACCTGCGATGAGCCGCCCGGGGCCATGGTCACGCCGTAGAGGGCGTCACCCGTCTCCATGGTGCGCTTCTGGTGGCTCACGATGAGCAGCTGGGCCTCGTGGCGGAACTCGCGCACCAGGCCGAGGAAGCGGTGCAGGTTGACATCGTCCAGCGCCGCCTCGACCTCGTCCATCAGATAGAAGGGCGACGGGCGGCTGCGGAACACGGCGAAGAGGAAGGCCAGGGCGGCCATGGAGCGCTCGCCGCCCGAGAGGAGCGAGACCCGGCGCACATTGCGGCCGGCCGGGCGCACCTCGATCTCGACGCCGGTGTTGAGCAGGTCCTCGGGCTCGGTCAGGACCATGCGGCCCGTGCCCCCGGGGAAGAGCATGGCGACCAGGACCGAGAAGTGCTCGTTGACGTCGGCGGCGGCGGCGGCGAACGAGGTCATGATCTCGTGGTCGAGCGTGCGCACCACCTCATGCAGCTCCCGGCGGGCGCCCCGGACATCGTCGACCTGGACCTCGAGCTCCTTGTGGCGCTCCTCCAGGGTGGAGAGCTCTTCGAGGGCCAGCGGGTTGACCGGTCCGAGCGCGGTGATCTTGCGCTGCAGCTCGGCCCCGTGGGCGGCGTAGCTCGTTCCTTCGGGCACTTCGGGGGCCGGCAGGCCGACCAGGTCTTCGGGCCCGGCACCCAGGTCGCGTGAGATGTGCTCGGCCAGGGCCTCGGAACGGAGGGCCACCTCGTTGCTTTCAAGATCGAGCGAGCGGGTGCGGGACCGGACGGCTTCGAGACGCTGCTCGGTGGTGTGGCGGTCCTGACGGAGTTGCTCGAGGCGCTCCCCCCCGGCCCGCACGGCATCGACCTGATCTTGATAGTCGTGACGCAAGGTGTCGAAGATGCCCTCGAGGCGGGCCCGCTCGCCCTCGACCACTGTTTCGAGGCGGGTCAGGGCGGCGCCTTCGGATTCGAGGCGCTGGCGGCGCGAAGCGGCCGTAGCGCGCTCCTCGGCGTGGCCCTGCAGGCGGCGCTCCACTTCGGCCTGGCGTTCGCCCAGCACCCGGCGGCGCTCGGCCAGCCCGGCGATGCGGATCTCGAGCTCCTGCTGGCGCACGGCCAGCTCGCGGCGGCGGGCGGCCAGTTCCCGCCAGGCGTCGGCGGCCGCTTCGAGCATGGGCAGGGAACCGGTCAGCTGCTCGCTCTCGGCCCGGACGGCGGTCAGCCGCTGCTCGGCCTCGACCCGGGCCGTGCGGGCGGCGGCCAGCTCTTCGGACAGGCGGCGCTGCTCCTCTTCGGTGCGCTGCATGTCGGAGGTGGCGCTGCCGCGGGCGGAGGTGTGACGGTCGATGGCCCGCTCGGCCAGGGCCCGGGCGTCGCGGGCGTCGGCCAGCACCCGCCGGCTCTCCGTCAGGGTGGCCCGGGCGGCGTCGGCCGCCGTGGCGGCGTCGGTGGCCCGCTGCTGCGCGTCCTCCACAGCGGCCGCGGTGACCACGCTGGTGGCCGAGCGCACCCGCCAGCCGGTGGCGGCGAAGCGGTCGCCTTCGGGCGTGACGACGATGAGGTCGTCCCGTTCAATCGACAGATCGATGGCCTCTTCCCAACCGGCCACACGGACGGCCCGGCCGACCAAAGCATCCAGCACGGATTCGGCCACGGACTCGCCGTGACGGGCCCGGACGTGACTGCGGACGGCCTCGGCGCTGGAGCCAACCGGCAGGTCGGAGGAGGCCAGGGCGCCCACGGCGGTACGCGGCGCCAGTACGGCACCGGTGACCCCCCGCTCACGCAGGGTGGCCAGGGCCTGATGGGCCGATTGGCGCCCGTCGACCACCACGGCGGCCACGCCGGCCCCGGCGGCCGCTTCGAAGGCGGCTTCCCAGCCGTCGTCGATCTCGACCAGGTCGACCAGCGAGCCCACCACGCCGTCCACGCCGCGCAGGAGTTCCCGCCCGCCGGCGCCCTGCAGATCGCGCAGGGCCCGCTCCAGGGCCTCGGCCCGGGCCGCGGTGCGGTGGCGCGACTGCTCGGCCTCGTCGGCGCCGCGCTGGGCCGCTTCGGCCCGCACCGAGGCCGCTTCGAGTTCGGCCAGGCGAGCCGCCACGTCGGCTTCGAGCTGGGACGTCGTCTGGTCCAGGTCCGAGGTGGATTTCTCCAGCAGGTCGGCCTTGACGGCGGCGGCGGCGTTGCGCTGCTCCAGGGAGGCCACCCGGTTGTCCAGGCCGGCCATGTCCTGCTGCTCGCGGGCGGCGGCCCGGGCCACCAGTTCCACGCGGGCCTGCACCTTGCTGGCCGCTTCCTCGGGCGTGTCCTCGCCCAGGACGTCGGCCCAGCGGTGGCGGATCTCCCCCTCCTGCTGGTCCAGGTCGACCACGGCGGCCTCGATGGCCATCTGGTCGGGGGCCACGGTCGACTCCTCGTCGCCGGCCAGGGCGATCTCACTGGTCAGGCGGGCGGCCTCGGCTTCGAGGGTGGAGACGACGTCGACGTCGGCCGCCGCGTCCAGGGCGGCCATGACGGCGCGGCCACGCTCCCGGAGGACACCGGACGTGCCCCGGGCCCGCTCGACCAGTCCCTGCACACGTCCCAGCGCTCGGGCCAGGTCCTCTTCGCGGCGCGAGGACAGCTCGGCTGACGTCGAGACAGCTTCGGCGTCGAGGGCCTCGAGGGCCTCGTGCAGCTCGCGCTCCTCATCCCGGCAGACGGTCAGGTGCTCCACCGCGGTCAGGCGGCGGCTGGAGAGCTCGGCCAGCTCGGTGCTGGCCAGGTAGCGGCGGATGGCCATCAGCTCGGTGGCCACGCTGTCGTGCGAGCGGGCGGCCGCGGCCTGGCGTTCGAGCGGTCGGATCTGGCGCCGCACTTCGCGGACCAGGTCGCCCAGGCGCTCCAGGTTCTCCGCCGTGGCGGCCAGGCGGCGCTCGGCCCGCTCCCGGCGGCGGCGGTGCTTGAGTACTCCGGCCGCCTCTTCAATGATGGCCCGGCGGTCCTCGGGGCGGGCGTTGAGCACCGTATCGAGCTGGCCCTGGCCGATGATCATGTGCTGCTGGCGGCCCACGCCCGAGTCCGACAGCAGCTCCTGGACGTCGAGCAGGCGGCAGGGGGCCCCGTTGATGGCGTACTCGCTGTCGCCGGAGCGGAACAGGGTGCGGGTGATCGTCACCTCGGCCAGGTCGATGGGCAGCTTGCCGCTGGCGTTGTCGATGGTCAGCGACACCTCGGCCCGACCCAGGGCGGGCCGGGAGGAGGTGCCGGCGAAGATGACGTCCTCCATCTTGGCCGAGCGCAGCGAGCGCGGCCCTTGAGCGCCGAGCACCCACGTCACGGCGTCGACCACGTTGGACTTGCCACTGCCGTTGGGACCGACAACGACCGTGATACCAGGCTCAAATTCCAGCACGGTGGGGTCGGCGAAGGACTTGAACCCCTTCATGCTGAGCGACTTCAGGAACATCGGGGCGACCCTACTTGGCCGTGGGAGGGGTCAAACTTGGCAGTGTTCGCAGAAGAAGGTCGACCGGCCCCCGGTCTTGACCCGCACGATCACCTTGCGGCAGCGGCGGCAGGCTTCGCCCTCGCGGTCGTAGACCTGGTGCGAGCCCTGGAAGTCGCCGATCTCGCCGAAGAGATCCCGGTACTGCTCGTCGGCCAACGATGACCCGCGGTGCTTGATGGCATCGGCCAGCGTCTCGACCATGGCTCGATACAACCGTCGACATTCCGTCGCCGTCAGCGAATCCGATGCCCGGTCGTAACGCAGACCGGCCTGGTAGAGCATCTCGTCGGAGTAGAGGTTGCCGATGCCGGCCGTGAAGTGCTGGTCCATGAGCATGGACTTCACCCCGGCCTTGTGCTGGTGCAGCAGCAGCCCGAAGCGGTCCCAGCTCATCTGGTCCTCAATAGGGTCGAAGCCCAGCTGGGCCAGCTCCGGAATCGCTTTGCGGATGGCCGCGCCGTCGCCGCCGGCCGTGCCCGAGAGCGGGCTCAACGGGGTGCCGTCGGGCTTGAGCGGTGGGGTGGAGACGAACATCTCGCCGAAGGTGCGGGGGTCGACGTAGCGCAGCTCGCCGCCCTGGGTGAAGGTGATCACCACGTGGGTGTGCTTGGGCTTGGGTTCCTTGACCGACTTGACCCGCAGCAGCTGGCCGCTCATCCCCAGGTGCGTGACCAGGGTGTCGCCGCTGTCCAGCGTCATGAGCAGGTACTTGCCCAGGCGGCCGATGGACTTGATGGTGCGGCCCTCCAGTGGCGTGCGGAAGTGCTTGGCCGAGGCGTGCCGGCGCACGGAGCGCCCGTTGGTCACGGCCACCAGCTTGATCTTCTTCCCCACCACCTCGCGGGCCAGGTCCTGGCGCAAGGTTTCGACTTCGGGTAACTCAGGCATTCTGCAGACCCTCCCAGGCGTTGCGCGCCGCTTCTTGCTCGGCGTCCTTCTTGGAGCGCCCTGCCCCCTCGCCCAACCGCGTGCCGGCCACGAACACCTCGGCCACGTACGAGCGGTCGTGATCGGGACCAGATCCGACGACGACGTAGCGCGGGGTGCCTTCACCGTTGCGGACGGCTTTTTCCTGCAAGCGACTCTTGTGATCGAACTCGTCCGGCTCGGCGCCGGCATTGGAGATGGCCTCGCGCAACTCGCGCAGGATGAGGAGTTCGGCGGCGTCCCAACCGGCATCGAGGTAGATGGCGCCGATGATGGCCTCGAGCGCGTCGGCCAGGATGGACGCCTTGTTGCGGCCGCCCGACGTCTCCTCGCCCCGGCCCAGCAGCAGGACCTCACCCACGCCGAGGCGGTCGGCCACCTGGGCCAGCACGCGGGCGTTCACCACGGCCGAACGGACCTTGGCCAGCATGCCCTCGGGAAAGTGCGGGAAGCGTTCGTAGCTGTAACGGGCCACGACCAGTCCGAGGACGGCGTCGCCCAGGAATTCGAGTCGTTCGTTCGACGGGGCACCGCCCTCC
This sequence comes from Acidimicrobiales bacterium, assembly GCA_036268485.1. Taxonomy (GTDB): domain Bacteria; phylum Actinomycetota; class Acidimicrobiia; order Acidimicrobiales; family RAAP-2; genus Bog-473. Next base: position 91,076 of record DATAUC010000075.1, read on the forward strand.
TGCTCACCGCACCAGCTCCGGTGAGCCAGGGCGTGCTGCAGGAGACGGATGTCGTCGAAGGTATGGCCCAACCGTTCGGCCAGTGCGGCCGCCCCTTCGGCGCCAGCGTCACCCCGCCTCGAGCTTGGCGAAGACGTAGTCAACGGCGTCTCGGACGGTTCTGAGATCTTCAAGGTCTTCATCATCAATGCGGAACCCCACGGTCCGCTCCCCCAACTCTTCTTCGAGGCCTTCCACCAGCTCAATCAGCGCGAGGGAATCCGCATCCAGATCCTCGACGAACGAAGCACCTTCGGTGATGTTGCCGGGCTCCGTCTCCAAAATGTCGGCCAGCTGATCCCGGATCAGCTCGAACACCCCGTTGCGGTCGAGTGGTCCCTGGTTGGTGTGGGTTTCGGCTGGCATGGGCGCATACTACCTTTTTTAAGCGCTCTTCCGCCCGTTTATGCCCCTTGAGCTGGCCTTACGGCTCCTGCAACGGCATCGACCAACCCCCGTGTAGCGCACTCGTAGGCCACCCGCACGGCGTTGACCATGGCCACCGCGTTCGACGACCCGTGGCTGATGACGCAGACCCCGTCGGTGCCCAGCAACATGGCGCCTCCGGTGTTCTCGGGCTCGAACTGGGCAGCCAGCGGCAGCAGGTGGGGCAGCAGCACATCGGCCGCCGCCTTGGTGGCCTCGTCGGTGCCGAAGACGCCGAGCATGGCGTCGAAGAGGAAGCGCAGCGAGCCTTCGAGGGTCTTGAGGGCCACGTTGCCGGTGAAGCCGTCGGTGACGATGACGTCGGCCGGCGAAGGCAGCAGGTCACGGCCTTCGAGGTTGCCCACGAACTCGAACCCGGTCTCTTCGAGGAGCAGATGGTGGGTCTCTTTGACCAACGGAGTCCCCTTGGTGGGTTCCTCGCCGATCGACAAGAGCCCGACGGACGGATTGGTGGTCCCGAAACGGGCGGTCACGTAGGCGGCCCCCATCTGGGCGAACTGGACCAGCATCTGGGGGGTGCATTCGGCGTTGGCGCCGGCGTCGACCAGTACGGCGGGGGTACGGCCCAAACGGGGTAACGGTGTGGCGATACAGGGCCGGATGACCCCGGGCAGCCGCCCCATGCGCAGCAAGGCTGCCGCCATCGTCGCTCCGGTATTCCCGGCTGACACCATCGCTGACGCCTGCCCGTCGCGCACCAGCTCAGCCACCCTGACCAGGGAAGAGTCCTTCTTGCGCCGGACACCGCCGGCAGGGTCCTCGTCCATGGCGATGACCTCGGTACAGGCCACCAACGGCAGCCCTCGGGTGTCGCCCACCTGATCGGGCGGCCCCACCAGCACGACCGGGATGCCGTCCTCCCGGAAGACCCGCTCGGCCCCCTCGACGATCTCGCCGGGTGCCTTGTCTCCCCCCATCGCATCGACGGCGACGGGCAGTGTGGCCAGCGCCTCCGCTGAGGGACGCTCGCCGCGGCGGCTCAAGTCAGTCGACCTCTACGGCCTGACGACCCTTGTACCAACCACAGCTGGGGCAGACCACGTGGGGGGTCTTGGCCACCTGGCAGTGGGGGCAGACGCTGCGCGAGGGCAGGGACAGCTTCCAGGCACCAGCGAGGTGGCTACGGCCCTTGGCCTTGGACTTCTTCTTCTTCGGGACTGCCATCGTGAATCTCCAACGATCGAATCGGGGCGCGCTGGCCGCGAAGGGCAGCTACCGGAGCACGTCGAGATTAGCCCACCGGGGGTCGGTCGGGGCAACGCAGCCGCATTCGCCCTCATTGCGGTCGGCACCGCACTGGGGGCAGAGGCCCTTGCAGTCTTCGCGGCAGAGCGGTGCCATGGGCAGTTCGAGCACGATGGAGTCCCGCACCATGGGCCCCAGATCGATGGTGTCGTCGGTGACCGGGTACATCTCGTCTTCGTCGCCGGCCCCCACCCCGAAACGCTCGTGCACGTTCAGGTGGAGCCAGCCGGCCACCGGCAGCGTGCAACGGCGGCAGATGCCCTCCCAGGGCGCATCGACGGTGCCGACCGCCTCGTACCCGCCCGAGAAGGGGTGCACCATCACGTCGACCTGGGCTTCGGCGCCCACGGGGACGACGCTGCGGCCGGGGTCGATGCCCTCCTCGTGCAGCGGGCCGGCCAACTCGACCGGGCCCGAGCGCACCTCGTGGGTGGACGTCCCCGAGCGCCGCAGGCGGGCGACGTGGACGATGAACGGATCAGCGGCCGGCGCCATCAGGACAGGTCCTGGTCGAAGAAGCCGTCCTCCTCTGTGCCCGCCGAGGCCTCGGTGTGCACGGGCTCGACCGGTGCCGCGGCCAGCTTGGACCGGCCGGACTGGACGGTGCGGGTGAGGCGGTCGAGCACGATTTCCATGCCGGCCAGTTTCTGGTCGCAGAAGTCCTCGGCCTCGTGCCGCATGGTGCGGGCCTCGTCGTTGGCGTCGTCGAGAATGCGCTGGGCCACCGAATTGGCCTGCCGCACGATCTCGGTCCGTTGCACCATCCGCTCGGCCTGGGCCCTGACCTCTTCCATCAAGACGTCGGCCTCACGCGACTTCTCGGCCAGGAACTCCTCGCGTTCGCGCAGCAACCAGCGCGCCTGTCTCAGCTCATCGGGCAGGCGGTCCAGCGCCGCCTGGAGCAGCCCGAGCACCTCCTCGCGCGAGACGATGACCGACGACGACAGGGGCATCGACTTGGCGTTGCCCACCAGCTCGACCACCTGGTTGATGATCGCCTCGGCGTCGTAGTCGGTCGGGGCCTCCTCGACCTCTAGATACTGGTCCGTCATTCCTCCAGTGCCCCCTTCCCGTTCTCGTACTTTTTGACCAGGTGTTCGCCCACAACCTTGGGCACGAAGGCGGAGACGTCGCCGCCGAAGCGCGCCACCTCGCGGATCAACTTCGAGGCCAGGAACGAGTACTTCGAACTGGTCGGGATGAAGATGGTCTCCACCCCCGAGAGGTGGTGGTTCATCTGCGCCATCTGCATCTCGGTCTCGAAGTCCGACACGGCCCGCAGGCCGCGCACGATGGCCGAGGCACCGACGTCGCGGGCCACGTTCACCAACAACGTGCTGACCGAGACGATGCGCGCGCTCGGGATGTGGGCCACCACTTCCTCGAGCATCTCCTGGCGCTCGGCCAGGTCGAAGAGGGGCTGGCTCTTCTGCGGGTTGCGCAGGGCGGCCACCACGACCTCATCGAAGAGGTGGCTGGCCCGTTCGACGATCTCTAAATGACCGTTGTGGAAGGGGTCAAAGGAACCGGGAAACAGCCCGACCTTCACGAGTTGGAATCGCTGCGTTGAGCCACAGTGACGAGCGTACCGCCGTACCGGCGTTCCCTAGTGACCACCCAGCCCTCGGGCAGGGCAATTTCTGACGATGACTCGAGCACGGCCATGTCCGCCCGCAGCGCGCCCAGCAGGCCGGCCCAACCGTCGAACGAATAGGGCGGGTCGCACAGGGCCAGGTCGAAGGCCGGCGCCCCGGACAGCCAGCCGGGGAGGGCGGCCCGCACCACCGTGATGGGCTCGTCGGCCAGGCCCGCACTCACCACATTCGTACGCACCGCCTCGAGCGCGGCCAGATCCTGGTCCACGAAGGTGGCCGAGGCGGCCCCGCGCGACAACGCCTCCAACCCCAGCGCGCCGCTGCCGCAGAAGAGGTCCACCACCGACAGGCCGTCCACGCCGCCCTGCGATCCGAGGATGTCGAAGATCGACTCGCGCACCCGGTCCGACGTCGGCCGGATGGACGTGGGCAGCTTGGCCGCCAGGCGCCGTCCTCGACTCCGGCCTCCGATCACGCGCACTGCCCCGAACTTAACTCTTGAAGAGGTACTCGCCTTCGTCTTCACTGAGGAACAAGCGGATCTCGTCCTCCAATGCTTCGTCGATGCTGACGGCCTCGGCCACCCGCCGGGCCTCGGTGAGGAGGGCCCGGTCCTCCGGATCCGACAGGGAGGCCAACCGCAGGTCGCTCTGGCCCTTTTGACGTGACCCGAGCAGCGTGCCCTCGCCGCGCAGGCGCAGGTCCTCCTCGGCCAGCACGAAGCCGTCGGTGCTCTTCTCGACCGCGGCGAGGCGCTCGCTCTCGTCGAGCCCACCGAGCAGGAAACACCAACTGGGCAGCGCCCCCCGGCCCACCCGGCCCCGCAATTGATGCAGTTGGGCGATGCCGAAGCGGTCGGCGCTCTCGATGACCATGACGGTGGCCTCGGGCACATCGACGCCGACCTCAATCACCGTCGTGGCCACCAGCACTTCGAGTTCGCCGGTGCGGAACCGGGCCATCGCTTCTTCGCGGGCCGCCGGGGCCATCTGTCCATGGAGCAGGCCCACCGACAAGCCGGCCAACTCGCCGGCGGCCAACCGCTCGAACTCCTCCTCGGCCGACCGGGCTTCCACCCGGAGGGACTCGCCGACCAGCGGGCAGACCACGAAGGCCCGGTGCCCGGCCGCCACCTCGCTGCGCACCCGCTCCCAGGCCAGGTGCTCGTCGGCCGGCTGGGGCAACCACGTCGTCTTGATGGCGATGCGCCCCGGGGGCATCTCGTCCAGCACGGTCTCGTCCAGGTCGCCGAAGATCACCATGGCCGCCGTGCGCGGGATGGGCGTGGCCGTCATGACCAGCAGGTCGGGATCGCCCTCCGTTCCCTTGGCCCGCAGCGTGGCCCGCTGCTCGACGCCGAAGCGGTGCTGCTCGTCGATCACCACCAGACCCAGCGAGGCGAACGCCACCTCCTCGGTCAGCAGGGCGTGGGTCCCCACGGCAATCTGAATCTCACCCGACGCCAGCTCGGCCAGCATTTTGGTCCGGGCCTTGCCCTTGACCCGGCTGGTCAGCAGGGCCACCTTGACGTCGAGATCACCCAGCAGCGCCCGCACCGCGGTGTAGTGCTGCTCGGCCAACACTTCGGTCGGCACCATGAGCGCGCCCTGATGGCCGCTCTGCACCGCCCCCAGCAGCGCGGCCAGGGCCACCACGGTCTTGCCCGACCCGACATCCCCCTGGAGCAACCGGTGCATGGGGAACGGCCCGGCCAGGTCGGCCACGATGACTGCCAACGCCCGCCGTTGCGCCGTCGTCAGGGCGTAGGGCAGGCCGCTCAAGAACCGCGAGACCAGGGTGTCCGTCGGGGCGCCCGTGACTTCGAGCGGGGACACGTCGTGGCGCAGGGCCCGGGCGTTGTCCTCGAAGGCCCGGCGCCGCAGCACCAGGGCCAGCTGCAGGCGGAAGAGCTCGTCGAAGACCAGGCGCCGGCGGGCCGGCCCGATCACCTCCATCGACTCGGGGGCGTGAATGGCCCGGAAGGCATCGGTGCGATCCCACAGTTCGAGCGCGGTGCGCCACTCCTCGGGCAGCGGGTCCAGAAAGTCGCCGGCCCGCTCCAGTGCCTCCTCCACGAAGGTGCCGATCTCCCAACTGGTGAGGCCCGCCTTGGCCGAGGCCGGATACACGGGCAATATCCGCAGGGTCTTGCGCGTCGTCCCCACGCCACTCTCTTCCACCCCGGCCACCACGTCAACCACCGGGTTGACCATCTGGCGGGTCCCCTTGTACTCGCCGACCTTGCCCCAGAAGATGGCCTCGGTCCCCTCGCGCAGTTGCTTGGCCCGCCAGGGCTGATTGAAGAAGACGAGCTCCATGGCGCCGGACTCGTCGCGCACGGTGATGGTGACCATGGCCCGGCGGTTACGCGTGGCCACCGAGCGGGTCCGGACCACGGTGGCCAACACCGCGGCCGCTTCTCCGATATCCAAGCCGGACACGCTGGACTGGTTCGTGCGGTCGATGTAACGACCCCGCCGGGGGAAGGTCATCAAGAGGTCGAGCACGGTCTCGACGCCCCACCCTTCCAACTGGGCCGCCTTGCGGGCGGACACCGTCTTGAGGACCGAGATCGGCCGCAAGCTCAGGTCACGGAGCGACCTATTCAATGCCCAGCAGGTACGGGTACAGGGGCTGGCCGCCGTGATGCACCTCGAGCGCCACCTCGGGGTACTCCTCCCCCAGCCACTCGCTGATCTGGCGCGTGTCCCCCGCCTTGGACCCTTCGCCCTCGATCAGGGTCACCAGCTCGTGCTGGGGCTCCAGCAGCCGGGCCAGCAGCACCCTGGTCGCCATGACGGCGGAGTCCCCGATGGAGATGACGCCATCGCGCGAGACGCCGATCCAGTCGCCGTCGTGCACCTCACCGGCGTCCGTCGTCGTGTCGCGCACGGCCCGGGTGATCTCGGCCGGTACCACCCGGGCGGCCGACTCGCTCATGGTCGTCACGTTGGTGGCCACATCGGCGGCGGGGTCGTAGGCCAGCAGGGCGGCGAAGCCCTCCACGATCGATCCCGTGGCCACTACCCGCACCGTCTTGTCGTCGCACAGCGCGTCGACCTGCTCGGCCACGGGCCGGATGTTCTTGTTGTTGGGCAGGATTACGACGTCCTCGGAGCCCACCGCCTCCACCACCTTGACCAGGTCGGCCGTCGACGGGTTCATGGACTGCCCGCCCACCACCTGATGGTGCACGCCGAGCGATCGGAAGATGCGACCGATGCCGTCTCCGGTGACCACGGCCACCACGCTGGTCGCCGGCGGCGGTCCGGCCGGCTCGGGCACCGCTCCCACGCCGGCGTCGCGCACCCAGCGCTCCTCCTCCACCTGCTCGGCCAGATCGGTGACCCGGATGCGCTGGGGCCGCCCGGCGTCGACCGCCGCCTCAATGGCCGCCCCGATGTCGTCGGTGTGGATGTGGCAGTTCCACAGTCCGTCGCCCCCGACCACCACGATGGAGTCGCCGATGCCGGCCCACACTTCCTTGAACGCCTCGATCGAGTCGTCGGGGGCGTACAGCAGGTACATGACCTCGTAGCGCAGGTCACCGACGTCGTGGCCGCCCTCTTCGCCCGACCCGCCGCTGGCCGCCCCCAGCCCTTCGTAGTCGATCGGCGTCGAAATGCCCGAGGGTTCCGGGAGCGGACGGCCGTCCACGACCAACCAGAACGCATCCAACAGCAGGAGGAATCCGGTACCCCCGGCATCGACCACACCGGCCTGCTTGAGCACGGGCAGCATCTCGGGCGTGCGGGCCAAGGCGTCGGCCGCCGTCTCGTGCGCCGTCTCGATCACACCGACCAGGGTGTCCCCACCGGCCGCCGCCCCCTCCGCCGCGGCCGAGGCCACGGTGAGGATTGTCCCCTCCACCGGACGCACCACGGCCCGCCGGGCCAGATCCGACGCATGGGCCAACGCATCGGCCAACTCGGCCGGTCCGGCCTTCCCATGCTCAGCGGCCCCGATGCGCTCGGTCATGCCCCGCAGCAGCTGGGACAGGATGACCCCCGAGTTGCCCCGGGCCCCCATGAGCGATCCGTGCCCGATCGCCTTGCACACTTCGGCCAACGTGGCCCCATCCGCCACGCCCTCGAGCTCGGCCACCACGGCCTCGAGCGTCAGGGCCATATTCGTGCCGGTGTCGCCGTCGGGCACCGGATAGACATTGAGTCGATTGATATCCCCTTGATGCATTCGTAAGGCATCACGGAAACCACCCATCACCGCACGCAGATCGTCTGCGCCCAACACCGCCCGGGAGGTCATGGCAGGGGATGCTAACCTTTGCGCCGTTCACGAAGGCTTGGCTTAGGAAGGTTTCACCCCAATGGCAGCAGTGTGCGATATCTGTGGCAAGAAGCCCTCGTTCGGCATGAACGTCAGCCACTCCCACCGGCGCACCCGTCGTCGTTGGGACCCGAACATCCAGCGTGTGCGGGCCCTGGTCGGCGGCGCCCCCAAGCGGCTCCACGTGTGCACCTCGTGCATCCGGGCCGGCAAGGTCACGAAGCCGATCCGTCGTCCAAAGGATGCTGCCACCCCAGTGTAGGGAGCGCTTCACCGGCCAGACGCCGTACCCCGGCGTCGGCCCTGATCACCCCGATTCGGATGGGCGGTCGCAATCCGGCCTCGTCGCTGCGAGCCAGATATTCCTCGACCTCGGTCGGCCCCATGACCACGACCAGCTCGTAGTCCTCGCCCCCGCCGAGCGCTTCGTCCAGGGCAGCCCCCTCGCCCACCGGCACGGCGTCCAGCTCGAAGCCGACCCCCGAACGGTCGGCCAAGCGGTGCAAGTCCAGCGCCAGACCGTCGGACACGTCGATCATGGCCCGGGCGCCGGCCCGCCGGGCCACCTCCCCCTCGGCCAACCGAGCCACCGGGCGGCGATAGGCCTGGCCGGCCGACCCCGCCTCCTGGCCCGCCCGCAACAGCCGCAGTCCGGCGGCCGACGCGCCACAGGGACCCGTCACGAACACAACGTCTCCGGCCCGGGCGCCCGAGCGGGCGACGGCCGTCCCCCCATCCTCAACCGTGCCCATGACCGTGACCGTGACCACTAGCTGGCCGCTGGAGGAGACATCGCCGCCGACAATGAGGCACCCACTCACGCCGGCGGCCTCCCCCACGCCTTCCATCACGGCCACCGCATCGACGCCGGGCGGCACGCACAGCGCCACCAGGGCGCCCAACGGCCGGGCCCCCATGGCGGCCAGGTCGCTCAGCGCCCCCATCAATGCCTTCCAGCCAATATCACGGGGATTGCAGAAGGCCAGATCGACGTGCACCCCTTCCACCACGCTGTCGACCGAGAGCACGAGCGGCCCGCCCCCGGGCACCCACACCACGGCGGCATCGTCGGTCAGATCAACGTCTTGAGTTCCACTTTCGAGCGCGCTCCGGATACGCTGCAAGGTCTCGTCTTCCACAAGACGGGACACGTGCCCGAGTTTGGGGGAACCCACGGCACATGCCTAGCATTGGACGCCACGCATTCCGGCCGGATCAAGGAGTAGATCGACCTCACCATGCCCCCCACCACAAACACCAAACTCCTCGCCTGGGTCGAAGAGGTCGCTGCACTGACAACTCCCGACCACATTGAATGGTGCGACGGCTCAGCCGACGAATACGACCGCCTCTGCCAGTCGCTGGTGGACGCCGGCACCTTTACCAAGCTGTCCGACGCCAAGCGGCCCAACAGCTACTGGGCCCACTCCGATCCCGGTGACGTGGCCCGCGTCGAGGACCGCACCTTCATCTGCTCCGAAAAGGAGATCGACGCCGGCCCGACCAACAACTGGCGTGACCCGGCCGAGATGCGCACCTTCCTGAAGGGCCTCTTCGCCGGCTGCATGAAGGGCCGCACCATGTACGTGGTCCCCTTCTCCATGGGTCCCCTCGGATCTGAAATTGCCGAAATCGGCGTCGAGATCACCGACTCGCCCTACGTGGCCGTCTCCATGCGCATCATGACCCGCATGGGCACCGGTGCCCTGGAGGTCCTGGGCGCCGACGGCGACTTCGTGCCCTGCCTGCACTCGGTGGGCGCCCCCCTGGCCGACGGCCAGGCCGATGTCCCGTGGCCCTGTGACGCCGAGAACAAGTACATCGTCCACTACCCCGAGACCCGCGAGATCATGTCCTACGGCTCGGGCTACGGCGGCAACGCCCTTCTCGGCAAGAAGTGCTTCGCCCTGCGCATCGCGTCGGTCATGGCCCGCGACAACGGCTGGCTGGCCGAGCACATGCTCATCCTGAAGCTGACCTCGCCCGAGGGCGAGACCCGCTACGTGACGGGCGCCTTCCCCTCGGCCTGTGGCAAGACCAACCTGGCCATGCTCATCCCGTCCCTCGAGGGCTGGAAGGTCGAGACCGTCGGTGACGACATCTGCTGGATGAAGTTCGGCGCCGACGGCCGCCTCTACGCCATCAACCCCGAAGCCGGCTTCTTCGGCGTGGCTCCCGGCACCAACAACCACACCAATCCCAACGCCATGCTGACGCTCGACGGCAACTGCATCTTCACCAATACCGCCCTCACCGACGACGGCGACGTGTGGTGGGAGGGCATGACCGACGAGACGCCCTCGCACCTGACCGACTGGAAGGGCCAGGACTGGACGCCCGAGTCGGGCACGCCGGCCGCCCACCCCAACGCCCGCTTCACCACGCCGGCCAGCCAGGACCCGGCCATCGCCCCCGAGTGGGAGGACCCCAAGGGTGTGCCGATCTCGGCCATCCTCTTCGGCGGCCGCCGCGCCTCGGTCGTGCCGCTGGTCTTCCAGTCCAACGACTGGGACCACGGCGTCTTCCTGGGCTCGATCATGGCCTCGGAGACCACCGCCGCCGCCGCCGGTGCCGTGGGCAACCTCCGCCGCGACCCCTTCGCCATGCTGCCGTTCTGCGGCTACAACATGGCTGACTACTTCGCCCACTGGCTCGCCGTCGGCGCGGCGGCACCGGACCGCGAGCTCCTGCCCAAGATCTTCTACGTCAACTGGTTCCGCAAGGACACCGAGGGCAAGTGGCTGTGGCCGGGCTACGGCGACAACTCCCGGGTCCTCGAGTGGGTCTTCAACCGGGTCACCGGCAAGGCTGAGGCCACCGACACGCCCATCGGTTGGATCCCCACCACCGACGCCATCGACATTGACGGCCTCAGCGTGACCAAGGACGACATGACCGAGCTCCTCCACGTCGATGTCGACGAGTGGCGGGCCGAAGTGCCGTCCATCCGGGAGCACTTCGCCCAGTTCGGTGACCGCCTGCCGGCCGCCCTGACCGACGCCGTCAACGAGCTGGAGCGCCGCCTCGGCTAATGCGCGGCGCCCGCAGGGCCCGGCGCCCGGTGAGATAGGTCACCGCGCCCACCCCGGCAATGGCCGCCATGACGGCATCCCCCTGGGGCAGTTTGAAGTCCACGATCACCGGGATGATCGAGCCGACGACCCAGATCAACTGTTGTCGCGTCGCAAACCGCGCAAACGCCCGGCCCTGCGCCGCCGCCGGAATGTAGCGCTGGGTCATGGCGTCGAACGACGGCTGCGCCAGGGCTCCGGCCACCCCGACCGTGAAGGCCAGGATCACCTGGCCGAAGAGGGTGCCCCAGATGGCGATGGCCAGCGAGGACCCGGCAATGAGCCACAGCGCCAGCATGAGCAGCTGCTGCTCGGTCATACGGGCCCGCAGGCGGCCCAACAGGACGAGACCCACGATGGCACCTGCGCCACTGGCCCCGAGGGCCAGCCCATAGATGTACAGACCGACGTGCAGCCGCCGCAGCCCGAAGGCCAGCAGGAAGATCTGGAAGCCCTGCAGCCCGCGGATGATCGACATGGCCGACAATCCCAACAGCACCTCGGGGTGGGCCACCGGCTGCAGGCGGACCAGGTCGGGATCCCGGGTGTCCGGCGGTGCCTCCAGGCGCTCCTCCTGCACATTGCCGATCTCCCGCGGTACGGCCCGACGGTCGCCAATGGCCGGTAGCCGGGCACCGGCTATCGCCGCGCCAACGAACACGAAGGCATCGACCCACAGCACGCTGGCCGAGCCGCCCAACTTCAGGATCAATCCGCCTGGCGCCGCCACGATGAAACCGGCCACGGTCCCCAACAACGTGAGGCGGGCGTTGAGGGCGGCATACCCGGCCTGTTGCCCCAACTCGTCCGGCGCGCTCATGGCCGCCATCTCGGGCACCAGGGCGCCCCGGGTCACCAGGTAGAGCTTGGAGAGCACCAGCACAGCAAAGGCGCAGGGGAACAGCAGGAGGCTGTGCACGTGCAGCGCCATGAACGGGCAGATGACGGCCCGGCCCACAGCCGAGAACACCACCATGGCCCGCCGAGCGCCCCGGCTGCGGTCAATCAGGGGGCCGAGCAGCGGCGAGACGATGGCGAACGGGGCCAGGGTGAAGAGCAGGTAGTAGAAGACCTTGCTCTTGGCCTCGTTGGGCGAGATGGAGAAGAACAGCGAGCCGGCCAGCGAGATGGTGACCAGCGTGTCGCCCGCCAGCATGGCCAGTTGCACCAGCGACAGCCGGCCGATGGGGTTGCTCTGGTCGAACAGGTCGGCCCGGGCCTGCCGGGCCATGTCCTTGAACTGTTCGATCTTCGGGGCCATCGGCACCCCGCCAATGTACGGTGTGCCATGGCCGTCCATGCGTACGTCCTGATTCAGACCGAAGTTGGCCGGGCAGCCACGGTGGCCCGCCAGGTCGGCGCCATCGACGGCGTGGTCCGAGCCGAAGACGTCACCGGCCCCTACGACGTGATCGCCCGCGCCGAAGCCAGTTCGATGGATGAGCTCGGACGCCTGGTGGTCAGCCATGTCCAGCAGATTGAGGGGATCACCCGGACCATCACCTGCCCGGTCGTCAATCTCTAATTCGGTTGGCCTTCGCTACCGCCATTCGGCGGGCCCGGCCGATGCGCCCCGCCGTCGGCGGACTCGGTGGCGGTTCCCACTTCCATCTTGCCGGCCCGCCGGTCAAGCGCCAGCCACCGTAGGTCTTCATGTCGTGATGCGGCCCGCAGAGCCGGGCCAGATTGGCCAGTTCGGTCCGCCCGCCCTTGGCAAAGTCGATCTCACAATGATCGTCCTCGAGCCCGCGGTGCTTGCCGCATCCCGGCACGCAACAGACACGGTCCCGGACCAACAACGCCATGGCCAGTCGCTGCGCCATGGCGCGGGATGTACCAGTCACCGTTCGAATGTCGACGCCGCTGCGCGCCACGAATTGCACCACACCGTCGCCCAGCATCTCCCGGGCTGCGTCAACGGAGATCGGCCCGATGCCGTCAATCTCACAGATCTCGCCCGTTTCATTCACGCCCCGTTCGAGCGCCTCAGCATCGACCAGGACAACAACGTGTGGCTGGGCGCCGCGTCCGCTACCTCCGCCACCATCGGCCAGGCACTCCAAAAACACGTCGAGGCGGTACGCCTCTAGCGCCTCCCGATCGGCTCCAGCTTCCAGCCAGGCCTTCTTGGCCTTCGCCTCGAGGTCGGGAGCCACCTTGGCCCAGGCCACCTCGTCGCAAAAGAACTCGCTCCGGATGCCCCCCTCGGGGACTTGATGCCACCGAAAGTGGCGCATCCGATGCACCCGTTGCCGCTGTTCCCGCTCACACTCCCGGCTCCGAGCGGCGGCACGAAGGCGGGTGGCCTCATCGGCCAACTCCTGATGGCTGGCCCCATCGGCCTTCATCGACAGCAGCGTCTCGACGGCAGCCGGACCAGTTGCAGCCGCCTTGGTCACCAAGCTCAATTCCGAGGCTGAGAGTTCGCCGTCACGTAGAGCCTCCACCAGCACGGGCAGCCCAGCTGCGCGCTCAGCGGCGGCGAGACGACTCTTGGCCGCGCCCGCCGAGGTGCCTGCGATCGAACTCAGCCAGTCCGGCGCCGAGGCATGCCCCGTCTTGGTGAACGATCCGGTCTCGATCACACGAGGCGTCAAGCGAGCCATACCTGAAGAAATTGCCCGTTCGCCTCTGGCCAAAGTGTCGACTAATGACAGCGCCTCATCCCCTGAGACGGCCGAAGGCTCCACGTCGCCCAACACCCGCTCCACTAAGTCGATGGCTTCATCGAGCTGAATCTGCGCTGCAGTGAGTGTCGCCAGAACCACAGAGCAAGCTTAAGAAATGGGTGTGACATCATCGGATCCGGCAGCAGTCGGAGGAGTCGGAGGAGTCGGAGGAGTCCACTGCATCCGGATATCGGGTACGCCCTCCATGTTCCGGCTGCCGTCAGTGCGCTCCACCTCGACGAAGCCTGACCGCCCATAGTGGCGGCGCGCCCCCACGTTCTCCTCGAAGACCCACAGCAGCAATCCGGCCGGACTGACCAACTTGGCCCAATCCAACAGCGCCGATCCGATCCCCTGGCCTTGTCGTGAAGGCAGCACATACAAGTGATGCAGCCATCCCTCGGACACCGCAGCGAATCCAGCGACCGCGCCATCCGACTCCGACTCCGACTCAGACTCCGATTCCGCCACCACTAGCGACATGCCCGCCGCACCAACCACCTGCTCGGAGAAGTAGGCCACGTCCTCCTCGGCCGTATGCAAAGGAGGCAGGTACGTCATGCCGGCCCGGGCCGCCGTGAAGACCGACGCCACGACCGGCCCCTCCCCCGCCGCAGCGGGCCGAAGCAACACGAACGAGCGAACGAGCGAACTAGCTCAGCGCGCCGGCGGCCTGCAGCTTCTCGATAAGGGACGAGTCCACACCCCACTCCAGCAACCCCGAGACGGTGTCACCCCCGGGAGGTGACGCCGGCTTGCTGATCGCCGACGGCGTCACCGAGAAGCGGGGCGCCGGAGCCGGCTGCACCACGCCCTCGACGTCAACAAAGGTCGAGCGGGCCGCATTGTGCGGGTGCTCGTGGGCCTCCCAGGGCGAGAGCACCGGCACCGCACAGGCGTCGGTCCCCTCAAAGATCGCCGTCCACTCATCCCGTGTCTTGGTCTTGAACACCGAGGCGAACCGCTCCTTCATGGCCGGCCACTTGTCGCGCTCCATCTGGCCGGGCAGATCCGGGTCCCCGGTCAGCCCCATACCTTCGAGCAGTTCCGCGTAGAACTTGGCCTCGATACCGCCCACCGCAAAGAACTTGCCGTCAGCGGTTTCGTAGACCTCGTAGAAGGGCGCACCCGAATCGAGCATGTTGGCGCCGCGCTCCTCGTTCCAGATGCCGAACTCGTGGAACGAGTACATCATCGTCATGAGCGAGGCCGCGCCGTCGACCATGGCGGCGTCGACAACCTGGCCGACACCCGTCGACTTGGCCGACAGGATGCCCGCCAGCATGCCGAAGGCCAGCAGCAGGCCACCGCCGCCGAAGTCGCCCACCAGGTTCAACGGCGCCACCGGGGGCGAGTCGGCACGACCGATCGACCACAGGGCGCCACCGAGGCCGATGTAGTCGATGTCGTGGCCGGCGGCCTGGGCCATCGGGCCGTCCTGGCCCCACCCGGTCATGCGGCCGTAGACCAGGGCCGGGTTTCGCGCCCAGCAGTCCTCGGGTCCGAGGCCCATGCGCTCTGTCACCCCGGGCCGGTACCCCTCGGTCAGACCGTCGGCCTGTTCGACCAAGGACAAGACGAGCTCCACCGCGTCGGGGTTCTTCAGGTCGATCCCCACCGAAGGACGGCTGCGGTTCAGCAGGTCCCAGTAGGGCCCGGTCTGCTCGGCCGCCCGGGCCGCCGCCCCCGGGGCCGCCCGCTCCAACCGGATGACCTGGGCCCCAGCGTCGGCCAGCATCATGTTGGTGTACGGCGAAGGTCCGATCCCCGCCAGCTCGATGATCTTGATACCGCTCAGCGGTCCCGTACGTGCAGTCTCTGCCATGGCAGGATCGTCCCCCGAGCGCCTCGGGCGGGTCAAGCTGGGGGTGTGCCCACCGCTCGTGCCCCCGGACGCGTCACCCTGATCGGTGATCACACGGACTACAACGGGGGCCTCTCGCTCACCATGGCCATCGACCTGGCCACCGAAGCCACCTACACCCCCGATCCCGGCAGCTTCCTGATCAGCCTGTCCAGCGACCAGTTCGATGTCCCGTGGGAGATTCCTCTGGGCGGCACCGCCCCCTCCCACGCCCAGGCCGTACTGGCGGCCGGACTCATCCGCCAGGCCCAACCACAAAGCGGTGGCGCCGTCCGGGTGACCAGCACCCTCCCCATGGGGGCCGGCCTCTCCTCCAGCGCGGCCTTCTCGGTGGCGCTCCTCATGGCCCTGGGCGACCAGAGCGACCCGCTCACCCGGGCCAAACGCTGCCAACAGGCCGAGGCCGAAGCGGGCGCCCACGTCGGATTGCTCGATCCTCTCTCCATCGCCGGCGCCCAAGCCGGGCACGCCCTGTCCATCGACTTCGCCACGCTGGAGACCCATCCGGTTCCGATCCCCGGGTCCGCCGCCTTCGTCATCGTGCACAGCGGAGCGACCCGTGTGCTCGGCGCCTCGCCCTACGCCACCCGCCGGGCCGAGTGTGACCTGGCCGCCAAGTATCTCGGCCGGTCGCTCGGGACCTGCCAGCTGGCCGATCTGAGCGCGCTGCCCACACAGATCCTGCGCCGCCGGGCCCGGCACGTGGTCACCGAATGCGCCCGGGTGCGCGAGGTCGAGCGCCTGCTGGCCCGGGGCAATCTGGTGCGCATCGGCGCCCTGATGACCGAAGGTCACCGCAGCCTGGCCGAGGACTTCCGGGTGTCGACACCGGACATCGACGAGCTGGTAAGCAACCTCACCCAGTTGCCCGGCGTCTACGGCGCCCGCATGACGGGTGGTGGGTTCGGCGGCTGTGTGATCGCCCTCTGTGCCCCGGACTCGCCCGCGCTCGATCCCGAGACGCATGCGCCCCGGCGGGCCTGGAGGGTCAGTCCGTCTCCTGGCGCCGCGCTGCTTGCGACGTAGCGATCATCTTCTCCAGCACCACCGCCGACGCACCACTGTCGATGGCCTCAGCCGCCAGGACCAGGCCGGTCTCCAGATCGTTCACCCGACCGGCCACCATCAGGCCGGCCGCCGCATTCAACACACCGATGTCGCGTCGCGGCCCCTGCTCGCCGTCGAGGACGGAGCGGATGGCGCCGGCGTTGTAGGCGGCGTCGCCGCCCCGCAGATCCTCCATGGTGGCCGGGGCCAGACCGAGGCTCTGCGGATCGACCCGCCAGGTCGCCAGCTCGACGTTCCCGAGGCCGTCGCCCACCAACTCGTGCACGGTTGAAGGCGACGTGACACTCAGTTCGTCCAGCCCGTCGTCGGCGTGGATGATCATCGACCGCCTGCTCCCGGTGGCCCCGAGCACGCCGGCCATGGTCGAGGCCATGGTGGGATCGCTCACCCCCACCAGCTGATGGCGGGTGCGGGCCGGGTTGATGAGCGGGCCCAAGAAATTGAACACGGTCGGCACCCCGAGCTCCTTGCGCACCGGACCGACGAACCGCATGGCCGGGTGGAAGCGCTGGGCGAAGCAGAAGCCCATGCCGGCCTCGTCGACGCAGCGGGCCACGCCCGCGGGCCCGATCTCAATGGCCACTCCCAGTGCCTCGAGCACGTCGGCCGTGCCCACGGCCGAAGAGGCGGCCCGGTTGCCGTGCTTGCAGACCGCCACGCCGGCGCCGGCCACGATGAACGAGGCCAGGGTCGTCACATTGATACTGCGCAAGCGGTCCCCACCGGTCCCGACCAGGTCAACCACGACCCGCTCGCCCCCGCCCAGCACCACCGGCACGGCGGCGTCCACCATGGCCCGGGCCAGGCCGGTCACTTCTTCGACCGACTCGCCCTTGGCATGGAGGAGGGCCAGAAAGGCGCCAATCTGCGCCGGTGTCGCCTCACCCCGGACCACTGATCCGAGAACCGATTCGGCCAACTCGGCGCCGAGCGACTCCCGGCGCGAGAGCCGGCTCAGGACGTCAGGCCACTCGATCAGTCCCACCACAGATCCCGGTCCAGCACGCCCTTGGCGATCAGGCCCAGCTGCACCTGCGAGGTGCCTTCCACGATGGTCAGCTGCTTGGCGTCGCGGTACCACTGCTCGGTCGGGTGGTCCTCCATGTAGCCGGCCGCGCCCAGCAGCTGGACGGCGAGCGACGAGGCGCGCACCGCCAACTCTGTCGCGTGGTACTTGGCCATGGACAGGTAGGGGACGTATTCCTTGGTGAACTTGCCCTGATCGGCCAGGACGGCCGCCCTGTACGTCAGCAACCGGGCCGCCTCGATGTCGACGGCGCACTTGGCGATCTCCCATTGGATGCCCTGGAAGTCGGCGATGGTCCTACCGAAGGCGGCCCGCTGCTGCACGTAGTCGGTGGCGTACATGAGCGCGCCCTCGGCCAGCCCGATACCGCGCGCCGCCACAATCGGGCGCATGGCGTTCAGCCCCAACATGGCCAGGCGGAAGCCGCCCACCTCACCGATGACGTTCTCGGCCGGGACGTGGACGTCGCTCAGCACCAGTTCACCCGTGTCGACCCCCTTGACGCCCATTTTGTGGTCGGTGCGGCCCACCTCGACTCCGTCGAAGCGACGTTCCACAATGAAAGCCGTCACGGAGTCGTGGGCCCGGCTGGTGGGGTCGCTCGTCTTGGCGAAGACGGTGTACCAGTCGGCCTCGCGCACGCCTGACATCCAGCACTTGGTCCCGTTGAGCACCCAGCCGCCGTCGCTGCCCTCGTCGGGCACCCCCCTTGTCCGCATGCCCATGACGTCGCTGCCCGCCTGGGGCTCGGAAAGCCCGAAGGCGGCGCGCGAGGTGCCGTCGCAAATGCCGGGCAGATAGCGCCGCTTCTGCTCGGTGGTCCCGGCGATCATGACCGGCCCGGTCGGCAACCGGGTCAAGAGGAGCATGAGCGCAGCCGTGTTCGAGTACTTGGCCACCTCCTCTATAGCCAGAGCCAGTCCGAGAATGCCTGCACCCGAACCCCCGAATTCGGCCGGAATGCACAGGCCGAGCAACCCGGCGTCGCGAAAGGCCTCGAAGACATCTGTCGGGTAGGAGCCCTCTT
>DATAUC010000076.1:0-25725 GCA_036268485.1 Acidimicrobiales bacterium
GTGATGGCCAGTTGGCGCAGGGCTGAACGGAGCAGGGGACGTTCGGTGAAGGTGGCCAGTACGCCACCGACCAGCAACGAGGCCACCGCACCGAGAATGACCGAGGTCCAGATGGCAGCCGTGCCCCGGGTGTACAGCCAAGGCAGCAACGGGACGAAGGCGCCCAAGGCGAAGGTGACAAAGGATGACAGCGCCGCCTGAATGGGGGAGCCCAGGTGATCGGGGTTGATCCCAAGCTCCTCGCGAGCGTGGGTCTCGAGCGCCAGCTGGGGGTCCTGCATGACCTGAGCCACCATGTCGCGGGCCACGCTGGGATCGATGCCCCGCCCTTCGTACATGCCCTGGAGCTCCCGGGCCTCGCCCTCGGGGCTCTTCTTCAGAGCAGCGCGCTCCACATCGAGCTCACGTTCCAACAGCTCGCGTTGCGCCGTCATGGAGATGTACTCCCCCGCCGCCATGGAGAAGGAACCGGCCACCAGGCCGGCCAGCCCGGCCAAGCGCACGATGGAGCCGCCCGGGCTCGCCCCGGCTATGCCCAGGACCAGAGAGACGTTGGTGACCAGGCCGTCGCTGACCCCGAATATGGCGGCTCGGGCTCCCCCGCCACGGATATCCCGGTGGTGGTGGGGCTGGGGCGCCGGATGGTGCGCGGGCAGGTCATCCACCCGGATCAGCGTAGTGAGGAACCGGTAGGGTGCCAGGGCTACGTACTGCATGGACCCACGAGGAGCAGATCATGACCACCATTGTTGACGGCGTCGACGCCTTCCACGGCATGACCGGGCAGCAGCTCGGCTATTCCGAATGGCAACCGGTCACCCAGGAACGGGTGAACCTTTTCGCCGATGCCACCGATGATCACCAATGGATCCACGTGGACCCCGAGCGGGCCAAGGAAGGCCCATTCGGCTTCGCCATCGCCCACGGCTACCTCACCCTCTCGTTGGCCCCGGTCCTGTTGAACAAGATCATCCGGGTCGACAACATGAAGTTCGGCGTCAACTACGGCGCCAACAAGGTCCGGTTCCCCTCGCCGGTCCCCGTCGGGGCGGACCTGCGCATGGGCGCCACCGTCAGCAACGTGGAGGATGTCGAAGGTGGCGTGCAGGTCACGTACGACCTGGTCATGGAAGTACGTGACGCGCCCAAGCCAGCCTGCGTGGCGCAGGTGGTCTACCGCTACTACCGCTAGAACCCTATGGCGCCCGCTCGAAGTCGGTCGACTGCTCCGGCGGCGCCCTTGCCCGTCGGCGAGGAGAAGACGGCACGCGTCCGGTCCATGTTCGACGCCATCGCGCCGCGCTACGACCTCATCAACCGTCTCATGACGTTCGGCTTGGACCAGGCCTGGCGGCGCGACACCCTCAAGGCCCTCGCGCTGCCGACCGGATCCCGGCTGCTCGACCTGGCCTGTGGTACCGGCGACCTGTCCAAGCTGGCCACTCGCCAGGGCTATCGCGTGGTGGGGGCCGACCTCAGCTTGGGCATGCTGGCGGCCAACCGGGCCGCCGTGCCCCTGGTCCAGTCCGACAGCACCCGCCTGCCCTTCAACGAGGGCGCCTTCGACGGTTTGGTCTGCGGCTACGCCTTGCGCAATTTCACCGAGCTGGCCCAGGCCTTCGATGAGATGGCCCGGGTGGTGCGCCCGGGTGGTCGGCTGGCCATCCTCGAGGTCGACGCGCCCACCTCCCCGCTGCTCAAGGCCGGCTATTCCGTCTGGTTCGACCGGGTGGTCCCCCTCATCGGCAGCGCCCTGTCCGACCGCGAGGCCTACCACTACCTTCCCCGGTCCGTGGCCTATCTGCCGCCGGCGCCAACCATGCGCCGCATGTTGCTCGAGGCCGGATTCTCCGGGGTGGGCGTCCGACCCCTGGCCGGGGGGTTGAGCCAGCTGATCTTCGCCACCCGCGCCGGTCTGCCCCTGCCGTGACCGACACCGGGCTGCACGCTCGCACGGTGGTCCTGGACTACGGGCCGGACGCCTTGCAGTTCGACGGCAGTCCAACCGTCCTCTTCGATCGACCCGGCCTGACCTTGGTCGGCTGGGGCACGGCCATGTTGGTCGGAGCCCGTGAGGCGGCCGAGCTGCTGGCCTCCATCCCCTGCGATGACGCGGTCGGCCGGTTGGGCACCGGTGTGGTGGCCCTGGGAGCGCTGCCCTTCCTCAATGCGCTCGACGGCCAACTCATCGTGCCCCGCTTCACCATGGGGATCGACCGCGACGCTGACGGCGCGACGCATCGCTGGGCCACTGCCGTGGGGCCGGTGGAAGACCCGCTGCCCGAGACCGACGAACTCTTCGACGCCGTCATCTGGCAGTACGGCACCGTGGCCGGCGATGAGCCGCTGGTCGACGTGGACGTCACCGACCTGCGCGCTCCCTTCACCTCCCAGGACTACGCCGATGCTGTCGCCGCCGCCGTGGCCAGCATGAACGCACCGGACGCCGCTCTGGTCAAGGTGGTCCTGTCGCGGGCCATCACCGTCGGGCTCAGTGGGATGCTGCCGCTGTCCGTGGTGCTGCGCCGCATGCGGGCCCACGAGCCGAACTGCACCATCTTCTCCATGCCGGTACCGAACGGCACCTTCTTCGGCGCCTCACCCGAACTGTTGATCGCCCAGCACGGCGACCGCATCTCGTGTCACCCGCTGGCCGGCACCGTGGCTCGAGGAGCCACGGCCCGGGGCGATGCCGACGCCCAGGGATGGCTGGCCGCCTCACCCAAGGAACGCTCCGAGCACCGCTACGTGGTGGACGACCTCAGTGCGATCCTGGGGCCGCTGTGCGATGAGCTTTCGGTACCGGCCGAACCCTCCCTGGTGGCGTTCCACTCCGTGGCCCACTTGGGCACGCGGATTGAGGGGCACCTGCGGGCGCCGACAACCGTGATCGACCTGCTGGCCGCCGTGCATCCCACCCCGGCCGTCGGAGGGTCGCCCCGCGAGCTGGCGCTGGCCACCATTGCAGCGGCGGAACCCGAGGAGCGCGACCACTGGGCCGGGCCAGTCGGCTGGGTCGACGCCGCCGGCACCGGGGAATGGATGATCGGCATCCGCAGCGCCCTCCTGCACGCCGAGGGCGACGCCGTCTCCCTGCGGGCCGGGGCTGGGATCGTGGCCGGCTCGGATCCGGCGGCCGAGGCGGAAGAGATCATTCTGAAACTGGGCACCGTGCTCGAATCGTTGGTGCCCGGGGGTTCAGCGCACCTGCGTTGACCGAGTCTCGTGGGCCCCTGTCTGCGGGTAGCGAGCCAGCCTTCGTTGGCTGGCCGAGGCCAAGGGGATACGGACCATCAACGCGGCCCCACCGTCGGGTGCCGCCGTGGCTTCGGTCGATCCGCCCAGTGCTTCGGCAATGGCGCGCACAATGGCCAAGCCGAGACCGGTGCCGGGACCCGAACGGGCGGGATCGCCCCGGTAAAAGCGATCGAACACGCGCGAGAAGTCTTTGGGATCGATACCAGGTCCATTGTCGACCACCTGAATGACGCCGACCGGACCGCGGGCCTGCGTGGACACCACAATGCGGGTGCCGTCGGGCGTGTGGGCCACGGCGTTGCGGATCAGGTTGTGAGCCACCTGGGCCAGACGCTCGGGGTCCCCGATGACCAGCACGGGATCGCCCTCACGCAAAGCAAGGTCGTGCTGGTGATCGATGGCATTGCTGTCCTGCACGGCGTCAGCGCAGATGCGGTGCAGATCGACCGGGTCCGCCAGCAGCGGTCGGCCCCGGTCCAGCTCAGCCAAGAGGAGGAGATCCTCCACCAACCCACCCATACGGGTCGCTTCCTCCTCCACCCGCTGCAGCGCCTTGTGGCGTCCCGCCTCGTCGGAGAAGCCGCCCCGACGTAACAGCTCGGCGTAGCCCCGGATGGACGTCAGAGGGGTGCGCAGCTCATGGGAGGCGTCGGCCACAAAGAGGCGCAGCTGTTCCTCGGTGGCCGACTTCTCGGCGAAGGCACTCTCGATTTGGGTCAACATCTGGTTGAAGGCCACGCCCAAGCGGCCCACCTCGGTGTCCGCGGGCTCCTCGGGCACGCGGCGGGTCAGGTCGCCCGAGGCGATGGCGTCGGCCGTCTCGGCCATGCCCCGTAGCGGGCGCAGACCCCGGCGCACCATGAACAGGGCCATCAAACCCATCAGGAGCAAGACGCCGGCGCTGGCCAGAATTTCCACCCGGCGTAGCGAAGCCAGCGTGTCGTTGGTGGGATTCAGCGACAGGGCCGTCACCATGGTGCCCTGCGGCACTGTCACCGCCACCGCCCGGTATTGGCCGTCCGGGTCACCCATGGAGCCCACCACCACCGCATTGGGGTCGGGTTGGAACGTGCCGCCATAGCGGCCGACGTGGCGGCGGCTGATGTCAGGCACCTGCTGCACCGGAATCGACTTGTGCACCAGAGGCGACGGGTCCGGTCGGTTGGGCGAACCCGAGGGTCGGCGCAGGATGACCTTGCCCTGGGCATCGGTCACGAGGACATAGACGTCGGGCGATACGTGGTCGGAGAGACCCTTGGCGGTAATCGGATTGTCATGCTGCGAGGCAAAGGTGGCGTAGTTGAAGGCCAGGCTTTCGGACGTGGTCAATGTGTCGTCGGCCCGGCCGAAGAGGACCGAATGCACCGAGGCGTACGTGGCGACGTCGGCCACGGCCAGTCCGGCCACCAGAAGAAGGGACATGACGGCGACAAGTCGCCGTTGCAGGCTCACCCTTCGCGAGGCAGGCGCAGGGTGTAGCCCACTCGTCGGATGGTGTGGATCAACGGCGGGTCGGCGGCGTCAACCTTCTTGCGCAGGTAGCTGATGTAGGTCTCCACGATGTTGGGGTCGCCGTGGAAACCAAAGCCCCATACGTTGTCCAGCAATTCCGACTTGGAGATGACGCGGCGCGCGTTCTCGAGCAGGTGACGCAACAGGTTGAACTCGGTGGCGGTCAGGTCGATGGCCCGCTCCCGGCGCCACACTTCATGCGTGTCGATGTGCATGGTGAGGTCGGAGAAGCGCAGGATCGACGTGTCGGCCGCCGCCACCTCCCCGGCCCGGCGCAGGATGGCGCCAACGCGGGCCATGAGCTCTTCAATGCTGAAGGGCTTGGTGACGTAGTCGTCACCCATGGCCAGCCCCCGCACCTTGTCCTCGGTCGTGTCGCGGGCGGTGAGGAACACGATGGGCATGTGCTCGCCCTGCTGGCGCAGCCGGCGACACACCTCGTTGCCGTCGAGATCGGGCAGCATCACATCGAGCATGATCAGGTTCGGCCGGTAGGAGCGGGCCATGTCGAGGGCTTCGGAGCCGGTGGCGGCCACACCTACCTCGTAGCCCTCGAAGCGCAGGGCCACCGACAACAGTTCGGCGATATTGGGCTCGTCATCCACGACGAGGATCCTCGGCACCGGCATGTCCGTGCTCACCATGACAGGGGCTCCATTCATGCGGAGCGGACGGGGTCGCCAGCTTCCGATTGCGGCTCAGCCAGCGGGGTCACGGTGGTCCGGCCTCGCCGCGCCAGGCGCAGCACCCGACCCAGACCCCACCACGTGACGAGACCCAGCGCCTCAAAGACGATCATCGACGACATCTTCGACTCACCGGCAGCCCGATCGACGAAGCTGATAGGGACCTCAGCGATGGCCGCGCCATGCTGCTTGGCCCGGTAGGTCATCTCGATCTGGAAGCCATAGCCCTCGGCCCGTATGAGGTTGAGGTCCAGGTTCTTCAGGATGCGGGCCGAGTAGGCGCGAAAGCCCGCGGTCGAGTCGGCCACATTCAGGCCCAGCACGGCGGAGGCGTACCGGTTGCCTCCCCGCGAAAGCAGGTGACGGTGCCAGGCCCAGTTGGGGATGGAACCACCCTCAACGTAGCGGGACCCGATGGAGACGTCGTAGCCATTGGCCAGGGGGGCCAACACCGAAGGCAGCGCGCTGGGGTCATGGGAGAAGTCGGCGTCCATCTCGATCATGGCGTCGTAGCCCTGCTCGAGGCCCCAGGCGAAGCCGGCCCGGTAGGCGCTGCCCAGTCCCGATTTCTCGTTGCGGGCCAGGATGTGCACGTCGGGCAATTCCGCCGCCACCGCCTTGACCAGATCGCCGGTGCCGTCGGGGCTGCCGTCGTCGACCACCAGAATCCCGGCCTCGGGGAGACATTCGTGAATCCGGCGCAGGATCCGCTCGATGTTCTCCGACTCGTTATACGTCGGGATTACGACGAGGGGACGCACGCTGGACATTCTAGGAGGAAGGCCCGCTCAAACGGAATCGGGAACGGAATCGGGAAGCACGGGGCCAGGACCCCGGCGGATTTCCCGCGCCACCACCTGAATGGCCCCTCCCACCGGAATGCCGATGAGTGCGCCCACGAAAGACCCCAGGTCAGAGCCAATTTTACCGCCGAGGGTGGCCCCGATCAGCACCGCCATCAGCACCCACAGCGGGTTCAAGCGAACGGTCCGGCTCATGATCACCGGATTGAGGATGTGGTTCTCCACCTGCTGGTAGATGAGAAAGACAACCAGCGTGATAATCCCAGCCGGGACGGAGTGGATGGCAGCGATGATGACCGTCGGGAGACCGGCCAGCAGGCCCCCGACCAAGGGCAGGAGATCCACCAGGGCCACGAACACCCCGAGCAGGACGGCAAAAGGCACGCTCAGGACCTCCAAGTTGATGAACACCACCACCCCGGCGATGATCGACGTCATGAAGTTGCCCAGCATGTAGCCGGTGACCGAACGGATCGACTCGTTGATCACCCGGCTGAGGCGAACCGAGGTGGCTGGCTTGAAGAAGCCCAGGAAGCCATACCAGAGGCGAGGCGCTTCCATCATGGTGAAGAACGTCAGGACCGCGATGGTGGCGATAGAGATCAGGGACGACACGGCGGCGGCGCCCACCGAGAAGGCGGTGGCCGGTTTGAGCACCTTGGCCAACTGCTTGGAGATCTGGGTCGAACCCTCGGAGAGGTACTTCTGCAGGTGGAGCCGGTAGACCAGCTTGCCCAATGGCCCCCGACCCTTCCGGGCGTTCTTGATCAAGTCGGGCACCTGATGGCCGAAATGTACGGCACTGGTTACGAGTGGCGAGGCGAAGAGGTACACCAGCCCGGCCAGAACGATCAAGCCGCCCAGAAAGACGACCGTGGCGGCTATCGCGTGTGACATATGGGCGCGGCGGCTCAGGAGCCGGGTGAGCGGGGTCAGCACGACGGCCAGGAAGAAGGCGACCACCGTGTAGAGGACGATCTTGCGCAGGACCCACAGCCCGACGATCAGGGCGACATTGAGGTCGATCAGGCCGATGGTCACGGCCACCGCCGTCACGATGGTGGCCAGGGGGACGCCCCTCCGGCTGGCATTTCCGGTCAGCCGGGACCGCCATGTGTCGGGAACGTCGTCCGCCATCTGACCAGCATGGCAGCTTGGCCAGGTCGGAGACGTGCAAGCATGAGGCGATGGATCGGCCGGACGAGGACACGGCCGCGCCCCGCAAGCGGCGCTGGATACCCCGCAACGTGAAGATCACGTTGATAGTCCTCGTCCTGTTCTTCGTGGGCGAGTACATCCTCCTGCCCGAGCTCTCGAGCGCCCGCAAGGAATTCCACCAGTTGAGACACCTCAACTTCCTCTGGCTCGTCCTGGGCGCTGCCATTGAGGTCAGCGCCCTGATCGCCTACGCCGAGTTGACCCGTTCGGTGCTGTCTCCGGGGGCACCTTCCCGTTTCCGCATCTTCCGTATCAACATGTGGGCCCTGGCCATCAGCCACGTCCTCCCGGGCGGTACCGTGCCCGGAACGGCGGCTAGCTACCGGCTCCTGACCGAAGCCGATGTGCCGGGCAGCACGGCTGCCTTCGGCTTGGCCACCCAAGGCATCGGGTCCGCCGTCGTGCTCAACGCCATCTTCTGGCTGTCACTCCTGGTTTCCATTCCCCTGCACGGCTACAACCCGCTCTACGGCTTCGCCTCCATACTCGGCGTGCTTCTCATCGCTATCTTCGGTGGTCTCATCGTGCTCCTCACCCGCGGTGAGAAGCAGGCCGAAAGGGTCCTCAAGCGGGTGGCCACCCATCTGCCGCTGGTCAAGCCCGAAACGGTGGAGGCATTGGTCCACTCGGTGGCCGACAGGATGAAGGTCCTGGCCAAGCATCCCGACCTGCTCTACCGGGCCGGGAGCTGGGCGGCAGCCAACTGGCTGCTCGATGCCGCCTCGCTGTGGGTCTTCCTCTTCGCCTTCGGGGCCCATATCTCCCCCATCGACGTACTGGTGGCCTACGGCCTGGCCAACATCCTGGCTGTCATCCCGGTGACGCCCGGCGGGCTGGGTGTCGTCGAACTGACCATCGTCTCCATCCTCACCGGCTTCGGCGTGCCCGGCGGTGCCGCCACCGCCGGCGTCCTGTGCTGGCGCCTGGTCAACTTCTGGTTGCCCATCCCCTTTGGCGGAGCGGCCTACCTCTCGCTGCGCTTGGGGCGGCCTCCCGCGCCGGCGGCATCGCCCAGCCTGGGAGCGGGTTCCTGAGCCTCCCGAGCGCCCTTGCCATCCGGTCTCAGCGTGAAATTTCCGAGACGTGCGCGTGGACAATACGCCAGCCGTCTTCGCCCCGAATCCACGTCTGACTTTGCCGACCAACCAGAGGTCGACCCGGGTAGGTGAAGACCGTGGTGACCACGGCTGTCGTCGTGCCGTACGTCGCCACGGTGACATTGACGAGCGTGCGCCCCGGTCGGTGGGGTGGTTGCGCCGCCCGCCATTGAGCCAGTTCTTCAGGTCCCCGTTCTTGATCGGCGATGCCGAAACGCACCACTTCGGGACTATCTGAGAAGAGCTCGGCCATCACCGACAAGTCCTTGGTCACGAGCGCTCTTTCATAGCGCTCAAAGACCGCTCTGACCTCAGCCACGATCTCGGGCAGGTTGGCAGCCGGCACCGTGGGATCCTCTATGGCGCCAGCGACCCGACTGGGGACGCGATGACGTTGAGAAACGCCTCGGAATGTGCGATGGCGCCAAAGACGCCTCCCTGCATCGTCACCATTTTCAGGGCCGCCTCATAGTTGCCCGGATCGGTCGCACCCGTGCAATCCGTCAGCAACAGACACTCGTAGCCCATGTCATTGGCATCTCGCATGGTCGTGTGCACACAAACGTCGGTGGTAATTCCCGTGAAGACGATGTGTGTGGTGCCAGCCAGTCGCAGCATTAGATCGAGATCCGTGGCGTAAAACGCCCCCTTGCCCGGTTTGTCGACAATGATCTCTCCGTCAATCGGCGCCACTTCGGGCACAATCTCCCAGCCCGGCTCGCCGCGCACGAGGATTCGCCCGGTCGGGCCCGCATCGCCGATCCCCGCCCCTATCTGTTTTGATCGCCACAACTTGTTGGGTGGGCAATCCGATAGGTCAGGGCGGTGTCCCTCCCGGGTGTGAATCACCGTACCGCCCCAGTTGCGGAATGCGGCCAACACGCGGGCGGTGGGGGCCAGGCCGGCCCTGGTCAATGACAGGTCATAGCCCATGCGGTCGACATAACCACCCGGTCCACAGAAATCAACCTGCCAGTCGATCAAAATGAGGGCGGTGGTTTCGGGCTGGAGTACACCGTCGAACGGCCAGATATACGGCATGGCCTCAACCTGCGCCCGGCCAGAAGACGTCTGGTTGGTCATTGGATACTCCCATCTGTTTGGCCGCGTCCGTACGCGGCAAGGACGTCGCTCGTTCGGGCGATCGCTCCGAAAATTCCACCCGAAAAGCACACCATCTGATCTGCTGCAAATGCCAAAGTGGTATCGACTGAGGTGGAGGCATCGGCCACCAAAAGGCATTCAAAGCCGCGGTCGTTTGCTGCTCTCAGCGTGGAGTGGACGGGACCTTCCAGTCCCCAGCCCGCCACCAAGAGATCAACGCATTTGCGATTGCGCAGTTCCCGGTCCAGCGGGCTACCGAGAAAGCCGCTGGTCCCGGTCGCCTTCACTTTGACGTCAGGCTCCATGTCCTTGAGCACCGTCGTCTCGATCTTGGTGCCTGCGTTGAGAAAAGTTCGGCCGGTATGGCTCGTCGTCGCCGTGATGGCGACAACGAGCCCACCAGCACTCCGGACGGTGCGACTCAACTGCACCAACCGCTCATCACTTTCCCGGTCCTGCGGCCGTCCGATCCGCCATTGCGGATCGAGACAGGCCAGCAGGGCCGTCTGTCGTGGCACCAGGGCGCCGTGATAGGGCCATGGGTACGGCTGCGATCCGGAGACCGTCCCCATAGCCTCTATCACTGGAGCCACGTGGGTCATGAGGAAGCGACGACGCCCTTGACGAAACAGGTGAACTGGTTCACCTGGGCCGGTGTTGCCGTCTTTCCAGCCGGAACCAGTACCTTGCCGTTGTTGCACGAGATCGGACCCTTGAAGATGGAGGCGCCCGACTTCAACTTGGCTTCCTCGGCCACAATCTTGGCCTTGGTGGCGCTCGTGACCGATGCGCCGAAAGGTGCCAACGTCAGCGGGTTGTTGCCGGACTTGAACGTACCGATGAAGTTGGCGTTGTACTGGGATCCGGTGAACTTCCCGGCCTTCGCCGTCTTGATGATGCTCTCGTACAGCGGCGCCCAGGCCCATACGGAACCGGTGAGCCAACCAGCGGGGTCGAGTGACTCGGCATCGTAGTGGTAGCCGACGACCTTCGCTCCGCCCGCCTTGGCCGCCTGAATAACAGTCGACTGGCAGTCTTGGTGCTGGGACAGTACGTCGGCTCCCTCCGAGAGGAGCGCAGCAGCGGCAGACTTCTGCTTCAGCGGGTCACACCATTCTGACGTGGCGACCGTGTAGGTCTTCGCCTTGGGATTCACCGAGAGAGCTCCAAGTTCGAACGCATCGACGTTGTCAACCGTCTGGGGAATCGGAAAGGCGTACACGAAGCCGAGCTTGTTTGTTTTTGTAGCGGCGCCTGCTGCAATACCGCCGAGGGAAACCGGGTCGTAGGCCTCACCGAAATACGTACCCAGGTTGGCCGGGAACTTCTTCCCGGCGTACGTCCCGCCCTGGTGCAGCACCAGCACGCTTGGGTGCGACTTGGCAAAGGCGTAGGCGTAGGACTGGTACCCATAACTCGTGGCAAAGATGATCTTTGCTCCCTGGTCGACCATCTGCTGCATAACCGTGGTGACCTGCTGCGTCTCGGGGACGTTGTCGGCCAACAGCGTAGTGACGCCGAGGTCCTTCTTCACCTTCAAGCTGGCCGTGTAGACAGCCTGGTTGTAGCCCTCGTCTGTCTCCTCACCGACCATGATGAAGCCAACGGTCTTGGCATTCGCCCACGGCTCCGCGGCTCGAATGGCGTGGGTCGGCGCCAGCGATGCTGACGCTGAGCCCGCGACGGCAATGGTGGAACCAAATGTGACGGCAGAAATGGCGGCGAGGCCCACGGTCATCAATCTTCCGCCTCGGCGAGGCTGAATATTCTTCAGAAACGACATCAAGCTCCTTCTCGTAGTGATAATTGCCTGCTGATTACCGTGCATCTGGTCGAACTCTCCCTGTTCGATCTCTCGGTGGTTCCACCCCACCCGGGGTGCTGAACAACGCCACTTCCGTCAACTCGAGTTGGCGAGGGCTCGGGCCAAACCTTCCGGCGCTCGACTGCGGCCGCCCCGGGCGAACACGACGAGGGCGACCAGTGTGACCAGGTACGGCAAGGTGTCCAGGAGGTACTGATTCACCGCTACTCCGTGCGCTTGCAGGACCGACGCGGCTGCCAACGCCACCCCGAAGGCATATGCCCCCACGACCACCAGCCATGGACGCCAAGCCGCAAACAGAACGACCGCTACAGCAATGAAGCCGTAACCGTTCGTCATATCGTCAAACCAGCTGTCTACATAGCCAACGGAGAGCTGGGCCCCTCCGATGCCGGCCAGCGCCGCCCCCAGGGTCACTGCGGCAATCTGGACCAATTCGGGTCGCCGCCCGGCGACGGCAACCACTTCTGGACGTTCTCCGGTGGCGCGCAAGACCAAACCGATGCGGGTCCGATACAGGGCCCACCAGACCAGGGCCACCAGTCCGAAGCTGACATACACCAGGGCGTCGTGATTAAACAGAATGTTGCCGATCCACGGCAGGGAACCGAGCAGCGGAACCTTGAGGATCGGCAACGGCGTGACTGTCTTGCTCACGAACGATGTGCCCAGCACCGAGGTCAACCCGATGGCCAGGAACCAGACGACCAGTCCACTGGCCAATTGGTCTGCTCGTTGTTTGACGACCAGTACGGCGTGGAGCAATCCGACCAGTGCAGCAGCCAAAAAACCGGCGCCCACGCCCAACCAGGCCGATCCTGTGCTGGCGCCCACGGCGTAGGCCGCCAAGGCGCCCACCAGCATGCAGCCTTCGGTTCCAAGGTTGACAATGCCAGCACGTTCGCCAATGAGCTCTCCAAGCGCGGGGAACAAAATGATGGTGCCGCCTTCAACGCCCGTGGCCAGAGCCTGCTCAAAGCCGTTCATCAGAACGCTTGCTTCCGGTAGACGGACGTCCCGAGTGGGGCCATCACAATCAGGGCCAGCAGAACATCGACCACATTTCCGTCCAAGCCGAAGTTGAGTTGCAGACCGGGCACGCCGATGGCGATGGCCGAGAACAACAGCGCCGACAGGACCACTTTGAAAGGATCATGTCGGCCCAAGAACGCCGCCAAGAAGGCGATGTAGCCGTAGCTCAAAGTACCGCCGGGGAGTAACTGGACCTGCGTGCCGGCCAGGTACAGCATGCCGCCAAGTCCGGCCAAGCCGCCTCCGACCATCATGGAACTGATCATCAGCTTCGTCACGGGAATACCGGCTCGCGACGCCGCCACCTGATTTCCTCCGACCACCCGCAGGGCGAAACCCCATCCGGTTCGCTTCACAAGGACATAGACGCCGAACGCTACGACGAGGGCGATAATCACCCCGAGGTTGATGGAACTGCCGAAGATCTTGGGCAGCACCTCATTGGAGGTTAAGGGCCGACTTTCCGGTTGGCCGCCGCCACTTGGGTCTTTCCACGGCTGGTAGAGCAGGTACAACATGATGTCGTTGGCGATGAAGTTCAAGAGCAACGTCGTCACGGCCTCGTTGGCTCCGACGGCGACTCGAAGGACGCCTGCGATACCAGCCCAGACCGCACCAGCAACGATGCCTCCGATG
This sequence comes from Acidimicrobiales bacterium, assembly GCA_036268485.1. Taxonomy (GTDB): domain Bacteria; phylum Actinomycetota; class Acidimicrobiia; order Acidimicrobiales; family RAAP-2; genus Bog-473. Next base: position 13,172 of record DATAUC010000076.1, read on the forward strand.
GCCATGATCAACCAACCGACGGGACCGGGAACATGATGACCGAGGGCAACGCCGAAGCCGGTCGCCGCCACTGCTCCCATAATCAGTTGGCCTTCTCCGCCGACGTTGACCAATCCGGCCCGAGCGGGCACAGAAACGGCCAGCGCAGCCAGGACTATGGGCACCGAACGCACGAGGACCTCGGCCAGCGACCCCGAACTCAAGAAGGCCGAGTGAATGATTGAGTTGTAGACGCTGAAGGGATTCTTGCTCTGAGTAAGGACGAACAATCCGAACACAATGAGGCAGCCGACGTAGGCGCCCAAGGCCACCGCCAACCGCTTCAACCCGGAGGGGTCACGCCACTTCTCGGCCACCGCTTTCCACGATCCCTGGGACACTGGCTCGGGCGGAAGACTGAGCAACGGTTGCTCAGGAGCGATGGTCATGCTGCAGCCTCCGCCGTCATGAGGTGACCCAGCGACTGACGATCGGCCTGGCTGGCCGAGACAATGCCCGTACAGGCGCCGTGCGCCAACACGGCAATCCGATCGGAGATGGCAAGCAGCTCATCGAGGTCCTCGGAAATGAGCAGTACACCTGATCCGGCGGCCCGTGCTTCAAGGAGCAGTGCCCTGGTGCGCTCAGTCGTCAAGACGTCGAGCCCGCGGGTTGGATATGACACCACGATCAACGATGCTCGATCACCAAATGCAAGCGAAAGAAGGACTCGCTGGATATTGCCCCCTGACAGCAGGCCGAGTCGTCTGTCGGGGGCGGCGATCTTCAGCCCGACCCGCTCGGCATCGGCCCGAATTTTCTTCGCGGCATTGCGCACATTGAAATGCAGACCACGTTTGGTGGACGCCATCGACTCCCAAAGAGCGGCATGCTCGGCCACGGTGAGACCGGGCACCACAAATTCACGAACCGGATCGGCCGCCACAGAGACGACTCCAGCCAGTCGGAATGCTCTGGGGTCGCCCCATGGGACTAACTGGCCGTTGAGGAAGATCTGGCCGCCATCAGCCTTAGCCGCACCACAGACCAAATCCGCCAGCTCGCGCTGTCCGTTTCCGGCCACACCTGCAATCCCGACAATCTCGCCAGCATGAACAGTGAGGTCAACTCCGCGCAGTCCCGAACCCTCACCGACGCCCGAGAGAGCAGCGCCTTTGAGCGCCAAGACAACTTTTTCGCTGGAGGCTGCTCCGTCGTTTCGGACTGGCTGCACGCTCTCGCCCACCATGGCGGTGATGAGGTCATCGCTCGAGATGTCGGCGGTGATGACATCTCTGAGCACCACGCGTCCGGCCCGCAGCACGGTGACGCGATCGGCGATCTCTCGAACCTCTCGCATCTTGTGCGTGATGATGACGATGCCCGCACCTTCGGACCGCAGCTGGCGCACGACGCCGAAGAGCCCTTCCACTTCCTGCGGGGTGAGCACACTGGTGGGCTCGTCCAAAATGAGGACTTTCGCTCCGGCCAGAAGCACCTTGAGGAGTTCCACTCGCTGCCACTCGCCGATGGACAGGTCGGCCACTTTCGCCCCCGGGTCGACCGCCAGCCGGTAGCGGGCAGACGCTTCGGTGACCAGCTGCTGAACCTTCTTCGGACGTAGAATTCGACCCGTTTCTCGCAGATGAAGGGCCACGTTCTCCCAGACCGTGAAAGCCGGGATGAGACGGAGGTCCTGAAAGACCATGCCCAACCCGAGGTCCCGGGCCGCCAAGGGAGACGTGACGGCGACTTCTCTTCCTCTCATTTCTATCGAACCGCCGTCGGGCTTATAGACCCCGTAGAGCATCTTGACCAGGGTGCTCTTGCCGGCACCGTTCTCCCCGAGAAGGGCATGCACTTCCCCTGGCCGGACGGTGAATTCAACCCCGTCATTAGCCCGCAGGGGCCCAAAAATCTTGGTGAGTCCATGAACGGCGAGCAACGGGACGTCGGGCGTCTCGCCTATCTCGTCCGTCTCCAGCTCTCCCTCGCGCAGATCTGATGTCACCATGCGTCATCCCGCTCCTCGACCGACAACATTCGTTCCAGCACTCGAGCCACCGCGACCTCCACCACGGAACGTGATTCGCCAATGTGCTCTTCAAGGAGGGATGCAGCCCGACCGACCCTGCGATCGAGAATGGCGTCGAGAATGGCCAGATGCTGTTCCACGGTGGCGTGAATGCGCCCCGGCGTTATGAAGTCATGGGTCCGGACACTTCGAATGCGCTCGCTGATTGATCGCAGTTCCTCACTGAGCTGGTGGTTTCCGGCTGATTCAGCCAATCGGCCATGAAAATCCTCGTCGAGCAGTACGAACTCTGCGTCGAGGGTTTGTGAGTCACTTTTGATGAGGTGCCACTCATCCCTGAGCTCCACCAACACCCGGCGGTCATGACCGCCGCCATGGCGGACCCGGCGCAGGGCACATAATTCGAGGGCGCTCCGAACTTCGTAGAGTTCTTGCATTGTCTGCGCGCTTGGCACAGTGGCACGAAATCCACCTTCGGGGTGGCGGTCCAAGAACCGTTCGACGTGCAGACGCAGCATGGCCTCGCGAATCGGAGTTCGCGACATGCCGAGGCGATCGGCAATCCGCTCCTCCCGCAGCCTGACCCCAACCGGCACATCGCCCATCAGTAAGAGGGTCTTCAACTGATGGTAGGCGACCGCGCTCGCCGTATTCGACTGTGCATACACGTCTGTACTCACTGAGTTGAAGGTACCGATGGTCCATTGCGGCGAAATGTCCGCATTGTGAACGTGCGATGAACAGGGTGACGGATGTCACACGACGGAACTTCTCGCGGCGTGATCGCCTCCGGCGTGTGCGGAAGCCCGACCAGGGACTCGAGCTGGGAAGTCCGCAGACACGAGGGCCATCGGCTGCCGAACTTTATTCGGTGTCGACCACCCTGACGTCCGTCTCGCGTCGGCGGCGTGCTCGCTCTATGGCCAACTCTTTCAGACGGCCTTGCGCGCTACGCCCGTGTACGTTCGGCACCCGGCGCCAGCGGCGGTCCGAGCCCAATTCCCACGAGTTGGTCTCATCGGTGAAGACCAGTTCCAGGATTTCGAAGAGCCGGTCCTGCAAGCTGGGTTCACGTACGGGGACGAGCACCTCGACCCGGCGGTCGAGGTTGCGGCCCATGAGGTCGGCCGAGCCGATGTAGAGCTTGAGCGGGAGACCCGGCCCGGCGTCAGCCTCGACCGGGGTGCCACCGAAGCGGTAGATGCGAGAGTGCTCCAAGAAACTGCCCACGATCGAGCGCACCCGTATCGTCTCGGACAATTCCGGAATGCCGGGACGCAAGCGGCACAAGCCCCGGATGGCCAGATTGATGGGCACGCCGGCGCCGGAGGCTCTGTAGAGGGCATCGATCATCTCGGCGTCGGTCAGGCCGTTCAGCTTGAACTCGATGCGACCACGCGGCCCCGCCTCGGTCTGCTCCTCAATCATGGCCAGAATGCGTTTACGCACCGTCACCGGTGAGACGAGGATCTGGCGGTAGTCGGCATGGCGCGAGAAGCCGGTCAGATAATTGAAGAGTTCACCGACGTCGGCGCCGACATCGGCCGCCGCCGTCAACAGTCCGATGTCCTCGTACATGCGAGCGGTCTTGGAGTTGTAGTTGCCGGTGCCCACATGGCAGTAGTGGCGCACGCCCTCTTCTTCGCGGCGCAGGACCAGCGCCGTCTTGGAGTGGGTCTTAAGTCCGACAATGCCGTAGACCACATGGACACCGGCTTCCTCCAACGCACGGGCCCAACCGATGTTGGCTTCTTCGTCGAAGCGCGCCTTGAGTTCGACGATGGCAGCCACTTGTTTCCCGTTTTCTGAGGCCCGGATGAGCGACGCCACGATGGGGCTATCACCCGAGGTGCGGTAGAGCGTCTGCTTAATGCCCAAAACCGCCGGGTCCTCCGCCGCTTGGGCAATGAACGCTTCGACCGACGTGGCGAAAGAGTCGTAGGGGTGGTGCACCAGCACATCGCGTTCGCGCAGCATGGCGAAGAACTCGGTCGGCTCGTTGCCGGCCGTGGCCAGGCGGGGCGGCGTCATGGGGGTCCAGGTCTCTTCGTGCAGATCCGGACGGTCGAGGGCGTAGACGCCCCACAGGCCGCTCAGGTCGAGGGGGGCGGCCACTTTGAAGACACCGTCGGGCGCCACCTCAAGCTCGGTCGACAACAGCTCGATGAGCTCATCGGTCATGTCGGTGCCAATCTCCAGCCGCAGGGCCCGGCCGAAACGGCGACGGCGCAGCTCCATCTCAATGGCCACCAGGAGGTCGTCGGCTTCGTCCTCTTCCAGCGCCAAGTCGGCGTTGCGGGTGACCCGGAACGCGTAGTGCTCGCCCACGCTCATCCCGGGGAACAGCGTCTCCAGATGGGCGGCGATGACCTGCTCCAGCGGCACGAAGCGCTCGCCGTCGGGCATGACCACGAAGCGAGGCAGTACCGGGGGCACCTTGACCCGGGCGATGCGTCGCTCCCCGGTGATGGGATCCTGCACCTCGACCACCAGGTTGAGCGAGAGGTTGGAGATGTAGGGGAACGGATGGCCGGGATCCACGGCCAGAGGTGTGAGCACCGGGAAGATCTGGCGCTGGAACACGTCGATCATGTACACCCGGTCGTCCTCGTCCAGCGACGACCAGTCCGAGAGGCGCACACCGGCATCGGCCAGGGCAGGGACGATGGAGTCCAAGAAGATGGCGTCCTGGCGTGTGACCAGCTCTTCGACCCGGGAGCGGATCAACTTCAGCTGCTCCCCGGGGCGCAAGCCGTCAACCGAGCGGGTGCGCACGCCGGCCGCCACTTGATCCTCCAGGGCGGCCACCCGCACTTGGTAGAACTCGTCGAGCAGCTCGGAGAAGATGGCCAGGAACTTTGTCCGCTCCAACAGCGGCACCGACGTGTCCTCAGCCAGATCCAGGAGGCGGGCGCCGAAATCGAGGCGGGACTGCTCCCGGTTGGTGAAGCGCTGGTAGCCGAAGGCCTCAATCTGGCGCAACGTCGGCGTGGGGGGCCTCTGGGCGACCTCGGGCGGTGGCGAGATGAGGGTGGGGTCGGCAGTCATGGCGTCGCCCCGCATGCTACCGGGCACTACTACGATTCGATAAGTGCCTTCACCGACCCGTCACACACGCATTCCGCGCTACGTGATGGGCCCCAAGCCCAAGCGGCGAACCGAGTTGGGCCTCCTCGTCTTTGCTTCGCTGTTGACCATGGGGCTCTATGTGATCGCCGAGTTGGGCCAGCACTCGAAGATCCCGCCCCACATTGGACCATTCCTGGGCGTGGTGCTCGGTCTGTCCCTCATTGGCCACTTGGCGAATCGCTGGCTCGTCCCTCAGGCCAATGCCGTCATTTTGCCCTTGGCAGTCCTGCTCAACGGCATCGGCTACGTGGTGATTGCCCGCTGGGTCCCCGGACAGGCCAAGGTCCAAGCCGGTTGGGCCATCCTCGGCATCCTGCTCTATATCCTGACTTTGTTGGTCGTTCGCTTCTCGCGCGACCTCGAGCGTTACCGCTATTTGCTGCTGCTGGCCGGCGGCATCTTGTTGGTCGCCCCCCTCTTCTTCACCCCGATCAACGGCGCCAAGCTATGGATCCACTACGGCAGCCTCTCATTCCAGCCGGTCGAATTCTCCAAAATCCTGCTGTGCATCTACTTCGCTTCGTATTTCGCCGCCAACAAGGAGCTGCTGTCCATTCCAACGGCGCGCATCGGCAATCGCCTCTACTTAGATCCGCGTCCCCTCATCCCCATCCTGGTGGCCTGGGGCGCCGCCATGGCCGTCATCGGCCTGGAAGACGACATCGGCTTCGCCGCCCTGCTCTTCACGCTCTTCATTGGCTTGCTCTGGGTCTCCACCGGCCGAGTGGGCTACCTCATCTTCGGATTCGTCCTCTTTGCCGCCGGCGCCATTTTCGCCGCCCACTATTTCGGACAGGTCCACTACCGGGTGGACCAGTGGTTCAACCCGTTCCCAACCAAAGCCAATCCGGGACTGACGCAGATGGCGGAAGCCCAATACGGCATGGGTACCGGCGGCCTCAGCGGAACTGGTCTGGGCCTGTTCAACTCGCCGGTGATTATCCCCGAGAGAACGAGCGACATGATCTTCGCTGTCATCGCCATCGAAATGGGCATGATCGGCGCTGCCGCCGTCACTTTCGCTTACGTTCTGATCGTCGGCGCTGGCCTTCGTATTGCCCAGACCGCCCGTTCGGACTTCTCGCGCCTGATGGCCACCGGGCTCACCTTGATCATCGGCTTCCAGGCCTTCTTCATCATGGCGGGGGTCGTACGGCTCCTCCCCTTCACGGGGATCACCTTGCCCTTCGTGGCCTACGGCGGGTCTTCGCTACTGGCGAACTACGCCCTCATCGCCCTGCTCATGCGCATCTCCGATGAGGGAGCGGTGGCCCAGGCCCACATCCAGGCATCGGGCGTGGCCCAGGTGGGCGAACGCCCGATGGTCCCGGCCCGCTCCTAACGGATTTAGCCGCCGTCGCGCAGAGCCTCGGTGACCTTCCCGCAGCGGGCACACCAGGCGGCGGGTGAGCGCTCACTCGAGACGTGCACCAACCCACCGCAGCGCGCACAGCGCCAAATCACCGGTGACTGCTTCTGCGTATCCGACACCCAACCGTCCTCTGCGTTAGGTAAAGAACCTACCCCCGGCCTCAATGCCGATTGGGGGATGCCCCCAGCGGCCCAGGGCTCAGTTAGGCCGGTTGGGGCTCCACATCGCCCACACTCCCGAGGAGGCGCTCGTCGACCAGCACGGGGGCACTCACCGGCATGCGCAGGGCCAGAATCAGCCCGTCAGAGGGCCGGCACTCGATCCGTTCCCGGCCGTCGGGCGCCATGATGTCCAGTTCAGCGAGATAATTGCCGTTGACCCGCCCGGTCAGCCGTACGGCGATCACGTCCATGCGCACCCGCTGGAGCACCTGCATGAAGAGCTCGTGGGTGGACGGGCGCGGCGAGTCCATGCGGCGCAGGGCCAGGGCCATAGCGGTGCCCTCGGCCAGGCCCACAGGAAAGACCAGCGAGCGATTGGGCGGTTCGGCCTCAATCAGGGTGACCTGGGGGAACTGAGCCGGCAGGTCTAGGACGACATCCTGCACGTCCATGACCCGGAAGGCCGGGGGTGGCGGGGCCACGGGCGCCACATCGACCACATCAACCACATCGACCACATCAGCCACCGCCGTCACTTCCGCTTCAGGCTGCACATCGGTCATCGCATTCTCCTTCGGGCCCCCACGCTCAAGGCCAAACCCACCGCCATGAAGAAGCACAACACTGCGGTGCCGCCGTAACTCACGAAGGGTAAGGGGATGCCGGTGATGGGCATGATGCCCATCGTCATGCCGGCATTCTGGAAGACGCTGAAAGCCACAAAGGTGAACAGTCCGGTGCAGACCAGGCGGCCGAAGATGTCGCGTGATTGACCGGCCGCCCGCAGGATGCGCCAGGCGATCACGCCCAGCAGCGAGAGCACGCCGACGGCACCGATGAAGCCGGTCTGCTCCCCCACCGCCGTGAAGATGAAGTCGGTGTCCTGCTCGGGGACGTAGCCCAAGTTGGTCTGGGCCCCGTGCCCGATGCCCGATCCGAAAATACCTCCGGAGCCAATGGCGTTCTTGGCCTCGGTCTGGTTGTAAATGGCGGCGCGCACATAGGAATTGGAACTGCTGTTATCCGGATTCAAGAAGCTGGTCAGACGTGCGATCTGATAGTGGTGCAACAGCCCCGTCTCCACCGCGAACAGGGCGACCAGCACCACACCCACCAGCAGCATGATCAGGATGCGTACCGGCAGGCCGGCTACCGCCAGCAGGACCAACAAGACGATCAGCATGATCATGGCCGTGCCGAGGTCGGGCTGGCCCAGCACAAGGGCAATGGGAACGCCGGCCATGAGAAGCAGGCGGAAGACGTCGCGCCAGGCCAATCCGGTTTCGGTGCGTTTGTCGCAATAGGACGCCACGGCCAGGATCAGCGCCATGACGGCGAACTCCGAGGGTTGCAGTTCGATGGGCCCGACGTTGAACCAGCGCTGCGAGCCCTGGGCGTGGCTGCCCACCACGTAGACGCCGAGTAGGGCGATGATGACCAGGACATAGAGCACCATGGCCAGCGGTTCGAGCCGTCTGTAGTCGAACAGCGCCACCCCGACCATGCAGAAGATGCCCAGGACCACGAAGAAGGCCTGCTTCTTCAAGTAGGACTTGGGGTCCTCACCATTGGCGATCAATGACCCTTTGGTGGCGGTGTAAACCATCAGCACGCCGACCAGGGAGGTCAGAATGGCCGCAATGGCCAGGACGAAGTCGAACGGGGGCCCCGAACGGGTGCGCCGGGGGTTGCCTGTTCGAGTGAGCATGGTCATACGGCGTCGCGCGACACAATACCGGGCATGACGATCCACCTTGTGGCGACCCTTCAACCCCTGGTGGGTGCGGTGGACGAGGGCGGTGGGTGGCTCTACAGCCTGCTGATCAAGTTCGGCGTGGCCCACGGCACGGCCCGCACCGTGGTCGATCTCATCGTTCGTCCGGTCTCCATTGCGCTGGTGATCATCGTGGCGCTCATCGCCGCCCGTTACGGCAGTAAGGCCATCCGGCGCCTGCTGGAACGGGTGGGCGACCAGGCCGCCTCCCGCTCGGGCTCACGACGGGCCGGGGCCCGGGTCACCACCATGGGCGGCGTGGTGGCCAACGTCTGGCGCTTCTTCGTCTTCGTGGTGGCCGTGGCCGTCATCCTGGGCCAGCTGGGCGTGGATCTGGCGCCGCTGCTGGCCAGCGCCACCATCATCGGGGCCACGTTGGGCTTCGGGGCCCAACTCATCGTGCGCGACTACTTCTCCGGCTTCCTCCTCACCATCGAAGATCAGTTCGCCGTGGGCGACACCATCACCGTCGATTCCATTACCGGCATCGTCGAGGACGTCACCATGCGCGTGACTCGGGTCCGCTCCCTCGATGGCTCCATCTGCTTTGTCCCCAACGGCGACATCCGGCTGCTGGCCAACGCATCGAGGGGCTGGGCCCGGGCCGTGGTCGACCTGACGCTGCCCGGCTCCGCCGCCGTCGACCTCGAGCAGGTGCGCCAACTGGTGGCCGACGCCGCCCATCGGGTGGCCCAACGGCCCGACTTCGTGGACCACTGCACGGAGCCGCCGGTACTGGTTGGGTTCGTGGCGGCCGACGCCACCACCTTGACCCTGCGGGTCACCTTGCACACGGTGCCCTCGCAGCGTGACGCCCTGACCCGGGCGCTGCGCGAAGAGGCCATCGTGGCATTGGCCCAGTCCGAGCACTGGCCCGCCGCGGCCGACCAGGCGCTACCGCCCGCATCGACATGACCGCAGGACGGTTGACCGGCAAGGTGTGCGTGATCGCCGGGGCGGCCGGCGTTATCGGTGAGGCGGCGGCGGCCAAGTTCGAGAGTGAAGGCGCCATCGTCGTCGGCATCGATCTGAATGAGCACGCGGTGGGCGTCCTTTCGCTCCAAGCCGATCTGGCGGTGGAGCCCGACGTCGAGAGCGTGTTCGCTCGCATCCATCACGAATTCGGCCGGATCGACGTGCTGCTCAACAACGCCGGCTTGAACGATCCGCATGACCATTCCGTGCTCCACATGGAGCAAGAGACATGGGACCGGGTGTTCGCGGCCAACCTGACCACGACGTTCCTCACGTGCAAGCACGGCATTCCCTACATGCTGGCCAATGACCCGCCGTCCGGATCGGTCATCAACACGGCCTCATTCCTCTCCGAAATGGGTGCCGCCACGTCGCAGATGGCCTACTCGGCCGCCACCGCCGCCGTCATCCAGCTGTCCCGGGACTTGGGGACGAACCTGGCCCGTCAGGGCGTGCGGGTCAACGCCCTGTGCCTCGGTCCGATCGAGACCCCGCAGCTGCAGGAGATGTTCGGCTCCCTGCCGCCCGAGGAGTTGCCCAAGCGACTCATCCACTATCCCATGGGCCGCTTCGGGACCCTGGAGGAGTACGCCGGAACCGTGGCCTACCTGGCCAGTGACGATTCGGGATTCGTGACCGGCTCGTCGTTTCCCCTCAACGGCGGCATCACCACCGCCTTCACCGTGCCTTCCTGACCACGGCTGCCGGGGCGACCCACGCCCCGCACATACCTTTGGACCGCCCCCTTGAAATGGGGGTGTAACGATCTTGCAACAACCTGGGACCAGACTGGGATTGTTGATTCAGTTGCCGTTTGATTTTCGGCGCCGTCAGGCACAAATGGCGACTGGATGATCGGCAAACGAGATGGAATTCACGTGCCACTATTCGGGCATCCACGGGGAACTGGGGAACCGCTCGGCGGAAAGATGGGGAAAATGCCCACATTCGAAACACTCAGGCGGGTCCGGATCGTGCGGCTGGAGACGACCCATCGCCCCAAATTCTCAGAAGGATCCACATTTCGCCGGCTGCTCCCGTTGGCGATTTCCGTTTTGGCGCTGACGGGATTGACCACAACGCCCGCCTTGGCGGCAAGTTCAGGATCGAGTACGGCGACCATCAATGTCGCTCCCGCCGCCACCAGAAGCATGACCGTGAGTCCCACCACGTTTACATTTTCGACCAATTGTGCCGGTGGCTTGACCTTCCCAAACGGTGTATGCGATCTGGGCACGTTTCCGTCCAGTGCTAAATCGGTGGGCGGCATAACTGTGGCCAACACCGGTGCAGCTGGTCATATCGACGTCAATGGAGCCAACGCAATCCCCTCTGACGCCGGGACTGCCTGGATCTTATGTGACCCAGCTGCACCGGTTACTTGTACCGGTTCCGGATCCATTCCCGGTGCTAATCAATTCGACCTGAGTACGACAGGTTGGAACGGTACATCCGGAACCTCATCTACGAACTTGTCGAGTACGCCTGCCTGCGACAGCGCATTCAATGCGGGGAATGCGGATAAGTGCTCAGCAGCTACCGGTGCGTCACAGGTCGAGGAGATATCGCTCGTTGGACCTACGTCCACTACAGATACTTCGAGTTCCTTCACGACGATCATCACTTGGACTGCGGTGCCGTAAGAGCGTCGGACCGCCGCACTATGAAACACATTTTTGGCAGGGTGAGAGTCATCGGCCCGAAACGGCTCGCCGCAGCTTCCCTCGCTGGGCTTGTGCTCAGTTCAATGTTTGGGCAAGCGTCCTACGCAGCTGACTCCATCGGAGTCGGCATACAGGCGCAGCCGGTAATGCTACTCGCTCCCTGCCTACCGGGTCATACGTACAGCTTTCCCTCTGTCTATGTCGTCAACAAGAGCGAAAACGGCGAGGTAGCGAATCTCAACTCGGAGTCGCTCAATAAGGGCAGTCGTCTGATTGCGCCGGCCGCTTGGTTTCACTTCCCAGCCAAAATGGTCCTCCTGACCGCAAAAGGAAGCGCCCACATTCCGATCACGTTGCAGGTGCCGAAATCAGCCCATCCCGGCCGCTACCAGAGTGATGTGGTGATCCACGCCTACTCGGCCGGTACGTCATCGGCAGTCGGGGCCCAGGTGTCGGCCGCCGCGGCTACCAAAATCGACTTCACGGTGGTGAGCAAACTTCCGCCCGGGAAGAGCGCCTTCAAGAAGTGGGAACTACCAGGCGGGATTGCATTACTCGTTGTGCTGCTGATCTTTTTGATTTGGAAGAGCGGTCTGCGCATCACGACCAAGAAGTCGTAGCGGGTCAGCGGCCGGCAACGGCCTCCCACATGGCATCGACCGGTGCGTCCAGTCCCGTCCACAATGTGATCTGGGCTGCTGCTTGATGCACCAACATGCCCAACCCGTCGACCGCCAGCGCACCCCGATCGCCCGCCGCCACCAACCACGCCGTCGGGCGGGGGTCGTAAATGAGGTCAGCCACCACCTGGCCCGGATGCAGCAGCGCCGGATCCACCGGCCACTGACCGGCCGCCGCGTCGGGGCCCATGCCGATGGGCGTGGCGTTGACCACCAGGTCGGCCTGCGCCACCTCGGTCTCGTCATCGAAGGCGCCCAGCCGCACGACACCGCCCGCCGCGTGCACCAGAGCGGTGGCCCGCTCGGCCGTGCGATTCACCACGGCCACCTCCGACGCACCGGCGCCCGCCAGGGCCACCGCCACTGCTCGGGCCGCCCCGCCCGCCCCGATCACCAGGCAACGTTTGCCGGCCGGGCTGAAGTCCGCCCCGCGCTCGAGCGAGGCCAAGAAACCGGCCCCGTCGGTATTCTCGCCCCGCAGCCGGCCGTCCCGGGCCACGATGCAATTGACCGCCCTGAGCAACGTGGCTTCGGGGCTGCATTCGTCCATCAACTCGTACACGTCACCCTTGTGGGGCATGGTCACCGACAGGCCGGCCAATCCGATGGCCCGCATGTCGGCCATGGCGTCGGCCGCCCGGCCCGCCGGCACCTCGAAGGCGTGGCTGACCCAGGGCACGCCGAGGACGGCAAAGGCCGTGTCGTGCAGGAGAGGCGAGAGGGAGTGCGTTATGGGTGAGCCGATGACGCCGACGACGGTGACGTCGGAAGCCACCCCGGCCACT